>NZ_CP014518.1:3780206-4410241 GCF_001577305.1 Sinomonas atrocyanea
GCGATCGCGGCGTCCAGGTCGGCGACTTCGAAGTTCAGCACGGTGAATGTCGCGGGGACGTGGTCCGGCTTGGGGTAGGCGAACACGCTCTGGCCTCCGGGGACGGTGATGAGGAGGCCGTCCATCTGGTCGGCCACGTCGAAGCCGAGCGTGTCGCGGTAGAAGGCGCGGGCCTTCTCGACGTCGTCGACGCTGAAGCTCGAGAACGAGGCGGTGGGCTGGAACATCGTGGGCTCCTAGGGTGCTGCCGGCTCCTCCCCCCGCCACCATCGCACGCCCGTCCGGCGACGCGCCAGAGCGCACGACGGCGCCTCCCGCACGAGGTGCCCCGGGCCGCCCGAGGTGAGGGCCGCCGTCGTGCGCCCGGGCGCTAGCCCCAGACCACGTTCCAGGTGCCCAGGGCCACCGCGGCCGCCACGGCGAGCGCCGCGATGCCCACGCCGGCGGCCAGCACCCAGACGTCCAGGCGGGAGAAGCTGGACTCGCGGGCCCACGTGCGCGGGGCGGGGCGGCCGTCCACGGTGCCGCCGAAGCCGCGGGCCTCCATGGCGACCGCGAGCCGGGTGGCCCGTCGGATCGCCTGCACGAGGAGGGCGAAGGCCTGGCCGAGGAACGCCCGGGCCCGGGCCACGGGGCTGTGCCCGCTGCCGACCCCGCGGGCGCGCCGCGCGAGGCCGAGGGTGCGCCACTCGTCCACCAGGAGCCCCACGAGCCGCATGCCCGCGAGCGCCCCGAGGACGAACCGGCTCGGCAGGTGCAGCTTCTGCGCCAGGCCGTCGGCAAGGTCGGTGGGGTCGGTGGAGAAGAGGAGGAACACCCCCGGCAGGGCGATCGCGAGGCCGCGCAGCCCGATGGCCACCCCTGCGAGGACCGAGTGCTCGGTCATCACCACGGGCCCGAGCCGGACCCAGACCGGTCCGGTCTTGGCGCCGAGGAGCGCCGTCGAGTACGCCGCGAGGGCCGCCGCGGCGGCCAGCGGCCACGTGCGCTTCGCGAGGGTCCCCGGGCGCACGCCGAGCAGGGGCACGAGGGCGAGCTCGCACGCGAGCGCCACGGACGCGGAGACCGGGTCCACGCTGAACAGCAGCGCCACCGTGATGCACAGCCCGGCGGCGAGCTTCGCTACCGGGTTGGCACGGGCGAGCACGGAGTTGGCGACCTCCGGGGTGAGGATGTCCGCGCTCATGCCGCCGCCCCCACGGGTGCCGCGCGGCCGCCGTCCACCCGGTACACGGAGTCGGAGAGGGCCGTGGTGAAGTCCTCGTCATGCGTGACGGCGAGCAGCGAGGTGCCCTGGCCGAGGAGCTCGGCGAGCAGGCGCACGAGCTCGGCCCAGGTGAGGGCGTCCTGGCCGAAGGTGGGCTCGTCGAGCATGAGGATGCGCGGTGAGGTGGCGAGCATGGTCGCGACCGAGAGGCGCCGCTTCTCCCCGCCGGAGAGCGTGAAGGGGTTGGCGCCCGCGAGCCTGCCGAGGCGGAGCCGTTCGAGGAGGGGGTCGACGGCGGCGCGCACCTCGGCCTCGCTGCGCCGGGCCACGCGGCGGGGCCCGAACTCGAGCTCGTCGATCACCCGCGGGGTGAGGAACTGGTGCTCGGGCTCCTGGAAGACGCTGCCGATCCGGGTGACGAGCTCGCTCGAGCGCCACCGGTGGGGGCTCGGGCCCGCCGTGCCCGCGAGCGCCGGGAGCGCCTCGAGCCGGCCGCCCGCGGCGGGGAGCAGGCCGGCGAGGGTCAGCGCGAGCGTGGACTTCCCGGCGCCGTTGGGCCCGGTCACGCTCACCGACTCGCCCGCGCGCAGGGCCAGGTCGATGCCGGTCACCACGGGCGGGGCCTTCCGCACGCGGCCGACGGCGAGGCCCTCCCCCGCGAGCAGCGGCTCGCCGTGCGCGCCGCCCGGCTCGGGCCGGGCCCGCAGCGGCCGCGCGGGCTCGTCCCCGGTGAGCGGGTGCCAGCCGGGGACCCACACGCCCGAGGCGGCCAGCCGGCGTCGTGCGTCGGCGTCGGCGAGCACGGCGTCCGGCGAGCCGTCGGCGAGGAGTCCCCCGGCGGCGTCGAGCACCACGACCCGGTCGACCAGGCCGGCCCACACCGCGACCCGGTGCTCGACCACCACGAGCGTGGCGCCGGTGCGGTCCAGGCTGCGGCGCACGGCCTCCCGGACCTCCTCGACGCCGGCGGGGTCGAGGTTGGCGGTGGGCTCGTCGAGGAGCACCAGGCCGGGCTCCATGGCGAGGATGCCCGCGAGGGCGAGGCGCTGCTTCTGCCCGCCGGAGAGGGAGGAGGTGGGGTGGTCGAGGGGCACGGCCAGGCCCACGTCGTCGAGGGCGCGGTGCACCCGGGGCCAGATCTCCTCCCGGGGCACGGCGAGGTTCTCGCACCCGAAGGCGACCTCGTCGCCCACGCGGGCCATGGCGATCTGCCCGTCGGGGTCCTGGAGGACGAGGCCGGCGCGGCCCCGCGCGTGGGGGGCGGGGACGCCGTCGACCGTCAGGACGCCGAGTTCCTCGCCCTCCTCCGCGGCGCCGAGCACGCCCGCGAGCGCGTGCAGGAGGGTGGACTTGCCGGCCCCGGACGCGCCGAGGAGCAGGACCCGCTCCCCCGGCGCGATCGTCAGGTCGAGGTCCTTGACGGCGAAGGCCTTCCGGCCCGCGTGCCGCCAGCCCCACCCGCGGGCGCTGACGCCCGCGGGCCCACGCCCCCCGCCTGCCTGCGGCATGCTCAGACGTCCGCCGCGCGGCCCGCCGCGAACGCCGAGAGCGCCCCCGTCCGGGCCAGGCCCCGCACGGCGAGCCAGCTGAGCAGGCCCGCGATGACGGCGCCGGAGATGACGGCGAGGACCGTGTACACGGCCTGCCAGCCGAACTCCCACTCGGGGAAGTAGATGATCACCTCGGACACGCCGAGCGCGAGCCCGGAGAGGGCGCCGGCCAGCAGCGAGACGCCGAGGTTCCAGCGGCGGTAGCGGAAGGCCGCGAACGCGACCTCGGCGCCGGCGCCCTGGACCAGGCCGGAGAGCAGCACGGCGAGGCCGAACTGCGAGCCCAGCAGCGCCTCGACCACGGCCGCGAGGATCTCGCAGAACAGCGCCGCGCCGGGCTTGCGGATGATCAGGCCGCCGAGCACGCCGGCGATCACCCAGCCGCCGGCGTAGATCCCGCCGAGCGGGGCGAACGCCGCCGTGGCGGCCTGCACGCCCACGTAGCCCTGGTCCCAGAGCCAGAAGATGACGCCGCAGGCCACGGAGACGACCGCGGCCACGACGATGTCGACGACCCGCCAGCTGTAGGTGGCCTTGGTGGGTGCGTTGCGGGTGGTTCCAGACATTGAGTGTCCTCCTGTGCCTCAGGAGGGGAGGGCAGCCTCTGCTGCCTTGAGAACTCGACTCCCTTCGCCGGTACTAGCCGGAGCAGGTTCGAGGGTCTGCGGTGTCCCGCACTCTCAGCGCCCTGTGCTCCCGCCCGGCTGCAGTGCCGGCGCGGGGGCGACGCTCCCCTGTCGTTTGTGCGCCCAGTCTACGCGTTCCGGCGCGCCCTGCGCCCGCCGTGACGGCCGAAACCCGGGGTGCCCGGCCCCGCGCACGTTAGGCTGGCCACCATGAGCATCCTCATCAAGCTCCTCGGGACCGCCATCAGCATCGGCGCCGGGATCGTGGCCACCAAGCTCGTCGACTTCGTCTGGGAGAAGAGCACCGGGAGCGCCCCGCCCAAGGACGCGACCAACCTCGAGGAGAGCCTGCGGGACACGCTAGTGTTCGCCCTCGTCTCTGCCGGGGTCGGCGCCGTGATCCAGACCCTCACCCAGCGCTACACGCAGCGCGCCATCGCCAACTTCAAGAAGACGCCCGAGCTCACCTGAGCCCGGCCCCCTTCTCGGGGCACGCGCTCTTCTGTGGGGCAGCTTCTGGGAGTCAGCTCCTGCGAGCGATTCCGACCGGCTTTGCCCCCTCCCTGCGGCGTGTCGTCCGGCGCAGCGGCGTGTCGGGATGGTCTCCCACCGAAAGCCGGTCGGTTCCAACGGCCGGCGGCGAGCCCGCGGCCAGGCGACGGACGCGCACGACGCCGGCCGCCGCCGTCGTGCGCCCGGCCCGCATCACGCTGCGCGCGCCATCAGCACCGAGAAGCGCCCCCGCAACCCGCAGAAGCTGCCCCACAGGAGCTGACCTCCAGAAGGTGCCCCACAGGAGCTGACCTTCAGAAGGTGCCCCACAGAAGCTGACCTTCAGAAGGTGACTCCCAGATGGGAGGGGCTAGGGGGCGCCGCCGTCGGAGCCGTGCTCACGTTCGACCCGGGCCACGACGTCCTCGAGCTCGTCGACGGAGAGGTTCCTCCGGTCGTAGTGCTTGGTCCGGTAGCCGGCCCGGCCGACCATGTGGGCCGAGACCGGCGCCGTCAGCAGCTGGAAGATCCACGCGACGGCGAGCAGCGGCACTAGCGCCCACGCCCGCCACTGCAGCCCCACGGCCGTGAGCAGCAGGAGGGACCCGAGCACCTGCGGCTTGGTGGCGGCGTGCATGCGCGTGAGCAGGTCCGGGAAGCGCAGGAGCCCGATCGCGGCGGCGAGGGACAGCGCCGATCCGAGGACCATGAGCACGGCCGCGGCCCAGGTGAGGACGGCGTCGAGGGCGTCGGGACTCACGGACGCCTCCTCTCCTGCACGAAGCGGGCCACGGTGACGGAGCCGATGAAGCCGATCAGCGTGATGCCCGCGACGAGGGCGAGGTGGTTCGTGTGCCGGTTGGCGGCCATGTCGAGCAGGAGCGCGCTGGCCACGACCACGAGGAGCACGTCGGCCGCGAGGACGCGGTCCAGCAGCGCCGGGCCCTTGATCATCCGCAGGATCGCGCCGAAGCCGGCGAGGGACAGCAGCACGCTGCAGACGGCGAGCACCCCGGGCATGATCTGCGCGGCGGCCCCGGTCATCCCAGGCCCCCCTCGCCCTTCTCGGCAGCGAGCATGCGGTCCAGGTGCGCCTCCTCGGTCACGAGTGCGAGTTCCTCCTTGGTGCCCATGATGCGGATCAGCTCGGCCTCGGCGGCCAGCACCTCGCGGCGCACCCGCTCCGCGCCGGCCGCGTCCTCGACGTCGACGTAGTGCACGTAGAGCGTCGCGTTCGCGCGGTCGACGTCGACCACGAGCGAGCCCGGCACGAGCGAGATCACGTGGCCGGTGGCCGTGACCATGAGGTCCGCGTGGCTGCGCAGCGGCACGGCGACCACGGCGCTGCGCACCCGCGGGCCCTTGGCCACGGCCAGCCAGAGCAGCTGCACGCTTGCCGCGATGACCTGCCCCACGAACACGACCGCGTACCGGGCGGCGTGGAGCACGTTGAACCGGCCGCTCAGCTCCACCGGCGGCAGGTAGAACAGGCGCGTCACGACGAGCGCCACGATCACGCCGAAG
The DNA here is from genome assembly GCF_001577305.1 of Sinomonas atrocyanea. Lineage (NCBI taxonomy): Bacteria > Bacillati > Actinomycetota > Actinomycetes > Micrococcales > Micrococcaceae > Sinomonas > Sinomonas atrocyanea. Next base: position 3,785,606 of record NZ_CP014518.1, read on the forward strand.
ACCAGGTTCCCAGGCGAGAAGTCCTGCCAGAGGGCACCCCACACGAGCACGAGCCATGCGAGCAGCGGCAGTTCGGTGCGCAGCGAGGTCCTGGGCCGGCTCATCGACGGCCCCCCACCGTGGCCTGGGCGTGGGCGGCGGCCGCCGCATCGGTGCCGAGGACCGCGGAGATGTACCCGGTGCGGTCCAGCATCTCCTGCGCGGACTGCGCGCTGAGCCGGAACAGCGGGCCGGCGAAGACGGTCAGGGCGAGCCCCACGGCGACGAGCCCCGCCGTCGCGCCCACCATCGACTTCGGCAGCGCGTTCGCCGCGGCGGGGGCCAGGAGCCCCCGGTCCGGCGCCTCCGCGTCCTCGGGCCGGCGCCAGAAAGCGCGGCTCCACACCCGGGCCATGGCCAGCAGGGTCAGCAGGCTCACCACGACGCCGGCCGCCACGAGCACGAGCGCGAGCGGCGTCCCCTGCTGCACACCGGCCTGCAGGAGGCCCAGCTTGCCGAGGAACCCGGACAGGGGCGGGATGCCGGAGAGGTTCATGGCCGGCAGGAAGTACAGCAGGGCCAGCAGGGGCGAGAGCTTCGCGAGGCCGCCGAGCCGGTCGATCGAGGACGAGCCGGCGCGCCGCTCCACGAGCCCGGCCACGAGGAACAGGGATGTCTGGACCGTGATGTGGTGCACCACGTAGTACACCGCGGCGGCGAGCCCGAGGACTGAGCTCAGGGCCGCGCCGAAGACCATGTAGCCGATGTGGCTGACGAGGGTGAAGGACAGCAGCCTCTTGATGTCCGTCTGGGCGATCGCGCCGAGGATGCCCACCACCATCGTGGCCAGGGCCACGACCATGAGCGGGGCGTTGAGCGTGTCCCCGGGGAACAGCAGCGTCTCGGTGCGGATGATCGCGTACACGCCGACCTTGGTCAGCAGGCCCGCGAACACCGCCGTCACGGGCGCGGGCGCCGTCGGGTAGGAGTCCGGCAGCCAGAAGGACAGCGGGAAGACGGCCGCCTTGATCCCGAAGGCCACGAGCAGCATCGAGTGCAGGAGCGTCCGCGTGCCGGGGTCGAGCTGGCCGAGCTTGACCGCGAGGTCGGCCATGTTCACCGTGCCCGTCGCGCCGTAGACCATGGCGATCGCGATGAGGAACAGCAGCGAGGACACGACGCTGACCACCACGTAGGTGACGCCAGCGCGGATGCGGGGCCCGGTGCCGCCGAGGGTCATGAGCACGTAGCTGGCGGTCAGGAGGATCTCGAAGCCGACGTAGAGGTTGAACAGGTCGCCCGCGAGGAACGCGTTGGAGACGCCCGCGACGAGGATCATGTAGCTGGGGTGGAAGACGGAGATGGGCCCGTCCTTGTCCCCGTCCGCCATGCCCTGCCCGGTGGCGTACACGAGCACGGCGAGGCTCACCGTCGTCGAGATGACGAGCATGAGCGAGGAGAACTGGTCCACGACCATGGTGATGCCGAACGGCGGCAGCCACCCGCCGATCGTCACGGCCGAGGTGCCCCCGTCCCACACGGACGCGAGGAGCACGCACTCGAGGACTAGGGTGAGGGCGAGGACGGAGATCGTGACCGTCCGCTGGGCGCGCTCCTGGCGCAGGAGCACGAAGGCGAGGGCGGCCCCGAAGATGGGGAGGACGACGGCGAGCGGCGCCAGGCTGGCGATGTTCACTCCCGCTCCGCCTCCTTCCGCTGGAGGGCATGGGACCGGGGATCGGGCGCGGAGAGGACCGCCTGGTCGGCGGCCGCCGCGGCCTCTGGGCTCGGGAACTCGGACGGGTCGTCGGGGACGTCGGCGTCGTCCTCGGCGTCCCAGCTGGGCTGGGCGGCGACTCGGCGGTCCTCGAGGTCGTCCGCGACGACGTCGGCGCGGCCCAGCTGCCACGTCCGGTAGACGAGGGCGAGCAGGAACGCGGTCACGGCGAACGAGATGACGATCGAGGTGAGGATCAGGGCCTGCGGGAGCGGGTCGCTGTAGGCGGCCGCGGAGGTGCCCCTGGTGACGAGCGGGGCGAGTCCGGCGCCGCCGCCGGTGGCCAGCAGCAGGACGTTGGCGCCGTTGGTCAGCAGCATGAGCCCGAGGAGCACGCGGGTAAGGGAGCGCTCGAGCAGCAGGTAGATGCCCGTGGCGAAGAGGAGCCCGGCGAGGATGGCCAGGGTGAGGTTGACGGTCATCGCGCGGCCCCCTCGCGCTCGGCCTTGCTCCTGCGGGCCTCGGCCTTCGCGGCGGCCTCGATCTGCTCGTCGATGCCCGAGCCGAGGCTGCGCAGCACATCGATCACGAGCCCCACGACCACGAGGTACACGCCGACGTCGAAGATAGTCGAGGTCACGAACTTCACGTCACCGAAGACCGGGAGCCAGATCGTCAGGATGGCGCTCTGGAAGACCTCTGCGCCGGCCGCGAGCGGAACGGCCGCGGAGAGCGCCGCCGTGGCCAGGCCGATTCCGAGGACTGCGCCCGGGCTGACCGGTGCGGCCTCGTGCAGCTCGAAGCGGCCCCCCGCGAGGTATCGGATGGTGAGCGCGAGCCCGGCGACGAGGCCGCCGGCGAACCCGCCGCCCGGGAAGTTGTGCCCGGCCAGGAGGAGGTACACCGAGAAGACGATCATGGAGTGGAAGAGGAGCCGGGTGACGACCTCGAAGATGATCGAGCGGCGCTCGGGGGCGAGCGTGCGCCCGGCCACGAGCCAGGGGTCGCGCTCCACGGTGGCGAACGTGCGGGCCACGGCGAGCTCGGCCGCTCCGCGGGAACGCGCCTCGACGCCGCGCACGCGGCCGATGCTGCCCGTGGGCACGTCCGCGGTCGCCGTGAGGGCGCGTCCGCGGTGCCGGATGAAGATCAGGCTCGCGATCCCGGTCGCGGCGAGCGCGAGGACCGAGATCTCGCCGAACGTGTCCCACGCCCGCAGGTCCACGAGGGTGACGTTGACGATGTTCAGGCCGCCCCCGCCCCTGTAGGCGAGGTCGGGGAACTGCAGCGAGATGGGCTCGACGACCCGGGCGCCCATGGCCGCGAGCCCCGCGAGCACCATGGCGGTGCCGAACGCGGCGGCGATGACGATGCGCGCCGCGCGGTACCGGCCGCCCGTGCGGTCCCGCAGCTGCGGGGGCAGGCTGCGCAGGCCCAGGACGAACGCCACGAGCACGATCGTCTCGACCAGCATCTGCGTCACGGCGAGGTCCGGGGCGCCCTGCAGCGCGAAGATGAGCGCGATGCCGTAGCCGGTGATGGAGACCATGAGGACCGCGAGGAAGCGTTTGTTGGCCCGCACCGCCGCGAGCGCGCCGACGGCGATCGCGGCCCCGATCACCGGAATGAGCGGCGAGCCGGGGTCCACGAGCGTGACGCGCTCGGGCGGGGGCAGGGGCACCCCTCCGGTCAGGAGCACCGCGAGCGGCACGATCGCGGCCACGGCGAGGATCACGGCCAGGTAGAAGAAGAGGGAACCGCGCTGGGTCCGGCCCGTGACCCAGATGGCGGCCTGGTCCACCGCGCCGATGAGGGCCCGGTAGCCGCGCTCGGCGTCCGCCGGCACGTTCGCGCGGGCCTGGGCGCGGCCCACGGCGTCCCGCCGTGCGAACAGGGCAGCGCCGAGGATCCACCCGGCCGCCGAGAGTGCCAGGGGCAGGCTGATGCCGTGCCACGCCGCGAGGTGCGGCAGCGGCGCGGGCGAGGGGCCGGCGTCGTGCGCCGCGGCGGCACCTGCCGCCACGGACGCCGCATACGGGGCCGCCCACGCGTCCACCGGGGCGGGCCACAGGCCGTACGCGAGGCCGGCGAGCGCGAGGAGCGCCGGGGCGAGGGCGAACAGCGGGGTGATGGGGGTGAAGGGAGTGTCCGCCACCCCCGGCTTGCGGGCGAACGCGCCCCACACGAAGCGGGCGCTGTAGGCCACGGTCAGCGCCGAACCGAGGGCGAAGCCGACGAGCAGGACGGCCTCCCACGCGGCCGGCAGGGGCGTGTGCGCGAAGGCGTCGAAGATGGCCTCCTTGGCCACGAACCCGCCGAACAGCGGCAGCCCGGCCATCGACGCCGCGGCGAGGGTCCCCGCCACGGCGAGGGCGCGGGAGCGGCCGAACACGCCCGAGAGGCGGCGCAGGTCGCGGGTGCCGGTCTGGTGGTCGATGATCCCGACCACGAGGAACAGGGCGGCCTTGAACAGCGCGTGGGCCACGACCATCGCGAGCCCGGCCAGCGCCGCCGCGGGCGTGCCGAGGCCCACGACGGCGACCATGAAACCGAGCTGGCTCACGGTGCCGAACGCGAGGATGAGCTTGATGTCGTGCTGGCGCAGCGACCGGTACCCGCCCAGCAGCATGGTCGCGAGCCCGAAGGCGAGGACCACCGGCTGCCAGTATGCGGTCGCGGCCAGGGCGGGGGCGAGCCGGGCCACGAGGTACACGCCGGCCTTGACCATCGCGGCCGCGTGCAGGTACGCCGAGACGGGGGTGGGGGCGGCCATGGCCGCCGGGAGCCAGAAGTGGAATGGCACGAGGGCCGACTTGCTCAGCGCGCCCACGAGCGTGAGCACCGCGCCGGCCGCGACGGGCACGGCCGTGGTCGGGTCGGCCACGAGGGCGGGCGCCTTCTCCAGCAGCGCCGAGATGCGGTACGTCCCGGCAGCCTCGCCCAGGAGGATCAGGCCCACGAGCATGGCCAGGCCCCCGGCGGTCGTGACCACGAGCGCCTGCAGGGCCGAGCGGCGGGCGGAGAGGCGCACGTTCGCGTAGCCGATGAGGAGGTAGGAGAGGACCGTGGTCAGCTCCCAGAAGATGAACAGGGCAATGAGGTCGTCCGCCGTGACGAGCCCGAACATCGCGCCCGCGAACGCGAGCATCTGCCCGCCGAAGCCGCCCAGGCCCGCGTCGCCGCGCTTGAAGTAGCGGGCGCAGTAGAGCAGGACGAGCGCACCCACCCCGAGCACGAGCAGGCACAGGACCCAGGCGAGCGGGTCCAGCCGGAAGGCCAGCTGGACCCCGAGGGTGGGGACGAAGTCCCAGGATTCGACAATCCCGCGGGCCGGGGACGCCGCCGCGGCGCCGTGCGCGGCGGCGGCGACCGGGCCGGCGTCGTACGCCGACGGGCCCAGGAGGGCGAGCCACACGAGCGAGCCGGCCGGGACCGCCGCGAGGAGGAAGAACGCCGCCCGCCCCATCCGCCGGAAGATCCACGGCGCGCCAGCCGCCACTGTGAAGTGCAGGGCGAGGACTGGCAGCACAGGGACTCCGCTCGGTTGAAGGTTCAATTGTCAAACGTTGGGTGTGGCGGCACATCAGTTGGGTTCGGAGCCGCCAGTCTATCAATCGGGCCGAACCCGGCCGCTAGAGTTCAGGTATGCAGGCGTCCGGCGTCTCCGAACTCGAACGGCACACCACGCCCGTGCGGCGGGGGCAGGTCCTGGCCTGGGCCGCATGGGACTGGGGGTCCGCGGCCTTCAACGCCGTCATGACCACCTTCGTCTTCACCGTCTACCTCACGTCCAAGGCCTTCGGCGGCGAGGACCACGGCTCCGCGGTGCTGGGCGCGTGCCTGGGCGTCGCGGGACTCGGGATCGCGCTGCTTGCCCCGGTCTCGGGCCAGCGCTCCGACGCGGGCGGCCGGCGCAAACTCTGGCTCGGCGTGCACACCGGCGTGGTCGCGCTGCTGACCGGACTGTGCTTCTTCGCGTTCCCGCGGCCCGAGTTCCTCCTGTACGGCGCGGCGCTCATCGCCGCGGGCCACGTGTTCAGCGAGCTCGCCGGCGTGAACTACAACGCGATGCTCGAGCAGATCGCCAGCCCCGCGACGATCGGCCGGGTCTCGGGGATCGGCTGGTCCGCCGGGTACTTCGGCGGGATCGTGGCGCTCCTGGCGGTGCTGGCGCTGTTCGTCCAGCCCGCCTTCCACTGGTTCGGCGCCTCCACCCAGGACTCGCTCAACCTCCGGCTCGTGGCGGTCTTCTCGATGCTGTGGATCATCGCGTTCTCGCTGCCGGTGATGTTCGCCGTCCCCGAGGTCCCGCGGCGGCCGGCCGCGCGGCTCGGGCTCTTCGCCTCCTACGGGCTGCTGTGGCGGCGGATCCGTGCGATCTGGGCCACGAGCCCGCACACCATCTACTTCCTCGCCGCCTCGGCCGTGTTCCGCGACGGGCTCGCCGCGGTGTTCACGTTCGGCGGGGTCATCGCCGCCGGGACGTTCGGGTTCTCCCTCTCCCAGGTGATCTTCTTCGCGATCTTCGGCAACGTGGTCGCGGCGGCCGGGGCCCTGCTCGGCGGCGTGCTCGACGACGTCGTGGGGCCCAAGCGCGTCATCATGGGCTCGCTCGTGGGCCTGCTCGTCGCGGCCGCCGCAATCCTCGTGCTCGGCAACGGCACGTACGCGCTCGGCGGGTTCACCTGGACCGGGGCGCTGACGTTCTGGATCTTCGGACTGTTCCTGTGCCTGTTCGTGGGACCGGCCCAGGCGTCCGCCCGGGCGTACCTCGCCCGGCTCGCGCCCGACGGGGAGGCCGGGGAGCTGTTCGGCCTCTACGCCACGACCGGCCGGGCCGTGAGCTTCCTCGCGCCCACCCTGTTCAGCGTGTGCATCACAATCGCGACCCGCCTCGTCCCCGCCGGGCAGGCCCAGCGCTGGGGCATCGCGGGCATCATGGTGGTCCTCCTCGCGGGGCTGCTCGTGCTCCTGCCCGTGCGGCCGCCGGCGCGCGTGGCCACCGCGGTGGTGCCGGAAGCCTGACGTCACGCACGACGCCGGCCGCTCGCCGCCGTCGGCGTTCTCGCCCGCGGACTGCCCACGCAGAAGTGCACTTCTCGCCGCCTAGTCCGCCGGAGGCGCACTGCACCGCGAGAAGTGCACTTCCGCAGCTCGCGCCCGCTGGCCAGAACTCCGCTGACGGCCCCTGCCCGCCCCGGGCCCCCGCACGGACCGGCCACTAGAGTTGACCCATGAATGTTGACGAGACCGACCTCCCGGGGTTCGGGGTCCGCAAGGACTTCATGACCCAGTCGGGCCGCCGGCTCGGAGTTGTCACGCACCGCGACGGCGGGACCGAGCTCATCGTCTCCGCGTGGGACGACCCTGACACGTGCCAGGCGAGCATCCCCCTGACCGCCGACGAGGCGACCACCCTCGGCAACCTGCTCGGCGGCCAGAGGATCGTCATGCAGCTCACCGAGGAGCACCGCGAGGTCCCGGGCATCTCCACCCGCCAGTTCCACGTCGCGGCAGAGTCCCCGTACCGCGACCTGCCCATGGGCAAGGCCGCCGTCCGCACCCGCACGAACGTCTCGATCGTGGCGATCATGCGCGAGGGCGAGGTGCTCGCGGCGCCGGGGCCCGACGTCGTGCTCCGCACGGGCGACCTCATCGTCGCCGTCGGCACCGAGGAGGGCCTCGACCGGGCGGCTCAGATCCTCCGCAACGGCTGAGCCGCGATGGACCCCATCGCACTGACGCTGATCGAACTGGGGGCGGTCGTCTTCGCCTTGGGCCTGCTGGCGCGCCTCGCCGGACGGATCGGCATGTCCCCGATCCCCTTCTACCTCGTGGGCGGCCTGACGTTCGGCGCCGGAGGCCTCATCGACCTGGGCGGCGTGCGGGAGTTCGCCCACCTGTCCGGGGAGATCGGCGTCATCCTGCTCCTGCTCATGCTCGGGCTGGAATACACGGCGCAGGAGCTCGTCACGGGGCTGAAGACCTCGTGGCAGGCCGGTGTCATGGACCTGGTGCTGAACGCGCTGCCCGGGGCCGGGGTCGCGCTGCTGCTCGGCTGGGGCGGCGTCGGCGCCCTGGTCCTGGGCGGCGTCACGTACATCTCGTCCTCGGGGATCGTGGCCAAGGTCATCACCGACCTCGGGCGGCTCGGCAACCGCGAGACGCCCACCATCCTCGCGGTCCTCGTGTTCGAGGACCTCGCCATGGCCATCTATCTGCCGATCCTCACCGCGACCCTCGCCGGGGTGAGCTTCCTGGGCGGCCTGCAGACGGTGGGGATCTCCCTCGTCGTCGTAACCGTGGTCCTCCTGGTCGCGCTGCGGCACGGGCACCACGTCTCCAAGGCCGTCCACAGCGAGAACTCGGAGGTCTTCCTCCTCAACGTCCTCGGCCTCGCGCTCCTCGTGGCGGGGCTGGCCTCGGCGATGCAGGTCTCCGCGGCCGTGGGCGCCTTCATGCTCGGCATCGCGATCTCGGGCACGACGGCGCACCTCGCCTCCCGCCTGCTCGAGCCTCTGCGGGACCTCTTCGCCGCGATCTTCTTCGTCGCGTTCGGCCTCAACACGGACCCGACCACCATCCCGCCCGTGCTCGGGTGGGCCCTGCTGCTCGCCGTGGTCACCGCCGCGACGAAGTTCGTGACGGGCTGGTGGGCCGCCGCCCGCGCCGGGGTGGCCGTGCCGGGGCGGGCGCGCGCAGGCGCCGCGCTCATTGCGCGCGGCGAATTCTCGATCGTGATCGCTGGCCTCGCGGTCACCGCCGGCGCGGTCAACGACGAGCTCGCGGCCCTCGCGACCGCCTACGTGCTCCTCATGGCAGTCCTCGGGCCCCTCGCGGCGCGCTTCGTCGAGCCGGTCGTCAGGGCGGTCCGCCGCTCGGGCGCCCGCAAGGCCGCGGAGGCGCCTTCCTGAGCATTCCCGCCCGCGCGGCGCACGACGCCGGCCCCTCGCCCGGGCGGGCCGGACCGCCTGAGGGGAGCGCGCGGCGTCGGACTTAAACGCCCCCGCAACCGGTGCGAAACACCGCCGGGCTTGGATGGGGGCATGAGCATCTTCACGCACACGCCCCCTCCGTCCGAGCTGGCCTGCGACGTGTGCGGCCGGTACCCGGAGCCGACCAAGCTGAGGCTCATGCTCGCGAGCGTCGCGGCCACGCTGCCGATCGAGCTCGGGGCCAATGCGCTCCTGGTCGGCACGCACTGGCCGCTCGCTGTGCAGGTGGTGCTGCTGGCGGTGGTCTCGACCGCGCTCGTCATCTGGGTCGCGGAGCCCGGCGTGCGGCGGCTGTTCCGGTCGTGGCTGCACGCCCCGGCGCTGCGGCGGCGGCGCGAGCTGGGGCTCGCGCCCGCGCTGTGGCGCGCCCGGGCCACGCTGGCGGACACGCCCGGGGCGCTCGAGCACCTCACGCATGCGCTGGCCGGGCTCGGGGTGAACATCCTCTCGATCCAGGCCCAGCCCGTGCGCGGCGGGGTGGTGGACGAGCTCGTGCTCTCGGCGCCCGGCGGCCTGACCGAGGCAGACCTGCTGGACGCGCTCGCGGACGGCGGCGGGGCGGGGACCCGGGTCTGGCCCACCACCCCGCTGGCCCTGGCCGACGCGCCCACGCGGGCGCTCTCGCTCGCCGCCCAGGTCGCGGCCGCGCCCGCCGAGCTGCCGTACGCCGCCGCCGAGCTCCTTTCGGCCCAGCGCGTCCCGGCCGAGAAGGCGCTGCCCGATGCCTGGCACGCCGCCCGGACCGTGCTCAAGGTGCCCACGCCGTGGGACGCGCCGCTCGTGCTCATCCGCCCGGGCGTGCCGTTCACGCCGGCCGAGGAGGCGCGGGCGGCGCGGCTCGCCGAGCTGGCCGAGGTCGTTGAGCGGCAGCGCACGGCCCCCTGACCGCGTGGTCACCGCGCAAGAACACGTGGTTACCGCGCGAGCGCGCGAGATCGGGCCTAGCGGACGATCAGCACGTCCAGCGTCCGGGGCCCGTGGACTCCCTCGACGCGCTCGAGCTCGATGTCGCTCGTGGCGCTCGGACCGGAGATGAGCGTGAGCGGGCGCGTGACGTCGAGCCGTGCGAAGCCCTCCGGCACGATCCCCACGATCGTCTCGACCGGCACCACGCACACGTGGTGGTCCGGCACGAGCGAGATCGCGCGCCGCCCCTGGTCCGGGGACCCGTCCAGCACGATCGTGCCGGTCTCCGCAATGCTCACCGCAGACCCCGTCACCACGGCGCCGATCGCATCGAGACGGTCGACACCGAGCGGCTCCTCACGCGAGTCGGTGGCCCTCCGGTCGGCGAGGCTCGGGTGGAGCCAATCGGCCGGGAGCCCGGCGGGAGCCACGAAGGTCTTGCCCTCGAGCCGGGTCCTGATGGCCTCGGCCAGCTCCGCCGCCGCCACGACCTCGACCCGGGCCTTGTAGTCCTCGAGCCGGTCGACGAGGAGGTCGACGAGCTCGTCCTCGGTACGGCCCGACGTCGCGCGGTAGCCCGCTCCGGGCGCCGAAGCCCCGACCTCGCGCTCCCCCGGGGTGATGTCGGTGCCGAGGGCGGCGTGGATCCTGGCCAGGATGTCGTCGCGGGCGCTCACTTGCCCTCCCCTTCCTTGATGCCGTGTGGGTCAGCCGAGTTCTTCGCGCGCTTGGCCCACTGGGCCCGGAAGGACTCCGCGGGCGGGGCCGGGATGTCGCGGCTCTGCGTCCAGCCGGCGCCGAGGCCGGGCAGCTTCGAGATCACCCCGTCACGGCCCGCCGCGGCCTTCCCGAGCGGGAGCCCGCGCTCGAGCAGGCCCATGCGCGCGCCGTCGGACATCGCCCAGGACGCCCCCGCCATGGCGAGGTCGAACTGCGAGGGCAGGCGCCGCGCGCCCGGCCTCGAGTGCCGGGCCTCGACGTCCTCGCCGCGCAGGTGCACGAGGATCTCGGGGATGTTGATCTTCACCGGGCACGCGTCGAAGCACGCCCCGCACAGCGAGGAGGCGTACGGCAGGGACTTGTTCTCCTCGGCCTCGACGCCGGTGAGCAGCGGCGAGAGGATCGCGCCGATCGGCCCCGGGTAGGTGGACCCGTAGGCGTGGCCGCCGGCCCGCTCGTACACCGGGCACACATTCATGCAGGCCGAGCAGCGGATGCAGTGCAGGGCAGAGCGTCCGTGGCGGTCGGCGAGCGCCCGGGTGCGGCCGTTGTCCAGCAGCACCACGTGCACGTCCTTCGGTCCGTCGCCGGGCGTCGAACCGGTCCAGAGGGAGGTGTACGGGTTCATGCGCTCCCCGGTCGAGGAGCGCGGGAGCAGCTGCATGAAGACCCCCAGGTCCTCGGCCCGCGGGAGGACCTTCTCGATCCCCATGACGGTGATGAGCGTCTCGGGCAGGGTCAGGCACATGCGCCCGTTGCCCTCGGACTCGACCACGCCGAGGGTGCCGGTCTCGGCGATGCCGAAGTTGGCCCCGGAGATGGCCACCTTCGCCGAGAGGAACTTGCGGCGCAGGTGCGCGCGGGCGGCCATGGCGAGCCTGCGCGGCTCGTCCGTCAGCTCCGGGTCCACGCCGGGCATCTCGCGCAGGAAGATGTCGCGGATCTCGGTGCGGTTGCGGTGGATCGCGGGGACCAGGATGTGCGAGGGCTTGTCGTGGCCGAGCTGGACGATGAGCTCGGCGAGGTCCGTCTCGAAGGCCGCGATGCCGCGCTCCTCGAGGTACTCGTTGAGCCCGATCTCCTGGGTGGCCATGGACTTGACCTTGACCACCTCGCTCGAGCCGGTGGCGCGCACGAGGCCCTCGACGATCCGATTGGCCTCGGCCGCGTCGCGGGCCCAGTGGACGGTGCCGCCGCGCGCCGTGAACTGCTCCTCGAACTGGGCCAGCAGCTCGGGCAGGCGCTCCATCGCCTCGGCCTTGATCGCGGACCCGGCCTCCCGCAGCTCCTCCCAGTCTGGCAGCTCGGAGACCACGCGCAGGCGCTTGTCCCGGATGGTGTGGGTCGCGTGGCGCAGGTTCGCGCGCAGCTGGTCGTTCTGCAGCTCGCGGCGCGCGTAGCTCGGGAACGGCTCGGTCTCGGAGATGTTGCCGAAGCCGCGGGGCGGCAGGGCCGGCATGCCAAGGGACACCGTGCTCATCGGGCACCTCCGGGGGTCCCGGCGAGCGCGAGCTCGCCGTCGATGGTGAGGGGCTTCTCGCGGGTGGAGGCGAGCACCTCGGCGAGGTGGACGGTCCGCACGGGGCGGCCGGACGGCGTCGTGCGCTTCTCGCGGTGGAGGCCGCCGCCGATGTGCATGAGGCAGGAGGCGTCGCCGCCCGCGCAGGCGCCCGCGCCGGTGCCGCAGATGTTCGCGACCTTGTCCGCGAGCATCGCGGAGGAGACGTCCGCGTTCTTGATCGAGAAGGTGCCGCCGAAGCCGCAGCACTGCTCGGCCTCGGGGAGGTCCACGACCTCGAGGCCCTCGACCGAGGCGAGCAGCGAGCGCTGCCGGTCGCCGAGGTGGAGCAGGCGCATGCCGTGGCACGAGGGGTGGTACGTGATCGTGCCCGGGAGGTAGGAGCCGAGCTGCGCGGCCGCGTCGGCCACGCCGAGGACGTCCGTGAGGAGCTGGGCGAGCTCGTAGGTGCGGGCCCCGACCGCGTCTGCCCGGGCGGCGAGGGTGCTGTCCGCGCCCTTGACCCCGTGCTCGACGGCCCAGTCCGCCACCAGGGCGTGCTGGTGCTTGACCGAGGCCACGCACGAGCCCGACGGCGCGACGGCCACCTCGTACTCCCCGGTGTCGAAGCCAGACTCGAAAGTGCGGACGTGGTTGGCCACGACAGGCAGTGCCTCGGGGAAGTAGCCCGAGTTGACGTGCATCTGGCCGCAGCACGCCTGGCCGGCGGGGAACACGACCTCGTGCCCCAGCCGCTCCAGGATCTCCACGGTGGCCTGGGCGACCCGCGGGTACATCGCGTCGACGATGCAGGTCGCGAAGAGCGCGATTCTCATGCGTGTCCTCTCTGGGCCGCGGCTGCGAGAGCGCGGCCATGTGGTCTGACCATACTATAGCGACGTGTGGCGGGTCACACCACACTATGACGAGGCAGCGGCCGCCCGCAGGACCGGGAACCGGAGGATCAGGGCCGCGTCGCCTCGGCGAGGAGCTCGAGGATGTGCCGGTAGGGGCGCTCGGTGGCGCGGGCCAGCCCGATCTCGCACGTGCGGTTGCTCGACGCGTACTCGGCGAACCGGCCGCCCCGTGCCCGCTCGGCCTCGGCGATCCCGCCGGCCTCGGGCGCGGTGGCCGAGGCGGTGAGCTCGGGGTGCAGGAGCCCGCGGTCCCCGGCGAACGCGCAGCACCCGGCCTCGGCCGGCGTGAAGACCTCGTCGGCGACGTGGGCGGCGATCGCCGCGAGCTGCGGCGTGGTCCCGGCGATCGTGCCCGAGCAGGTCGGGTGGAGCGCCACGGACGGGATCCGCCGACCCACCGGCAGGCGCGGCAGCAGCCCCGCGGCGAACTCGACCGCATCCACGACCCTCAGCGCCGCGGGCGCCGACCCGGCCTCGGCGGCCGAGCGCAGCATGACCGCGAGCCCCTCGGCGCATGAGGAGGCGTCCACGACGATCGGCAGGCGCCCACCCTCGCTCGCCTCCACGAGCGCGGGGACCACGGTCGCGCGCATGTGCTCCCACCCGGCCGTCATGCCCTTGGACTTCCAGGGCGTGCCGCAGCACATCGAGCCCAGCCCCTCCGGGGTGCGCAGGCGGACGCCCGCGCGGTCGCACACGTCGAGGAACGCCCCGGACGCGCCGCCGGGGTGGCCGCCGGCCTCGGGGCCGAACATCGTGCCGATGCACGCGGCGAACAGCACGGCCTCCGCGGCGTCGTCCCGCCGCCGGGGACGCGCGGAGCCGCCGCCGGGGAGCCCGCCGTCGTACGCCGGGATGCCCTCGCCGAGGAGCTTCCGCACCAGCGCGGCAGCGCCCTCGATCGGGGCGGACGGCAACGCCTTCGCGACGCTCAGGGCGGCCCCGCCGGCACGGGAGGCCGCGCCCCAACCGCGCGCCGCGGCGTGCCACGCCGCGGACTCGACGGGCCCCGCCGCGTCGGCGCGCAGCCGGCGGACAAGGTCGCCGGTGTTGATGCCCACCGGGCAGGCCGTGCCGCACATGCCGTCCACGGCGCACGTGGAGACGCCGGAGTAGTCGTAGCCGTCCATGATCTGCCGGGCGAGCTCCTCGTTGCCCTCGGCGCGGGCCTGCTCGGCGTCCCGGCGGAGGGTGATGCGCTGGCGCGGCGTGAGGGTGAGCGAACGGGACGGGCACACGGGCTCGCAGTAGCCGCACTCGACGCAGCGGTCCACCTCCTCCTCGACCGTCGGGGTGACCTTGAGGTGGTCCAGGTAGGAGCGGGGGTCGTCGGAGAGGACGGCGCCGGGGTTGAGGACGCCGCGCGGGTCCGCCAGGCGCTTGATCTCCTGCATGACCTCGTACAGCTCGTCGCCGTACTGCCGGCGCACGTACGGGGCCATGATCCGGCCGGTCCCGTGCTCGGCCTTGAGCGTCCCGCCGGCGCCGAGCACGAGGTCCACGAGGTCCTCGGTGAAGTCCTCGTAGCGGCGGGTGTCCCCGCTGCCGAAGTCCTCGTTGAGCATGAAGTGCAGGTTGCCGTCCTTCGCATGGCCGAAGATCACCGGATCCGCATAGCCGTGCTGGGCGAGGAGGCCGGCGAGGTCGCGCGAGGCCTCGGCGAGGGCCGGGACGGGGACCGCGATGTCCTCGAGCAGCTGGCTCGTGCCGGACGGGCGCGCGCTCGCCACGGTCGAGTACAGCCCCTTGCGGACCTTCCACAGCGCGGCGCGCTCGCGCGGGTCCCGGCTCATCTCCACCGGCAGGGCCAGGCCCAGGCCCGCGAACAGCGCCGCCGAGGACGCCGCGCGGTCCGCGAGCTCCTCGGCGGTGCCCGCGGTGAACTCGACGAGCAGGGCGGCCGGATCGGGGACGTCGAGGGCGCGGATCTGCTCGGGGCAGTCGGGCAGGCGTGCCGAGACCCGCAGCGAGACCGCGTCCATGAGCTCGGCCGTGTCCGCGCCGGCGGCGACGAGCTCGGGCACCGCGGCCGCGGCGGCGCTCACGCCGGGGAACACGAGCAGGCCCGCGGCGACGTGCGGCTTCACCTCGACCGTGGCGAACACCGCCTCGGCCACGAACGCGAGGGTCCCCTCCGAGCCGATGACGAGGTGCACGAAGATGTCGAGAGGGTCCTCGAAGTCGAGGAACGCGTTGAGGCCGTAGCCCATCGTGTTCTTCATCGAGAACTGGTGCCGGATCCGCGCCACCGAGTCGGGCGAGGCGAGGATGCGCCTCCGCAGCCGGAGGAGCCCCTCGTGCAGCTCGGGCTCACGGGCGGCGAAGACGGCCGACGCCGCGGGGTCGGCGGAGTCGATGACCGTCCCCGAGGGCAGCACGAACGTCATCGACGTCAGGGTCCGGTAGGTGTTGGTCTCCGTGCCGCAGTGCATTCCGGAGGAGTTGTTGGCCACCACGCCGCCCACCGTGCAGGCGATCTCGCTCGCCGGGTCGGGGCCGAGCGCGCGGCGGTGGCGGGCGAGGCTGGCATTGACGGCGCGGACGGTCGCGCCGGGCTGGACGCGCACGCGGGCGCCGCCGTCGAGGACCTCGATGCCGGCGAAGTTCCGCCGCGTGTCGGCGAGGACCCCGGCGGCGAGGGCCTGCCCGGACAGGCTCGTCCCGCCCGAGCGGAACGTCACGGGCGTGGCGTGCCGGGCGGCGGCGGCGAGGAGGCCGGCCACGTCCGCGGCGCTGCGCGGAGCGGCGACGACGCTCGGGACGAGCAGGTAGTGCGAGGCGTCGTGGGCCTTTGCGTGCAGGTCGAGCGGGCGCGTCGTGACGGCCTCGGGGCCGAGGAGGTCCGCGAGCTCGGCGGCGAGGGCGTGCCCGGTCCCGGGGGCGGCGTCGGCCGCTGCAGCACCCCGGCGCGCGGTGCCGGCTGCGGGACGGGGGCGGGAGCCCGGCGTCGTTCGCGTGGTCATAGAAGTCCTCCCGAGATGTGGTCTGACCATAGCACCACACCTGTGCCCCTTGTCACAAGCCCAAAAGTGTGTGCTAGGTTACGTGGTCGGACCACGACGGTCTGACCACACCGGCACCGGGGCCTCCCGGGCCGCCACGCCCGCAGGGAGCCCGTATGACCTTCACCCCCGTGACCGATCCGGTGGCCGGCAGCGTCGCCGTCTCAGCCCTGATCGGCCTCATCCCCCTCGTCGTCTTCTTCGTGCTGCTCGCGGTGGTGCGGACCAAGGCCCATGTGGCGGGCGCGTTCGCGCTGCTCGCGGCCCTCGTCGTCGCCGTCGCCGCCTACCGCATGCCCCTGGGCCTGGCCGGGCTTGCCGCGAGCCAGGGCGCCGTGTTCGGCGCGTTCCCCGTCTTCTGGATCGTCCTCATGGCGGTGTGGCTGTACCAGGTCACCGTCGTCTCGGGCCGGTTCGAGGACCTGCGGCGCATCTTCGACCGGATCGGCGGCGGGGACGTGCGCATCCAGGCCGTCCTCATCGCCTTCTGCTTCGGCGGCCTCATGGAGGCCCTCGCAGGCTTCGGCGCCCCGGTGGCGATCACGGCGACCATGCTCATGGCCATCGGGATCAAGCCGCTCCGGGCCGCCGCCACCGTCCTCGTGGCCAACACCGCGCCCGTCGCGTTCGGCGCGATCGCCATCCCGATCACCACCGCGGGGAGCCTCACCGGCATCCCGGCCGCGCACATCGGCGCCATCGTGGGCCGGCAGACCCCGCTCCTGGCGTTCGCCGTCCCCCTGCTCCTGCTGCTGATCGTGGACGGCTGGCGCGGCCTGCGCGACGCCTGGGCCCCGGCCCTCGTCACCGGAGTCACGTTCGGGCTCGCCCAGTTCCTCTGCTCCAACTACTTCTCCTACGAGCTCACCGACGTCGTCGCCTCCCTCGTCGGCCTCGGCGTGGCCATCCTGTTCCTGCGGGTCTGGACGCCGCGCGGCGCCGAGGCCGCCCGCGCCCGCCTCGGCGGCGTCCGCCCGGCGATGGCCGGCCCGGGTGCCACGGAGAAGGCCCTCTCCGCTCCCCGCGTGTGGCTCGCGCTCTTCCCGTACCTGCTGGTCGTGGTGGTCTTCGGCGCCGCCAACCTCTGGCGGCTCGGCGTGGACCTGCCCAAGGCCCTCGCCTCCACCAACATCGCGGTCCCGTGGCCGGTCCTGCACTCCGCCGTGGTGGCGGCCGACGGCAAGCCGCTGTCCTCGACCGTCTACAGCTTCCAGTGGCTCTCGAGCCCCGGGACCCTCCTGTTCCTGTGCGGGCTGGCCGTCGCGGCCGTCTACTCGTTCAACGACGGCGGCGGCCGCTACCGGGTGACCGTCGCCGGCGCGCTCGGCGAGCTGTGGCGGACGGCCGTGAAGATGCGGTTCGCGGCCCTGACGATCATGCTCGTCCTCGCCCTCGCCTACGTCATGAACCTCTCCGGCCAGACGGTCGCGATCGGCACGTGGCTCGCGGGCACCGGCGCGGCGTTCGCCTTCCTCTCCCCCATCCTCGGCTGGATCGGCACGGCCGTGACGGGCTCGGACACGTCCTCCAACGCCCTCTTCGCCAAGCTGCAGCAGACCGCAGGGCACGCCGCCGGCATCAACCCGGACCTGCTCGTGGCGGCCAACACCGCCGGCGGCGTGGTCGGCAAGCTCATCAGCCCGCAGAACCTCGCGATCGCCGCGACCTCGGTGGGGATGGACGGGCAGGAGTCCACGATCCTGCGCAAGGTGCTGTGGTGGAGCCTCGGGCTGCTGCTCGTGCTGTGCACGCTCGTGTTCCTGCAGTCGACCCCGGTGCTCGGGTGGATGCTCCCGTAGCCTGCGCTCCACGGCGGCGAGCCCCTGCCCCGGCGCCCGACGCGCCGCGGGCGGGGGCCGGCGTCGTCCGTCCACGCGTGCCGCGTGCGGCAAGATGGGTCCATGTCTGAATCCGCCACCGGCCGCGCCCATGACGCCGTGCTGCGCCACATCGAGGACAGCCTCCGCTCCGGTGAGCTCAAGCTCGGCGACCGGCTGCCCGGCGAGCGTGCCCTCGCGGAGCAGTTCGGCATCTCGCGCGCGTCGGTCCGCGACGCGATCCGCTCCCTCGAGGTGATGGGCGTGGTCCGCTCCGCCACCGGGTCCGGGCCCAATTCCGGCACGATCGTGGTCTCGGACCCGTCCTCCGCCCTCGGGGTGGCCCTGCGCATGCATGTGGCCAGCCACCACCTGCCGGTCAAGGACGTGGTCGAGGCGCGCATCATGATGGAGACGTGGTCGCTCGAGCACGCGGCCTCCGCCGCGTGGAGCCCCGAGCAGCTCGACGACGCCCGCCGCCTGCTCGAGGCGATGGACGACGACGCGCTGCCGTCCCAGGTCTTCACCCTCCTCGACTCCCAGTTCCACGTGGCCCTCAGCACGCTGGCCGGGAACGTCGTGGTGAGCACCATGATGGAGTCGATGCGCGAGGCCATCCGCGGCTACATCGACGATGCCGTGGAGCGCCGCGGGGGCTGGGCCGAGGCCGTGGACACGCTGCGCGCACAGCACCGGGGCATCTTCGAGGCCGTCGAGGCGCGCGACGGCGAGCGCTCCGCCCGGCTCGTGCGCGAGCACATCGAGTGGTTCTACGGCCAGGCCATCTGAGCCCGTCGCCCCCCTTCCCCCCTTCCCCCCGGGAAATGTTGACGTGAGCACGGCGCGCGGCCGCCGGACCGTGCACCACTCAACATTTCGCAGGCCCTCCGGCCCTTAGCCTGTGGATAACCGACGTGAGGCGCCGGGCACCGACGACGATGGCAAGCATGAACGTCCGCCGGCCGCTCCCGCCCGAACTCTCGGCACGCTCCTTCACTGTCGCTGAGGCGGCAATGCTCGGCATCGGCCGGGGGCGGCTTCGGGCCTCGGACCTCGTGGCCCCGACCCGGGGCGTGCGGGTCCCGTGGGGTGCCGCGATGGGCGCGGCGGCCGTGGTCCGCCCGCTGCAGGCCCTCCTGCCGGATGCCGTGGCCAGCTTCATCACGGCAGCGAAGATCTGGGGATTCCCGCTCTCACTCGACGCCGAGCGGGACCAGACACTGCATGTGACCCGACCCTTAGAAACGCCCGGCAGCACCCGCCCCGGGGTCGCGTGCCACAGGATGCGCCTCGCGGCCCGGGACGTCGTGACGATCGACGGCGTACTGGTCACCTCACGCGAGCGCACCTGGTTGGACCTCGCTGGCGTGCTGCCGTTCGAGCAGGTGGTCGCGATCGGCGACTACCTCGTCTGCGCGCACCCGCCCGGTTTCCCTGCCCCGCGGGAGCCCTGGGTCCCGCTCGAGCGGCTGCGCGGGTACGTGTCCGCGCAGCGGCGCGTCCGGGGGCTGCCGGCGGCCCGCCGGGCATCAGGACTGGTGCGCGTCGGAGCGGACTCCGTCCCGGAGACGCTGCTCCGGCTCGCCCTCGTCGAGGCAGGCCTGCCGGAGCCGACCTTGAACTATGTGATCAGGGACCCGATGGGCCGGGCAGTCGCATGGCCCGATCAGGCGTTCGTGGCACTGAGGTTCGCCATCCAGTACGACGGCGAGCACCACCGGACCGCGGAACAGCAGGCCTTGGACAATTGGCGCAACCGGGTGGTCGGGGATCTGGCGTGGGACCAGCTCATCGTCTCCGGTGCCGACGTCCGCCGGCGTGGATGGGGCGGAGTCGCGGCACTCGTGGGCTCGCGCCTCCACCGCCTGGAAGCCCTCCGCGCGGGAGCCCGCTCACGCGCTCAAATGCTGGCTTGAGCACGGTGCCGCCGCGCCCAACCGTGCTCGACCCAACATTTCGCGAGCAGGGACGCCACGCGAGGTAAGGCGCTATATCCGCGTCCGGTGGAAGTTCAGGTAGCTCCGCGAGGCGGTCGGGCCGCGCTGGCCCTGGTACCGGTTGCCGTAGTCTCCGGAGCCGTAGGGGTGCTCGGCGGCCGAGGAGAGCCGGAAGAAGCACAGCTGGCCGATCTTCATCCCGGGCCAGAGCTTGATCGGCAGGGTCGCGACATTGGAGAGCTCGAGCGTCACGTGCCCGGAGAACCCGGGGTCGATGAACCCGGCGGTCGAGTGCGTCAGGAGCCCGAGCCGCCCGAGGGACGACTTCCCTTCGAGCCGCGCCGCGATGTCCTCGGGCAGCGTCACGGTCTCGTAGGTGGACCCGAGCACGAACTCGCCCGGGTGGAGGATGAACGCCTCGTCCGGGTCCACCTCGACGAGGCGGGTGAGCTCGGGCTGCTCCTGCGAGGGGTCGATGTGCGCGTACTTGTGGTTGTCGAAGAGCCGGAAGAACCGGTCGATGCGCACGTCGACGCTGGAGGGCTGCACCATCACGGGCTCGTAGGGGTCGAGCCGGATGCGCTCGGCGTCGATTTCGGCACGGATGTCGCGGTCTGAAAGCAGCACGCCTCCAAAAGTACCGCAGGCTGCCGGTCCCGCAGGCTGCGCGAGGCATTGCTGCCCTGAGACGCACGGGGCTAGGGTGACGCTCGGGGTTGGTGGGACTGGGCGCCCGCCACGGGGAGGAACAACTCATGCGACGTCTCGTCCTGACCGTCGCCGTGCTGGCCGCAGCAGTCGGTGCCGCGCTCGCCCCCGCTGCCGCCCCGCCGTCGTCCGTCACAGCGGCGCACGACGCCGGCCCCGCGCCGACCGCTTCTCCCTCGCCGGGAGCGTCCGCGCCCGACAGCCTCGACGTGCGCCTGGCCAAGGCGGCCCCGGCCCAGGCCGCCCCGCCGCCGGTCGCCTCGATCGGCCCGGCCACAGGCCCGGCCGTCCTCGACCCGTCGGTGACCGCGGTGAACCCGCTCGCTGCGCCCATGGGAGACACATCCAACCTGGTCCGCGACGACAACTCGTCCGAGGTCCTCGCCGTCTTCAACGCCGTCAACGCCTGGCGCGCGCAGAACGGCCTCAAGCCGGTCCGCTACCACCTGAGCGTGCAGGGGCTCGCGCAGGAGTGGAGCGACAGCATCGCCAGCCGCGAGGTGATCGAGCACCGGGCGAGCTTCTGGACTGACCCGCGGGCGCTGAACCCGGACAACGGCGCGGGCGAGGTCATCGCGGTGCGGTGGGACCGGGACGCCGCGCAGCTGGTCCAGTGGTGGAAGAACTCGCCGGCGCACAACGCGATCCTCCTCGACCCGCGGATGAGCGTGGTGGGCATCGGCATAACCTTCACGAACGGCACCTACCCGGCCACCCCGAACCGGTATGCGATGTGGGGGGTGGTGGACTTCTTCGGCTACACGACGCCGCCGGCCGGGACCACGGCGGCGCCGGGCGGCTCGACGGGAGGCACCCCCACCCCGACACCGACCCCGACGCCCACGCCGGGACCCACAACGCCGGCGCCCGTTCCCGTCAACCCGCCTCCCGGCGGCTCTGTGACCCCGGGGGGTGCCGAGCTGTGCGCCGCGCCCGGCCGCTTCCAGCCCACCACGCAGGACACCTCCCGCGCCTCACTCCACAGCGCGGCGGACGTCGTGGCACTGAACTCGGCGGGATCGATCGTCGCCTACCCGGCCACGGCGGGGAAGCTCGGCACCACGGCGACCACCCTCGGCACCGGGTTCGGCGGCGCCACGTCCGTCCAGAGCGTGGACTGGGACCGCGACGGCATCCTGGACCTCCTCGTGCAGTGGGGCGACGGGCGCCTGGTCCTCTACCCGGGCCTCGCGGGCGGATCGTACGGCGCCCCCACGACGCTCGGGCTGTCCGGCTGGAACACCATGACCGTCGCGACGGGCCAGTGGTGCGCCGCCAACCGGCTCCCCCAGCTGCTGGCCCTGGACCCCTCGGGCAACCTGTACCTCTACCCGAACCGCGGTGCCGGGGACATCCACGAGCGCGCCCTGATCGCCACAGGGGTCCCCGCGGGGCGCCTCGCGATCCTCGACGCGAGCGGCGACGGGCTCGAGGACCTCGTGGTGCAGCGCTCGGACGGCGCGCTGGTGCTCTACCGCTCGCTCGGGCAGGAGCAGCTCGTGAACGAGGGCCGACCCGTCGTCGCGACCGCCGCCGGCACCACCGGTCCGATCCGGGTGCTGCGCGGCCTCGACGGCGCCGGCAGCGTGGGCGTCTCGGCCCTGCGCACGGACGGCTCGCTCGCCTACTGGCCCGTGGCGAACGGCGCGTTCGGCGCCCCGCGCGTGCTCGCCACCGGCTGGTCCGGCCTGCGGCTGGGCTGACATGCGGCCGGTCCGGCCTGCGGCTGGGCTGAAACACGGCTGGACTGGCGCACGGCTGGACTGGCGCACGGCTGGACTGGCGCACGGCTGCGCGCGGGCTGCTGCCGCGCAGGGGCTACCGCTCGAGCGCAGCCTTGAGGTTTTCGAGCTGGGCGACCTCTTGGTCCATCGTCTTCTGCACCATGGCGCCCATGAGCTTGAGGAATCCGGTCGGCTCGAGGGAAAGGGCGAAGGAGACCTTGGTCCCGCCCGGCTCCGGCCTCAGGAGGAACACGCCGCGCGGCCGGGCGGGACCGGCGATGACGTGGAAGCGGAGCACTTCCCCGGGGCGGGCCTCGGTGATCTCGTAGTCGCCGTCGATCTCATGGCCGCCCGGACCGGCGATCCGCTGCGAGTACACCGCGCCCTCGCGGCCCGCGGGCCCCGAGGCGTGGGCGACGGAGCGGACGCCCGGGCGCCACACGGTGTTGTTCAGGCCGTCCGCCAGGAACGCGTAGACGTCCTCGGGGGTGCGCCGGACCAGGACGGAGTATTCGGCCGCTGCCATGGGCGAACGCTAGGCCGATCAGCTGGGATTCGGCTGGGAGCCGGCTGAGGCATCCGAGGCGCCGGGGGCCCTACGGCGGAGCTCCTCGCGCAGCTCTGCCCGCCGCTTCGGGGACATGAACGCGGCGCGCATGTGGTCGTTGGTGAGCACGTCCGCCACGCCGATCATGAGCACGGCGAAGACGATCTGCTCCACAACCATCCAGTAGGGGTAGAGGCCCGGGATCGTGGCGACGACGAGGGAGACGACGGGGAAGATCTGGCTGAACAGGCGCAGGCGCTGGTAGCCCCAGTAGTAGCCGTGGCGGGCGCGCCAGGCGAAGAAGAACAGCGTCAGGGTCATCAGGAGCACCACGACGCCGCGGAACCACGCCGCGAATCCGACGTCCGTGCCGCCGGCTTGCAGCACGACGGCGATGGCCACCGCTGCGATCCCCACGGCGACCTCGGCGAGGAGGATCCAGTAGACCCACTGGAACGCCCGCTGGGTCTTGGGGTGCTCGAGTTCGTGCCGGTCCACGATGAAGTGGCCGTGGCGGCCGCCGAAGGTCCTGTCAATGTCGACGCCGAGGATGCGCAGTTCAGGCATGGCATCAACGCTAGCGCCGTGGACTGTGGGGAGGCTGGGCCGCGCGCCGCCCTCGGCCCGATCCCTGCGACGTCACCCTGTACGCGCGGCGCCCCGACGTCCCCGCGCACTCCACAGCGCCGCGCCGGCACCGAGCGCCGCGGGCCACGCGAGGTACCACCCGCAGGTCGCGGCGATCGCCGCGACGGCGGCGAGCCCCGCGGCCGCGACGGCGCGCTGCCCGCGTCCGGGCAGGAGGCGGAGCGCCGCGGCGAGCCCGGCGACGTACACGGAGACGATCGCCGCGGTCACCAACCGGACGAGCACCTCGGTCGTGTCCGTTCCGGCCCCGAGGACCCCGAGCCCCGCCGTGCTCAGCGCCGTCACGGCCACCAGCGCGTTCCGTCCCCGCCCGAACCACCGCGGCAGCGACCCCGTCTGCCCGAGGGACCGGCCCAGCTCGGCGGCGCCGGTCGCGTAGCTCGTGAGGGTGCCGACCGTGAGCACGACGGCGAGCGCCGCCGTGAGCGCCTCGCCCACCGGGCCGAGGGCATACCCGAGCAGGGCTGCGAGCGGCGCATCGCCGCCGGCGGCGTCCCCGAGCGCGAGCACGGACACGGTGGCGAAGGCGAGGTAGAGGGTGCCGACCAGGGCCAGCGCGAGCGCCGTCACCACCCCGAGGTCACGCTCGGGGTTCCGGAACTGGCCGCCGAGGTAGCTCATCGCCTCCCAGCCGGCGAAGGCCCAGACGATCAGCGCCGCGGACGGCGCCACGGCGCTCCAGCCGTGTGCCGCGAACGGCTCGAGCCGGCTCGCGTCGGCCCGCGTCAGGCCGGCCGCGACGGCGAGGATCACCACCGCGAGGATCGTGCCAGCCAGGACCAGCTGGATCGTCGAGGACGTCCGCACTCCCGCCCAGACCGCCCCGAGCACCGCGGCAGTGATGCCGCCGGCCGCGGCCAGGGCCGCCCAGCGCGGGGCCCCCAGGGCGTGCGCCGCGTACTGTCCCGCGAACAGGGCGGACGCGGGGATCCCGAACGGGATCGTGAGATAGAACCACCAGCCCGACGCGGTGGCCCAGTAGTCGCCGAAGGCGCGCCGGACGTAGGTCGACACTCCCCCGGCATCCGGCAGCCTCCGCCCGAGGGAGGCGAAGGTCCACGCGATCGGCACCGAGGCCAGCACGAGCCCCGCCCACGCGAGCAGGCTCGCCGGCCCCGCAGCCCGGTAGGACAGCGCGGGGAGGGCGATCACCCCGGTCCCCAGGACCGCTCCGAGGTAGTACGCGAGGCTCCGGACCCGGCCGAGGGTTCCGGCTGCGGCAGTGGGGGCTGCGGTGTCGGCGCTCATGCACCCCACGTTAGGAATCCGGGCTGCGGCCGACGAGTGCGAACCGTGCCGCACAGCGCTAGATTTGTGCCATGGCACCGAGCCCAGCGTCGCCGACCGCCCACCGCGTGGGCCTCGTCCTGACGGACAACCTGCCGATCTTCGAGCTCGCGGTGCCCTGCGAGGTGTTCGGCATCGCCCGTCCGGACCTCCACGACCCGTGGTACGAGCTCACCATGGTGCGCGGCGAGCCCGGCGAGATCGCGACGGCGGCCGGCCTCGCGCCGTCGTCCGCCGCACCGCTCGCGGCGCTGCGGGAGATGGACACGATCGTGGTCCCCGCCTGCGAGCGCAGCCTCCAGGTGGGCCGCGCCGCGCAGGAGCCGCTGCTGGCCGAACTCCGTGCGGCGGCCGGGCGCGGGGCGAGGATCGCGTCGCTGTGCTCGGGGGCGTACCTGCTGGCCCAGGCCGGGCTCCTCGACGGGCGGGACGCGACGACCCACTGGATGAACTGGGAGGACTTCGAGGCGTCCTTCCCGCGGGTCAGGCTCCGACGGGACCTCCTCCTCACCTCGGACGCCGGCGTCTACACGAGCGCGGGCACGGCCGCCGGCATCGAGCTGTGCCTGCAGCTCGTGCGCGAGGACTTCGGGGACGCCGTCGCGGCGAGCGTGGCGCGGCGCATGGTGGTGGTCGAGCGGCGCGGCGCGGCGCAGTCCGAGTACCTCGAGTCGGTCGCGCGGCCGCTGGCCCCGGATCCCCTCCGCCATGCGATGGACTGGGCCGAAAAGAACCTGCACGCGCCGATCCGTCCCGATGCGATGGCCCGCCGCGCGCGGATGAGCCGCCGCACCTTCTACCGGCGGTTCGAGGCGGCCGCCGGCACGTCGCCGTCGCAGTGGCTGCTCGAGCGGCGCATCGACTCGGCGCGGCGGCTCCTGGAGGAGACCGACCTGCCCGTCGAGCGGGTCGCGGAGCGCGCCGGGGTCGGCTCCGCGGCGAACCTGCGCGCGCACTTCGCGCGGATCGTGGGGATGCCGCCCTCCGCCTACCGCGAGGCGCGGCGCCGCGGGGCCGCCTGAGGCGTCCGGCCTGCCCTCCCCGGGACCGGCCCGCGCCGCCCGCTGGGGGCGCAGCGCGTCGCCGGCAAAGGTGCGCGGAGCACCCGCGCGCGTGTTGTAAGCTGGGTGAAGCCCTTCGGGGCCACGCGGCCGTAGCTCAATGGCAGAGCGCTCGCTTCCCAAGCCAGATACGCGGGTTCGATTCCCGTCGGCCGCTCTCTTCCGCCCCTGGTCCACTGGACCGGGGGCTTTTCCGTGCCTGCCGCACGCCGCTCCCGGCGGCGGGCGGGGTGCACGCGGAAGGCGGCAGGCCGGCGTCGTCCGCGAGCGGATGCACGACGCCGGCCTGCCGCCTCGGGCGGTCCGGCTCACTCCGCCGGGCGCCTCCGGAGCCAGAGCGCGAGCCCGAACGCGGCGACGGCCGGCACCGCGCCGGAGACGAGCATGGCCAGGTGGGCGCCGAGGTGCTCGGCGAGAGCGCCGAGCAGGGGGCCGCCGAGGGCCTGTCCGCCGATGAGGACCATCGTGTACAGGCTCATGACCCGCCCGCGGATGCCCACGTTGGCGCTCGTCTGCACCATCTGGTTGGCCGAGGTCAGGAAGGTGAGCGCGCAGAACCCGGAGACCGCGACGAGCGCGCAGAACAGCGGCAGCGAGGGCGCGAACGCGGCGGCCGCGAGCATCGCGCCGTACAGCCCCGCGCCGCCCACCACGGTGCGCAGCCGCAGCTGCAGGCGGCGGGCCGAGGCGATCGCGCCAGTGAGCGCCCCGACGGCGACCATGGTGTTGAGCAGCCCGTACCCGCTCGCGCCCACGGCGAAGACGTGGTCGGCGTAGGCCGCGAGCAGCACCGGCAGGCTCATCGCGAAGAGGGAGACCACGCCGGCCATGACCCAGGGCCAGCGGATGGTGGGCTTGCGCCACGCGTAGGCCACGGCCTCGCGGAGCATACCGCGTGCGGCCGGGGTGGGCGGGGCGACCACGAGCTGGTCCTTGCGCAGGAGCGAGAGCATCACGGCGGTGCCGCAGCATGCGAACGCGTTGACCACGAACGCCCAGCCGCCGCCCACGGCCGTGAGGAGCCAGCCGGCAACGGCCGGGCCGATGAGGGCCCCGAGCTGGAAGTTGGTCGAATTGACGCTGATGGCGTTGCGGAGGTACCTGGGGCCCACGAGCTCGTTGACGAACACCTGGCGCGCGGGCTGGTCGAGCACGGTCACGAGGCCCAGCACGAGGGCGATGCCGTAGACGTGCCACACGGCGAGGGCCCCGGTGAGCGCGAGCGTGCCGAGCCCCGCCGCGCACGTGGCAGCTCCCAGGGCGCAGATCTGCAGGAGACGCCGCTTGGAGAACCGGTCGGCGACGAGGCCGCCCCAGGGCCCGAGCAGGAGCACGGGCGCGAACTGCAGCGCGACGGTGACGCCCACGGCCGTGACCGAGCCCGAGAGCTGGAGGACGAGCCAGTCCTGGGCGATGCGCTGCATCCACAGCGCGACGACGGCCACGAAGTGCGCGGCGGCGAACATCCGGAAGTTCGGGACGCTGAGGGAGATGAACGTGTGCCGCCACGGCAGGCGCTCCGCGGCCACGGCGAGGGGCCCGGTGGGCGGGAACGCAGGGCGGGAGGGCTGGGAGAAGGCGGCGAGGGAGGGCTGGGGTTCCGAGCTGGCTGAGGGCAGGGCTGGGCTGGGCGAGGTCACGGAAGAGTCCTGGTTTCGTTCGGGAGGGCCGGTGTCGATCGACTCCTTCCACCGTAGGCTCGGCGCGAGGGATTGTGGAAGGCTATTTCCTCTCTAACTGCTATTGCGTTCCGCAATGTGCGGGCGGAGGATGGCCCCATGCCCGCCCCCACCTTCGACCCCGCCCACCTGCGCAGCTTCCTCGCGGTCGCCGAGCACCTGAGCTTCACGCTCGCGGCCGAGCGGCTCGGCCTGGCCCAGCCGACCGTCAGCCAGCACGTTGCCAAGCTCGAGAAGGCCGCGGGCCGGATGCTCCTCGTGCGGGACACGCACGGCGTCCGGCTCACGGACAACGGCGACGCGATGGCCGGCTTCGCCCGCGCCATCCTCGCGGCGCACGACGACGCCGCGCGCTACTTCCGGGGCGAGGCCATGCGCGGGCGCCTGCGCTTCGGCACGGCGGACGACCTCGCCATCACGGGCCTGCCGAAGATCCTGCGGGAGTTCCGCCGCGCGTACCCCCAGCTCAACCTCGAGCTCACGGTGAGCCAGAGCGACGACCTCTACCGCCGCCTCAAGGCCGGCCAGCTGGACCTCGTGTTCATCAAGTGGGTGGCCGGGGCCCAGGACGGCACGGTGGTGCGGCACGACTCGTTCTCCTGGGTCGGCGTCGAGCAGACCGCCCTCGATCCCGCAGACCCCGTGCCCCTCGTCGTCTACCCGGCCCCGAGCCTGTCACGGAGCCTGGCGATCCAGGCGCTCGAGGCCAGCGGGCGGACCTGGAAGGTCACGTGCAGCACGAAGCAGATCGCCGGCGTGCTGGCGGCCATCCGTGCCGGCCTGGGCGTGGGCGTCATGCCCACCACCCTCGTCCCCGACGACCTCGCGGTCATCACCCACCGCTTCGACCTGCCGCCGGTCGGGGACGTCGACTTCACCCTCATCCGCAATCCGCTGGCGAACTCGGCGGCCGCCGACGCGCTCACCGATGCGATCCTCGGCCGCGTCCTGAGCCGCAGCTGAGGCGGCCCCGGGCGCCAGCGGGATGCGGTGACGCATCCCACAGTGCGCCCGGGACGCACGGAGTAGAATCGAGGGCGATGAACCGCACACTGTTCAAGTCCAAGATCCACCGCGCCACGGTCACGCACGCTGACCTCCACTATGTGGGCTCGGTGACGATCGACCTTGACCTGCTCGAGGCAGCGGACATCCTGCCCGGCGAGCTCGTGTCCATCGTCGACATCACCAACGGCGCCCGCCTCGAGACGTACACCATCGCGGGCGAGCGCGGCTCCGGCGTCATCGGGATCAACGGCGCAGCGGCGCACCTCATCCACGAGGGCGATCTGGTCATCCTCATCACGTACGCCTCGATGAGCGACGACGAGGCGCGCGAGTTCGTGCCCACCGTGGTCCACGTGGACGCGGACAACCGCATCGTCGAGCTCGGCACGGACCCCGCCGAGGGCCACGGCCCCGGCATGCTGCGCCCGCCGTTCGCGATCCAGGCGCACCTGAACTAGTTCGCAGGCGCAGCCTGGGGCGGGCGTTAGGCTGAGGCCGTGCCCCTCTGCAACCGTTTGCCGACCCGTTTGCCGACCTGCCGCCTGGGCAGCCGCCCATGCTAGGCGTGCTCGAGGGGTTCGCCGTCGTCTGGGCGATCATCGGCGTCGGATGGTTCTGTGCCCGGCGACGGATCCTCGGCGAGGGCGCACAGGCCGTCCTGAGCCGGCTGTCCTTCTTCGTCGCGAGCCCCGCGCTCCTCCTCGAGACTCTCGCGCACTCGGACCTGCGGGCCGTGTTCTCCACGCACCTGCTCGTCATCGCCGTCAGCTCGACCGCGATCGGGATCGTCTCCCTCGTCGTCTTCAGGTGGCTGAGGGGCCGCAGCACGCCCGAGGCCCTCATCGCCTCCATGAGCGCCTCCGTCGCGAACTCGGGCAACCTGGGCATCCCGATCTCGGTGTTCGTCCTCGGAGACGCGAGCTTCGTGGCGCCGCTGCTGATCTTCCAGCTGGCCCTCTTCACGCCCTCGTACCTGCTCGTCCTCGACGGGACGACGGCGACCGCGAAGCCGGGGCTGGCCCGCGCGGCCCAGTTCGTGCTCCCCATCGTGACGAACCCCAACATCATCGGATCCATGATCGGGCTCGTGCTGGCCGCGACCCACTGGACGCCGCCCGAGCTCATCATGCAGCCGATCCACCTGATCGGCGGTGCCGCGATCCCCGCCATGCTCATGGCCTTCGGCATCTCGCTGCACGGCTCCCGGCCGCTGAGGGCGGACGAGGGCCGTCGCATCGACACCGCGCTCGCCTCGGTGCTCAAGGTCGTGGTCCACCCGTTCATCGCCTTCGCGTTCGCGCGCTTCGCCCTCGGCCTGGGCGGCCACGAGCTGTTCGCC
This sequence comes from Sinomonas atrocyanea, assembly GCF_001577305.1. Lineage (NCBI taxonomy): Bacteria > Bacillati > Actinomycetota > Actinomycetes > Micrococcales > Micrococcaceae > Sinomonas > Sinomonas atrocyanea. Next base: position 3,815,095 of record NZ_CP014518.1, read on the forward strand.
GCCGTCGTGACGGCCGCGCTGCCGACCGCGCAGAACGTCTACATCGCGGCGCAGCGGTACCGGCACGGGATCGTGGTCGCGAAGGACACGGTGCTCATCACCACCGTGGTCGCCGTCCCCGCGATGGCCGTCATGGCGGCGCTGCTCTCCTGACCGCCGGCCACTGGGGGCTGTCCGCTGGGGGCCGCCCCCGGCGTTGGTAGGGTATAGCGGTGCAGACCAGCCCCGCCCTCCTACGGACCGCTGCCGCCTGGCTGCTGGCGCTCGTGCTGGCCATCGTCGCCTCGGTGGTGGCGGTCACCGTCGTCAAGAACACCGCCGCCGGGCCCGCCGAGCCGGTGCGGGCCTACATCGATGCGCTCAGGGACGGTGACGGCGGCCTCGCCCTCGGGCTCCTGCACGCGAAGGTTCCCCCTGGGAGCGCGGCCGTGCTCAACGGCGCCCCGCTCAAGGACTCCATGAGCCGGGTGAAGGACCTCGCCTACGAGACCACGTCGTCCGACGGCGACCGCGCGGCCGTCACGGTCCGCTACAGCGTGGACGGGCAGGCCCACGAGACCAAGTTCTCGATCCAGCGCACCGGCACCGACTGGATCTTCTTCCCCCGCTGGTCCATCGCCCCGGGCACCCTGCCCACCATCGACGCGACGGTCGTGAACTCGACCCGCGCCACCCTCAATGGCGCCACGGTCAACATGCCGGGAGGCCACAACACCTTCCCCGTGTTCTTCCCGGGCTCCTATGTCGGGGCCCTCTCGGGGCAGCAGTTCGAGGCCGACCCGCGCTCCGTCGTCGTGTCCTCCCCCGGTACCGCCGTCCCCCTGAACCTTGCCACCAAGGCGACGCCGCAGCTCGTCTCGGCGATCGACACGAAGATCCATGGCTACCTGGACGACTGCGCCAAGACCGCCACCCAGCAGCAGCGGCTCCAGCCCGACTGCCCCTTCTCCCTGGCGACCAACACCCGGATCCAGGACGGCACGATCGCGTGGTCGGTGTCCTCCTACCCCAAGGTCTCGGTGGAGCCCTACCAGGGACACTGGGCCCTCGCCCCGCTCAAGGGCAGGGCGCACCTGAAGGCCACGGCGATCGACCTGTTCACCGGAGCGGCCTCGCCGCTGTCCGCAGACGTGGACTTCGATTTCGGGGCACGCCTCGACGTCTCGGACAGCGCCATCACGGTGACCCCGCAGCTCAAGTAGCGCCCCTGGCGGGGTGCGCAGCGCCTTAGCCACCGAATCCGACCGGCTTTCGCGTCCCCTGCCGGCGTGTCGGCCCCGGCGCGCCGGTGGATCGGGCGTCCAGCGGCTCAAAGCCGGTCGGTTCCGCACCGGGCATGAGCGGGCGGCCGCCGAGGATCCGGGAGACCTCCTCGACGAGCACCCAGGACCGGTGCACCACGTCGGCGTACCCGTAGCGCAGCGTCACGAGCCCCCGCAGCTGCGCCTCCCGGTCGCGCACACGGTCCTTGCCCCGCTGGACCCGCTCCTCATGGGTCTTCCCGTCGAGCTCCACGATGATCCAGCCTTCGACGAGCAGGTCGACCCAGCCGATCCCGTCAATCCAGACCTGGGCCTCGACGTGGAAGCCCGCCTTCCTCAGCAGTGTCCTGGCGACCGTCTCCAGCAGGGAGTCCGCGCCCCTGTCCACGAGCTCGAGCACGGCGCGGGCCCGCCCGTTGCGGGCGCCCGGGAGGTGACCCCGCAGGACGCTGAGCGGGAGTCCCTTCTGGGTGACCGCGCACTCGGCGATCACGAGGGCCTCGAGCTCCGGCAGGCAGCGCAGCGCGTGGAGGACCACGTCCGCAAGGCCGGCGACCGGGGCCGTCGGATGCGGAGGGACCCGGAGCTCGCGGTGGACCACGGCATCGGGGCTGTCCGCCCCGGTCGAGCGCACGAGGTGCGGCCGTGCATCCGGACCCGGCGGCACCAGGACCCACAGCCCGTAGAGCCCGGCGGCACTCACGCAGGTCAGCAGGGACCGGGGGCTGCGGGCCTGCACGAACCGCGGGTCGGCGCCGGGCAGGGCGTAGAGCCCGTGCCGGGGGCGCTCGAGCTCCCCGTCTTCCACCGCCCGGCACACGGCGGCCCGGGTGACCCGGCCCCCGCAGAGCTCCTTGAGGGCCGCCACCCCATGGAAGTGCGGAGCCGCTGGGCGAGCTGGGGATCCATGCATCCCATGCTGGGGAGGCGGCGGCCCGTGTCGCAGCCCCCTGGCCCTCCATGTGGACAACGCACTCCGTCGGCTGGCGGCCGCGCAGGCCAGGGGCCGCCTGCAGACCTGACCGGCTTTCGCGGCCCCTGTCGGCGTGTCGGCCCGGCGCGCCGGTGGATCGGGCGTCCAGCGGCCCAAAGCCGGTCGGTTTCGCAGCGCCAGGCACAGCCAGCCGCCGCCCGGACGCACGACGGCGGGCCGGTCACCCGAGGCGACCGGCCCGCCGTCGTGCGCGGGGAGACCTCAGTCGAGGCCGCGGAGGTCCAGGACCAGGTCCGAGTCGGCGCCTTCCCGCAGCACCACGGGGATCCCCCAGTCCTGCTGGTACAGGTGGCAGGCGGCGTGGTCGGGGATCTCCTCGCCGGGGGCGCCGTCGCAGGCGGCGGCGCGGGCGGTGATGTGCAGGACGCCCTCGGCCACCTCGGGGTTGAGCTCGAGCGTGCGCGCGAGCCCCTGGGCGGTGCCGCCGCCCGCGAGGAGCAGCTCGGCCGGGGTGGAGGAGACCTTCAGCTGCGTGGGGTCGCCCCAGCGGTCGTCGAGCTTCTGGCCGGTGGGGGCCTTGAACCGCACGGTGAGCCCGAGGGGCCCGGCGGCCACGGGGGTCTTGGGACGCTGCGTCTGGCGCTCGCCCTCGTCGACCTGTTGGGCGTCCTTCGGGATCGGCAGGAGGGCCAGCTCGTGCCGGTTCGTCTCGGTGACCAGGAGCAGCGGCTCCCCGTCGGCGGGCGTGACCACCACGACGTCGGCCGGCTCGGCGAGCCCGCGGGCGAGGGTCGTCACGCTCCCGGCGCCCTCGGCGGCGTCCCCGCTCCTGCCGGAGGGGTCGTAGCGGCGCACGGCGCCGTTGTAGGTGTCGGCCACGGCCACGGAGCCGTCGGGGAGGACGGCGACGCCGAGCGGGTGCTGGAGGCGTGCCGTGTCCGCGGCGCCGTCCCGGAAGCCGAAGTCGAACAGGCCGCGGCCCACGGCGGTCTCGACCGTGACCGCCGGCTGGCCGTCCGCGTCCGCATCGCCGAGGCGCACGCGCCGCAGCGCGGACGTCTCCGAGTCGGCAACCCACAGGTCCCCCGAGGGATCCACGGCGAGGCCGGAGGGCTGGGCGAACCAGGCCTGCGGGGCGGGGCCGTCGAGCAGGCCCTCGAGGCCGGAGCCGGCGAGGATCGCCACGACGCCCGTGAGCGGGTCGAAGGTGAAGATCTGGTGAGTGCCGGCCATCGCGACGACGACCTTCTGCAGCTTCTCGCTCCAGACCACGTCCCAGGGCGAGGAGAGGGACACGTTGGTGCCGTGGCCCAGGTAGCCGATGTCCTCGATGTCGCCGGCGTAGACGTCATGGGGCTCGCCGTCCGCGGCAGCCGCACCGGCGCCCGCCGCGGCCGCCGCGCCCGCGTCCGGGCCGGCCTTCGCCCAGGTGCCGGCGCCGTCGCCGTTGACCCGGGCGGGCCCGGCGTCGAGGAGTCGCTGGACCCCGTTGCCGGCGAGGGTCTGCACGTGGCCCGAGCTGAGGGTCACGCCGCGGAGGCGGTGGTTGACGGTGTCCGCGACGACCGCCTCGTAGCCGGTCTGCCAGGCGATGGAGGCCGGCAGGACGGCGACGCCCTGCGGCTCGTTGAACTGGGCGACCTCGGCCTGCCCGTCGAGGAAGCCCTTTGTGCCGGAGCCGATCACGCGCTCGACCGTCTCGAGGTCGGGGCGGAGCTCGACGAGGCGGTGGTGGCCGGTGTCGACCACGAGGTAGTTGCCGTTCTCGAGCGGCACGGTCTGGCCGGGGAACCGCAGGGTGCCGGCCGTGGGCTCGGGGGCCACGTAGGGGCCGTCGCCGCGGTGCAGCGTGCCCTTGGCCTCGTGCTCCGCGACGAGCTCCTCGATGAGCACGCCGAGGCCGCCGGCGTGCCCCTCGCCGGAGAGGTGGGCCACGATGTAGCCCTCGGGGTCGACCACCACGAGCGTGGGCCACGCGCGGGCGGTGTACGCCTGCCACGTGAGCAGGTCCGGGTCGTCCAGGACTGGGTGGTGGATGTCGTACCGCTCCACGGCGGCGGCGAGGGCCACCGGATCGGCCTCGTGCTCGAACTTGGGCGAGTGGACGCCCACCGTGACGAGGACGTCCTTGTACTTCTCCTCGAGGGGGCGGAGCTCGTCGAGGACGTGGAGGCAGTTGATGCAGCAGAACGTCCAGAAGTCGAGGAGCACGATCTTGCCGCGCAGGGCGGCCAGGTCGAGGTCCTTGCCTCCGGTGTTGAGCCAGGCGCGGCCGCCGAGCTCGCTGGCCCGGACCCGGCGGGAGGTCCGCAGGGCGTCCGCGCTGCGCTGTTCCTCGGTGGATTCTGCGGTCACTGGCACTCCTTCTTGCGGCACATCGTCTGGGGCGCGGCGGCATGATGCGCGCCCTTGGGGTTCAACCCCATTATCCCGGGCATTCTTCCGCGCATGACGCCGTGTGTCTCCGCGGCCTGGGGCTAGCGGCCCTGGGCCTCGTCGCGCTCCTGGAGGCGGGTGAACATGGCGTTGTAGGCGTCGAGGTCGGCGTCGTGGTTGCGGTCTGCGGCGCGGTCGCGGCGGCGGGTCTCACGGTCGTCGGACTTGGACCACATGACCGCCACGCCGATCGCCACGACCAGGGTCGGGATCTCACCGATCCCCCAGGCGACGCCGCCGCCGGTCTGCTGGTCGACGATCGCCGACGCGCCCCACGTCCTGCCCAGGTTGCCGAAGAAGCTCGGCTCGAGCAGGACGTTGGAGCCCATGAGAGTCACGCCGAAGAACGCGTGGAAGGCCATGGTGGCGAGCAGCAGCACGAGCCGGAGCGGGTACGGGGAGCGCCGCGGGAGCGGGTCGGAGCCGATCATGGTGAGCACGAAGATGTACCCGGTGAGGGTGAAGTGCAGGTTCATGAGCTCGTGGCCCACGTGGTCGCGCATCGCGTACCCGAACAGGTCCGAGTAGTAGAACAGGATGATCGAGCCCGCGAAGTTCGCGGCCGCGAACAGCGGGTGCGTGACGAGCTGGGACCACTTCGAGTGCACGAACACGAGCAGCCACTCGCGCAGCCCCCGGCTGCCGTCGCGCCGCGGTGTGAGGGCCTTGAGGGCCAGGGTCACGGGCGAGCCGAGCACGAGGAAGATCGGCGCGACCATGGTGAGCATCATGTGGTCCACCATGTGCGCGGAGAACAGCACCCGCCCGTACACCGCGGGCGGCCCGCTCGTGATGTACGTGAGCACGATCAGCCCCGCGAACCAGGACATTGCCCGCGCCCAGTGCCAGGAGTCCCCGCGCCGGGCCACCTTGACCATACCGAGCGCGTAGGTGACCGCGCCGAACAGGGCCACGGCGACCCAGAGCCAGTCCGCGCGCCACTCGGTCAGCCAGCGCGAGGGGGTCAGCTCGGGCGGGAGCTCGTAGCCGGTGAGGATGAACGCGGGGGAGGCATCGGGCGCGTAGGTGGTCGGCTCCGGCGGGGCGGAGCGGGAGAGCGCGACGGCGAGGCCGGAGACCACGCCCATGACCACGGCTTCGACCCCGATCAGCTGCCACAGCACGCGCCGGGCGGAGGCGCCGCGCCCCAGCTGCGGGATGACCCACTGGCGGTGCATGAATCCGATGCCGCCGAGCACCACGGCGAGGGTGGCCTTCGCGAGGATGAGCTGGCCGTAGGCGGAGGTGAACAGGGCCCCGAGGTCGGGCAGGCGGATCAGGGCGTTGATGACGCCGGAGGCCACCACGAGCAGGAAGGCGAAGAGCGCGAGCGCGGAGAACCGCCGCAGGGTCGCCTCGGTCGCGTCGGCCGCACGCACGACGCCGCGTCCCCGGCCCGCGCCGGCTGCGGCACCCGTGCGGTCCCTGCGGTCGGGCCCTCCGGCGAGGGTGCGCCCCAGCAGGGCCAGGACCGCGATGCCGCCGACCCAAAGGGCGGCGCCCACCAAGTGCAGGAAGAGCGAGTTGACGGCGCCCTCGTGGTCGCTCGAGCTTGCGGAGTGGCCGATCAGCGCCATGGGGACCAGGCCGATCACGGCGAGGATGCCGGTGAGGGCGAGCCCGGTGAGCGAGCGGACGGCGACCAGGAGCGTGGCGACCACGGCGGCGATGATCACGGTGGCCAGCCATGCCCTGCCCACGTCGAGGTTCGTCATGAAGTACACGAGCTGGTTCGTGTAGTCCGAGCCGCCGGAGAGTGGCTGCCCGACGAGGTCGGAGTGCGTGAAGACCAGCACCGCGATGGCGCTGAGGGTCCACGCCACGGCGCCGCCCGTCGCCGCGCGCAGGGCGCGGGAGAACGCGGGGTGCTCGTCGGTGGCGCCCGAAGCGTCCGGCGACGCGGCCTCGGGGCCGACAGGGCCGGCGTCGGCCGTCCCCCCATGGGAGCGCCGGGGCCGCGCGGAGTGCGGGAGGATCCCGACCGCGAACGTGATGCCGCCGATCACGAGGGCGAGCGAGAGATTGAGCACCGTCGTGGCGATGGGGAGCCCCCAGCGCACGAGCGCCCCGGGGTCGAGGACCTGGCGGGCGGCGGCCGCGCCGGAGAAGAGGAGGCCGGCCACGACCGCGGCGACGGCAACGGCGAGTGCCGCGATGGACCACCCCCGTCCGAGGCCCGCTGGACCCGTGGGTGCGGGGGTGACGGCGGGCGGACGGGCAGGGAGGGCAGAACGTGGCACCCCACTATTGTCCCCCACCGCGCTGGGCGCATGCCGGGAGGGGCAGACGCCGGGAGGGGGCAGCGGCGGGATGCCGCTGCCCCCTCCCGGGGTGGTCTTGGGGCGAAGCGCCTACTTGCCGGAGGCAGCGGCCTTCAGCTTGGAGCCGGCGGTCAGCTTGACGCTGTGGCCAGCCGGGATCTCGATCGCGGCGCCGGTCTGCGGGTTGCGGCCGGTGCGGGCGGCACGCTCGGTGCGCTCGACGGCGAGCCAGCCGGGGATGCTGACCTTCTCACCCTTGGAAACGGAGGTCTCGAAGACCTCGAACAGTGCGTCGAGCACACCGTTGACTGCAGCCTGGCTGAGGCTGGTCTTGCCGGCGACCTCTGCAACCAGCTCGCTACGGTTCTTAGCCATGTGTCCTCCTGGACGTTTGGGTTATCCACGTCAGCCCTCAGCCTGTTCGCCGGGGGCTGCTGTTACGGCAACTTACCAGCTAAGACGGGCAGGGCCAGCAGATTCCCGCGTGTTTCCGGGGATTCTGGCCCATTTTGGGCCCCGAGCGGGCCCCACCGGGCACAATGTGGGAGCGATCATCCCACTTGCTGCCCCGGCGGCCCGCCTCCCCCGGAAATGCTGGGGAGAGCACAGTGCGGAGCGCCTGCACCGTCCTGTACTCATCATTTCGCCGGCCGGTAGCGTGGAGGCGTGCCCGATGCGACGCCCCTGACTCCGCCCCAGCGGGCGGTCGTCGACGCGTGGTTCCCCGGCTGGGTCCTCGAGGAGGACCTCTCGTGGGGGCTCCAAGGCATCGCGGTGCTGCGCCTGAGGACGGCGGGCGGCCCGGTGGTCGTCAAGGCCTCCGAGACGAAGCACCACCTCATCCGGGAGGCCCGCGCGCACCGGCAGATGACCGGCCCGCTCCTGGCCCTGACGCCGCCCCGCGCCGCACGCCTGCTCCACGCGGACACGCGGGCGGGGGTCGTCGCGGCCTCGTGGCTCCCGGGGAACCTCGTCGCGGGAAGCCCGCACGAGCGCTCGCCCGAGGTGTTCCGGCAGGCCGGCGAGCTCCTGGCCCGCGTGCACGTGCCCCGGGAGCAGACCACGGGCTACGACGCCGCCGTCCTGAACAAGGTCGACGACTTCCTCGCCCGCGCGGCCGGCCTCGCGCCGCCCGGGCACCTGCGCGCCGCTGAGCGCCTCGCGGCCGCACACCGCAGCGCGCCCCGCTGGCTGTCCGCGACCCACGGGGACTACACGCCGCGGAACTGGGTCGTGGACGGCGACCCGGCCGCCGGCGGCCTCGTGCACGTGATCGACTGGGGCCGCTCGGGCTACCGGCCCTGGGTCACCGACCTCGTCCGCCTCGAGCACCAGTGGTTCCAGCCCTCCCAGGATGCAGGCTCCGGCTCGACCGGAGACGGCGGCGAGCAGGACGGTGCCGGGCACGACGGCGGCGGGCTGCGGGCGGCGTTCTACGCCGGCTACGGCCGCGAGCCGGCCGAGGAGTCGGACTCGTGGCGGCTGGACAATATCCTGCAGGCCCTTGGGACCATCGTGTGGTCCCGCGAGGTGGGTGACGCCGCGTTCGAGGAGGAGGGGCGGCGCATGCTGGCCCGCGTCGTCGACTGGTTCGCCTAGACCGCGGTGTCCCGGCGCCGGAACCCGACCACGGCGGCCGCGACGAGCACCGCCGCGGTCGCGGCCGCGATGCCCACGCTCGGCCAGTCGAGGCCGTTCACGAGCGGGTCATGTCCCGAGTACTGGTAGAACGGCGAGTACTTCTGGAGGGGCTTCAGCCAGTCGACCACCCCACCGAGGCCGCTGACCGCGTAGGCGAGGACGGCCACGGCGACGGGGAGGCCCCTGCTGAGGCCGGGCCGCCCCGTGGCGGCGGACAGCGCGAGCCCGAAGGAGCCGAACACGAGGCCGAGCAGCCCCAAGTGGGCCATCGCGGCGAAGACGCGGTCTGCGGGCAGGTCCATGCCCGTCCAGGTGCCCTCCCACAGCAGGGCGGCGCCCATCACCACCACGAGGAACGCGGTCCCGACGGCCATGGCCGCCGCCTTCTCGAGCACGATCCGCGGCCGGCCGACCGGCGCGGCGAGCAGGAACTCGAGCGTGTGGCGCTCCTCCTCCCCCGCGATCGCGCCGACTCCCGTGCCGATGGCATAGAGGAGGACGGCGATCGGCCCCATGAAGGACAGGAGCTCGATCTTGATGTAGCCGACCGGGGTGGACATGTCGGCGCCCGACATGGCGAAGAGGTTGCGGAGGGCGTCCGGCATCTGGTCCAGGAAGGCGTTCATGGACGGCTGGTCCCGGATGCTGGGCCAGATGGCCACGTACATCGCGACGATGACGATAAGGGCTGCCGCCCACCCGAGGAGGGCCCTCGACTGGTCACGCAGCGTCTTGAGCAGCACGCTGGTCAGCATGGCCGTCTCCTGAGTAGTAGGCCAGGAACATCTCGTCGAGCTCCGCCTCGGCGCATTCGAAGTCGAGCACAGCATGGCCGCTGACGCGCTTGAGCAGGACGTCGAGGGCCGACTGCGGGGCGCTGCACGTCAAAATCGAGCCCCGCAGCTCCAGGTCCCGCACGCCCGGGATGCCCCCGAAGTCCTCGGCCCGCACCCCGTCCGCGAACGAGGCCCGCACGTGGTGGAGCGACTTCCCGCTGAGGTCGGCGAGGCGCTCGACCGCGACCAGCCGGCCTTCCCGCACGACGCCGATCCGGTCGGCGACGCGCTGGACGTCGCCCAGGATGTGGGAGGAGAGGAGGACGGCGCCGCCTCCTTGGGTGTGCTCGCGCAGCAGGGCGTGGAACTCGCGCTGGACCAGCGGGTCGAGCCCGCTCGTCGGCTCGTCGAGGATGAGGAGGCGGGGAGCGGACATGAGGGCGAGCACGATGGCCAGCTTCTGGCGGTTGCCGCGCGAGAGCGTGCGGCTGCGCCGCGTCAGGTCCAGCCCGAGCCGCTCGGCGACGGCACGGGCCATGGGACGGTCGGCGCGGCCCCGGAGGTGGCTGAGGTAGTCGATGTGCTCGAGCCCCGTGAGCCGCGGATAGAGCGCCGGCTCCCCGGGCACGTATCCGACCGCGCGGTGGACGGCGACCGCCTGCCGCCAGGTGTCGAGTCCGTACACCCGCGCGGAGCCGGCGGAGGGGCGCAGCATCCCCACCAGCATCCTCATCGTGGTGGTCTTCCCGGCGCCGTTCGGCCCCAGGTACCCGAAGACCTCCCCGGGCTCGATCTCGAGGCTCACGGCATCGAGGGCCGTGGTCCGATGGAACCGCTTGGTCAGGCCGTCGAGGACGACCGGCACGTCCGTGCGCATGCCGCCAGTATCCGGCCCGCTGGAAGACGCGCGTAGGGCCGAAGGGCGCTCATGTCCGTTTGTGCGTGTTAAGTGCGGGAGCCCCCCAACCGGGTGGTTGGGGGGCTCGACCGTGTGGTGTTGTCCGGCGGTGTCCTACTCTCCCACACCCTCGCGGGTGCAGTACCATCGGCGCTGTGGGTCTTAGCTTCCGGGTTCGGGATGGGTCCGGGCGTTTCCCCCACGCTATGGCCGCCGTAACCCTTCTACCCTTCCCGGCCCCGGTGGGGGTGGGTGGGTGGTCTGTGGTCACGGGTTTCCGTGATGTGTATTCGGTTGTGGCGGGGTTCCCCGGGGTTTGTTGTCTGGGGACCGTATGGTGGACGCGGAGCATTCTGTGGTTCGCACACCCCCTTTTTTTCCTTGCGGTGGTGGGGGGTGTGGTGTGTTGAGGTTGTCGGCCTATTAGTACCGGTCGGCTTCACGAGTCTTCAGTCCTCGTTTCCACGTCCGGCCTATCAACCCAGTGGTCTGCTGGGGGCCTCTCGCCCTTGACGGGCGTGGAGATCTCATCTTGAAGCGGGCTTCCCGCTTAGATGCTTTCAGCGGTTATCCCATCCGAACGTAGCCAACCAGCCGTGCACCTGGCGGTACAACTGGCACACCAGAGGTTCGTCCGTCCCGGTCCTCTCGTACTGAGGACAGCCCTTCTCAGATCTCCTGCGCGCGCAGCGGATAGGGACCGAACTGTCTCACGACGTTCTAAACCCAGCTCGCGTACCGCTTTAATGGGCGAACAGCCCAACCCTTGGGACCTACTCCAGCCCCAGGATGCGACGAGCCGACATCGAGGTGCCAAACCATGCCGTCGATATGGACTCTTGGGCAAGATCAGCCTGTTATCCCCGAGGTACCTTTTATCCGTTGAGCGACGGCCCTTCCACGAGGTGCCGCCGGATCACTAGTCCCGACTTTCGTCCCTGCTCGAGATGTCTCTCTCACAGTCAAGCCCCCTTGTGCACTTGCACTCGCCACCTGGTTGCCGACCAGGCTGAGGGGACCTTTGGGCGCCTCCGTTACTCTTTGGGAGGCAACCGCCCCAGTTAAACTACCCGTCAGGCACTGTCCCTGACCCGGATCACGGGCCGAGGTTCAGGTGTCCAAAGCGACCAGAGTGGTATTTCAACGATGACTCCACCGGCACTGGCGTGCCCGCTTCACAGTCTCCCACCTATCCTACACAAGCCGCTCCGAACACCAATACCAAACTGTAGTGAAGGTCTCGGGGTCTTTCCGTCCTGCTGCGCGTAACGAGCATCTTTACTCGTAGTGCAATTTCGCCGAGTTCACGGTCGAGACAGCGGGGAAGTCGTTACTCCATTCGTGCAGGTCGGAACTTACCCGACAAGGAATTTCGCTACCTTAGGATGGTTATAGTTACCACCGCCGTTTACTGGGGCTTGAATTCTCCGCTTCGCCATTGCTGGCTGACGGGTCCTCTTAACCTTCCAGCACCGGGCAGGAGTCAGTCCGTATACATCGTCTTGCGACTTCGCACGGACCTGTGTTTTTAGTAAACAGTCGCTTCCCCCTGGTCTCTGCGACCCATATCCCCTCCCAGGCGCGCGGCCTGTTCAAGGTCAGGGTCCCCCTTCTCCCGAAGTTACGGGGGCATTTTGCCGAGTTCCTTGACCGTGATTCTCTCGATCGCCTTGGTATTCTCTACCTGATCACCTGTGTCGGTTTGGGGTACGGGCGGCTGGGACCTCGCGTCGATGCTTTTCTCGGCAGCATAGGATCACCCGATCCCCCCGTGAGGGGGTCCCGTCGGATCTCAGGCCCTGTGCGCGGCGGATTTGCCGACCGCGCGCCCTACATCCTTGGACCAGGTCAACCATCGCCTGGCCGGGCTGCCTTCCTGCGTCACACCTGTTAATACGCTTGCCTCGCAGCTCTGGTCCCCGCGCTCGCCCCACGGTCCATGCCCGAAGGCATGGGGTGTGGGGTCCGGGCGGTCAGCATCGGCTGTCCGGCATGGGCGGTCCTTCGCCGGTACGGGAATATCGACCCGTTGTCCATCGACTACGCCTGTCGGCCTCGCCTTAGGTCCCGACTTACCCAGGGCAGATGAGCTTGACCCTGGAACCCTTGATCATCCGGCGGACGGGTTTCCCACCCGTCTTTCGCTACTCATGCCTGCATTCTCACTCGTGCGGCCTCCACCCCTCGGTCACCCGGGGGCTTCACTGCCCGCACGACGCTCCCCTACCCAGCCCCACCCCTGAACCACGAAGGCTAGGGTGCACGTGGGACTGCCACGGCTTCGGCGGTGTGCTTGAGCCCCGCTACATTGTCGGCGCGGAATCACTTGACCAGTGAGCTATTACGCACTCTTTCAAGGGTGGCTGCTTCTAAGCCAACCTCCTGGTTGTCTGGGCAACTCCACATCCTTTCCCACTTAGCACACGCTTGGGGGCCTTAGCCGGTGGTCCGGGCTGTTTCCCTCTCGACTACGAAGCTTATCCCCCGCAGTCTCACTGCTGCGCTCTCACTTGCCGGCATTCGGAGTTTGGCTGACGTCAGTAACCTTGTGGGGCCCATCGGCCATCCAGTAGCTCTACCTCCGGCAAGAAACACGCAACGCTGCACCTAAATGCATTTCGGGGAGAACCAGCTATCACGGAGTTTGATTGGCCTTTCACCCCTACCCACAGCTCATCCCCTCCATTTTCAACTGAAGTGGGTTCGGTCCTCCACGACGTCTTACCGTCGCTTCAACCTGGCCATGGGTAGATCACTCCGCTTCGGGTCCAGACCACGCCACTGAACGCCCTGTTCAGACTCGCTTTCGCTACGGCTCCCCCACACGGGTTAACCTCGCGACGTGGCACTGACTCGCAGGCTCATTCTTCAAAAGGCACGCCATCACCGCACCCCCAACGGGGCCGGCTCTGACGGTTTGTAGGCGCACGGTTTCAGGTACTGTTTCACTCCCCTCCCGGGGTACTTTTCACCTTTCCCTCACGGTACTTGTCCGCTATCGGTCATCGGGTAGTATTCAGGCTTATCAGGTGGTCCTGACAGATTCGCACGGGATTTCTCGGGCCCCGTGCTACTTGGGGACACCGGCAAGGACGGCAGACCAGCGTTACGGCTACGGGACTCACACCCTCTACGGCCGGCCCTTCAAGACCGTTCGCCTACACTGCTGCACTCGCCCCCGACCACCGGCAGATGATCGAAGCCAGGCCCCACAACCCCCTGCGCGCAACCCCTGCCGGGTATCACACGCGCACGGTTTGGCCACATCCGCGTTCGCTCGCCACTACTGACGGAATCACTGTTGTTTTCTCTTCCTGCGGGTACTGAGATGTTTCACTTCCCCGCGTTCCCTCCACACCGTCTATGCGTTCAACGGCGGGTCACCGCATCAAGTGCGGCGGGGTTCCCCCATTCGGAGACCCTGGGCTCACAGTCCGGTTATCGACTCCCCCAGGCTTATCGCAGATTCCCACGTCCTTCATCGGCTCCCGATGCCAAGGCATCCACCGTGCGCCCTTGGAAACTTCAACACAGAAGAAACCACAAAGGGCGCACACACACGCAAAACATGCATGCACACACCTACAAGAAAACTCGACCCGCCACGACCACACCACCACCCCACAGGGCAGGGCACAGCGCGGCAGGAAGAAATTGCTAGATGCTCGCGTCCACTATACAGTTCTCAAACAACAACCCCCACAACCTGCACCCATGCGGCAGGGCCGCACGGCACGGGAAGGCGGGAACCAGCACCCCCACACACCCCGCACCCCCACACAGGGGGCACAGGAGCAAAACGGGGGCGCAGGGCGTGTTGCCCCAGGACCCAACAGTGTGCCAAGGACCCCACCCCCCGGACGAACCGGCCCGGAACCTCTTCCAACCGCCCACACCGGAGTGCGGGGGCGTACTGGGGCCACAGGCCGTACCAGGGGCACGGGCCACGAATCCGTCGATGTTCCACCCATGAGCACCCGCCGGGAGACGAACGCTCCCGCAGCGGGCCGCTGCTCCCCCCGCACCGGCACGGCCCATGCGGGCCGCCCCCGGCAGGGGCGCTGCTCCTTAGAAAGGAGGTGATCCAGCCGCACCTTCCGGTACGGCTACCTTGTTACGACTTAGTCCCAATCGCCAGTCCCACCTTCGACGGCTCCCTCCCACAAGGGGTTGGGCCACCGGCTTCGGGTGTTACCGACTTTCGTGACTTGACGGGCGGTGTGTACAAGGCCCGGGAACGTATTCACCGCAGCGTTGCTGATCTGCGATTACTAGCGACTCCGACTTCATGGGGTCGAGTTGCAGACCCCAATCCGAACTGAGACCGGCTTTCTGGGATTGGCTCCACCTCACAGTATCGCAACCCTTTGTACCGGCCATTGTAGCATGCGTGAAGCCCAAGACATAAGGGGCATGATGATTTGACGTCGTCCCCACCTTCCTCCGAGTTGACCCCGGCAGTCTCCCATGAGTCCCCACCCGAAGTGCTGGCAACATGGAACGAGGGTTGCGCTCGTTGCGGGACTTAACCCAACATCTCACGACACGAGCTGACGACAACCATGCACCACCTGTGAACCGGCCCCGAAGGGAAGCCCCATCTCTGGGACGGTCCGGCACATGTCAAGCCTTGGTAAGGTTCTTCGCGTTGCATCGAATTAATCCGCATGCTCCGCCGCTTGTGCGGGCCCCCGTCAATTCCTTTGAGTTTTAGCCTTGCGGCCGTACTCCCCAGGCGGGGCACTTAATGCGTTAGCTGCGGCGCGGAAACCGTGGAATGGCCCCCACACCTAGTGCCCAACGTTTACGGCATGGACTACCAGGGTATCTAATCCTGTTCGCTCCCCATGCTTTCGCTCCTCAGCGTCAGTTACAGCCCAGAGACCTGCCTTCGCCATCGGTGTTCCTCCTGATATCTGCGCATTTCACCGCTACACCAGGAATTCCAGTCTCCCCTACTGCACTCCAGCCTGCCCGTACCCACTGCAGACCCGGGGTTGAGCCCCGGGCTTTCACAGCAGACGCGACAAACCGCCTACGAGCTCTTTACGCCCAATAATTCCGGATAACGCTCGCGCCCTACGTATTACCGCGGCTGCTGGCACGTAGTTAGCCGGCGCTTCTTCCGCAGGTACCCTCACCCCAAGGGGCTTGTTCCCTGCCGAAAGGGGTTTACAACCCGAAGGCCGTCATCCCCCACGCGGCGTCGCTGCATCAGGCTTCCGCCCATTGTGCAATATTCCCCACTGCTGCCTCCCGTAGGAGTCTGGGCCGTGTCTCAGTCCCAGTGTGGCCGGTCACCCTCTCAGGCCGGCTACCCGTCGTCGCCTTGGTAGGCCATCACCCCACCAACAAGCTGATAGGCCGCGAGCCCATCCAAGACCGCACAAGGCTTTCCACCCCCCACCATGCGGCAAGGGGTCCTATCCGGTATTAGACCCAGTTTCCCAGGCTTATCCCAGAGTCAAGGGCAGGTTGCTCACGTGTTACTCACCCGTTCGCCACTAATCCACCCCGAAGGGCTTCATCGTCCGACTTGCATGTGTTAAGCACGCCGCCAGCGTTCATCCTGAGCCAGGATCAAACTCTCCGTCAAAGAACACGCCAACCAGGAACCCCAGGAAAATGAGGCACACCCGGCCAGCAGAAAATGATCCGGCATCAAACACCCACTGCCGTGCACGGGGGTGCACAGCAACAGGCACATTTGACAACCATAAAAAATGGCATCAACAAACTTGGCACACTATTGAGTTCTCAAACAACACGCCGCACCCGGTAACAACCAGAACCAGTCAGGCCCTCCCGGAGCAACTTCTCAAACCTACCAGAGCGTCTTTCCCGGCGCAAATCCGTGTATTTCGGATTCTCTTCGTGGAAAGCCACCCGAACCGCGTTTCCGGCCGCGACTCATCGCTTCCGTTTCCGGTTCGTCTGGTGGGGTTTGGCCGTCTGTGTCCTCCGCGTTTCCGCGGCAACCCCCGACGACTTCGAAAACATTACCGGTGGGGCAGGTGCCGGGCAAATCGGCTGCATCCCGGGCGTGTCGCACCAGCCTCCCGCAGGCACCCCCGGGGCCGGCGGCCCACTCCCCTCCCCCAAGGCGGCATCCAACGGCGCCCCAGCCTCCGTGACCGACCCCGGGAACGCCGAAGGGCGGCACCCACGCGGGGTGCCGCCCTTCGGACGGGTCTGGTACTTCGCCGGAAACGGCGCAGTGCCTACCAGGACGACTTGGTAACGCCCGGAAGCTCGCCCTTGTGGGCCATCTCGCGGAAGCGGACGCGCGAGATGCCGAACTTCTGGAACGTGCCGCGGGGGCGGCCGTCGATCTGGTCGCGGTTGCGCAGGCGCACCGGCGAGGCGTTGCGCGGGAGCTTCTGCAGACCGAGGCGAGCGGCCTCGCGGGCCTCGTCGGTGGCGTTCTCGTCGACGAGGGTCTTCTTCAGCTCGGCGCGCTTCGCGGCGTAGTGCTCAACGATGGCCTTGCGCTGCTCGTTGCGGGCAATCTTGGACTTCTTGGCCATGTTTAGCGCTCCTCTCGGAAGTCAACGTGCTTGCGGACAACCGGGTCGTACTTCTTCATGACCAGGCGATCGGGGTCGTTCCGGCGGTTCTTGCGGGTCACGTAGGTGTACCCGGTGCCCGCCGTGGACTTGAGCTTGATGATGGGACGAGCGTCCTTGTCCTTCTTGGCCATCAGAGCTTCACACCCTTCGCAAGCAGCTCGGAGACAACCGCGTCAATGCCGCGGACGTCGATGGTCTTGATACCACGGGCCGACACCGTCAGGGTGACGTTGCGGCGCAGGGACGGGACCCAGTAGCGCTTCTTCTGGATGTTGGGGTCGAACCGACGCTTGGTGCGGCGGTGCGAGTGGGAAATGCTGTGACCGAACGAGGGCGATGCCCCGGTCACCTGGCAATGCGCTGCCATGTTCGCTCCTCCAAGGTGTAGTCAAACAGTTGCAGTAAAAATGGCGTTCCGCATGAGCGTCCCGCCACCTCGATGCACCGTTCGCCTGCAGCTTTCCGGAGGGTGAACCAGGCGGGGTGAGAGCCAGCCGAAGTTCCCTCGCCGCGGTTTGACGGTGACTTCAGTGCCGATAGTGGAAACCACTGCATACGACAGCGTTAAATACTAGGCGGCGCGCCCGGGTGCCGCAAATCAGCGCGCCCCGCCCACCGTCTCCTTGAGCCTGGCGAGGATCCGGCCGCCCCAGCCGCCGCCCATGATCGTACGCGCCATCTGGTCTCCCGGGTGGTCCGGGCGGTAGCCCGCCTGGAGGATCGTGAGGCGCGTGCCGCCGTCGTGCGCCTCGAGGCGGAAGGCGACGGTCGTGTCCATGTCGTTCCCCTCCCCCTCGTCCGCCCAGGAGATGACGAGCAGGTCCGGCTCGCGGAGCTCGAGGACCTCGCACGCGATGACCCCGGAGAAGCGCGCGGCCGGGATCGGCTCGGTGCGGAAGTGGAAGCGGTGGCCCACCACGGGGGCGAAGTCGTTGGGCATGAGCCACTGGGCGAGCAGCTCGGGCGTGGTGAGCGCGTGCCACACCGCGGCCGGCGGCTGCGGCAGGAAGTCCTCGACGCGGACGGCGGTCCGGTCCTCGGTGGTGTCGGTCATGGTTCCTCTTTCTCCAGCAGTGCGGCGAGCCGCGGGACGCGGCCTCGCCAGAAGTCCTCGTACGGCTCGAGCCAGGCCCGCAGCAGCGCGAGGGGCTCCGGCGTGAGCGAGTAGTAGCGGTTCCGTCCCGCCTGGCGCTCGGCGACGAGGCCGACGCCGCGCAGCACCTTGAGGTGCTCGGCGACGCTGGGCCGGGCCATCTCGTAGCGGTCGGCGAGCGCCTGCGCCGTCTGCGCGCCCTCGAGGAGCGCCGCGAGGAGGTCCCTCCGGACCGGGTGGGCGAGGGCCGCGAACACGTGGTCGGTGGGGGTCTCCCGGCGCTGACGGGGCATGCGGACAGTTTATGTAGGAAATTTCCTACGCGTCAACCAGTGCGAAGGGGCGGGAATGGATTTGGCACGACTTTAGTTGTAGCTTCAAGTAAGGCCCTGGAGCACACAGCCTGACCCACACAGAAGGAAGACCATCATGAGCGACATCACCATCATCGGAACCGGCAGCATGGCGCGCGGCATCGCCTCCCGCGCGGTCGCCGCGGGCAGGACCGTCCAGCTCCTCGCCCACGAGGACCGCGCGAAGGCAGAGGCGCTCGCCGCGGAGCTCGGCGGGACGGTCACCGCGGGCGTGCTCGGCGACGACATCACGGGCGCCATGGTGGTCCCCGCCGTGTACTTCGACGCCTCGAAGGCCATCGCCTCCCAGTACGGCGACGCCCTCGCCGGCAAGGTCTACGTGGACATCACCAACCCGGTCGACTTCTCCACCTTCGACGGCCTCGCCGTCGCGGCGGGCACCTCCGCGGCCGAGGAGATCCAGAAGCTGACCCCGGCCAAGGTCGTCAAGGCGTTCAACACGACCTTCGGCGGAACGCTCGTCTCCGGCGCGGTGTCGGGCCAGGAGCTCGACGTGCTGATCGCGGGCGACGACGAGGCCGCCGTGCGGTCCGTCGCGGACTTCGTCTCCGCCGCGAGCCTCAACGCCGTGGTAGTCGGGCCGCTGCGCCGCGCCCAGCAGCTCGAGCAGACCGGCTTCTTGAACATCCTGCTCTCGGCCAACGACTCGCTCCCCGAGTACCAGTGGAACTCGGCGCTGAAGTTCCTCCCGGCCGTCTGAGCCGCGCCCGCAGCTCGCGCAGGGGACCGCACCGGGTGTGGTCCCCTGCGCCGCTCCCGCGCGGTGGCCCCTAGCGGCCCTCGGCGAGCGCGGCCAGCCGGTCCACGGAGGCCCGGAGCTTCTCCGGCGTGGTGGCGCGGGCCCGAGGAAGGCGCTGCGGGTCCTCGAGCCGGGTCCAGTCGTAGGTGTGCCGCACGAGCGTGCGACCCTCCCCCTGCGACTCGAGCTCCCAGCGCCACAGCTGGCCGATCGGCGCCTTGCCCTCCTCGGCCGGCATCCACGCGATGCGGCGGCCCTCCTCGAACTCGACGACGTGGTTCTCGCGGACCGCTCCCTTGGTCAGGGTCATCCGGAAGACGTCGCCCACGCCCGTGACGCGCTGTCCGGCGCCGGCCTCGCCGAGGTTGTCGTTGCCGTCCCACCGCGGCTGGGCGGCCGGGTCGGCGATGAGGTCGAAGATGGCGGTGTCCGGCGCCTCGATGACGCGCTCGGCGCTCACCACGCGGGACTCTGCGGAGGGGGATTCAGTCATACCGCCAGTCAACCAGCCTGCGCGGGCCCGCGGAAGGCGGCGCGGACGACGCCGGCCCCGCGCCTTTCGCTCGCAAGGAGCCGAGGGCGCGGGGCCGGCGTCGTGCATCGAGGGAGAAGGGGTTCAGGCGCAGACCGGACGGTAGGAGGGGTCCGCGGGACCGGCCTGCAGGAGGGCATTGGAGACGAGGGCCCAGACGTTCGGGTCGTTGGGCGACTGGTCGTGCTCGATGGTGTCGAGCGGGCAGTAGTCCTGGAGCACGAGGTTGGTGACCTGCTTGGACGAGCCTGCCAGCGCCTGGGACGTGTACGGGGTGACCACCTCGTCGTAGCGCGTGGAGATGACGGTGTACGCCGGCCCCGCCACGGTGTCGCCGATGGAGTTGAGCTGGGCCATGAAGGCCGAGCCGGCGTACTGGTCGGCACACGCCTGGCACGCCGTGCTCGTGGCGGTCGTGTCGAGGACCATGCCGGCCGGCGACGGGGCGATGAGTCCCTGCGTCCCGTGGTTTGACGGGGCGATGCCGATCAGCTGGTGCACGTACTTGGCCCCGCCGAGGAAGCCCATGTAGTAGCGCGGCATCATGCCGCCCTGGCTGTGCCCCACGAGGTCGACCTGCTTGGCCCCGGTCGCGCCGAGCACGGACTGCACGAACTGCCCGAGCTCGGCTGCGGAGTCCGTGACGGGGCCGCTCGCGGGCACGCCGTTGACCACGCCGTAGTTGAGGGAGAACACGCAGTAGCCCTGGTCCTTGAGGACCGGCGAGAGCAGGGCCCAGTTCTTGTACATCGTCTCGAACGTGCCGGGGACGAGGACCACCGGGTAGGGGTGCACGGCGGAGGGCTTGCACGTGAAGTCGTTCGCGCCCGGCGGGTCGGGTGAGACCGAGTCTGCCTGGGCGGCGGGCGCCGCGACGAGGCCGAGGGCCAGCAGGGCGGCGGAGAGCAGGGCGGTGAGGTGGATTCGGCGCATCGGCGACCTCCAGTGTCTCGGGCCGCGGGCTCCGTTGCCCGCGGACTGCAAGTTACCCTCCAGTAGGTCCCGCTCGGGCCGCAAGGGTGATCCACGTCATATGCACGGATGTGCAGGAGCCGCCGAGAGCCCGGTCCCAGTTTCCCGCCGCAGCTGCCGGATTCCTGCACATCCTCGCGCCCCCGAGCCGCGCACCCTGGGACCTTCGGCCCCCTTACCCGCGAGTAGCTCCGCGGCGTACCATGGGTCAACAGCTGAAGGGTCACCGGCCCACGGCGGCCCCTGGACGCTAGGGAACCGCCATGAGCACGGACATCGACCCTGCCAGCGCCGAAGCAGCCAGCACCGAAGCAGCCGGTACCGAGGCGGCCAGTGCTGAAGCGGCCCGCATCTCGGCGGCCAGCGCGGCCGAGGGGAAGGCCCCGGGCTGGGAGGAGTCCCGCGCCGTCGCCGAGGCCAGCCGGCAGACGGCATGGGAGCGGCCGAGCTTCGCCAAGGCCCTCTACCTGGGCGACTTCCAGTGGGACCTCATGCACCCTGTCCCCGAGTCCTCGTCCGAGGACTCCGAGCGCGGGGAAGCGTTCCTCGCCCGGCTCCGCGGGGTGCTGGCGGGGATGGACGGCGGCCGCATCGAGGCCGAGGACCGCGTCCCGGACGAGTACCTCCGCTCCCTCGCGGACATCGGCGCCTTCGGGATGAAGATCCCCACCGAGTACGGCGGCCTCGGCCTCTCCCTCGCCTACTACGGGCGGGCGCTCATGCTCATCGGTTCCCTCCACCCCTCGCTCGGCGCGCTCCTGTCCGCGCACCAGTCCATCGGCGTGCCCGAGCCGGTGAAGATGTTCGGCTCGGCGGAGCAGAAGCGGCAGTTCCTCCCGCGCTGCGCGGCGGGTGCCGTGACCGCCTTTCTCCTCACGGAACCGGACGTCGGCTCAGACCCGGCCCGGCTCACCACCACGGCACGGCTCTCCGAGGACGGCCTCAGCTACGTCCTGGACGGGTCCAAGCTGTGGACCACCAACGGCGTGATCGCCGAGCTCGTGGTCATCATGGCCACGGTCCTCCCCCACGGATCCGCCAGCACGGCGGGAGGGGAAGCCGTCGCCGCCGGCAAGGGCGGGATCACGGCGTTCGTCGTGGAGATGGACACCCCCGGGATCACCGTGGAGAACCGCAACTCCTTCATGGGGCTCAAGGGCCTGGAGAACGGCGTGACCCGGTTCGACGGCGTCCGGGTGCCCGCCGCGAACCGCGTGGGCCGGGAGGGGCAGGGCCTCAAGATCGCGCTCACCACCCTCAACACCGGCCGGCTCTCGATCCCGGCCATGTGCGCCGGGGGCGCGAAGTGGTCCCTCAAGATCGCCCGCGGCTGGTCCTCGGCCCGCGTCCAGTGGGGCCGCCCGATCGGCGAGCACGAGGCCGTCGCCACGAAGATCGCCTTCATGGCCGCAACCACGTTCGCGCTCGAGGCCGTCTTCGAGGTCTCCGCCGCGCTCGCCGACGCGGGCATGAAGGACGTCCGGATCGAGGCGGCGCTGGCCAAGCTGTGGTCCTCGGAGATGGCGTACACCGTCGCCGACGAGCTCGTGCAGATCCGTGGCGGCCGCGGCTACGAGACCGCCGAGTCGCTGAGGGCCCGGGGAGAGCGGGCGGTGCCGGCCGAGCAGCTGCTGCGCGACCTGCGCATCAACCGCATCTTCGAGGGCTCCACCGAGATCATGCGCCTGCTGATCGCCCGCGAGGCGGTGGATGCCCACCTCGCCGCCGCCGGCGACCTCGCCCGCGCCGACGCGACCCTCTCCGAGAAGGCCCGCGCCGCCAAGGACGCCTCGGGCTTCTACATGAAGTGGCTCCCCCGGCTCCTGGCGGGCGAGGGCAACGACCCGCGCGCCTACCGTGAGTTCGGCACCCTCGCCAAGCACCTGCGCTATGTGGAGCGGGCCTCCCGCCGCCTGGCCCGGCACACGTTCGTGGGCATGGGCCGCTGGCAGGCCGCCCTCGAGCACCGGCAGGCATTCCTCGGACGGATCGTGGACATCGGCGCCGAGCTGTTCGCCATGGCGGCCACGTGCGCGTGGTCCGAGCACTTGCGGTCCGTGGGGGCGGATGGCGCGGAAAGCGCCCGTGACCTCGCCGAGGTCTTCTGCGAGCAGTCGCGGCACCGGGTCGAGGCGCTCTTCGCGGCGCTGTGGGACAACACGGACGACGCCGACCGGCGCCTCGCGCGCCGCGTCCTCGCCGGCGGGTTCACGTGGCTCGAGGACGGCGTCCTCGATCCGTCCGAGGGCACCGGGCCGTGGATCGCGCCGCGCGGCGACGGTGCGGCCACGCGGCCGGACCTGCACCGCGACGTGCGGTGAGCCGGACGCGCCCGGCGCACGGCCGGCGTCGTGCGCCCGGCCCCCTCACCCCGCGTCGGCGAGGATGAGCTCCAGAAGGGCGCCCATGAGCCCCTCGTCGAGCCCCAGGCCCGCGAGCGCGGCCACGACCGCGGCGGGCGGGGCGCCCGAGGCGACGAGCGCGTAGACCTCGCCCTTGACGGCGAACTCCGCGTGCACGTCGGTCAGGAGCCGCTCGACGGCGGGGACGGTCCGGTTGGGCGCGAGGCCGAAGCCGTCGCCCGCCGTGACGGTGAGGGCCTCGGAGGCGTCGATCCCCTCGGCCGCCACGCGCAGGGTCGCGGCCTGCTCGTCGTACTCGGCCACGGCGTCCAGCTCCCGGCCGCCCGCCGTGACGCGCACGGCACCGGGTCGGCTGATCCCCTCGATCGCGATCTCCCAGGCCCGGGTGCGCGGCACGCCGTCGGCGCTCCCGTGCGCGGGCCCCACCCGCAGGCTGCCGGCGTCCCAGTCGAACACGATGGGCGTCCGCACCTGGTGCTCGCGCCGCCCGGCGGCGCCGCTGCCGTCGTCCTCGACCAGCTCGAACGTGCCGGAGGCGCCCCCGAAGACGCGCACCGCGATCCGCTCGGGGCAGGCGACCCCATTCGCGGGCGGGCCTGCGGCCAGCGGCAGGATCGCCCCGGCCCGGGCCAGGACGGGGATCGACTCGAGCGTGCGGAACATCTGCACCCGGCGGCCGCCCCGGTAGCGCGTCCCGGTGAAGACGTCGAACCAGTCGCCCGGCGGGAGCCAGGCCGTGACGCTCGCGCGGTGGAGCGCCCGGTCCCGGAGCGAGACGATCGGGGCGACCATGAGCTCGGACCCGAAGAGGAACTGGTTCGGGACCTCGTACGCCTCGGCGGCTTCGGGATGCTCGTAGTACAGGGGCTCAACGAGGGGCCGGCCCTCGCCGGCGGCCCGGTGGTTCATCGTGTGGAGGTAGGGCACGAGCCGGTGCCGCAGCCGCAGGAACTCCTCCATCGCCGCCTCCGCATCGGGCCGGAACCGCCAGGGCTCCTTCCCCGTGAACGGCATCGACGAGCTGTGCAGGCGCGTGATCGGCGAGAAGACCCCGAGCTGGACCCACCGGGCCGCGAGGTCGTCGTCCTTGTAGCCGCCCATGTGGCCGCCGATGTCGTGGCTCCACCAGCCGTACCCGACGTTCGAGGCGGTCGCCGTGAAGTAGGGCTGGAACGCGAGGGACTCCCACGTGACGATCGTGTCTCCGGAGAACCCGATCGGATACCGGTGGCTGCCGGGGCCGGCGTACCGGGAGAAGGTGAGGGGCAGGCGCCCCCCGCGGGCCGAATCGAGGAAGTGCACATGGTTGAGCACCCACAGCGGGTCGAGGCCGCGCAGGCGCGAGTACGGTCCTGACTGCCAGTCGAGCCACCAGAAGTCCACCCCCGCCTCCTCGAGCGGGTGGTGGACCTCGCGCAGGTAGGCGCTGAGGAACTCCGGGTCTGCCGGGTCGAACGCGATCGCCTCCCCGGCCGCAGGGTCGAGGCCGAGGGCAAGCGCGGCGCGCTCGTACGCCTCCTCATGGGCGGCGATCCCGTCCGCGGGGTGGACGTTGAGGGTCAGCGCGAGGCCCCGCCCGTGGAGCCACCGGGCGAAGCCCTCCGGGTCGGGGAAGAGCTCGCGGTTCCAGGTGTAGCCCGTCCAGCCGGACCCGTGCGCCGGATCGATCTCCGTGAGGTGCCAGTCCATGTCCAGGACGGCGACGGAGAGGGGGACCTCTGCCTCCGCGAACCGCTCGATGACGCCCCGGTACTCCTCCTCGGAGTACCGGTGGTACCGGCTCCACCAGTTCCCGAGGGCGAAGCGCGGCACGAGCGGGGTGGGGCCGGAGATCCGGTAGTAGTCACGCAGGCAGGCTCTGTAGTCGCGCCCGTAGCCGAAGAAGTAGAGGTCCACCCGCCCTCCGGCGTTGCCGTCGGAACCCGGGCGGGCGCGGGGCGCGAGCCAGCCGTCATCGCCGAAGACGAGCGTGCTGCTGTCGTCGAGGACCGAGAAGCCGTAGCGGGACATCAGTCCCGGCTCGAGCGCGCACGCGCCGTCCACCCCGTCGAGGGTGCGCGCCGTCCCGCCCAGGTTCCGCTCGCCCTCCTCGCCGTAGTGCCACACGCTGTGGTAGTTGCTCACCCCGCCCAGGACCTTCACCGAGAGCCCATGCGGGGCGAACTCGCCCCGGTCGTAGACGAGGTGGAGGTGCTCGGTGAGGATCTCGAGCCGGCCCTCCGAGTCGAGGACCCTGAACTCCGGCGGCTCCAGGTCGCGGTGCAGGACCGCCTGGGAGGCACGGTCCTCGAAGTCCCCGTCGGGAGAGTACTCGAGGCGCAGCAGGCGCGAGGTCAGCACGGTGATCCTGTAGTGGGGACCGCGCACGACGGCGGCGGGCCGGGCGCGCGGCGAGGTCACCGGGCGGAGGTGGTCGGGCAGGCGGACGGTCCTCGTGGTCTCGGTCACGTGCTGGAGCCTACCCGCGGAGGGCGGGGCCGAACCGCTGGGCACGACGGCGGCGGGCGCTGTGCCCTGGCCTGGACTGCGACGTGAGGTGGGCCGGGCTCGGGAGGCGGGCGGCCGGCGTCGTGCGCGGCGAGCGCGGTCAGCGGTCAGCGGTCAGCGGTCAGCGGTCCAGCGTGACGGTGCGCAGGTCGAGGCGCCGCAGCACGCGGTCGACCAGCTCGGGGTCGTTGCCCGGCTCGTTGCGCGCGGCGAGCATCTCCCGCCGGGCCGCGGCCAGGGCATCGCGCTGGGCGCGCTCCATCGCGGCGAGCACGGCCTGGATCCGGCGCATCTTCTCGGGATCCTCGGCGTAGTCCGCCTGGAGGATGGTGTGCAGCGAGGACATGCGCCGGGCCAGTGCCCGGCGGCGCCCCTCCGGGAGCTTCTGCGCCGCCGGCGAGGTGCGCAGGGCCTCGAGCGCCACCCGCTCGGCGCGGCGTGCGAGGGCCCGCTGGGCGCGCTGCTCGGCGGCGCGGTCGTCGGGCAGGTGCAGCATGCGCATGAGCCACGGCAGGGTCAGGCCGGGCAGCACGAGCGTGACCACGAGCACCGAGGCCGCCGCCGCGACGGCGAAGTTGCGCCCCGGCGTCGGGGAGCCGTCCGCGAGCGTGGTCGGCAGGGCCAGTGCGAGCGCGAGGGTGGCCAGGCCGCGCATGCCGCACCAGGTCAGGACCACCACCTCCCTGAGCGAGCCGGGCGTCTTCTCCCGCCGCTCGGCCCCGCCGATCCAGTACATCGCGTACATCCACACGAAGCGCACGGCGACGGCGGTCGCGCAGATTCCGGCGATCCCGGGGACGAACGTCAGCAGGTTGGCTCCCTCGGCCTCGACGACCGAGCGCATCTCGATGCCCACGAGCCCGAAGGCCACCCCGGTGGTCAGCAGCTCGAGGACGTCCCAGAAGGCCGACCGGGTGAGCCGCTCCCCCGAGTCCTGGGGCCGCGCGCGCCGCCCGAGCTCGACTGCCGTCACGACCACCGCGACGACACCGGAGCAGTGGACCACCTCGGCGAGCAGGTACACGGCGTACGGCGCCACGAGGGACGCCGCGCTGCGGGCCACGAGGTCCGGGACGAAGCGGGTGAGCGCCCCGACGACCCACGCCATCGCGAAACCGAGCAGCGCTGCGCCGGCGGCTCCGACGAGGAACTGCGGGACGACGCTCCAGCCCACCCGGCCATGGCTGACCGTCGCGGACACCGCGGCCTGGAAGATCACGATGGCCATCGCGTCGTTGAACAGGCCCTCGGTCTGGAGCACCGTCAGCAGCCGGCGCTGCATGCTGACCTTGCCGGCGATCGCCTCGACGGCCACGGGGTCCGGCGGGGCGACGATGGCCCCGAGGGCAAGGGCGAGCGGAAGCCCGACCGCCGGGACCAGCCACCAGGTGACCGCCGCGACCGCCGCCACGGTCGCGGCGACCAGCAGCACGGCCAGGAGCACGAGGGAGCGCCAGCGCAGCCTGAACACGGACCAGCTCGAGCGCTGGGCCGCGGCGAACAGCAGCGGCGGCAGGAAGAGCGGCAGGATCAGCTCGGGGTCGATGTGGACGTTCGGGACGAACGGCAGCGACGCGGCGAGCGCCGAGAAGACGAGCATGAGGATCGGATAGGGCAGGCGGATCCGCTCCCCGACCCCCACGATGAGGACCGTCCCGAACAGCAGGCCGACCACCAGCAGCAGAAATTCCATGGGCCCCCTTCGCCTCAGGAGCATCTTTCCACGCTGGGGGCCGGCCCCTGCGCCTCAGAGGGGCCGGCCCTCAGAAGGGTCCGCGCCTCAGAGGGGCCGGGCGGGCGACGGCGACCACTCGCCGTCGTGCGCCGGCGCCGCCTCCGCTGTGGCCTCCGCAGCGGCTACGGAACCGCTCCCCTCTGCGGCCTGCGCGGCCATCCGGCCGGAGGCGCGCCGCCGCACGAACGGGTACACGACCAGCAGCAGCGCGAGGGCGCCCAGGCTCAGCCAGACCTGCGGAGCGGCGTCCGGGTCGAGGGCCATGAGGACCACGATGAGCCCGACTGCTGCCAGGACCACCGCGTTGAGCCACGGGTGCAGCCACATCTTCAGGGCAAGGCCGGCGCGCTCCTGGGCGCTCATCCGGTTGCGCAGGCGCCACTGCGTGAGCGCCACGAAGGCGTAGACGAAGAGGGCCACGCAGCCGGCGGAGTTCATGATGAAGTCGAAGACGTCCTTTGGCGCGGCGTAGTTCGCGGCGATCGCCCCGTAGCCCACCACCGTGGAGAGGAGGATGGCCTTCCACGGCACACCCGCCCCGTTCCGGTCCTCGACCCAGCGCGGGGCGTAGCCGTGCCGCGCGAGGGCGAACAGCATGCGCGAGCCCGAGTAGAGACCGGAGTTGAGCACCGACAGCGCGGCGGTGAGCACCACGGCGTTCATGACCTGCTCGGCGCCGGGGAGCCCGAACCGGCCGAAGGCGAACGCGAACGGGCTGGCCTTCGCGGGGATTTGGTCCCAGGGGACCACCATGAGCAGGATTGCCACCGAGCCGACGTAGAAGAGCAGGATGCGCCACACCACGGTGTTGGTCGACCGTGCCACGGCGCGGGCGGGCTGGTCGGACTCGGCGGCGGCCATGGTGACGATCTCGGTGCCGAAGTAGCTGAAGATGACGACGGCGACGCCGTTGAACACCGCCGTCCAGCCGTGCGGCATGAAGCCATGGTCCGTCAGGTGGGCGACCGAGCCGGTGGAGCCGGGGATGACGCCGAAGACGTAGAGTGCGCCCACTCCGAGGAACACCACGATGGTGGTCACCTTGATCGATGCGAGCCAGAACTCCGTCTCCCCGAAGGAGCGCAGCGACATGAGGTTGGTGACCGTGAACACGAGCATGCCGGCGAGCGCGAACGTCCAGTCGGGCACGGCCGGGAACCACTCGTGGAAGATCCGGCCGACGACGACGGCCTCGAAGGCCACCACCCCGACCCAGAAGTACCAGTAGAGCCAGCCGATCGTGAAGCCTGCCCAGTTGCCGAGCCCGTCCCGGGCGTACTCCATGAAGGAGCCCACCACCGGCCTGTTCGTGGACATCTCGCCCAGCATCCGCATCACCAGGACCACGAGCGCGCCGCCGATCGCGTAGGACAGCAGGGCGGCCGGGCCCACGCTGCGGATCACCGAGCCGGACCCCACGAAGAGGCTCGCGCCGATGATGCCGCCGAGGGCGATCATGGTCAGGTGCCGCGGTTTCAGGCTCGCGCGGTGGGCGGACTCCGTCGTCCTGCTCGCGCCGGCCTCGGCGGCTCGTCGGGTGGGCCCAGCGGGGTTCCCAGGTGCCTGCATGCGGATCTCCGTTCCATCGGGGGAGGCGATCGGCGTGGTGCCGATCACAGTGCCCCGTCAGGACGCGGGATGCAGGTCAGGCCCGGCGATGGTCGGACTGCACCACGTGCGCGGGGATCGCTGGACTGTTCGTCCCGAGAGTGTCTGTCCCGGCGGCGCTCAGCCCCTGCCGAGCCACGCGGAGGCCGCGACCACGAGCGCTGCCGTGCCGGTGGTGAGGGTCGGCTGGAGGACCGGGGCGAACATCGGCGAGTGGTTGGCGGGCAGCGCGCTGACCGTGCCGGCGGCCTCCGCCGCGGCGTACACCTCGGGGTCGGTGCCGCCCACGCCCCAGTAGGTGTAGGGCACTCCGAGCGCGGTGGGGACGTCGCTGAAGTCCTCGCTCGCCGTCTGCCGGCCGAAGTCCTGGATGGCGCCGGCGGGGAAGTAGTCCTCGAAGGCCCCGGCCACCTGCGCGGTCGCCTCGGCGCTGTTGTCGGTGAGCGGGTAGCTGTTGTAGACCTCGAACTCGGGCTCCTTGGGCGAGCCGGATGCCGCGGACTCCGCCGTGGCGATGCGCTCGATTGCAGCGAGGAGCTGGTCCCGGATGGGCCTGCTGTAGGTGCGGATGTTGAGCTCGAGGACGGCGTGGTCGTCGATGATGTTGCTCTTCGCGCCGACCGCGATCCTGCCGACCGTGAGCACGGCGAACTCTCCGGGCTGGACCTCGCGGGCCACGACGCCCTGGAGGCGCACGACCACCATGGACGCGAGCACGGCCGGGTCGATGGACAGGTGCGGCATCGAGCCGTGGCTCCCGCGCCCGTAGAGGGTGATGCGGACGCTGTCCGCCATCGACAGGAAGGGGCCCGCGTGCGGGCCCACCGTGCCGGCGGGATGGACCAGCACGTGCTGGGCGAGGGCGACGTCCGGGGTGGGGATCAGGCCCGCCAGCCCGGCGTCGACCATGCCCCTCGCCCCGTCGCCGAGCTCCTCCGCGGGCTGGAACAGGGCGATCAGCGTCCCGGCCCAGGCCTCCCGCTGCTCGGCGAACAGCCTCGCTGCCCCGAGGAGGGTGCTGATGTGGACGTCGTGCCCGCACGCGTGCATCACGGGAGTCTGGCTGCCCGCGTCGTCGACCGCGGTGACGGTGCTCGCGTAGTCGAGCCCGGTCGCCTCCCTGACCGGGAGCGCGTCCATGTCCGCGCGGAGCAGGACGGTCGGGCCGTCGCCGTTGGAGAGGAGGCCGACGACGCCGGTGCCGCCGATCCCGGGGTGGACCTCGAAGCCGAACTCCCCCAGCTGGTCCGCGACGACCCCGGCCGTGCGGACTTCCTGATGGCTCAGCTCAGGATTGCGGTGGAAGTCCTTGTAGAGCGACTCCTGCCAGTCCCTGAGGGAATCCTGGCCGGACAGGATCGTGCGTGCGGATCCGGTGGGTGCCATGGCCTGTGTCCTCCTGCGCGGGTGGTCCAGTCGTAGGCTCCCGAGCCTAGTTGCGCCGCCCCGCCGACACACCGGTTGGCGCGGCCGGGCAGCGCAGCCTACGTCCGCAGGGCAAGCCAGAGGTGCGCGGCGACGTCCGGATCGTCGAAGTCGACGCCGAGCAGCTCGCCCGCGCGGGCCATCCGATGCCGTACCGAGTTGCGATGCACGCCGAGGTCCCGCGCGCTCGCCTCCCAGTGGCCGCGATTCTTCAGGTAGGCGCGCACGGTCGGGAGCAGCTCCCCGCCCGCGGCGGCGAGCGCGGCGGCCCACTCGTCTGCTGGCAGCTCGAGTCCGTGGCCCACCCGGACCACCTTCCCGACGGGTGCCTGCCGGGCGGCATCGGCCACCTGGCCCGCGATCTCGCGGACGCGCCGCAGCGGCACCGGACCGCCCCAGGCGCCGTGGGCCCCCGAGGGCAGCCGCGGCCGCGGCGCATCGGCAGGGAGCAGGAGGTGCAGCAGGCTTCCGGACTCGACCGCGAGCGCCGCGGCCGCCCCGTCCGGAAGACCCGGCGTGGCGAGCACCGCGAGGTACACCGACTCGGGCAGCGCCGTGCCCATCTGCCCCGCGAGGAGGCGGGCCGCGTCGTCGTGACCGGCGAGGACCAGCGCCACGAGCATCCCGTCGCCCCGGGCCCGTTCCTCCTCCGCCCGGCGCAGCGCCGCAGCCCGGTGGGCCAGCAGCGTGGACGCCGTGAGGAACAGGTGGCGTTCCGGCGGGGCGAGCTGGCCGCCGCGGCCCACGGCAAGGTAGGCGCGCCCGGCGCCGGACTCCACCGGGTACAGCGCCGCGGGGCCCGCCGAGATCTGGACCGTCGCCGTGGCGCCCCGGCCGGCGGCCCGCAGCGCGGCCGCCTCCCGGCGCAGCTCGTCGAGGAGGCCCGGCGCGGGCACCTCCCCCGCGGGCCCCGCGCACGAGGCCCGCCGCTCGCCTCCCGGGAGGTAGGCCACCCAGGTGCCCAGGGCGTGGGCGAGCTCGCGGACGATGGAGGGCTCGGCGTCGTCCCCCGACGCGGCCCTTGTGAGGGCCACCTGGAGGCCCAGCAGGGCAGTCAGCTCGGCCTCTCCCCCGCGGCGCACCAGCTCCCAGTAGGCGCGGGAGACCGCGAGGAAGGGCGACTCACGAGGGACGGTCAGCAGCGGCAGCCCCGCCTCGGCGCACGCCTCGCGGAGCTCGTCGGGGACCATGCTGTGCCCCGAGCCGAGGCCCAGCCCGAGCGCCGCAACCCGGCCCGCCACGAGCCTGGCCACGTAGGCCCGGGCAGCCTCCGCGCGCTCAGGGCCGTGCCGGCCCGCCAGCTGCATGCCCACCGTGAGGAGCAGCTCCCCGCCGTCGAGGAACACGGTGGGGTCCTCGAGCTCGGACACGTGCACGCCCGTGAGCTCGACCCGCGGCAGCGGGACGGGCCAGTACGGGACCAGGTCTCCGCGGGCGGCCTCGGCGAGCTGGGCGAGCGTGATCATCGCCGGGCCCCACGGCGGCCCGGGCCGGGTGTCCATTCCTGCCCACCTCGTTGTGCAATCAGTCTCATGGGAACCAAGTATGGGCCAGAACGTCCAAAGACTCTGAGCCCCCGGCTCTCTACTGTGGTCGCAACCACACCAGCCCCACGCCGGGAGGACCCATGACCGCCACCACCGTAGCCCCGTCCGCCGATCCGGCCGCCGTGCCGCAGCGCGCCCGCCGCCTGGCCACCGCGCTGCCCGGGCCGCGCTCGCGGGAGCTCGAAGCCGAGCGCCGTCGCCACGTCACCGAGGGCTTCGGCGTCACCCTGCCGGTGTTCATCGACCACGCCGAGGGCCCGCTGCTCGTGGACGTGGACGGCAACCGGATCATCGACTTCGCCTCGGGCATCGCCGTGACCAGCGTCGGCGCCGCGAACCCGCGTGTGGCCGAGCGCGCCGCCGCCCAGCTGGGCCGCTTCACCCACACGTGCTTCATGGTCACCGAGTACTCCTCCTTCGTGGAGGTGTGCCGCTGGCTCAACGAGCACACGCCCGGCGACTTCGACAAGCGCACCGCGCTCTTCTC
This sequence comes from Sinomonas atrocyanea, assembly GCF_001577305.1. Classification (NCBI taxonomy): domain Bacteria; kingdom Bacillati; phylum Actinomycetota; class Actinomycetes; order Micrococcales; family Micrococcaceae; genus Sinomonas; species Sinomonas atrocyanea. The sequence goes on from NZ_CP014518.1 coordinate 3,847,234, forward strand.
GACCGGCGCGGAGGCAGTCGAGAACGCCGTCAAGATCGCCCGCTCCGCGACCCGCCGCTCCAACGTCCTCGTGTTCGACGAGGCCTACCACGGCCGCACCCAGCTGACCATGGCCATGACGGCCAAGGAGAACCCGTACCGGCTCAACTTCGGCCCACTCCCGGGCTCGGTGTTCCGCGGCCCGACGGCGCCCGCGCACCTCGCGCCGGCCGATCCGGCCGCGGCCGCGCAGTTCGTGGCCGAGGCGCTCGGCGGCGTCGAGACAGTCCTGGCGGAGGCAGGCCCCGAGACCTTCGCGGCCATGGTGATCGAGCCGATCCAGGGCGAGGGCGGCTTCGTGGTGCACGCGCCCGGCTTCCTCGCGGGCCTGCGGGAGATCGCGACGCGGCACGGGATCGTCCTCGTGATCGACGAGATCCAGGCCGGCATGGGCCGCACCGGCGACCTCTTCGCGTCCGAGCACGACGGCGTGGCCGGGGACATCACCCTCTCCGCCAAGGCCCTCGGCGCGGGCCTGCCGCTCTCGGCGGTGACCGGCCGGGCCGAGCTCATGAACGCCGTCCACGCAGGCGGCCTCGGCGGCACCTACGCCGGCAACCCCGTAGCGTGCGAGGCGGCGCTCGCCGTCTTCGAACTCCTCGAGGACGGCTCGCTGCTCGCCGGGGCCCGGGACATCGAGGCGGCGGTCCGCGGGCGCTTCGAGCCGCTCCTCGCGCACGACGGCGTGGCATCCGTCCGCGGCCGCGGCGCCATGATGGCGGTCGAGCTCGGGGACGCCTCCGGTCCGCGGGCGGACATTGCCAAGGCCGCGGCCGCAGCCGCCCACGCCGCCGGGGTCCTGACCCTCACGTGCGGGACCCACGGGAACGTGATCCGGCTCCTGCCGCCCCTCGGCGTCGAGCCCGAGGTCCTCGATGAGGGGCTGGCGGTGCTCGAGGCCGCGATCCGCGGAGCGCTCTCATGACCGCGGCGGAGAATGCCCGCCCTTTCGGACAGGACCCCCGTCTGGAGCGCAGGGCAATGACCGAAGCGCGGGGTGTTTCCGCGGCGACCGCCCCGCTCGACGGCGTTCTGGTGGCCGACTTCTCGCGGGTGCTCGCCGGGCCGCTGGCAACGATGACCCTCGCGGACCTCGGCGCGCGGGTGGTCAAGGTCGAGCGGCCCGGGTGCGGGGACGACACGCGGCACTGGGGACCGCCGTTCTCCGCCACCGGGGCCACCTACTTCGAGAGCGTGAACCGGAACAAGGAATCGGTCGAGCTGGACCTGGCCGATCCGGAGGGGCTCGGACTCGCCCGGGAGCTCGCGCTCCGCGCCGACGTGCTCGTGGAGAACTTCAAGCCCGGCGGCCTCGAGAAGCTCGGGCTCGGGTACGAGGCGCTCGCTGCAGAGAACCCCGGGCTGGTGTACGCCTCGATCTCCGGGTTCGGCTCCACGGGCGGCCGCGACCTGCCGGGCTACGACTTCATCGTGCAGGCGCTCGGCGGCCTCATGTCCATCACCGGGGCCCCGGACGGAGTGCCGGGGGCCGGCCCGATGAAGGCCGGGGTGGCCCTCGTGGACGTGCTCACGGCCAAGGATGCGACGATCGGGATCCTCGCCGCCCTCGCCGAGCGGAACCGCACCGGGCGCGGGCGCCGCATCGAGGTGAACCTGCTCTCGTCCCTCCAGGGGGCGCTGGCCAACCAGGCCCAGGCGTACCTGGGGGCGGGGGTGGTGCCGGGGCGGATGGGCAACGACCACCCCTCGATCGTCCCGTACCAGCTGCTCGCGACCGCCGATGCGCCGCTGGCCGTGGCCGCCGGCAATGACTCCCAGTTCGCGCGGCTGTGCGACGCGATCGGGTCCCCGGCCCTGGCCGCGGACCCCCGGTTTGCCACGAACAGGGCCCGCGTCGCGCACCGCGCCGAGCTCGTGGCGCTGCTCGAGCGGGGACTCGCGTCGGCCTCGGCCCAGGTGTGGCAGGACAAGCTCTCCGCCCTCGGCGTCCCGTGCGGGCGGGTGGCCGGGATCGGGGAGGGCCTCGACTACGCCGAGTCGCTCGGGCTCTCGCCCACGGTCGAGGTCCGCGACCGCTCGGGCGCCGTGGTGGCCCGGCAGGTCCGCCACCCCATCACCTGGACCCCGCCGCTGCCGCCCCGCACCCAGGCGCCCCCCGCGCTGGGAGCCGACACGGCCGACGTCGTGCGCTGGCTGCGCACGTGACTCCCCAGCCCCGCGTACGTGACTCCCCAGCCCCGCGTACGTGACTCCCCAGCCCCGCGTGCGTGACTCCCCAGCCCCGCGTACGTGACTCCGCAGCCCCGCGGACGTGCCTCCCCAACCCGACGGAGGTGACTCCTCAACGTTGAGGAGGCACCTCCGCACCGTTGGGGAGGCACCTCCGCACCGTTGGGGAGGCACCTCCGCACCGCTCCCCCGAATCCTGAGCACCGAAAGGAACACCCTCCCGATGACGACCGCCACCGCTAGCCTTGCGGGCATGGACACCGACGTCTCTGCCGCCGACAGGCTCCCCGACCCAGCCGACCTCATCTCCTTCGACTCCCTCCTGTCTGCCGAAGAGCTCGCTCTGCGGGACCGTGTGCGCGCGTTCGTCCGCGCGGAGATCAGGCCGAACATCGCCCGCTGGTACGAGGACGCGCACTTCCCGCTCGAGATCGTCCCCGAGCTCGCCAAGCTCGGCCTGCTGGGCATGCACCTGACCGGATACGGCTGCGCGGGCCGCTCGGCGGTCGAGTACGGCCTCGCCGGCGCCGAGCTCGAGGCCGGCGACTCGGGCCTGCGCACGTTCGTCTCGGTCCAGGGCTCCCTCGCGATGTCCGCGATCCACAAGCACGGTTCCGAGGCCCAGAAGCAGGAGTGGCTGCCGCAGATGGCCGCCGGCGAGGCGATCGGCTGCTTCGGCCTCACCGAGCCCACCGCCGGCTCCGACCCCGGATCCATGACCACCTTCGCCCGCCGCGACGGCGACGGCCCCACCGCGGACTGGATCCTCACCGGAACCAAGCGCTGGATCGGCCTCGCCAACGTCGCCAAGGTCGCCGTCATCTGGGCCATGACCGACTCCGGCGTGCGCGGCTTCCTCGTCCCGACGGCGACCCCCGGCTACACCGCCACCCCGATCCAGCCCAAGCTCTCCATGCGCGCCTCGATCCAGTGCGAGATCGAGCTCGACGAGGTCCGCCTCCCCCACGATGCGGTCCTGCCGAACGTGACCGGCCTCAAGGGCCCCTTCTCGTGCCTGAACGAGGCCCGCTACGGCATCATCTGGGGCGCCATGGGCGCCGCCCGGGACGCGTTCGAGGACGCGCTCGCCTACTCCAAGGAGCGGCTCCAGTTCGGCCGCCCGCTTGCCGGCTACCAGCTGACCCAGGCCAAGCTGGTCGACATGGCCCTGGAGATCAACAAGGGCTTCCTCCTCGCCCTCCACCTCGGCCGGCTCAAGGACGCCGGGAAGCTCGCCCACCACCAGATCTCGGTGGGCAAGCTCAACAACTGCCGCGAGGCCATCGAGATCTGCCGCGAGGCCCGCACCATCCTCGGCGGCAACGGCATCACACTGGACTACTCGCCGCTGCGGCACGCCAACAACCTCGAGTCCGTGCGCACCTACGAGGGCACCGACGAGGTCCACACCCTCATCCTCGGCCAGCAGCTCACCGGAGAGGCGGCCTTCCGGTGACCGCGGGCACGGACACCGCAGCGCACGACGCCGGCCCCGTCACCTCGTCCACACGGGCTCCCGTCCCGCTGCGCCTCCTCATCGGCGGCGAGTGGGTGGCGGGCGACGGCGAGCCGCTCGCCTCCCGCAACCCCGCCCGCCCCGAGCAGGTGGTGGCGGAGGGCACCCAAGCCGTGCCGGCCGACGTCGACCGCGCGATGCACGCCGCCCGCACCGCCCAGTGCGAGTGGGCGCGCACGCCGATCCATGAGCGCGGCGCCGTCCTGGCCCGGGCGGCCGCGGCGCTCGAGGAGCGCGCGGACCAGCACGGGCTCGAGCTGGCCCGCGAGGAGGGCAAGACGCTGGCCGAGGGCACGGGCGAGGTGCTGCGTGCGGCGCAGATCCTGCGCTACTGCGCCGGGGAGGGCGACCGGGCGGCCGGCGAGCACTACGCGTCCCCGCGCCGCGGCGAGCGGATCCTCGTCACGCGCAAGCCGCTCGGCGTCGTGGGGGTCGTGACGCCGTTCAACTTCCCGATCGCGATCCCGGCGTGGAAGATCGCGCCGGCGCTCGTGCACGGGAACGCGGTGGTCTGGAAGCCTGCCTCGACCGTGCCGCTGCTGGCGATGCGGCTCGCGGAGGCCCTCGACGGGGCGGGGCTGCCCGCCGGGATGCTCAACCTGCTCATCGGCCCCGGTGCGCTCGGCACGGAGCTCGTGCGGCACCCCGGGCTCGACGGGCTCTCCTTCACGGGCTCGACCGGGGTGGGCCGGGCGCTCGCCGGCGAGGCCGCCTCCCGAGGGGTGCCGTTCCAAGGCGAGATGGGCGGGAAGAACGCGGCGATCGTGCTCGCGGACGCCGACCTCGACCTCGCCGCCGAGCAGGTGCTCTTCGGCGCGTTCCGCTCGACCGGGCAGAAGTGCACGGCCACGTCACGGCTCGTCGTGGCCGAGGAGGTGGCGGACGCGTTCCTCGCGCGCCTGGCGCCCCGGCTCGACGCGTGGAGGGTGGGCGATCCCAGCGACCCCTCCGTGCACATGGGCCCGCTCGTGACGGAGTCCGCGGCGGAGGGCGTGCGGGCCGCGGTCGCCGCCGCCGAGGCCGAGGGCGCCCGTGTGCTCTACCGCGGGGTGGCGCCCGGGGCGGAGGCGCACGACGCCGGTGCCGCGCCTTCCGCCTTCGTCCCGCCGACGGTCCTCGAGGTCGGCCCGGACAGCGTCGCCTGGCGCGAGGAGCTCTTCGGGCCGGTGCTCGCGGTGCGCCGAGCTGCCTCGGTTGAGGAGGCCTTCACCCTCGCGGAGGACTCGGAGTTCGGGCTCTCCGCGGCCCTCTTCACGCGCGACATCGCCACGGCGCTCGAGGCGGTGGACGCGCTCGATGTCGGCATCCTGCACGTCAACTCCGAGTCGGCGGGCGCGGACCCGCATGTGCCATTCGGCGGGGCGAAGAAGTCCGGCTACGGCCCCAAGGAGCAGGGCGCCGCGGCGCGCGAGTTCTTCACGCACACCACCACGGTGTACCTGCGGGGGTAGCGGTTCAGGGGCGCGCCGTCCTCCGCCGCCGCCGGAGGACGACGGCGCGCCCGGTCAGGCCGACGGCGAACATCACCACGCCCGCGACCACGGACTGCCAGGGCAGGGTCGCGACGAGGACAAGGCAGCCGGCGGCTCCGAGCACGTTGAGGGTCCGCGGCCAGCGCCGGTCCGCGGCCGGCTGGGTGAAGGCGGAGGCGTTCGCGACCGCGTAGTACACCAGCACGCCGAAGGACGAGAAGCCGATGACCCCGCGCAGGTCCGTGCTGAGCACGAGGAGGCTGACCACCACGGCGAGGGCCAGCTCGGCGTGGTGCGGGACCCGGTGCACGGGGTGGACCGCGCCGAGCCACGCGGGGAGGTCGCGCTCGCGGGCCATCGCGAGGCTCGTGCGCCCGATCCCGGCGATGAGCGCGAGCAGCGCGCCGAGGCTCGCGACCGCGCCGCCGATGCGCACCACGGGACCGAGCCCGTCCAGGCCCACGGCGTGGGCGGCGTCGGCCAACGGCGCGGAGGAGCCGGCAAGGACACCCGGGCCGGCCGCGGCGAGCGCCGTGACGCCGACGATCGCGTAGACCACGACCGCGATCCCCAGCGCGAGCGGAATGGCCCGGGGGATCGTGGTCCTCGGGTCGCGGACCTCCTCCCCCATGGTGGCAATGCGGGCATAGCCGGCGAAGGCGAAGAACAGCAGGCCCGCGGCCTGCAGCACTCCGTAGACCCCGCCGGAGCCCGCGGGCTGCCCCGCCGCGAGGGTTCCCGGGCCCGCGTGGCCGCTGGCCCAGAGCCCGATGACGAGCACCGCCAGGGCAGCGAGGGTGATGGTGACGAGGACGCGCGTGAGCTGGGCGGTCCGGGTCACCCCGCGGTAGTTCAGCCCCGCGAGCGCGAGGACCGCGGCCACCGCGACGAGCCGCTGGATCCACCCGGCCCCGGGGACCGACGCGGGCACCGCGTAGCTCGCGAAGGTCAGGGCCATCGCCGCGCACGAGGCCGTCTTGCCGACCACGAACCCCCACCCGGCGGTGAACCCCCACCACGGGCCGAGTCGCTCGCGGCCGTAGACGTAGGTGCCGCCCGAGGTCGGGTACGCGGCGGCCAGCTGGGCGGACGCCGTCGCGTTGCAGTACGCGACGAACGCCGCGATCGCGAGGCCCACAAGCAGCCACGAGCCGGCCGCGCGGGAGGCGGGGCCGAACGCGGCGAACACGCCCGCACCGATCATGGAGCCGAGGCCGATCACCACGGCATCGAACAGCCCGAGCCTGCGGGCGAGCCGGGGATGGGTCACAGCTCAGTCCCCGCCGAAGGCAGCCTCGACCTCGCGGGCGTCGACGTCCTCGATCCTGGCCGGGTGCCACCGCGGCGCGCCGTCCTTGTCGACCAGGAGCGCCCTGATCCCCTCGCGCATGTCGCCGCGGGCCACGAGCGCGGCACCGAGCCGGAGGTCCTGCGCGAGCACGTCGACCACGTCCATGACGGCCGCGCGCCGCAGCGACTCGAGCGTGACCACGGCCGAGAAGGGGCACACAGACCGGATCGCCTCCTCGGCCGCGCGGGCGCCCTCGTGGCCCTCGGCGGCGAGCTCGACCAGCCGGTCCAGGATCGTCTGGGCGTCATCGCCCGCGTACGCCTCGTCCACCCATTCCCTCTCGGCAGCGAGCGGCGCCTCGGGGGCCGGCAGCGCGAGGGATCGCACGGCGTCGTGCGCGGTCCCCAGGGCCGTCTCCTCGGTCACCTCAGGGGCGCCGAGCCTCGCGCCCAGGAGCTCCACGAGCTCGCCAAGCCGATCCGACGGCACGAGGTGGTCCGCCCAGCCCAGGTACACGGCATCGGCGCCGGTCGCGGTGGAGGATGTGAGCGCGAGGTGCGTGCCGAGCTCGCCCGGGGCACGGGCGAGCAGCGCGGCCATGCCGACGTCCGGGGTGAACCCGATCCGCGTCTCCGGCATCGCGACCGAGGTCCGCTCCGTCACGACGCGCACCGACCCGTGCGCCGAGATGCCGAGGCCGCCGCCCATCGTGATCCCGTCCATGAGCGGGACGTACGGCTTGGGGTAGCCCGCGATCAGGGCGTTGAGGCGGTACTCGTCGGCCCAGAACGCGACCGCGGCCTCGTCGGGGCCGTCCCGCAGGGCACGGACGTCGCCGCCCGCGCACAGCCCGCGGCCTTCCCCGCGCACGACGACGGCGCGCACCTCGGGCTCCTCCGCCCACCGCTCGAGGGCCTCCTCCATGGCCAGGACCATGTCCCGGTCGAGGGAGTTGAGGGCGCGGGGCCTGTCCAGGGTGATGATGCCGAGGGGCCCCCGGGTCTCGGCGCGGACGTGCTGGCTCATCGGGCTGGCTCCTCTTCGCGGACGGTGGGGCTGCTCTGGCGGGTCCGGTCGGCGGCAGCCCCGCGGCAGGCCCCGACGAAGGCGCTCATGATGGCCTCGAGCTGCCCGGGCGCGGCGCCGGCGGTCTGCGGGTCCTCGGGATGCCACTGGACCGCGACGAGCCAGGTCGCCGGGTCGGCGGCCTCGAGCGCCTCGACCACGCCGTCGGGAGCCGTGGCGGCGACGCGCAGGCCCGCGCCGAGCCGGGCCGCCGCCTGATGGTGGCCCGAGACCACGCGCGCCCGCTCCCCGAGCATGCCGGCCAGGCGGGTTCCGGGCTCGATCGCCACGTCGTGGAGGACCATCGGTCCGGTGGGGTCGACGTGGTTGCGGTGCATGCCCGGCGCGCCGTCCGGCGCGGTGGGGGGAAGGTCCTCGTGCAGGGACCCGCCGAGCACCACGTTGACCAGCTGCAGGCCGCGGCAGATCCCGAGGACGGGACGGGCGCTGGCGAGCGCCGCGCGCACGAGGCGCGCCTCGGCGTCGTCCGCGGCCCGGTCCACCCCGTCGATCGAGGGGTGCGCCGCGTCCCCGCCGTACAGGGCGGGGTCCACGTCGCCGCCGCCCATGACGACGACGCCGTCGAAGTCCTCGGCCGCGGGCAGGGCGCCGGTGGCGGCGTCGAGCACGACCGGTTGCGCCCCCGCGGCCTCGAGCGCGCCGGCCGCGCTCGCGGTGAGGCCCGCGAGTTCGGTGTGGAACCACGGCTCATGCGACGGCGCGGTGTCCGCCCAGGTCACGGCAATGCGCGGCGCCGCGCCGCCCGGCGTGCTCATGCGTGCCCGTCCCCGCCGGCAGCCGGATAGAGGGGGTTGTGGCCGGCGGCGATGCGCTCGGCCTCCGGCGGCGGCCCGGGAGGGGTCCCGTCGCCGAACGGCCGGCCGCCGAGTTCCTCGCGGCCGTGCGGGGTGAGCCAGTTCGACAGGTCCGGGCCGTCCGGGACGATGCCGGTGGGATTGATGTCCTCGTGGACGATGTAGTAGTGCTGCTTGATCTGCACGAAGTCGATCGTGTCGCCGAAGCCGGGCGTCTGGAACAGGTCCCGGGCGTAGCCCCACAGGGCCGGCATCTCGCTGAGCTTGTTCCGGTTGCACTTGAAGTGGCCGTGGTAGACCGGGTCGAAGCGCGCGAGCGTGGTGAAGAGGCGCACGTCGGCCTCGGTGATGGTGTCCCCGACGAGGTAGCGCTGGCGGCTGAGGCGGTCCTCGAGCCAGTCCATGGCGTCCCAGAGGCGGGCGTAGGCGCGGCTGTAGGAGGCCTGGGAGCCGGCGAAGCCACAGCGGTAGACGCCGTTGTTGACGTCCGCGAAGACCCTGGCGTTGACCTCGTCGATTTCGGCGCGGAGGGGCTCGGGGTACAGGTCCGGGGCGCCCTCGCGGTGGAAGGCCGTCCACTCGAGCTCGAAGTCGAGGGTGATCTGCGGGTAGTCGTTGGTCACGACGGCGCCGCTGGGCACGTCCACGATCGCGGGGACGGTGATGCCGCGGGGGTAGTCCGGGAAGCGGCGGAAGTAGGACTCCTGGAGCCGCTCGATGCCGAGCACGGGGTCGAGGCCGTCCGGGTCGAGGTCGAAGGTCCACGAGCGCGCATCGTGGGTGGGGCCGGGGAGGCCGAGCGAGAGGGCGTCCTCGAGGCCGAGCAGGCGGCGCACGATCACGGTCCTGTTGGCCCACGGGCACGCGCGGGCGGCGACGAGGCGGTAGCGCCCGCTCTCCGCGGGCCACGCCCTCGCCCCGTCCGGCGCGGGGCTGCCGGGCGGGAACGTGCCGTCCCGCGTGATGCGGTCCTCGATGTAGTTGGTGTCCCGGGTGAACTCCTCGCCCGGGTGGACGTAGGCGCCCTTGGTGCTGAATGCGTCGCTGCCAGCCATGCGGCCAGCCTAGCGGTCCGCCTCAGCCGATGCCCGCCGGTGCCGGTTCCTGCTCCGGCAGCCCGGCCGGCTTCCCCGCGCGGGCCGTGCGCCCGGAGACCCGGCGTTCGAGGTACCGGGCGAAGTGGGAGATGAGGATGTTCGTGACCACGTAGACCGCCGCGATGACGAGGAAGGTCTGGATGAGGTGGTTCGTGTAGGCCGTGAGGTTGTTCGCGGTCTTCATCAGCTCCGGGTAGCTCACGGCGTAGCCGAGCGTCGTGTCCTTCAGGAGCACCACGAGCTGGGCCACCATCGAGGGCACGACGATCCGGACGGCCTGCGGCAGCACGACGAACCGGGTCGCCTGCGACTGCTGCATGCCCAGGCTCAGGGCCGCCTCGGTCTGGCCCGCCGGCAGGGCGAGGATGCCGGCGCGGAAGATCTCCGCCATCACCGCCGAGCTGCACAGCGTGATGGGGATGACGAGCTTCCAGAAGATGTCCGGGTTGATCCCGTAGGACGGCAGGCCGCTGACGAAGACGTACACCACGAGCAGCAGCGGCACCGAGCGGAAGAACTCGATGTAGGCGGTGGCCGGCCAGCGCAGCCAGGGGCGCCGCGAGGTGCGCCCGAGGGCCATGACCAACGCCGTGGGGATCGCGAAGAGCGCCGAGGCGGCCGCCGCGAGCGCCGTGTTGCCGAGCCCCGCGAGCAGGAACTGGATGTAGGGCCACTGGGTGAACTCGGCCCAGCGGTCCGCCGCGAGCTGCCCCGCCTGGCCGAAGCGCTGCACGACGAGGAAGGCCACGGCCAGGATGGCGAGGACGCTCAGCGCCGTGACAATCCGGATGGTGCGCCGGCCGCGGGGGCCGACGGCGTCGAAGATGTGCTCCTGGGTGCTCACCGCTGGACCCTCCACCGCTTCTCGAGCCGCGCGCCGACCCCGCCCGCGAGCAGCGAGATGATCACGTAGGCGAACGCGACGACGACGTACGCCGTGAGGCCGAGCGCCGCCTGGTTGTTGATCTCGGAGACCTGCAGCGTGAGGTCCTTGACGCCGATCACGCCGGCGAGCGAGGAACTCAGCAGGATCCCGATGAACACGTTCACGAGCGGCTGGACCACGCTCCGGTAGGCCTGCGGGAACAGGACGTGGCGGAGCACGCCGGAGAAGTCGAGGCCGATCGAGCGTGCGGCCTCGATCTGCCCGACCGAGACGGCGTTGATGCCGGTGCGGATCGCCTCGCAGGTGAAGGCTCCGCCGAGCAGCGTCATGGACAGGGCCGCGCAGGTGAAGAGGTCGAACGTCAGCCCGATGTCCGGCAGCCCGAACGTCACGACGACCAGGAGGCTGATGAGCGGGATGTTGACGAACAGCTCCACATACACCCGCCCCACCGCGCGCAGCGGCACGATGGGGCTGATGCGGAAGGCTGCCATCACCGTGCCGAGCACGAGCGAGCCCAGGAAGCTCACCGCGGTGAGCCTGAGCGTCATCCACAGCCCGTCGAGCAGCTCCGGGAGGTAGGTGGTGAACAGCTCCTGCATGGCGGCCGGGTCAGGAGGCGATGGCCGGCGGCTTGGGCGGATCCGTCTTGACGACCTGGCCCACGGTGGCCTTCCAGAGCGCGGCCCAGGTGCCGTCCTCCTCGATGGACTTGAGCCAGGCGTTGACGAACGCGAGCGCGTCGCTGCCCTTGTGCAGCCCGATGCCGTACGGGTCGGAGTTGCCGAACGGGTCGCCGACGATCTTGACGTCCTTGTTCTTGGCCACGTCCGAGAGCAGGATCGACTGGTCGATCACGTAGGCGTCCACGCGGCCCTGCTGGACGGCGGCGAGGCACTTTGGGTTGTCGTCGAAGGTCTGCACGTTCGCCTTCGGCGCGTACTTCTGCAGGAGGGCGACGCCGGTGCTCGCGGCCTGGGTGGCGACGTTCTTGCCGGCGAGGTCGTCGACAGAGTTGATGCTCGAGTTCGTCGACTTCACGAGGATGGCCGACTTCGACTCGTAGTACGGCCCGGCGAAGTCGACCTTCTGCTGCCGCGCCGGCGTGATCGAGTAGGTGGCGATGACCAGGTCCACGGACTGGTTCTGCAGCAGGGTCTCGCGGGTGTCCACCGTGACCTGGCTGAGGTTCTCCTTGGGCTGGCCGGTGATGTACTTCGCGAGCAGCTGGGAGATGCCGGCGTCGAAGCCCGCCACCTTCCCGGTGGCCGGATCCCGCAGGGAGAACAGCGAGGACGTGTCGGTGCCGCCGCGGTTGATCGCGCCGCGGGCCTTGATGGCCTTGGCCCACGCGTTCCCGTCCACGAGGGAGGCGTCGGCGACCTTGCCCTTGGACAGGACCGCGTCGTACGCCGCGAGGTCGATCACGGACCCGGAGGCGCCCGCCGAGCCCGAGCCGGACGGCGCCGGGAGCGATGGGCTGCTCGAGCATGCTGCCAGGGCGCCCGCGCCCAGCGTTCCCAGGCCGATGCCGAGGAGCTTCCTCCTGCTGAGCTGGAGCCCGGCGATCTCGATCCGTTCCATGGCTGTACCTCCACGACGTCTGGCCCGCGAGCGCGGGCCGTCCAATAGCGGGGCCGGCGCCCCTCGACGATCTACGATTCGCAAGTCTAAGCATGATTTCCGTCACGCACGCGGGTGCATCGCGGGAAACGTGGGACTACTGTGAAATTCCCGAGACCCTCCGAACGCTAGGACGTGGACGTGGACCTGGACGTTGAAGCGACCGAACCGGCCGTCTCGAAGGAGACGATGGCGTGGATCACGCGGCTGATCGGGCTCGACACCACCAGCCGGGACACGAACCTGCCGCTCATCGACCTCGTCGCCGCGGAGGTACGCCGCCACGGCGTCGAACCCGTCCTCGTCCCGAATGCGGACGGGAGCAAGGCCAACCTCATCGCCACCTTCCCGGCCACGGACGGCTCCGTCCACGGCGGGATCGTCCTCTCCGGCCACACGGACGTGGTCCCCGTGGACGGCCAGGAATGGTCGAGCGCCCCGTTCACGCCCGAGGTCCGCGAGGGGCGGCTGTACGGCCGGGGCGCGTGCGACATGAAGGGGTTCGTGGGCGCCGTCGTCGCCCGGATCGGGCAGATCGCCGCCGCAGACCTGCGGGAACCGCTCCACCTCGCGTTCTCCTACGACGAGGAGATCGGCTGCCTCGGCGCGGAGGACCTCGTCAAGGACATGGTGGGCCGGGGGCTCAGGCCGAGGGCGTGCATCGTCGGCGAGCCCACCGGCATGCGGGTGATCCGCGGCCACAAGTCCATCAACCTCGTCCGCGTGGACTTCCGCGGGGTCGCCGCGCACTCCTCGCTCACGCCGTACGGCGTCAACGCCATCGAGCACGCCGCGGCCTTCGCCCGCTTCGTGCGCTCGGTCGCGGACGAGTTCCGCGAGCAGGGCCCGTACGACGACGCATTCGACGTCCCGTACACGACCTGCACCGTGAACCTCATCGAGGGCGGGATCGCCGTCAACACGATCCCGGCGGACTGCAGCCTCCACTTCGAGTTCCGCTCCATCGGCGGGGTCGACTCCCGCGCCCTCCTCGAGCGCTTCCGGACCGAGCTCGCGCGGATCGAGGGCGAGATGAAGGCGGAGCACCCGCAGGCGGGCCTCGACGTGACCATCGTCGCCGCCGCACCCGGTCTCGAGACCGCCGCGGACGCCGAGGTGGTCCGCCTGGCCGCGGCGTGGGGCGGGGAGCCGAGCACGGAGAAGGTCGCCTACGGCACGGAGGCGGGCCTGTTCGACCAGGGCGGCATCCCCACGGTGGTGTGCGGCCCGGGGGACATCACCCAGGCCCACTCCGCCGACGAGTACGTCGACCTGGACCAGCTGGCACGCTGCGAGGCGTTCCTCGACCGCGTCATCGCCCATCTGACCACCTGAGAGGCCCGGACCCACCCGAAGGAGCGCCATGCCAGCCACCCCCGCCACCGCCGCGGTCACCCCGGAACGGCTCGCCGCGGCCCGCAGGGCCGTCGTCAGCAGCTCGATCGGCGCCGCCCTCGAATGGTTCGACATCATCGTCTACGCCTCGTTCGCGATCGTCATCGCCGAGAACTTCTTCCCCGAGGGGACAGCACCCTCGGGCTCATCCTCACCTTCGCGACGTTCGCCATCTCCTACCTCGTCCGGCCGCTCGGCGGGATGTTCCTCGGCTCGTACGGCGACCGCCACGGCCGCAAGAAGGCCCTGACCGTGACGCTCGCGCTCATGATGGTCGGAACCCTCATCATGGCCATCGCCCCGACCCACGCGCTCGTCGGGGCATGGGCGGGGATCATCATCCTCATCTCGCGGCTCATCCAGGGCTTCTCCGCCGGCGGCGAGTTCGGCACGGCCACGACCTTCCTCGTCGAGACCGCCCCGCACCGCAAGGCCTACTACGCCTCGTGGCAGGTCGCAGCCCAGGGCATCTCGATGTTCCTGGCCTCCGCGTTCGGATTCGCCCTGTTCAGCTGGCTCTCCAAGGACCAGCTGTACTCGTGGGGCTGGCGCATCCCCTTCATCCTGGGGATCTTCATCGGCCCGGTGGGCCTCTACATCCGCTCGCGCCTGACCGAGACGGAGGAGTTCGAGCGGAGCGAGAAGCACGCCGCGCCGATCCGCGCCGTCTTCTCCACGCACCTCGGCCGCCTCCTCACCGCCTCGGCGAGCATCGGCGTCGCGACGATCTCGATCTACCTCATCCTCTACATGCCCACGTTCGCGGTGAAGAGCCTGCACGTGCCGGCGAGCGCCGCGTACCTCGGCGGCGTGGTCGCGGGGCTCGTGATCCTCGTCGGGACGCCGTTCGTCGGCAGCCTCGCGGACCGGGTGGGGCCGGCGCGGCTCATGCTCTGGGCCGCCGTGGCGGCCCTGGTGGTCGCGTGGCCGCTGTTCCAGCTCCTCATCAGCGCGCCCACCCTGCCGGTCTTCATCCTCGTCATCACAGTCCTCGGCGTCCTGTGCGCGCTCTACTTCGGCCCGCTGCCCACCCTGCTCACCGAGATCTTCCCCATCAACGTGCGCACCACGGGGGTCGGCGTGGCCTACAACGTGGGCGTCACCGTGATGGGCGGCCTCGCACCCCTCGTGCTCACGTGGCTCCTGGGCATCACCCACGCGCTCAGCGCGCCGAGCTTCTACTACATGGCGGTCGCCGTGATCTCCCTGATCGGGCTCGCCGTCGCGAAGCGCCGCTACCACGCACGGTGAGACTGGGTTTCACCACCGCGCCCGAGACCGCTAGCGTGGGTGGCGGAACACACCATCGACGGCGAGGACGTGACCCATGGCCCCCACCAGCAGCGATCCGGGCAGCACTGATCTGGGCAGCTACGCAACGCTCGAGCTCGACCTCACGGACGGCATCCTGACCCTCACCGTGAACCGCCCCCAGGCCCTCAATGCGCTCTCGCAGCAGGTCATCTCGGACCTGTGGAAGGCCTTCACGGCGATCGAGGACTCCTGCACGCACGACGCCGGGTGGCCGGTGCGCGGCGTGATCCTCACCGGGGCGGGGGGCAAGGCCTTCGTGGCGGGCGCGGACATCCGGGAGATGGCGTCGATGGAGCCCGACGACGCGGCGGAGTACGCGCGCTCTGCCCAGGGCGTGACGCTCCTGATCGAGAAGGTGCCCGTGCCGGTCATCGCGGCCGTGGACGGGTTCGCCCTCGGCGGCGGCTGCGAGCTGGCGCTCGCGTGCGACTTCATCTACGCCTCCGAGGCGGCCCAGTTCGGCCAGCCCGAGGTGAACCTCGGCCTCGTGCCCGGCTTCGGCGGGTCCGTCCGCCTCCCCCAGCGCGTGGGACTGGGTCCCGCGCGCGAGCTGATCTACACGGGCCGCCGGATCGACGCGGCCGAGGCGCTGCGCCTCGGCCTCGTCAACCGCGTCCTTCCGACCCGCCAGGAGCTCCTCGCGGCGGCGCGTGCCACCCTCGGCGAGATCGCCCCGAAGGCCCCGCTCGCCGTCGGCCTCGCCAAGCAGTCGATCACGGGCGCCTACGGGCTGCACACGGGCCAGGGCCTCGAGATCGAGGCCGGGCTGTTCCGGGAGGCGTTCACCACCGAGGACATGCGCGAGGGCACCACCGCGTTCCTCGAGAAGCGCAAGGCCTCGTTCGCCGGGAAGTAGGGCGCGCGCTGTGGCCCGGGGCACAGCCGGTTGAGATTTCAACCAACGCACGGCTGAGGGCAAGGACCGCCACAGCAAAACGACAGGGTGCGCCGCGATGGTTGAACCATGACGGCGACACTCCCCACTCCCCAGCCTCGCACCGAGGCGCTGCCCCGGGTGACCCGGCGCGCGGCCCTGAGCCGTGAGCTCAGGGCCCGCGGCCGGCGACGCCTCGCCGGCGCGGATCTGCTCACCGTGGCCGCGTGGGGCTCGGCGGCCGCCGCCGTGGCCCTGTACCTCGCGGACGGGGCGGCCGGCCAGTTCGGCTCCGTGGCCTCGGCGCTCACGGCGATCGGCATCATCGCCGGGCTCATCGGCACGGACCTCGTGCTCGTGATGCTCCTCCTGGCGGCTCGGCTGCCCTGGATCGACCGGGCGATCGGCCACGACCGGGCCATGGCCGTCCACGGCAGCCTCGGCAAGCCCTCGCTCTACCTGCTCCTGGCCCACATGGTCTTCCTCCTGCTCGGCTACGGCGCCTCCGAGGGCCTCAACCCGATCGCCGAGGCCGTGAGCCTGTGGAACCTCGTGCCGGACATGTGGCTCGCGTTCGTCTCGATCGCGCTGTTCATCGCCGTGGTCGTGACCTCCCTCGTGGCGGTGCGGCGCAAGATGCCGTACGAGTTCTGGCACGCCATCCACCTGCTCTCCTACGCCGCTGTCCTCACGGCCATCCCCCACCAGTTCAGCGTCGGCTCGCTCTTCGCCGAGGGGCACTGGCAGCGGCTCTACTGGGAGGTCTTCTACTGGGGCGTGGTCGTGGCCCTCCTCTGGTTCCGCGTGGTCACCCCGGTGGTGCGCACGTGGCGCCACCAGCTCACGGTGAGCCGCGTGGTGCAGGAGGGGAACGGCGTCGTGAGCATCGAGATGACGGGCCTGCGCCTGCACGAGCTCACCGGGGAGGGCGGCCGGTTCTTCGTCTGGCGCTTCCTCGCCCCCGGCCTGTGGTGGCACGCCCACCCGTTCAGCCTCTCCGCCGAGCCGCACGGCGAAGCCCTGCGCATCACCGTCCGCAACCTCGGCCGCGGCAGCGCCGCCCTCGCCCGGCTCCGCCCGGGCACCAAGGTGGCCCTCGCGGGGCCCTACGGCAACTTCGCCCACAGCTCCCGCACCCGCCCCGGCCTGGTCCTCGTGGGCTCGGGCATCGGCATCACCCCGATCCGCGCCCTGCTCGAGCGGGCCGAGTTCGCCCCGGGCGACGCGACCGTGATCCTGCGGGCCAGCGCCCCGCACCAGCTCTACCTGCGCGAGGAGATCGCCTCCCTGTGCCGGGCCCGCGGCGCCGTGCTGTACGAGCTCGTGGGCCGGCGCGCCCGCGGCAGCTCCTGGCTCCCCCGGCACCAGACGGGGCTGCACCTGACCGACTACCTCCCCGCCAGCGCCCCCACGCTGGCCGACTCCGACGTCTACGTCTGCGGGCCCCGCGAATGGTCCGACGCCGTCCTCGCCGACGCGAAGGCCGCCGGCGCCCGGGACGAGACCCTCCATCGCGAAAGGTTCGACTGGTGAGAAAACGCGCAGCACTCTCCGCCTCCGTCGCCTCCCTCGGCATCCTCGCCATCGGCTGGCAGGCCGGCGCGCACGCCCTCGAGGCCAGCCAGCCCACGGCCGCCGGCACCACCGGGACCGCGGGCACCACCGGCACGGGAGGCACGACGGCGGGCTCCGCCTCGGGCGCGTCCGGCACCTCGGGCGGCACGGCCTTGGGCTCGGGCACCGCGTCCCAGGCGACCGCCGGAGCCCAGGCCAAGGCCCAGGCCACGTACGCGGGACAGGCCGTCTTGACCCGCTACGGCGACGTCCAGGTCCAGATCACCGTGCAGAACGGCAAGATCACCGACGTGACGGCGCTGCACCTGACCGACGCCGAGATGCGCTCCCAGATGATCAGCGCCAACGCGGCGCCGATCCTGCGCTCCGAGGTCCTGCAGGCCCAGTCGGCCAACGTCCAGACCGTCAGCGGCGCCACGATCACCTCCGACGCCTACCTCCAGTCCCTCCAGGCGGCCCTCGATGCAGCCCATCTCTGATCCGATCCCCGCCCTCCCTGCGCCCGGTACCGCGGCGCCTGGCACCCCGGCCCTGCGCGCCCGGACGTTCGTCTGCATGGGCACCGTGGTCAGCCTCACGGTCCCCGTCCGTCCCGGCGACGGGCTGCAGGCCGACCTCGACCGGCTCGAGGCCGCGACCGCCGTGGTGGAGGACCAGTTCGCGGCCCTCGACGCCCAGTTCAGCCTCTACCGGCCGGACTCAGAGGCCAGCCGGATCGCCCGCGGCGAGCTGACCCTCCTGCAGGCCAGCCCGCTCATGCGGGACCTGTACGCGGACGCGGTACGGTGGCGCCGCCGCACCGAGGGTGCCTTCACCCCCGAGCGCCCGGACGGGCTCCTGGACCTGAGCGGGCTCGTCAAGGGCTACGCCATCGACGAGGCGGGCCGTTCGCTCGCCGCGCTCGGGCTGCACGATTGGTGCCTCAATGCCGGGGGCGACGTGCTCGTCTCCGGTTCGCCGGCGCCGTCGCCCGCAGGTGCCTCCCCGTGGCTCGCCGGGATCGTGGATCCCGCCGACCGGCGGACCCTGCTGGGCGCCTACCCGCTCGGCCCGCAGCCCCCCGCCCGGCTCGCGCAGCCCCCCGCCCGGCTCGCGCTGGCCACCTCGGGCTCGGCCGAGCGCGGCGACCACATCTGGACGGTCGGCCTGCGCGGGCCCTCCGGCCCCCGCCATGCCGAGTTCACCCAGGTGAGCGTGGCCGCCCAGGACATCGTCACCGCGGACGTCCTGGCGACGGCGATCGTGGCCGGCGGCCGGCCTGCCCTCGATGCGGTCACCGCCCACTGGGACGTGGACGTGCTCGCGGTGGCACGCGACGGCGGGCTGCTCGCCACGCCCGGGTTCCGCGCCCCGAGCGCCGCGTAGCGTCGCCCGGCTTCGGCCTCAGAGGCGGGTGGGCTCCGGGTACTTGGGGCTCAGGCCGTCGCCCGAGGACCGGCCGGTGATGCGCCGCACGACCCAGGGCCACGCGTACTCCCGGGTCCACGCGGCATTCGCGCGGAACTGCTCCACGCGGCTCATCTTCGGCAGCGGCACGGCGTCGGGGACCTCGGCGAGCCCCTCGTGCTCGAGCAGCTCGAGGACGCGGTTGGCCATGGTCGCGTGCCCGAGGGCGGACATGTGCATCCGGTCCACGTCCCACATGCGCCAGTCCTGGAACTCGTGGAAGCGCCAGTAGTCCACGAGGGTGGCGCCGTGGCGGTCCGCGATCCAGCGGACCTGCTCGTTGTAGATGGCGGTGCGGCCGCGCATCGTGCCGAACACCTTGGAGGAGCCGGCGTCGAACCCGGTGAAGAGCAGGACGCGCGCGCCCGCGCCCGCGAGTCGGGCCACCGCGGCGTCGTACCCCTCCATGAGCGCATCGATGTCCACCGTGGGCCGGAGGATGTCGTTGGCCCCGGCGTAGAGGGTCACGATCGTGGGGCGCAGCGCGAGCGCCGGCTCGATCTGCTCGGCGAGGATCTGGCGGATCTTGCGGCCGCGGATCGCGAGGTTGGCGTAGCCCAGGTCCGGATCGGCCCTCTGGAGCTGCTCGGCCACGCGGTCCGCCCAGCCGCGCACGCCGTTGGGACGGGCCGGGTCCGGATCGCCGACGCCCTCCGTGAAGGAGTCGCCCAAGGCCACGAAGCGGGAGGTGAAGGACTCGCTCACGGTGCCACCTCGCCGTCGTGCGCCGGGCCGAGGAGCCCCTCACGGGACGGATCCCGGAAGATCCAGCTCTCCGGCTGCAGCCTGCCGACGACCTTCTCGCCGATGTCCGCCAGCCGGGCCACATCCTCCGCGCCGAGGGCATCGAACACGAGCTGCCGCACGCGCCCCACGTGCTCGGGGGCGAGGTCCACGATGGTCTCCCAGCCGGCGTCGGTGAGGTGCGCGGTGGTGACGCGGGCGTCGTCCGGAGAAGGGCGCCGGTCGATCCAGCCGCGTGCCTGGAGCTTCGTCACCACGTGCGAGAGGCGCGAGAGCGAGGCCGAGGTGCGGGAGGCGAGCTCCTTCATGGGGAGCATGCGGCCCTCGGCCTCGGAGAGCATCGCGAGCACGTTGTAGTCGAAGAGGGACAGCTTGTTCAGCTGGGTCAGGTGCGCGTCGAGGGCGGCCGGCAGGAGCGTGGTCACGCTCAGCAGGGCAAGCCACGCCCGGCGCTCCTGGGCGTCAAGCCAGCGGGATTCCGTCACGGGTACCAAGCATAGGCTGTAGGGATGCTCATCGTTTCGCTCACCTACAGGGTGCCCATGGATGTCGTCGAGGCCCATCTCGAGGCGCACCGGAGCTGGCTCCGCGACGCGGTGGACCGCGGGCTCGTGGTCGCCGCGGGGCGCAAGAACCCGCGCACCGGCGGCATCCTCCTCTCCCTCGCGGAGCGGGGTGCGCTCGAGGCCGCGATCGCCGAGGACCCGTTCTCGGTGCACGGGGTGGCCGACTTCGAGGTGACCGAGGCGGACATGACCACCGCGGCCGCGGGGTTCGAGGCGCTGCTCACCTGAGGGCGCTCCGGGCTGTTCCCTCCCGCCCCGCTGTTCCCTCCCGCCCCTCGGCGCCATAGCCTGTCCCCGTTGGGCTCCGGGCGTCCCCACGGCGTACCCCGGCGTTGTCCCAGCGGAGGGAAGGCCATGGCTGACGGACTCGCAGGAATCGACCACATCGTGGTGCTCATGCTCGAGAACCGCTCGTTCGACCACGTGCTCGGGTACCTCTACCACGCCGCGGGGAACGTGTCGCCGAGCGGGGCGCCGTTCGAGGGCCTCACAGGCACCGAAAGCTGCCCGGGCCCCGATGGCAAGCCCGTGGCGGTCTACCCCATCACTCCGACGACCCCCGACGCCTACTTCATGCCTGGGGCCGACCCGGGTGAGGGCTTCGCGCGGGCCAACGCCCAGCTCTTCGGGACCACGAAGCCCGCTCCGGGAGCGGTGCCCACCATGACCGGGTTCGTGTCCGACTACGCGCAGGCCATCAAGGACAACCAGGCGAAGAAGTGGTACGTGGTCCCCGGCACGGCGCCGGGCTGGATCATGGGCTGCTTCGCCCCGGAGACGCTCCCCGTGCTCAGCGGGCTCGCGCGCGGGTTCGCCGTGTGCGACCACTGGTTCAGCTCCGTGCCCACAGAGACCATGCCCAACCGGGCCTTCACGTGCGCCGGGACGAGCCAGGGCCACATGGACGACGTCACGAAGTCGTTCACCGTGCCGAGCATCTTCGGGCTCCTCGGCCAGCACGGCGTGCCGTGGAAGATCTACGGCTACAGCAAGCCGCCGCTGACCCGTCTGAACTTTCCGGACACGCAGAAGGCCCCGGCGGCGAACATCGGCCTGTTCAAGGACTTCCGCGCCGACGCCGCGGCAGGGACCTTGCCCGCGTTCGCCTTCGTGGAGCCGGCCTGGAGTTCCACCGGCAACAGCCAGCACCCCAACTACAGCATGGCCGCAGGGGAGCAGCTCATCCTCGACACCTACAGCGCACTCCGCGCGGGGCCGGCCTGGGCGAGGACGCTCCTGATCGTGACCTATGACGAGCACGGCGGATGCTACGACCACGTCCCGCCGCCCGGCGGGGCGGTCCGGCCGGACGACTCGCCGGGAGAGTTCGGATTCGACTTCACGCGCTTCGGCCCCCGGGTCCCCACGGTCCTGGTGAGCCCGCTCATCCCGCCCGGCACGGTGTTCCGCGTGCCCGCGGGATCCACGCCCCTCGACCACACGAGCATCCTGGCCACCGTGGAACACCGGTTCGGGCTGCCGCCGCTCACCCGCAGGGACGCGGCCGCGCCGGACGTCGGGGCCGTCCTCACGCTCGCCACACCCCGGAGCGACGACCCCCTGGCCGGGGTCTCGGCGCCGCCGCAGCCTCCCGTCCCCGCAGCCCTGGCGGCCACGCCCGCGCATCTGGCGGACGTCCGGGACGAGCTCATGGCGCGCTTCACGCCGGGGGACGTGGTGGGCTGACCCTCGGGCGCAGGCTGGGGCGTGCCATTCTGCTCACCAATCCTCGGCGCCCCGGCGTGTCCTTGAGCGACACGCCGCGTAGAGGCCCCTCCGCCGCCCAGCGCGAGCAGGAACGCACGCGCCCGGGAATTCCCCATGATGGTTGAATGTTCAAGCAAATATGGACTTCGGCATCTTCACTTTCGGCGAGCTCACGCGCGGCCCTTCCGGCAGCGCGCGCAGCGCCGCCCAGCGCATCGACGAGACCCTCCGGCTCGCCACCCTCGCGGACGAGGCGGGCCTGGACGTGATCGGCCTCGGCGAGCACCACCGGCATGACTTCGCGTTCTCGGCGCCCGAGATCGTGCTCGCGGCGATCGCCCGCGAGACCCGGCGCATCCGCCTCACCACTGCCGTCACCGTCCTCTCGACCGCGGACCCGGCGAGGGTGTTCGAGCAGTTCGCCACCCTCGACCTCGTCTCCGGCGGCCGCGCCGAGATCCTCGCCGGGCGCGGGGTGTTCCCGGAGTCGTTCCCGCTCTTCGGCTACGACCCGGCCCAGTACGACGCCCTCTTCGAGGACAAGCTCGAGCTCCTGCTGCAGATGCGCGACCACGCCGACGTCACCTGGCCTCCCCCGGGCGCGGCAGACGGTGTGCGGCCGCGCGCCCACCACGCCCTCCACCACGCGGCGATCGCGCCCCGGCCGGTCCAGGAGCGGCTCCCGATCTGGCGCGGCGTGGGCGGGACGCCCTCGAGCTTCGCCCGGGCGGGCCAGGCGGGGGTGCCGCTGTTCCTCGCGCTCCTCTCTGGCCACCAGCACTTCGTGCGGCTCGTCGAGCTCTACCGGACCGCCGGCGCGCAGGCCGGGCACGCGGCGTCGTCCCTCGCGGTCGGCACGGGGAGCCACTTCTACGCCGCGCGCACCTCGCGCCAGGCCCGCACCACGTTCTACCCGCACTACGCCGCGTACATCGAGCAGAACATGCCCCGGCCTGCCGGGACGTTCCCGCGGGACCAGTTCGACGCATGGGCCGGCCCGGGCGGCGGGCTGCTCGTGGGCAGTCCTGCCGAGATCACCGAACGGATCCTCGCCACCCACGAGGCGCTCGGCACGAGCCGGTTCATGGCGCAGGTGGGCCTGGGGACGCTGCCGTTCGCCGAGACGGCGGCGTCCGTCGAGCTGCTGGCCACCGAGATCGTTCCCGCGGTGAAGAGGGCCCTCGGCGAGGACTGAGGCGCCCCGCCCGCCGCCAGCTCAGGCGAGGTACTCGCCCAGCGCCCCCGCCATCCCCCGCTCGAAGATCAGCTCGACAGCCCGCGCGGTCTCCGCGGAGAGCCGGGCGAGGACCGCGGCATCGACGGGACCGGGCAGCAGGAGACGTCCGACGGCGCCCCTCACCCAGGCCGGGACGTCTCGCCGATCGAAGGTGGTGCGCAGGAACTCCACCTCCCGCTCGTCGTCCCTGGGCTGGAAGTCGGGGTTCCCGGAGTGCCCGCTGTAGAGCACCAGCAGGGCGGCGAGTGACAGGATCGTCAGCGGCGCCTCGGCCGATTCCGCCCACCTGTCGAGGACCACCGGAAGGTTGCGGGTGGTCCACTTCGAGAGGGCGTTGAGCGAGATGTCGGTGAGCGCGTGCTGCAGGAAGGGGTTGTAGAAGCGCTCGAGGATCTGCTGGGCGAAGGCCTCGAGGTCGCTGCGGTCCCCCGGGATGGTGGGCAGCACCTCCTGGGCCACCATGCGGGTGATGTACGCCTCGACCTGCGGGTCCGCGAAGGCGTCCCGCACGGTGCCGCAGCCCATGTGGAGCCCGACGGCGGACATGGCGGTGTGCGAGCCGTTCAGGATGCGGACCTTCTTGGCACGGAAGGGACGGATGTCCTCCATGAAGAGCACGTTGAGGCCGGCCTGGTCCAGCGGCAGGTCCTCGCGGATGCGCGGGTCGCCCGCGATCGCCCAGACGTAGAAGTGCTCGGCCTTCACCACGAGCTCGTCGGCGAAGCCGATCTCCGCCTGAACCTGGCCGATCTCCTCCTGGGGGAACCCGGGCACGATGCGGTCCACGAGCGTGTCGTAAAAGCGGCACGCGGTGCGGACCCAGTCCTCGAACGCCGCGCCGAGGCCGTTCTCGGCGGCGTGGCGGAGCACGTACTCCCGCAGCGTCGAGCCATTGTCCTCGATGAGCTCGCAGCACAGGAAGGAGAGCCCCGCGTCGGGGCTGCCGCCGAAGTGCGCGAAGCGCCGGTGGAGGAGGGCGGTGACCTTCGCGGGGAACGACCGCGGCGGACGCGCGGCCAGGTCATCCCCGTGGACGTACTCGATGCCGGCCTCGGTCGTGTTGGAGACCACGACCTTGAGGTCGGGGCTGACGACGAGCCTCTCGTACTCCTCGACGTCGCGGTGGGCGCTGAGCACCGCGCGCACCGAGGTGACGAGATCGACCTCCTTGACGGGCTGCCGGTCACGGATCCCCTCGAGGTAGACGTGGAACAGGCCATCCTGGTCTGCGAGCTGGTCCAGGGCACGCGAGGGGCGGTCGGTCACCTGCACGACGGCGATGCCGTCCCGCGTGACCCCGTCCTCGTTGGCCCGGCTGACCATCCAGTCGACGAACGCGCGCAGGAAGTTCCCCGCGCCGAACTGGAGGATGGTGATCGGCAGGTCGGGCCGCGCCACGGTGGTCGCCGTGAGCCTCCCGATCGAGGGCGCCCTCACGTCACTGCCCCCAGCTGCCACGGGACGAACTCGTCCTGGCCGAGGTCCAGCTGCTCCGAGACGGGGCGCTCGCCCGACGCCACGGCGATGACCTTCTCGAAGATCTCCTGCCCGACGCTCTCGACCGAGGCCGTGCCGTCGACGATCCCTCCCGCGTCGAGGTCCATGTCCTCGCGCATCCGCTCGAAGGTCGCGGTGTTGGTGGCGACCTTGATCGAGGGCGTGGGCTTGCAACCGAGCACGGAGCCGCGCCCCGTGGTGAAGACGACCACCGTGGCGCCGCCCGCGACGATACCCGTGACGGACACCGGGTCATAGCCCGGCGTGTCCATGAAGGTGAAGCCGCGGGAGGTCACGCGCTCCCCGTACTCGTAGACCGCGGAGAGCTCGGCCGTGCCACCCTTGGCGACGGCGCCGAGGGACTTCTCCAGGATGGTCGTCAGGCCACCGGCCTTGTTGCCCGGCGAGGGGTTGTTGTCCAGGGAGCCGCCACCGGAGGCGGTGTAGTCCTTCCACCACTCGATGCGCTCGAGGAGCTTGCGGCCCACCTGCTCCGACACGGCCCGCCGCGTCAGGAGGTGCTCTGCTCCGAAGACCTCGGGGGTCTCGGCCAGGATCGTGGTGGCGCCGTGGGCCACAAGGAGGTCAGAGGCCACCCCGAGGGCAGGGTTCGCGGTGATCCCCGAGTACCCGTCGGACCCGCCGCAGTTCATTCCCAGGACCAGCTCCGAGATGGGGGCCGGCTGTCGCTGCATCGTCTCGAGGACGGGGATCATCTCGTTGACCGCGTCCACGCCCGCCCGCACGGTGGCCCGGATCCCGCCGTTCTCCTGGATGACGAGCGTGCGCACCTGCTTGTCGGCCGGGAGGTCCAGGCCGTCCAGCAGCGACGTCGCGGGCAGCATCTCGCAGCCGAGGCCCACCACGAGCAGGCCGGCGATGTTCGGGTGGGCGGCGTAGCTGCGCAGGGTGCGCCGGGTCAGCTCGGCCCCTTCGCTGCCGGCCACGAGGCCGCACCCCGAGTTGTGGGTGAGCGCGATGACCCCGTCGACGTTCTCATAGGCCTCGAGCACCGGACCGGCGAACTGCGCCGCGATCATCCTCGCGGTCGAGGCCGAGCAGTTCACGGCGGTCAGGATGCCGATGAAGTTGCGGGTGCCGACCCGGCCGTCGGCGCGGTGGTAGCCCTGGAAGAAGCGCGTCGGCCCGCTCGGGGCGGCGGGCCTGACGCGGGTGGTGGAGAACTCGTGGGCCCGGTCCGCCTCGTCCATCCCCAGGTTGTGGGTGTGCACGTGGTCGCCGACGGCGATGGCGCGCGTGGCCCGGCCAATGGACTGTCCGTACTTGTGGACCTGCTCCCCGGCCTCGACGGGCCGGATGGCCAGCTTGTGCCCCCGCGGCACCGCCTGCTTGACGCGGACGGGGCCATGAGCGGACATGAACTCCGCCCCGCCGGGCACGTCGGTGATCGTGACCGCCACATCGTCGGCCGGCCGCAGCACCAGCGCGACTTCGGCCAGGTCAGGGACTGTGGGAACGCTCGTCATCGCGCATCCTTTGTCGGTGGGAACTCAATGAAACGGTTTTCATTGTAGTCCGCACCGGGGTCCCCGACCAGCCCCCTTGGCGGGGACCGGGACCGCGGCTCAGTCGCCGGCCGGAGGAGCCGAGGGCGCACGCACCGAAGTGCCGCGGAAGACGAGCTTCGTCGGCAGCCGCGCGGGCGGCTCCGGGGCCGGCCCGCTCGAGCCCATGAGCGCGTGCAGGTAGCTCATCGCCAGGGCTCCGGCATGCTCGCGCGGGATGCGGACCGTGGTCAGCGGCGGATTCGACATGGAGGCGAACTCGATGTCGTCGTACCCCACGACGCTGATGTCGTTCGGGACCGAGATCCCGTACCGGGTCAGCTGGTTGACCAGGCCGAGCGCCATGACGTCGTTGTAGACCATGACGGCGGTGACGTCGGCGAGGAGGACCTTCTCGGCGGCGCTGCGGCCGCCGTCGAAGGAGGGTGCGAAGCTGCCGATCGGCACCTCCACCAGCCCCTCCCGGGCCAGCTCGGCCGTGGCGGCGGCCTGGCGCACGCGGCTCGAGTAGCTCGTGCTGGGCCCCGCCACGTATCCGATGCGCCGGTGGCCCAGGGCCTTCAGGTGCACGACCTCCTGCGCAATGCCACCCTCGTTGTCGAAGGTGACGGCCGCGACCCCCGGCACCTGGCGGTTGATGAGCACGAGCGGACGCTGCTCGCGGAGGGCCACCAGGTCCTCGTCCGCCATGCGCGCCGAGCACAGCACGAGCCCGTCGACCTGGCGGGACAGCGCGGCGACGAGCTCGGACTCGCGCTTGAGGTCCTCGTCGGTGTCGACCAGGAGGGCGGAGTAGCCGAGCTCCTCGGCGCGGCCCTGGATGCCCTTGACCACGCTGGGGAAGAACGGGTTGGCAAGGTCCGGGACGACGATCCCGATGTTGCCGGTGAGGCCGGTGATGAGCGACTGCGCCGCCCGGTTGGGGCGGTAGTCCAGCCGGGCGGCGGCATCGAGGATCCGCTCGCGCGTGGCCGGGTCCACCTTCTCGGGGCGCAGGAACGTCCGGGACACCGTGGCGGGAGAGACTTCGGCGGCCCGCGCAACGTCCCGGATCGTGACAGGACCCGACATCAGAATCACCGTTCCTTGGCTGTGCAGAGAATCCTCTCCACCGTAGTCGGCCCGAGCGGCGCGGGCCGACGGCCCTTCTCCCAGAACGTGAGCTTGATCTCATCGCCTGCTGCCGCTACGGTCATAATAACGTTTTCATCGATCGGCCGATCTGGCCCGTCGATACGTCAGAAAGAGGCGAGGATGCCCACACCCCTGGAACTGGAGCTGGAGGTCGACGCGGCCACGTCCAGCCCGCGCCGGCTGAGCCTGCACCCCGATCGCGCGCTGCCCGCGGACGGGCGCCAGCGCGCCGTCGCCCGCGAGATCTACGGCCAGACGGCGGAGCTGCCGCTGATCTGCATGCACGGCCACGTCGAGGCCGAGGTCTTCGCCGCCAACCAGCCGTTCGCGGATCCGGCGCAGCTGCTGGTGGTGCCGGACCACTACGTGACCCGCATGCTGGTCTCGCAAGGGATCGACCCCGCCTCGCTGGGGGTCCCCCGTGTCGACGGCGGCCCGGTCGAGACGGATTCGCGGGCGATCTGGCGGACCTTCTGCCGCAACTGGAGGCTGTTCCGCGGCACGCCGTCGCGCTACTGGATGGAGCACGAGCTCGCGGAGGTCTTCGGCGTCGACCTCGTGCCCAGCGCCGAGACGGCCGACGCCATCTACGACCAGATCGAGGCGCGCATCGCCGAACCGGGCTTCCGCCCGCTGCAGCTCCTCGACCGGTTCTCGATCGAGCTGATCTCGACGACGGACTCCGCCACCAGCGGACTGGAGCACCATGCGCAGCTGGCAGGCGAGGGGTACGGGGAGCGGATCATCCCCACGTTCCGCCCGGACGCGGCCGTGCACCTGGACCGGCGTGGATGGCGGGCGGAGGTGGCCGCCCTCGCCGAGGTGTCCGGCGAGGACACCTCCAGCTACGAGGGCTTCCTCGGCGCCCTGCGCGAGCGCCGGCGCGCGTTCGTCGAGGCCGGCGGCCTCGCCACGGACCACGGCCACCTCACGGCGGACACCACCCCGATGGACCGGGGCGCCGCCGCGCGGCTGTACGCCCGCGCCCTCGCAGGCGGCCAGGTCAGCGAGCAGGAGGCCCAGGCCTTCGCCGCCCACATGCTCTTCGTGAACGCCGAGATGTCCTGCCAGGACGGGCTGGTCATGCAGATCCACCCTGGGGTCCTGCGCGACCACCACCGGGGGACCTTCGAACGGCACGGGCAGGACAAGGGCTTCGACATCCCGGTCGCCGCCGAATTCACCCGGTCCCTCCGCCCCGTCCTGGAGCGGTTCGGCCACGACCCCCGGTTCCGGGCCATCCTCTTCACCGTCGACGAGACGGTGTACAGCCGGGAGCTCGCGCCGCTCGCCGGCGCCTACCCCTCGCTGCGGCTGGGCGCGCCGTGGTGGTTCCTCGACTCCCCGGAGGGCATGCGCCGGTTCCGCGAGACCGCGACCGAGACCGCAGGCTTCTACAACACCTCCGGCTTCGTGGACGACACCCGGGCGTTCGCCTCGATCCCCGCGCGCCACGACCTCTTCCGCCGGATCGACGCCGGCTACCTCGCGCGGCTGGTCCTCGAACACCGGCTCAGCCTCGAGGAAGCGGTGGAGACCGCCGTCGACCTCGCCTACACCCTGCCGAAGACCGCCTACTCCAGGCGTTCCGCCTGATCCGCCGCTCAGCCCGGTTGCAAAGGAGCACCATCATGGCAAGCATCATCCCGTCGCCCTCCACGACGGCCACGGCCCGCCGGACACTGTCCCTGAAGGAGAAGATCGCCTACGGCATGGGCGATCTCGGCAATGGCTTCATGTTCGACCTCGGACAGGCCTACCTGCTGAAGTTCTACACCGACGTTGCCGGGCTGCCAGCCGCGGCGGCCGCCACCGTCTTCGTCGTCACGAAGCTCTTCGACGCGTTCATGGACCCCCTCGCCGGCGTAGTGATCGACGGGCGCCGCACCGTGTCCCGCTTCGGGCGGTTCCGCGGCGTCATGTTCTACTCGAGCATCGCGCTCGGCATCCTGACCGTCTTCTCCTTCGTCACCCCCGGCCTCTCCCAGGGCGTCAACCTGGCGTACGCCTACGCCTCCTACATGGCGTGGGGCGTGCTGTACTCCTTCACGAACATCCCCTACGGCTCCCTTGCCTCGGTGATGACGCAGGAGCCGGTGGAGCGCGCCAAGCTCGCCTCGTTCCGCCAGGCCGGATCGGTGCTGGCCCTGCTCATCACCGGCGTGGCGTTCATGCCGATCGTGCTCGCGGTCGGCTCCGACCGGGTGGGCTACGGCGTCGCGGCCGCGGCCATGGCCGTGGCGGGGGTCCTCTGCTTCTTCGCCACCTTCCGCTACACCCGGGAAAGCGTGCCCGTGGTGCGCACCGGGGAGAAGCTCACGGCCAAGAGCTTCATCACCACGGTGGTCACGAATCGGCCGCTGCTGGCGCTGGTCATCATGACGGTCTTCTCGATCTCGGCCTACAACGTGAAGACCTCGATGATCGTGTACTTCACCCAGTACTACCTCGGCGACGTGCGCCTCCTGCCCTACGTGAACGTGATCAGCATCGGCTCCTCGATCATCGGCATCCTCCTCATCCCCTTCCTCACGCGCCTCATCGGGAAGAAGCGCACGGCGCTCTACGGATTCCTGCTCGCCGTCGTGGCGGACGCGCTGAACTTCATCCTCCCGACCAACACCGTCCTGTTCACCGCCCTCTTCAGCCTCTCCTTCATCGGCGTCGCCCTCCCCAACGGCATCACCTGGGCCCTGGTCTGCGACGTGATCGACTTCGGGCACTGGCGCACCGGGGTGCGCCGCGAGGGCATTACCTACTCCGTCTTCAACTTCTCCCGCAAGATTGCCCAGTCGGTGGCGGGCGGCCTGGCCGGCTTCGGGCTGAGCGCGATCGGCTACATCCCCAAGGTGCAGCAGACCTCCGGGGTGCTGGCTGGCATGAAGGGCCTCCAGACGCTCTACCCGTGCGTGGCCCTTGCCGTGGCAGCGCTCGTGCTCGCCGTGATGTACCCGCTGACCGACCGGAAGATGGAAGAACTCGTCTTCGAGACCCACGCGGCCGAAGGCACCGACCCTGCGGGCCCGGCGCCCCAGGACTGACACCGCACCGCACCGCACCCTCCCCCCTGAAAGGAAGAACAGTCTCCATGTCGCCCCTGACCGACCATGAGCTCACCGAGCTGCTGGCAGCGGACCGTACCCTCGCCGTCGTCCGCGCGGCATCGATCCCGGACGCCGCCGCGCTCGCCGCAGCCCTCCGCGCGGGCGGGGTGCGCTCGCTCGAGCTGACCTTCACGACGCCGGATGTCCTCACCTACGTGCGCCGCGCCGTCGAAGGCGGCGACGGCACCGTGGTGGGCGTCGGCACCGTGATGACCGGGGACCAGGCACGGGCGGCCCTCGACGCCGGCGCCCAGTTCCTCGTCACCCCGGGGATCCGGGCCGAGGTGGCGCGGGTCGCCGTGGAGGCCGGCGTCCCGGTCTGCCTCGGCGCTATGACGCCCTCCGAGGTCGCGCAGGCCCTCGACCTCGGATCCTCGGTGGTGAAGGTCTTCCCGGCGCGGCAGGTCGGGCCGGCGTTCCTGAAGGACCTGCAGGGGCCGTTCCCGGGCATCAGGCTCCTGCCGTCAGGGGGCATCGATGCCTCCAATGCCCGCAGCTATCTCGACGCCGGCGCCCTCGCGGTGTGCTGCGGGACCTCCGTCGTGCCGCCGGCGGCCGTCGAGGGCGGGGAGTGGGAGGACATCGCGGCCCGTGCCGCGGCCTTCACCGCAGCCCTGCCGGCCGCCCAGGTCGTCGGATCCTGACCGCGGACGGGGAGCCCACCATGTCCATGACAGCCGTGTGCCTGGGCGAGACCATGGCCATGATCACGCCGGGACAGGGCACGTCGCTGGCCGACGCCGGGCGGCTCGAGCTCGGCAGCGGCGGGGCCGAGTCCAATGTCGCCCTCGGGCTGGCCGCGATGGGCGTCGGCACGCACTGGGTCAGCCGGGTGGGCCGCGACGGCTTCGGAGCCCGCATCCTCACCGAGCTCACTCAGGGCGGGGTCGGCGTGGAGGGCGTCGAGGCGGACCCGTCTCGGCCCACCGGCCTCTACGTGAAGGTCCCGGCCCACGGCGGGTCCCCGGCATCCGTCCTCTACTACCGGCGCGGCTCCGCGGCCTCCGCCATGGGCCCGGACCTCCTGGGCCGGCCGGCGGTCGCGGGCCTCCTCGCACGCGCCGACCTCGTCCACCTCAGCGGCATCACCGCGGCCCTCTCCGAGGAATGCCTTGCCCTGCTCGAAGCCCTCCTGGGCCGCCCGCGCGGCAGCCAGAGGGTCAGCTTCGACGTCAACTGGCGCGCCCCCCTGTGGGCCGGGAAGGACCGCAGCGTCCTGCGGGAGCTGGCGAACCGAGCCGACATCGTGCTCGTGGGGCGCGACGAGGCCGAGCACGCCTTCGGTACCGGGGACGAGGCCGAGATCAGGGCCCTCCTCCCCGACCCGGCTGTCATCGTCATCAAGAACGAGGCCGTCAGCGCCATCGCCCTCGAGCGCGACGGCCCGCGCTCCGAGGTCCGCGCCCTGGCCGTGGAGGTCGTGGAACCGGTGGGCGCCGGCGACTCCTTCGCCGCCGGCTACCTCAGCGGCGTCCTCATGGGCCTCGACCAGAGGACCAGCCTCCGCCGCGGGCACATCGCCGCAGCCTGTACCCTCACGGTCAGCGGGGACCGCGGCGCCCTTCCGCCGCCCCCCGTCCTCGACCGCGTCCTGGCGTACTCCGACGAGGGCTGGAAGCGGACCACCGTCACGAGCGCCGGCTTCTCCACGGCCCTGCCGCATCAGGGCCCTGCTCTGGCCGCCCGGAGGTAAGGGCGGCTGCCGCGGAGGGGCATGCCTCGGCGGCAGGGCCCGCTAGCGTAGACGGCATGACTCCCGGTGCCGGACGCTTCGCTCCCAGCCCCTCCGGCGAACTGCACCTCGGGAACCTCCGCACGGCGCTGCTCGCGTGGCTCTTCGCGCGGTCCGCGGGGCGGCGGTTCCTCCTGCGGGTCGAGGATCTGGACCGGGCCCGCGCGGGAGCGGAGGAGGTCCAGCTGAGGGACCTCGCCGCCGTCGGCCTCGACTGGGACGGCGAGGTGGTCCGCCAGACCGAGCGGGGCGCGCTCTATGAGGAGGCGATCGCGCGCCTCACCGCCGCCGGCCTCACCTACGAGTGCTACTGCACCCGGCGCGAGATCCAGGAGGCGCCCAGTGCCCCGCACGCGCCGCAGGGCGCGTACCCCGGCACGTGCCGCGACCTCACCGAGGCGCAGCGCGCACGACGCCGCGCGGAGCGTCCCGCCGCGATCCGCCTCCGCGCCTCGGTCACCGACTGGGCCGTGACGGACGTGCTGCACGGGCGGTACTCGGGCCTCGTGGACGACTTCGTCCTGCGGCGCAACGACGGGGTCGTGGCCTACAACCTCGCCGTGGTCGTGGACGACGCCGCCCAGGGCGTCGGCCAGGTGGTCCGCGGCGACGACCTGCTCCCCTCCGCCCCGCGGCAGGCCTACCTCGCCGGGCTCCTCGGGGTGCCCGTCCCCGAGTACGCCCATGTGCCGCTCGTGCTCAACCCCGCCGGTCGCCGGCTGGCCAAGCGCGACGGCGCGGTGACCCTCCGCGCGCTGGCGGCGGCCGGCGTCGGACCCGAGGAGGTGACGGGGCTGCTCCTGGGATCCCTCGGGCTGCCCGCCACGCTCCCGGAGGCGCTCACCGCGTTCGATCCTGCCGCGCTCCCCCGCGACCCGTGGATCCTGGACCCGCAGGACTTGACCCCCAGGAGGTGACTTCCAGAAGGTGGCCTTCAGAAGGTGACTTCCAGACTGGATCTGAGGGGCACCTTCTGAAGGTCAGGTCCTGAAGGTCACCTCCTGCGGGTCGGCGCGTCGGCCAGCGCGGGCGCGGGGCGCCGGATCAGCCCTGCATCGTGAAGCGCGCGGCGGTCCGCTCGGCGAGCCACGGGACGCGGTAGAGCGCGCGGAAGGCGGTGTTGCGGGCGGCCATGGCGCCCGGGGGGAGCGCACGGCCGAGCGCCATGTTGACCCTCGCCTGCCGGGCCGCGGACCACGCGGCGCGGAGTCGCTCTGCCTCGGTCGCCGCCCACAGCTCGTCCCACGCCGGGCCCGGGGCGTCCCGGCGCGCCCGGACGTCCGCGGCGATGAGCGGCACGAAGGCCTCGGCGTCCAGCCAGCCGAGGTTCATCCCCTGCCCGCCGATCGGACTCACCTCGTGGGCGGCATCACCGGCGAGGAGGACCCTCCCGGAGCGCAGCCGGGCCGCGAGCCGCTCGGTGACCGTGAAGGCGCTCAGCATGGTGCACGTGGACGGATCCGGCCGCACCCCGGTCCGCTCCCCCACGATCCGGGCTAGGTCGCGGGCCGACGGGTCCAGGGCCGGCTCGGGCACGTGCGCGACCCAGCGCCGCACGCCCCCGGGCAGCGGGAACGACTCGACGATCCCCGCGGCCTCGAGGTGCAGCACCGCCCGTTCCCCGTCGCCCGTCGCGTCCGCGAAGTCGCCCATCAGGTAGGCATCGGGCAGCGCTCTGGTGCGTACCGGGATGCCGAGGCCCGCGCGCAGGGGCGAGCGGGCGCCGTCGGCCGCGATGACCCAGCGGGCCGCCACGGACTCGCCGTCCTCGCAGCGGACGACGGCGCCGCCCTCCTGCTGCTCGGCCCGCACCGCCCGCACGCCGCGGCGCAGGGCCGCCGGCGCGAGCACGGCAAGCCGGTCCTCGAGCGCCTGCTCGGTGGCCCACTGGGGCACGGCGAGCACGGGCGGCCGGAACGCGATCCGCGCCACGGTGCGGGTGGCGCCGGAGTCGCGGGTACGGGCGGCGCCCTCGCGAAGGGGTACGCCGGCGGCCGCGACCGTCTCCGCCACGCCGGCCCGCGCGAGGACCCGCAGGCCGGGCGGGTGGATGCCGATCGCCCGGGTGTGCCGGCTGCGCTGGGGCCGGGCCTCGAGGACTGCGACGTCGAGACCGAGGTCCGCCAGGAGCACCGCGAAGCAGAGCCCCACCGGCCCCGCGCCCACCACGGCGATGTCGTGCCGCGCGCCCATCCTCAGGCGCCCAGGGCCGCCCGGCCCGTCCCCGGACGTCCCGGGTCGCGGGCGTCCCGGCTCACGGGAGCCTGCGGGTCATGAGGGCCGTCTCGACGGTCAGCCCCGGGCCGAAGGCCATCGCGCAGATCCGCTCTGCCCCGGGCGAGTCGGGCCCCGCCTCCGGTGAGCCGGACGCGCGCGGCGGAGATCCGGCGTCGTCCGCCTCCGCCTCCGGAAGGGCGAGGATCCGCTCGAGGACGAACATGATGGTGGCGCTGGACATGTTGCCGAACTCGCGCAGGGTCTCGTAAGCGGGGGCGCCCTGGCGCTCGGAGAGGCCGAGGCGGGCCACGACCTTGTCCACGATGCTCCGGCCGCCGGGGTGGATGGCCCAGTGCTCGATCTCGGCGTGCGGGCGGCCCACGAGGGAGGGGTCGCGGGCGAGGAGGGGTTCGAGGGCGCCGGTGATGTGCTCGTCGATGATGTGGGGGACGTAGGTGCCGAGGACCATCTCGAAGCCCTGGTCGCCGATGTTCCAGGCCATGTTCTCCTCGCCGACCGGGGTGAGCGTGGTCTCGAAGGCGTCGAGGCTCACGGCCGGTCGGGTCAGGGGCAGGTCGCGGGCCGTGACCACCGCGGCGGCCGCGCCGTCGGCGAACAGGGAGGCGCCGAGGATCGTGTCCGGGTCGTTGGAGCTGCGGACGTGGAGGGTGCACAGCTCGACGAGCGCCACGAGGACCACGGCGTTCGGGTCCGCGTCGCAGAACGCCTTGGCCATGCGCAGGGCGGGGAACGCGGCATAGCAGCCCATGAAGCCGAGGTGGAAGCGCTGCACCGACGGGCTCAGGCCGAGGTCCCGCACGATCCGGTAGTCCGGGCCCGGGTTGAAGAAGCCGGTGCACGAGACGGTCACCACGTGCGTGACGTCCGCCGGAGCGATCCCGTCCGCGTTGTCGAGCGCGCGGCGGGCCGTGTCGGTGAACAGGGGCGTGGCCTCGCGGACGAACACGTCGTTGCGCGTCTTGGTGCTCGGAGTAAGGAGCCGGCCCGTGGACGGGTCGAAGAAGTCCGGATCGTGGTCCGGCCGGTCCCACGAGAACTCGGCGAGGGCCGAGTAGCGGGTGTCGATTGCGGCGGCGTCGAAGCACGTCGTGACGAGACGCCGGCCGAGGCGGGTGAGGCCCTCCTGCGCGGCGAACACGTCGCGGGCCTCGGGCTGCTTGAGCACGGTGGACGGGACAGCGGTCTCGAGGGACCTCACCAGGACGGTCATGGGCCATTCTTCCCCCGGGGCGGGGGGCGAAGACAAGGGGTGGGGCGGTCACCCGCAGCAGGTGACCTTCAGGAGGTGACTTTCAGGAGGTGACCTTCAGACGGGAGGGGTGGGGTCAGAGCACCCCGGCGGACTCGAGCTGCTGGGCCAGCCCCGCGCCGTCGGGCGCCGAGGCCCAGGTGAGGCCGGGGCGGGAGGCGCCCCCCGCGGCGTCGTGCGTGGTGCCGCCCGAGAAGACGGCCTGGCCGGGCGAGAGCTCGCGGATCGCCACGGCAGCGACGGAGTCGGGGTGCTCGGCGGCGAACTCGGCGTAGATGGACTCGTCGTGCTGGCCGTTGTCGCCCACGAGGAGCCAGCGGATGCCGGGGAACTCGGCGGCGAGGCGCTCGAGGTTCTCCCGCTTGTGGTCCCGGCCCGAGCGGAACCAGCGCTGCGGGGTCATGCCCCAGTCCGTGAGCAGGAGCGGACCCGCCGGGTACAGGTTGCGTCCCAGGAACCGCTGGAGCGTCGGCGCCGCGTTCCATGGCCCGGTCGAGAGGTACACGATCGGCGCCTCCGGGTGCTCGGTCGCGAGCCGGTCCAGCAGCACCGCCATGCCCGGCGTGGGGGTACGGGCCCGCTCGCTGAGCACGAACGTGTTCCACAGCGCGAGGAACGGGCGCGGGAGGGCGGTGACCATGACCGTGTCGTCGATGTCGGAGACGATCCCGAACGCCGCCCCTGGCTCGACGACGAGCACCTGCGCGGAATCCGGCTCGGCGCCGTCGGCGCTCATCCGCGCCTCGTGCCAGCCCGGCTCGAGCTCCACGTCCACGAGCGCGTCAACCACCCCGCCGGCATCGGCACGCACGACGGCGCGCGTCGCCCCGATCTCGACCGTCACCTCGGCATGCTGGATCGGCACCGAGGTGAACGAGACCCAGCCGCGGAAGTTGTTGAAGGCGTCCGACTCGCCGTGCAGGCCGGGCCGGGCGTACATGACGCGGCCGAGCACGCGCACCCGCCGCGTGGACCCGTAGCCGCGGTACGCGACCACCTGCGCCACGTAGTCCCCGCGCCTGGCCTGCCGGGTGCGCAGGTCGTTCCAGGACTGCGCGACGCGCTGTGCCACATGGAACAGCGGCTTGAGCCGGGGGGAAGCGCCGGCGAACCCGGACTCGGGCGGGGAGGCGAGTGCTGTCGCGGTGCCTGCGGCGGACGCCTCGCCGCCGGGGTCGGCGCCGGCGGTGCGGGGGCCGTCGGGGCCGGAGACGGCGTGGGGGTGCTGCGCGGTCATGGTCCCACTGTCCCACGGGGAAGGGGCCCGCATCACATCGGGCGCCCGTCCGCGGGCCCTTTCCCGGGCATTTCCCCCTGCAGGCGTCCGGGGCAGCGGGGCCGGCACTGCCTCAGACCCGCGCGAGCTGCTCGATGTCCTCGAGGAACGCGGCGGCGACCTCGTCGCTCACGGTCGTCTTGGTCTCCGCAATGGCCTCGAGGTAGTCCTGCGTGCTGGGCCCCCGCCGCGCACCGGTGTCCGCCGGGTGGGTGCCGTCCGCGGCTGTGCGCACCGGCCCCCGGGCCGCGTCGGAGCCGCCGGTGAGGGCCGCGCCGCCGGCGCCCGGGCCGGCGTCGTGCGCGAGGTCCCCGGCATCGCGGTGGACGGCACCGCCCGCCGCGGGCGAGTCCGCCATCCCCGGCACCGCGACCGGCTCCGCGGCGTACACCGCCTTCTCGAGCGCCCGCTGCGAGGCCGACCGGGCGGCGAACTCGATGTCCGCCGGCGAGAAGCCCTCGGTGCGCTCCACCAGCTGCTCCACCTCCACGTCCGGCAGGACCGCCTCGGGGATGAAGCGCTGCCACATGGCCCGGCGTGCCTCGGCATCCGGGAGGCCGATGGGGATGACGTAGTCGAAGCGGCCGTGGCGCAGGAAGGCGGAGTCGAGGGCACGGATGAAGTTGGTCGCGCACACGAGCAGCCGCCCGGGCTGCTCGCGGAACGCCGGGATGATCTTGAGCAGCTCGTTCGTGACGCCCTGGTTGGGGCTGGGCGGATCGCCCGCGCGGTGCGAGGCGATCTCCTCGACCTCATCCAGGAACACGACCGCGTGCTCGAGCTCCGAGATCTCGAGGAAGGTGCTGCGGAGCGCGCCTGCGAGGCCCTCGGGCCCGGCGGCGAGGCGGGACGGGAACACCTCCACGAACGGCCACTCGAGGCGGGAGGCGATCGCCTTCGCGAACGTCGTCTTCCCGGTCCCCGGCGGCCCGAAGAGCACGACGGCGCGCGGCGGCACCACCCCGAACTCGTCCGCGAGTTCGGCCTGGGCCAGGGGGAGCACGAGCCGGCGCTCGAGGAGCTGCTTCTCCCGCTTCATGCCGGCCACCTTGTCCCACAGGTCGCGCGGGAGGACCCGGCCGCCGAGCTGGGCGAGGGGCTCGAGCTCGGTGCGCTGGACGGGGATCTGCCGCTCGAAGAAGCGCAGGTTCTGCACGTCCTTGAACCCGCGGGAGAGGAAGGCCTCGAGGCGGGTCTCGGTGTCCGGCATGAGCGCGGAGAGCTTGGTGAGGCCGAGGGGTGCCATGCGGTTCTCGAGGGCCGCGAGGAGCGCGGTGCCGATCCCGCGGGAGCGCCACTCCGGGAGGGTCGCGAGGAACACGATCCAGCCCTGCTCGTGGGCCGCGCGGCCCACGGCGGCGCCGACCACGTCGTCGCCATGGAGCGCCACGACCGCCACGTCCTTCTGGCAGCTCGCGAGGACCTCGGAGAGCGAGTACACCGGTTCGATCCCCGAGGCCGTCATGGCGCTCCACAGGTGCAGGATCCCGTCCAGGTCCGAGGGGTGGAAGTCCCTGATCCGCCAAGTGGTCATCGCCGGTGCTCCTTCGCTCCGTGGGCCCCTTTGCGGCCACTGAGGCGAGTCTATCGACGGCAGGTGGCGGTGGGGTTGCGCGGGCGGCGTCCGCTCCTGCCCGCTTTGGCCCCGCGGCCTATGTGGGCAGGAAGGGACGCACGCACCCGCGTCCGGGCGGGACCGGCGTCCAGTGTGCGGCCAGCCTGCTCTGACAGGATTCCTGCATGAGCATCGTGAAGATCAACGCCATCACCGTTCCCGCCGACTCCGGGGATGAGCTTGCCCGCCGCTTCGCCGCCCGCGCGGGGGCCGTGGACGGCCAGCCCGGCTTCGAGGGCTTCGAACTGCTCCAGCCCACCGACGGCCGCAACGTCTGGCTCGTCGTGACCCGGTGGGCCGACGAGGAGAGCTTCGAGGCCTGGAAGAACTCGGCCTCGTTCGGGCGCGGGCACGGCCGGCCCGACGGCGCAGCTGCCGAGGGGACAGAGGGCGGCCAGCCCGGGGGCGCAGGTGCCGAGGGCGCCGGGGCCGGGGGCGGCGAGCGCCAGCGCCCGGTGGGCATGTCCGCCGAACTGTGGAGCTTCGTGCCCGCGGACCTCGGCCGGTAGGTCCGGCGGCCAACCTCGGCCGGTAGGCCGGACAGACAGGCCGGACAGACAGCCCGGCTGAGGAACGCGTCACCCGCCGCGGCGCCCTCCGCACCGCTCCACCGAGCAGTCGCTGGGGAAGACCCTGCGCTTCGGTCGGAGCCCCCGTCTTCAGCCGGAGGTTCTGACCGAAGGGCAGGGCGCTTTCCTTCAGCCGGCCTGCCGGCCGCGAGCCCCGCGCCAAGCGGCTTTCAGCCCGGCAGCCCGGCCGGGCCCCGGGGGCGCCCCGCTCAGCCGTGCCGGCGGCGCAGCACGAGGGCGAGCACCGCGGCCACCGCGGCCGCGACGGTCATGATCACCGCCATGGGCACGGCAGTGTGGTCCCCCGCGAGCCCGGAGAGCGGGGAGACGATCGCGCCGAACACGAACTGGGTGGCCCCGAGCACGGCGGACCCGCTGCCCGAGACGTGCCGCACGGCGCCGAGTGCCAGGGCGGACGAGTTGCCCATGAGGAAGCCCACGCTCGTCACCGCGCACCAGATCGGGATCGCGAGGAGCCAGCGCGGCACGGGTGCGAGCGCGAGCGCCAGGATGGCCGCGCAGAAGACCAGCAGCAGCGGAGCCGCCACCGCCACGATCCGCTGGGCCGGGATGCGCTTGACCAGCCGGGACGAGATGTACCCGGCGATGATGAGCCCCGCGGCGTTGAGCCCGAACAGGGCGCCGTAGGCGAGCGGCGGCAGCCCCATGACCACCTGGTACACGAACGGCGAGGCGGGGATGTAGGACATCATCGCGGCGAACGAGGTCGCGAAGAGCCCCGCGTACCCGAGGTACCGGGGCACCCTGAACAGCTGCGCGAGGCCGCCGAGGATGCCGTGCTCCCCACGGGACTCGGGCGGGAGCGTCTCCCGGAAGACGGAGGAGACGCTGAGCATCATGAGCGCGAACAGGCCCGCGAGGGTCCACATGATCCCGCGCCACCCGATCGGCCCCTCGAGCAGCGCGCCGAGCGAGGGCGCCACGGCCGGGGCCACGCCGTTGACGGTCATGAGGAGGCTGAGGGTGCGGGCGGTCTCCGAGCCGCGCGTGAGGTCCACGATGATGGCCCGCGCGATCACGATCCCGGCCGCCCCGAACAGCCCCTGCCCTAGCCGGGCGGCCACGAGCACCTCGAGGTTGGGCGCGAGCGCTGCCGCGACCGAGGAGAGGATCGCGCCGACGTTCCCGATGAGCAGCGGCCTCAGCCGGCCGAACTTGTCCGAGATCGCGCCGAAGGCGAGCTGGCCCGCGGCCATCCCGAGGAGGAAGCCCGTGAGCGTCAGCTGCACGCCGGAGGCGGTCGCTGCGAACTCCTGCTGCACGCGCGGGAAGCTCGGCAGGTACAGGTCGGTGGACAGCGGCGCCGTCATGGACAGGAACGCCAGGACCAGCAGCCACGCCGCGCTGAGGCCCCCGCTGCGGTTCAGCGGCTTCGCGGGCATGGCAAGGCGGTGGTTGAGGCGTCAGGCACCCGCCCAGACTACTCGGCCGCCGCGCACGACGCCGCGCGGCACCGCCCGCGTGACGGCGCCTCCCGCGCGGGTCTCCCACAGGTGCTAGAGCAGCCTCCGGGCCCAGTCCGGGGTCCCCGCGAGGACCTCGGGATGCTCCTCGGCGTACCGGCGGAGACCGCCCTTGCGCGGCACCTTCACGGGTTCGGGCCACCGCGGAGACAGGCCATCGCCAAGGGTGACGCCGCGGATCTTCCGGCCGATCAGGGGCACGACCCAGTCGCCGACCCACGTCCTCTGTGCTGCGACCCACTCGCGGGGGCCCCGCCGTGTCCGCGGCTCCCGCCCGCGCTGCTTGACGCGCTGCGGATACCCGAGCTGGTCGAGCACCTGGCGGGCGAGGAACTTGTGGCCCGCCTTGGACATGTGGAGGCGGTCTGCGTCCCACATCCGCCGGTCGGCGTACTCGTCGAAGCACCAGTAGTCCACGAGCACGGCGCCGAGCTCGCGCGCGAGGCCCCGGACGCGCTCGTTGTACTGCCAGTTGCGGTGCTTGAGCGGCTCGAGCAGGGGGTTGACCTTCACGTCGTACCCCGTGAAGAGGACGAGGGTTGCGCCGGTCTCCGTGAGCCGGCGCGCGAGGTCCTCGTACTGCCCGAGCAGCTGGTCCATGGCGGTCCCGAGGTCGAGGATGTCGTTCCCGCCCGCATAGAGGGTCACGAGCGTTGGCTCCATGGCCAGCGCCGGCTCGAGCTGGTCCGCGACGATCTGGCGCAGCCGTTTGGAGCGGACCGCGAGGTTCGCGTACTCCCAGCCCTTCTCGGCTTTGGCGAGCTTCTCGGCCACCCGGTCTGCCCACCCGCGGACGCCGTTGGGCAGCGCGGGGCTCCAGTCCCCCACGCCCTCGGTGAAGGAGTCGCCCAGGGCGACGAACCTCTTCCGGGTCCCGCGCACGCTGCCTGCCACCCGGCGAGCCTAGGGCCGGCGGGCTACCGGCGGCCGAAGGGAGGGTGAACGCCAGGCAACGGCCACGGAGGTGACTCCCCAACCCGACGGAAGTGACTCCGCAACCCGACGGAGGTGACTCCCCAACCCCACGGAAGTGACTCCGCAACCCGACGGAGGTGACTCCGCAAGGACTACTTGACGCAGGGGACGCCGCCGCCCACGAGGGCGTCGGACCAGTCCCCGGCGTTGAACGTCGAGGACGGCGAGGGCGACGGCGCTGCGGCAGCCGGAGGCGCCTGGCCCGGCCCGGCCGCCTGCCCATCGGAACCCTGCGCCCCCGACCCCGCGTCGGACGAGGAAGCGGGGGCCGGGGCCGCCGGGGCGGCCGGCGCAGCCTGCGCCGGGGCCGAGGAGGCCGGTGCGGGCTTGGGGTTCAGCAGGTCCTCGACCTGGGCCCGGATGGCCTGCTTGTCCACGATGTTCACGGACTCGCCGGTGTCGCTCGTGCCGAACTGGACGATCGGCAGAGTCACGAACTTCGTCTTGTTCTCGGTCAGCTGCTTGGCCTTGAGCCCGAAGTCGATGAGGTTCAGCCCCTGGTCCACGGCGATCTTGTCCTTGAGGGCGTCCAGGATCCCGGTGACCTTGCCGAGGTCCGTGAACGTGCCCCTCTGCTTGAGCTGGGTCGCGAGCGAGGAGATGAAGGCCTGCTGGCGGCGCGAGCGGTCGAGGTCGCTCAGCGCCACCCCGGACCCGGAGGTGTCGCGCCGCTGCCGGACGAACGCCACCGCCTGCTGGGCGTTGATCTGCTGCACGCCGGCCTTGAAGTCGGCCCCCGAGTAGGAGTCCTGGGTGGCCTCCTGCAGGCACACCGTGATGGGCGCGACCGCCTTGGCGACGGAGAGGAACGCGGCCATCGTGACCTCGGCGAAGTGGTCGATCTTGATGCCGAGGAAGTTCTCGACCGTGGCGATCTCGGCCTTGCGGCCCGCGTCACGGGCGGCCTGGTAGATCTCGTCCTGGCTCTTCCCGCCGGGGTTGGCCGCGAGAGTGTGCATGGCCTGGTCCATCGCGTAGCCGTAGGCCTGCTTGACCTTGCCCTGCTGGATCCCGTCCGGCGCGCCCGCGAGGTCCACATAGTCGTCGCGCGGGACCGAGATGATCGTGGCCCGGCTGCCGTCCTTGGGCACGTGCAGCACCATGAGGACGTTGCTGTTGTACCCGCCGTCGTCCGAGCTGCCCGAGTGGAGCGCGTCGTACTCCTCCTGGCTCAGCGGCTTCCCGTTCTCGTCGAGGCGCGAGTCCAGGCCCATGAGGAGGATGTTGACGTCCTGGTCCAGCCCCTTGCCGCCGGTCAGCGCGTCCGAGCGCCGGATCCCGTTCTCGAAGCCGAAGTACGTGGCCGCCGCCCACACACCCGCCCCGAGGACGAGCGCCACGGTGACGACCCCCGCGAGGACGGCCGCCCGGCGTCGGCGGTAGACCCACCGGCGGTCGTAGGCGAGGGACTTCTGGTACAGGTTGCGGAAGGGCGCGTCCTCGGGTCGGCGCATGCGGGTACCTCTCAGTGGACTCGGGGCGCGCCCGGGGTGGGGCGCGCCCCCACGGTAGCGCCGGAGCCTCGGTGAGAGCTGGACGCGCGCCGGACGAGGGGCCTCCGCGCCGTCAGCGCAGCACGATGTCGACCGGGTTCGCCTGCGAGACCGGTCCCCCGGGCACCGCCGGGCCCTCGATGAGCCCGGACCGGTTGGTCCGCTTGTCCCGGAGGATCTCCGTCACGGACCCGAGGTAGCGCGAGAGGTCGATCACGTTCTCCGGGGCGGCGAGCAGCAGCTGGAAGCCGAACTCGTGCAGCGCCGCGATGCCCTGGCCGGCGAACTCCTCGGACGCGAGCACGAACGCCTCGTCCATCATGACGGTCCCGTAGCCGGTGAACCCGTGCTCGGCGATGCCCAGCTGGTAGCTCAGGGCTGCGGCCATGATGAACGCGGTGAAGCGCTGCCGCTCGCCGCCGGACATCGAGCCGGTGTCCGCGTGCACGAACACCTCGTCCCGCGCCGCGCCCGCGGGGTCCCGGGACACGCGGTGCTCCTTGCAGGAGATGAACACGTGGGCGCGCGTGTCGAGCACCTCGGCCCGCCACCGCCGGTCCTCGGGCGTCTGGGAGGCGAGCCGCTTCACGAGCGCCTCGAGCGTCTTGTAGCGGACGGTGAGCTGGTCCTCGCCGGCGCCGCCCCCGGCGGCGCCGCTCCCGGCGGCGGAGGGGCCGGCGTCGTGCGCCGCTGCGGCGGACGACGGCGCGTGGCGCGCCCTGAGCGCGGAGGCGATCGCATCCTTGAACTGCTTCGCGGACGCCGGGACCGTCTGGCGGATGTCCAGCTCGAGGTACGAGCCGTCGTGGAAGTCCACGCCGGCGAGGATCGAGTTCAGCGGCAGGATGCGGGCCGCGATGCCCCGGCGCTCCTCGTCGAGCAGGTGCAGCAGGGTCGAGAACGACTCGTGGGTGCGCTGGGCGAAGAACTCCCGGAACTGCGCCTCCTGCGCGGGCAGGCCCTCCGAGACGATCTGGCGGTAGCGGGCCTCGAACGCGGGCGCGGCGCCGATGGAGACGCCGTGGTCCGCCGCGACGACGGGGCCCCAGTCGCGCTGGAACTGCTCGAAGATGCGGGTGAGGCGCTCGGCGGCGCCCTGCGCGCGGCTCTCCGCCGCGTGGACGCGGGCGGCGAGCCGGCCGTGGACCTCGGCGGCGATCCGCTCGAGGTCGTGCTGGTCCTCGGCCTGGCCGAACTCGTCGAAGAGCGGGCCGAGCGTTCCGGTCGCCGCGGCCGACGGCGGGGCGTCGGCGAGGCGGGCGCGCGCGGCCTCGAGGAGGCGGTCGGCGGTGACGAGCTGGGAGTCGAGCTGGCGGTACTCGCTCTGGAGCACGGCCGCGGCCTCGGTGGAGGCCTGGTGCTCGGCGCGGGCCGCCTCGACCTTGGCGCGCAGCGGCTCGAGGTCGCCCTGGGCCGCGAGCGCGTCCTCGAGGCGGGTGCCGATGCGGCGCAGCTCGTCCTCGGCCGCCGCGGAGGAGACCTCCTCCCACGCCCGCTCGTCCCGGGCCACGCGCCGCAGCGCCTCGAGGCGGCGGGAGAGGCCCTGGTGGGAGTCCTCGCTGGCCTGGGCGGCCTCGGCCGCGGCGGCGAGGGAGGCCTCGAGCTCGAGGACCCGGGCGGCGAGGAGCTCGACCTTGGCCGCGTTGTCGAAGCCGAGGACGA
Organism: Sinomonas atrocyanea; assembly: GCF_001577305.1. Lineage (NCBI taxonomy): Bacteria > Bacillati > Actinomycetota > Actinomycetes > Micrococcales > Micrococcaceae > Sinomonas > Sinomonas atrocyanea. The sequence goes on from NZ_CP014518.1 coordinate 3,891,640, forward strand.
AGTCCGCGCGCGCGGCGAAGCGGTCGTCCTTCTCCACGGTGCCGCGGCCGCGCTTGACCACGCCGCCGAGGCTCAGGCCGCGCTCCACGCCCGCGAGCTCGTCCGGGTCCTCGACGCACGTGTAGCCGAAGTCCACCGCGATGCGCTCGCGGAGGTAGTGGCCGGCGGGGCCGGGGGCCACCTCGAGCTTCGCGAGCAGGTCCCGCTCCCCCACCGAATCGAGGGCGAGCTCCGCGCCGGGGACGCGGCTGGAGAGGTCGACGGCGCGCAGCGCCCCGCGTACCGGGTTCGCGTCGAGCCACCGGGTCACCGCGGCGAAGTGCTGCCCCGGGACGAGCAGGGTCGTGGCCAGCGAGCGCAGGGCACGCTCGGCGGCCGGGCGCCACCGCTCCTGGTCCTCGGCGAGGTCGATCAGCTCGCCGCCGAACGGCATCTCGTCCTCGTCGAGACCGAGCGCCGCGGCGATCGCCGCACGGTTCTCGACCGCGTGCTGGGGCAGGAGGCTCTTGCTCTGAGCGAGGGCCGCGAGCTCGGAGCGTGCCTCGGCGAGCTCGCGCTTCGCGGTCGCGTGGGCCTCGAACGCGTCGAAGCGGGCCTCCCGCAGCGCCGCGGTGTCCCCCTCGAGCCCGGCGAGGGCCTCGGCGGCCTGGCGGTGCGCGGCCTCCCAGCCTTCGGCCGAGAACGCGAGGTCGAGGCCGGCGTCGTGCATCCCCGCCTTCGCGGCGGCCTCGACCTCACGGCGCAGGCGCAGCGCCACGGTCGCGTTGTCGCGGGCCTGCTCGAGCGCGGAGATCTGGTTGCCGCCGGCGCTGTTGTACTCGGCCTCGAGGGAGCGCAGCTCGGCGGCCAGGGCGTCGCGGCGGTGGCGCTCGGCGGAGAGCTCCTTCGCCTTGGCCTGGGCACGCTCGCGGATGCCGGCGATGAGCCGCTCCTGGACGGCGACCGCGTGGGACTGGCGGACGGCGTCGAAGGGCTCGTCGGCGAGCTCGCGCAGGCGCGCGGCCTCGGCCAGGGCCGCCTCGTACTCCTGGTTCAGGGCGGGGATGGGGGCGAGCTGGTCGCGCTGGAGCCGGATGTCCTCGAGCCGGGCCCGGATGGACATGAGGTTGCTGAACTCCTCGACCACCTCGTCGGCGGCCGCGAGCGTGGCGGGCGGGTCGAGGACCTGGTCCCGGAAGAAGCTGTTGACGCTGCCCCCGAGGCCCTTGCCCGCCTGGATGACGCGCAGGAGCGGGAGCGCCTGGTCGCTCGAGATGCCCAGGAGCCGGCGGAAGCGCTCGGCGAAGTTCTTGTGGACGTCGAAGACCTGCGCCTCGGGGAAGACGGCCTCGAGTCCGCTGCGGGTGAAGCGCCTGCCGGGGGTCTGCCCGATGATCCCCTCGACCGCGGCCACATCGAGCGGCACCGAGTCGATGAGGTAGAAGCGGCCTAGGCTGGACTCCGTGCCGTTCTTGGGCAGGTCGAACAGCGCCGTGAGCGTGTAGGCGGTGCCCGCGGCGTTGTCGAAGGTGAGGGCGACGGCGCTCCAGGTGGCCCCCGGGCGCTGGAACGCGCTCGCGCGGCCCTCCCCCACGGCCACGTCGCCGACCTTGCCGCGCATGTAGGTGTAGGTAGTGCGGCGGTCCTCGCTGTGCCCCGCGCGGGCCGCGGCGGCCTCATTGGAGCGCGGGCGCGCGTCGAACACGCGGGCGATCGCGTCGAACAGCGTCGACTTGCCCACGCCCGAGTTGCCCGTGAGCATGGTGCCCGCCCGGTCCACGTGCATCGTGTGGGCGCCGTGGAAGGTGCCCCAGTTGACCACCTGCACGAGGCTGAGCCGGTACTGGCCGGGGTTGACGGCCGTGCCGAGGGGGAGCATGGTCGCGACGCTCACAGGAGCCCCTCCGTCTCGTCCGATCCGCTGAGGCCACCCGGCGGGACCGCGACGTCATCCCCTGGGACCGCGGCGTCAGGGTCTGGGTCGTCGTCGAGAGGGTCGGCCCCGTCGGGGCGGTCCCGGCCCCCGGGCTCGCCCGCTCCCTCCCCGCCCACGGCGAGGTCCACGCCCAGGGCGGCCTGGCCGGCGTCGTCCGCCGGACCGCCGTCCCGCGAGGGCCCCGCCGCGGCGACGGCCTCGAGGTGCCGGGTGACGTCGCCGATGTTCTCGAACGGCAGGGCGAGCGGCAGGGCGTTGGAGATGAGGTACACGTCCTCGAGCGGGGTGGGGATGAGGAGGCGGCGGGCCTGGAGCTTGGCGACCGCACGGTTGACGGTGTCCGCATCGCGGAGCGCGTCCTGCTCCTCGGCGGGCTGGTAGTGGGCCACGACGTCGGCGAGCTCCTCGAGCGTGACCGTCGGCTCGGTCTGGGCCGTGGCATGCCGGTCGAGGAGCAGCCGGAGCCGCAGCAGCAGGATGGTCTCGACGCGGCTGAGCACGCGCTGCTGCCGCAGGACCGTGGCGCGCGACGCCGTGCCCAGCAGCTCGGGGTCCACCGGCCGCAGCACGGCGATCGTGCGCTCGTGGTCGATCTGGAGGCGGAGGAACAGCTCGGACAGCCGCGAGCGCAGCACGTCCTCATGGTCCAGGAGCGTGGTCCAGGCCTTCTCGTCGCGGCCGCCGTCGAGGTACGGACCCTTCAGGAGGCGGACCAGGACGTGGCGGACCCGCAGCGGGAGGACGCCCGTGTCGCCGTCGTACAGGGCGGTTCCCGGCACGAATGGCTCCTCCGGCATGACCTCGGCGTCCTCCGCGGTGACCTCGGCGTCCCGCGGCGTGACCTCGGCGGCTGTCTCCATCAGTTCTCCTCCCCGGAGGGCCCCGAGGCCTCCACGGTCACTTCCGCCTGTGGGACGAAGGCCATGCGCCGCGTCCCGTCGACCTGTTCGAACTCCAGCGGCGCCCAGGCGTCCCGGCCGAAGCCCACCCCCCGGTTGAGCAGGTGGGCGAGGAGCGCGCGGATCGAGTTGATGTGCTGCTCCTCGGCGGGCAGCTGGGACCAGATGTCGCCCAGCTGCGCCCGGCCTCCCCCGGCCTCGAGGGCCACGTCCACCGCCTCGCGCAGGGCTGCGGCCCGCGCCTTGGCGGTGCGGGCGGACCGGACGCGGTCCTCCCGGCCGAAGGAGATGGGATCCGCGAGCCGAGGCGGGGGCGCGAGCTCGTCCGGGTCGAAGAGCTTGACCATGGACAGGGACTCGAACTCGGCGCCGAACAGCTCGGGGGCGGGCGCGAACCCCGACTCCTCGCGGACGTACGGAAGCTGGCGGACCGCCTGCTCCGCGCGGCGGATCGCGTCGCGCAGGCGGACGGACTGGCGGTAGTCGTCGCTCTGGACGTAGGTGTTCAGGCTCTCCGAGAGCTTGCCGTAGATGCGCTGGATCTGGGCATTGGCCTCGCGCAGCTCCGCGACGAGGTGGCGCAGGGTCTCGCGCTCCTCGTGGCCGAGCCCGTCCGCGAAGTCGCGCGAGAGCACCTCGGAGATCGCCGCCCGGAAGCGCATCTGCTGCTCGGGGTCGTCCAGGAACGCCGTGAACGAGCGGAAGGTGCGGCCCTCGCTGGAGGCGCGCAGGCGCCGGTCCGCCTCGAGGACCTGGGCCATCGTGGCGCCCCTGGTCAGCGACTCCTCGATGATCTGGTTGCGCAGCTGGCCCACCGAGTCCTCGATGCGGTCCCGCATGCGCTTGAAGTCGGCCGGGACGCCGGCGGCAAGGTCGAGGATGTTCTCGGCGGCCTCCAAGGCCGTCTCGTCATCGAGGCTTCCGGTCTGCTCCCCGGCGCGCATGGCCCGCACGAGCTCGAGCCGCTCCTCGATCTCGGCCTCGAGGGCCTCGATCCTCGCGGTCGTGTCCGGGTTGGTCTCGCGGGCGAGCCTCTCCACGTCGCCGAGGAGCGTGCCGAGGCGCGAACCGGTCAGCGTCGACCGTTCGGAGGAGAGCGAGTCGAGGAACGCGAGCACGCGGGCCGCGGCCTCGGTGAGCTCGTACACGATCCGTCCGCCGTGCGAGCGGCGGGCGAGGAAGCGGCGGCGGGTCCAGTCGTCGGCCACGGAGCGGCCGGTCGCCGCGCCGGCGGTGGGGGCAGCCCCCGACGCGGCATCGTGCGCCCGGAGGTCCTCGAGGAAGGCGTCGAGCTCCTCGTGGAACTGCTCGAGCTCCACCTGCGGGCGGTTGCGCGAGAACGCGGTCTGCAGCGCCGCGATGGTCCACGGGGCCGAGCGGGTGAGGGCCCACGCGGGCCCCCGATGGAGCGACTCGAGCTCGGCGAGGCGAACCAGCATGGCGGACGACGGCGCTCCCGCCGGTGCGGGTCCCTCGCCGCGCGCCGGGGTACCCGCGGGCGGTGAGGCCTGCAGCGGTCGCGGAGAGGGTTCTGGCACGGCTGACCACTCTACCGGGCCTCCACCGGGCACCGCAGGAACCCGCCCGGCCGTTCCCCCGTTGGAACACGCGAGAGACTGCTCAGGCTGGGGATACAGAACTGTCGGTGGCCCGGGACATAATGGGCCTTGGCTGGTCTGGGGGGGAACCGCTCCTCGGTCGCGCAGCCCGCTGATTGCCGCCCGGCACCCCGGGCCTGAACGAGGAGCTCTGCGCCCCACGTGTTTCTGAAGACGTTCGGTTGGTCCTTCGGCGTGAGCGCTGTGGCGCTTGTCGTGGCCTTCCTCTACGGGGGGCCGCAGGCCCTCTTCCTCGCGCTCGTCCTCGGCATCCTCGAGGTGAGCCTGAGCTTCGACAACGCGGTGGTCAATGCCCGGATCCTCGAGCGCATGAACCCCTTCTGGCAGCGGATGTTCCTCACCGTCGGCGTCATCATCGCCGTGTTCGGCATGCGGGTGCTGTTCCCGCTGCTCATCGTCGGAGTCACGGCCAAGCTCAACCCGGTCGAGGCGGTCCAGCTCGCCCTCGCCAAGGGTCCGATCGACGAGCCGGGCACCTACGCCTACATCCTCCACCAGGCCCACCCGCAGATCGCGGCCTTCGGCGGCATCTTCCTGCTCATGATCTTCCTCGACTTCATGTTCGAGGACCGCGAGCTCAAGTGGCTGCACTGGTTCGAGGCGCCGCTGGCGAAGATCGGCAGGATGAACGGGGCCTCGCTCGTGGTGGGGCTCTTCGCCCTAGGCCTCATCGGCCAGCTCTCTGGCCCCGATCTGCAGGGCAGCGTCCTCATGGCCGGGATCTTCGGCATGGTGACCTACTTCCTCGTCCAGGGCCTCGGCGACCTCTTCGACACCGGCGAGGAGGAGGACGACGCCGAGGCGCCCGAGCCGGCGTCGGCGGCGAGGACTCGTCCCACCACGGCGGTCCAGGTGGCCGGCAAGGCAGCGTTCATGCTCTTCCTCTACCTCGAGGTCATCGACGCGTCGTTCTCGTTCGACGGCGTCATCGGCGCGTTCGCCATCACCTCGGACCCGATCATCATCGCCCTCGGCCTCGGCCTGATCGGTGCGATGTTCGTCCGCTCGCTCACGGTCTACCTCGTCCGCCAGGGCACCCTCGACGAATTCGAGTACCTCGACCACGGCGCCCACTGGGCCATCGGCGCCCTCGCCGTCATCCTCCTGATCACGATCCGGACCGAGGTCAGCGAGGTCATCACCGGCCTCATCGGCGTGGTCTTCATCGGGGCCGCCTTCCTGGGCTCCCTCCTGCGCAACCGGCGCAAGGCCCTCGAGCCCGAGCACGCCAGAACCGCCTGAGACACCGACCGCACCCTGTAGAGACGACGTAAGGAGCACACCGTGGGACTGAGCTTGCAGAAGGGGCAGGGCCTCTCGCTGACCAAGAAGGACGGGTCCGGCATGACGCAGGTCCGGCTCGGGCTGGGATGGGACGCCGTGGAGCAGCCCCGCAAGGGACTGTTCGGGAGCCTCTTCGGCGGCGGCGCGGCCGAGATCGACCTCGACGCCTCGGCCATCCTCTACAACGCCGGCCGCCAGCCGCTCGACACGGTCTTCTTCAACCAGCTCACGAGCAAGGACGGCTCCATCCGCCACACCGGGGACAACCTCACCGGTGCCGGCGAGGGCGACGACGAGACCATCATGGTCAACCTGCCCACCGTCAACGCCGCGGTCGAGCACATCGTCTTCGTCATCACCAGCTACTCCCAGCAGACCTTCAACGAAGTGCAGAACGCCTTCTGCCGGGTCGTGGACGACTCCGCCGCCGGCAGCCCCGAGGTGGCCCGCTACACCCTCACCGAGCAGGGGCCCACCACCGGCATGATCATGGCCAAGCTCTCCCGCGAGGGTGCAGGCTGGAAGTTCACGGCGATCGGGCAGCCGGCCAACGGCCGCACGGTGGGCGATCTCGTGGGCCCATCCGCCGCCGTCCTGTAGACCACCGAACAACAGCACAGCACAAGGAGCACCGTGGCAAGCCTCACCCTCAGCAAGGGCAGCAACCTCTCCCTGACCAAGGCCGACCCCGGCCTCACCCGCGCCATGGTGGGGCTCGGCTGGGACCCGCGCACCACAGCCGGGGAGATGTTCGACCTCGACGCGAGCGCCCTGCTCGTCTCGGCGCGCGGCAAGGTCCGCAGCAACGACGACTTCATCTTCTACAACCAGCTCGAGGCCAAGGACGGCTCGGTGGTCCACCAGGGCGACAACCGCACCGGCGAGGGCGAGGGCGACGACGAGCAGATCCTCATCGACCTGACCAAGGTGGCCGCCGACGTGGACAAGGTGGTCATCGTCGTCTCGATCGACCAGGCCGAGGCGCGGCGCCAGAACTTCGGCATGGTCCGCGGCGCGTTCTGCCGGGTGGTCAACGACGTCACCGGGCAGGAGGTGGTCCGCTACGACCTCACCGAGGACGCCGCGAGCGAGACCTGCATGATCTTCGCCGAGATCTACCGGCACGGTGGCGAATGGAAGTTCCGCGCGGTCGGCCAGGGCTACGCGAGCGGGCTGGCCGGCCTGGCGACCGACTTCGGCGTCGTCCTCGACTGACACCGCAACCACGACGGAAGAAGGAGCACTCCACATGGCGGGACTGACCCTGAGCAAGGGCGGCAACCTCTCCCTGACCAAGACCGACCCCGGCCTCACCAAGGCCATCGTGGGGCTCGGCTGGGATCCGCGCACGACGACGGGCGACGCCTTCGACCTCGACGCGTCGGCGCTGCTCGTCGGAGCCAACGGGAAGGTCCGCTCCGACGCGGACTTCATCTTCTACAACCAGAAGCAGACCCCGGACGGGTCGGTGACCCATCTGGGCGACAACCGGACCGGCGAGGGCGAGGGCGACGACGAGCAGATCCAGGTCGAGCTGACCAAGGTGGCGGCCGACGTCGAGCGCATCGTCGTGGTGGTGAGCATCGACCAGGCCAAGAGCCGCCGGCAGAACTTCGGCATGGTCCGCTCGGCCTACTGCCGAATCGTCAACGAGGGCACGAACGCCGAGGTGGTCCGCTACGACCTCTCCGAGGACGCCGCGAGCGAGACCTGCATGATCTTCGCCGAGCTCTACCGCAACGCCGGCGAATGGAAGTTCAAGGCTGTCGGCCAGGGCTACGCGAGCGGCCTCGCCGGCGTCGCCACCGACTTCGGCGTGAACCTCGGCTGACGCAGCCCTCCCACCCACTGTCCCAAGGAGCACCGCGATGTCCATCTCCCTGACCCCGCCGGACCCCACCGAGTCCGAGAACGCGCTCGTGCTGCAGGCGCCCGAGCCCGCCCCCGTCATCCAGGAGGAGCAGGCGCCGGGCATGGTCCCCGTCCCGGCCGAGCGCCAGAACGAGATCGCCACCCAGGCGAAGGCCTATGTGGCCGAGATCGCCGCGATGGACTCGCGCAGCCCGGAGTTCCAGCAGAAGGTCGAGGGCCTCAACCGGTTCGCCGGTCGGGAGATGGTCGCGTCCTCGGATGCCTCGAGCCGGATGCTCGAGCGTTCGAGCACCTCCCTCGCGAGCGCCAAGAAGTCGAACAACAGCGCGCAGATGTACGTCGCGTCCACGCTCGGCGAGCTGCGCACCACGGTCGAGGACCTCACTCCGAACCAGGAGCTGAGCACCGGCCGGAAGATCCTCGGCTTCGTGCCGGGCGGGAACAGGCTCGCCCGGTACTTCCAGCGCTACGAGTCCGCCCAGACCCAGCTGGACAAGATCATCAAGTCGCTCATGGCCGGCCAGGACGCGCTCATGAAGGACAACGCCTCGCTCGCCCAGGAGAAGACGAACCTCTGGGAGACGATGAAGCAGCTCTCCGAGTACGCGGTCTTCGCCCAGGAGCTGGACCGGGCCACGGTCGAGAAGATCGAGGAGGTCCGGCGCAGCGGGCAGGCCGAGCATGCGCAGCAGCTGGAGTCGGACGTGCTCTTCCCGGTGCGCCAGCGCCGGCAGGACATCCTCACCCAGCTCGCGGTCTCGGTGCAGGGCTACCTCGCGATCGACATGATCCGGAAGAACAACACCGAGCTCATCAAGGGCGTGGACCGCGCCCGGACCACGACGATCAGCGCCCTCCGCACCGCCGTGATCGTGGCGCAGGCGCTCGCCAACCAGAAGCTCGTGCTCGACCAGATCGACGCGATCAACACCACGACCAACAACATGATCCTGCGCACCTCCGAGATGCTGAAGGACCAGACCGCCCGCATCCACCAGCAGGCCTCGTCCTCCGGCGTCTCGGTCCAGACGCTCGAGAAGGCGTTCGCGAACATCTACCAGACGATGGACGCGATCGACACCTTCCGCGCGCAGGCGGCCAAGAGCATGGAGAGCACCGTGCAGGCGCTCGAGACGGGCCTCGAGAAGTCGCGGCCGTACATCGAGCGCGTGCGCCGGCAGGAAGGCAACGCGGACTAGACCTGGTCGTCGGCCTCGTCGTCGAAGCCGTCGTCGAATTCCTCCTCGCCCGCGGCCTCCTCCTCGTAGTCCACGACCGCGTCGTAGACCGCGTCGAGGGCCGCCACCGGGACATTGACCATGCCGTCCGAGGTGTCGAGGAGGCCAAGGGACTCGAGCTCGCGGATCTCGCGCATCAGGGCCTCGGAGAGGCTCTGCAGCTGCTGGGCGGCGCCGGGGCCCAGCTCCTCCTCGTCCTCCTCGGCCTCGCCGTCCTCGGCGAGTCCGGCGCCGAGGGAGGCCACGTCCTCGAGGGGAACGGCTGCTGGTGGACGGCGGCGGTGAGGATCGTGGTGAGCACGGCGGCGGTCTCGCCGTCGGGGGTCCCGGGCTCGCCGTCCGTGCACGCGGCGACCACGATCTCGGTGCCGAGGAACTGGGCCTCGAGCCGCCCGAGGCCGTCGCCGCCGCCCAGGTCCGCGGCGCCCTCGCCGGGGCGCGCCACGCCGCCGGCGGTGTCGATGAGCTCGGCGTTGACCATGGCCTCCCAGAGCCTGGCGGCGCGCTCCTCGGAGCCGACCAGCTCGGCGGCGGACGCCAGCGCCTCCGCCGGGAGGGTGGCATCCTCGGTGACCTCGCGCTCCGTGCCGAGCCACTCGAGCAGGGCCCGGGCGTGCCGCACGAACGGCGCCCCGGAGGCGAAGGCGGCGGCCTCCTCCTCGCTGGCCTGGGGCAGGGCCGCCCGGGGTCCCTCGTCGACGATCCCGCCGAGCGCCTCGGCCTGCGCGTCGAGCACCTCGGCGACGGCCTCGAGCTCCTCGGCCGTGCCCTCCCAGCGTGCGGACTCCTCGAGGAAGGTGAGCCAGTCGATCAGGGTGCCGATGACGTACCGCTGGTCGTCGACCGACTGGTCCTCGTTCTCCGCCGCGGCCGCGACGTCCTCGAGGAACGGCGGGAGGAAGCCGGCCACATGGTCGGGGTCGAGCCGGAGGGAGGGCGTGCCCTTGGCGAGGCTCGAGACGATCGTGAGGAACATCTTCACGACGGTGAGCTGGCCGGCCGCGAAGCCCGCGAGGTCGGCCTCCTCCCGCGAGGCCCACGCGACGTACTCGGGGGTGAGGCGGTCGATCATGAGGTCGATGCTGCGGCGCCGGCGCTCGTAGTCGCTCCTCGAGGTCGTGGTGCGCGGGCGGGTGTTCTTCGGCTTGCGCGTGCGGCTCTTCGGCATGAGAAGAGCGTACGCTGCCCGCGCACGACGGCGGGTCCCCGGCCACCGATCCCCGAGCCTGATCACAGCCCGAGCCGCTAAGGTGAATCCATGGTCGGGAAGTTCTTCGGATCGCTGTTCGGTGGGGCCGGGCGCGAGCCCGAGCATGGCCTCGACGAGCAGCTGCCCCTCACCCAGGCCCAGGAGCTCGAGCAGACGCGCGAGGCCCTCGGGGCGCTGCGCAGCGCGATCCGCCGCGCGGGCGCCGTGCTGCCCACCCTCGCGTCCTCCCGGGTCCGGCAGACCGATGATCTCCTGGCCGGGCTCATCGACTACATCGCCGAGCACGGCGCCTCCACCGAGCAGCGGGTCCTGCTCAACGCGATCGTCACCGACTACCTGCCCACGTCGCTGCGGGTGTACCGCGCCCTGCCGCCGTCGACGCACACGGACTCGAGCCCCGAGTCGGAGAAGCTGCTCGAGCAGCTCGACATCCTGCACTCCACCGCCCTGGATCTGGACAACCAGGTCCGCACCGGAGCCCTCGCCGAGCTGAGCGTCCACGGGCGCTTCCTGCAGGACAAGTTCGACGTCGGGGGCATCCGCCTCACCGCTCCGCAACCCCGAGAAGGAGACGCACTCTGATGGCCACGATGGTCGCAGGCAGCAATGCCGCGCTGACGGCGGAGAACCCCGGGCTCGGCGGGGTGATGGTGGCGATGGGCTGGCAGATCGTGCCCAGCAACGGCCCGCAGTCCGAGCTCACGTCGCTCGCGATCGTCTGCGGCGAGGACGGGCGTGCCCTCTCCCCCGAGCACCTCGTCTTCTTCAACCAGCTCACGACGGCGGGCGGCGGCGTCCGCTTCACCGGCGGCGAGGAGGGGGCCCCCGGGGCGACGCACGACCAGGAGCAGATCGACGTCGAGTTCGGCCTCATCCCGGCCGAGGTCGCCAAGATCGCGTTCCTGGCCTACGTGGACCCCGAGGTGCGCGGCCCCGGGACCTTCGGCGCCGTGCGCAGTGCCTACATCCGGCTCGCCCGGCCCGACGGCTCGGAGCTCCTGCGCTTCGACGTCCCGGAGCTGCACGGGGACCGGATCAAGGCCATGATGTTCGGCGAGCTCTACCGGCACCGCGACGACTGGAAGTTCCGGGCCCTCGGCCAGGGCTACGAGAACGGCCTCGCCGGCGTCTCGCGCGACTTCGGGCTCGACCTCTGATGAAGGGCCTGGCGGGCTCGGACGTGCCGTTCATGACCCGGCGGGTCAAGGCGCCGGTCCCGGCGCCTGCGCCGTCACCGGCTGAGCGGCCGGCGCCCGCGCGCCGGGACCCCCTCGACCTCGGGGAGCCCACGGTCCCGGCGCCGCCGCCCGGCCGCGCGCCCTCCACCGGCCTCGACCTCGCCCCGGCGGCCGGGCGCGCAGCTGCCGAGCGCCCAGTACCCGGGCTGGCAGTATCCGGGCGCGCGGTATCCGGGCTCCCGGCAGGTGCGCACGGCCCGAGCCCGGCCCCCGCCACGCCCGAGTCGCGACTGTACCCGGCCCCCGCGTTCGGCAGGCTCCACCAGCTCGCGGAGGGCAACGCCGTCGTGCGCCTGAATCCCCGGCAGTCCGGGATCGGGTCCCTCTTCGTCACGGGCGCGCGCGGCACGGCGTGGGAGGGCGAGGACCGCACCACCGGGGCGCAGAGCGTGCACCGGGAGCAGATCGGCACCCCCATCCCGACCCCCGGGAACCGGCCGCTGGTCGGCTTCGTTAATCGGGACGCCGTCGTGGTGCTGCGCCATGTGCGCAGGCTCCGCCGGGCCCTGTTCATCGGGGCCGGGGGAACCATGACGGTCCAGACCTTCGACGGCTCGGCCATCGCGGTCCAGGGCACCCTGGGCCCGGGCCAGCGCACGGTCCTGACCGCGACCCGGATCGGCGCGCTCCTCGAGCTGCGCGCCGAATCGGTCCCCGAGGACTGGGACGACGGGGAGATCTGGCGCGAGTTCGCGTTCACGATGACCGTGGGACTGGGAGGCCTGCGGCGCTAGCCAGGCCCGGCCGCGCACCCGGCCGGCCCGACCACCGGCCCCGCCGCGCCCGGGGACGGACACGCACCGCTCTTGCACGCACCGACACCTGGGGGACCCCGTGCTGCACTACTCGTACCTCACCGCGAGCACCCGCGAGCGGCTCTTCGCCCGCCGGCCCCGCGAGCTCGGCCCCGACAGCGGCGCGGAGGCCCTCGCCGTCGGCCTCGGCGCCACGCTCTACACGCCCGGCACCCGGCCGGGCCTCGCCGAGGGAATCCTGCGCCGCGCCCGCTCCGGCTGCACGAGCACCGTGCTGTGCCTCGAGGACGCCGTTCCCGACTCGGCCGTGGAGAGCGCCGAGGACAACGTGGCCGGGGCCCTGGCCGAGCTCGCCGGACTCGACGCGCCGGCCCGGGCGCGGACGCTGCCGCTGCTGTTCGTGCGGCCCCGCTCCCCCGAACAGCTGCTCGCCCTCGGCCGGCGGCTCGGGGACGCGGCGGGCGTCCTCACGGGCTTCGTGCTGCCCAAGTTCGAGAACGCCTCGGGCCGCGCGGAGCGTTTCCTCGAAGCCCTCGAGCAGCTCAACGCCGAGCTCTCGCTGCAGGCGCCCCTGCGGGCCATGCCCATCATCGAGCATCCCGTGACCACGCACCGCGAGAGCCGGCCGGAGGCCCTGATCGCGGTCCGCGACCTGCTCGAGGCCCACCGCGAGCTCATCCTGTCGGTGCGGATCGGGGCGACGGACATCGCCTCCGCCTACGGGCTGCGCCGCTCGCGCGACCTGACCATCTACCACGTGGCCGTGGTCGCGGAGGTGATCGCCGACGTCGTGGGCATCCTCGGCCGGGCCGACGGCGGGTGGGTCATCTCGGGCCCCGTCTGGGAGCACTACACCAACACCGAGCGGATCCTGCGGCCCCTCCTGCGCGCGACCCCCTTCGACGCGGCCAACTCGGGCGTGCTGCGCGAGCAGCTGCTCGGCGCGAACCTCGACGGGCTCCTGCGGGAGATCGAGCTCGACCTCGCCAACGGCCTGCTCGGCAAGACCGTGATCCACCCCTCCCACGTCCCGCTCGTGCACGCGCTCCACGTCGTGGCGCACGACGAGTACCTCGATGCCGTGGACATCATGGCCGCCGAGGGCGGCGGGGCGGTGGCGTCCCGCTCGGGCGTGCGGATGAACGAGGCCAAGCCCCACCGGGCCTGGGCGCGCCGCACCCTCCTGCGCGCCGACGCGTTCGGCGTCGCCCGCCCGGACGTGACCTTCGTGGACCTGCTGGAAGCGAGCATGAAATGACGGACACCGCCGAGGTCACCCCCCTGGACCGCGACGTCACCCCGCCGGAGCGCGAGTGGCCCGGGACCGTGGTCCGCGACCGGCTCGGGATCATCCTGACGACGGCGCCCGGCAGCCTCCTGCCCGTCGACGCGCTCGTGGGCCTCGCGGTGCGGCGCAACCCCAAGCGCGCCCAGCTGCTCGTCTCGCGCGTCCTCGCCAAGCACGTGCCCACTCCGCCGGCGGTCGCGCTCGGCGCCGCGCGGCTCCTCGGCGCGGCCGTGGCCCGCGAGCTGGGGCTCGGCCCCGCCGGCGGCGCCGCCCCCGGCCCCCCTCTGGAGGAGGCCGCCCGGGCGCTCCTGGCCCGCCTCGCCGGGGACGCGCCGTCGGACGCGCAGCCCCTCCGCTTGCCCGCGCCGCCCGCCGGCGGCGAGCAGATCGCGACCCTCGGCTACGCCGAGACCGCCACCGGCCTGGGGCACGCCGTCGCCGAGCACCTCGGCTCGTACTACCTCCACTCCACCCGGCTGAGCACGCCCGTACGTCCCTTCGGCGGCTTCGAGGAGGAGCACTCGCACGCGACCGGGCACACCCTCGTGCCCGGCGACCCCACCCGGCTCGCCCGCGCCGCCACGGTGGTGCTGGTCGACGACGAGCTCTCCACCGGCCGCACGGTCCTCAACACGGTGCGGGAGCTGCACGCCGCGTGGCGCCCGCGGACAACGCACGACGCCGGCCCCTCCGGCGCGGCGCCGCCTCGCCGGCGGTACGTGGTCGCCACCCTGGTCGACCTCCGCGGCGCCGAGGACCGCGCCGAGTTCGAGCGGCTCGCCGGGGAGCTCGGATGCGGGCTGACGGTCGTGGCGCTCGGGGAGGGCTCGGTCTCGCTGCCTGCCGACGTCCTCGCCAGGGCCGCGCACTGGCTGGCCGAGTCCCCCGGCCCCGACCTCGCGCGCCCACGGGCTGACCTCACGCGCCCACAGGGGCACCTCGCGCACCCATGGGGTGACCTCGGCGCGGTGCGGAGCGCCCGGTTCGGCGTCGACACGGCGGGCCCGCACGGGGTCCGGCTCGCCGACCTGGCCGCCCCCGCCGCGCGCGCCGCGGCGGCCGCCCTTGCCGGGAAGGGGCTCCCGCGGACGGCCCGGGTCCTGGTCCTCGGCGCGGAGGAGCACCTCGCGCTGCCCCTCGCCGTCGCCGACGCCCTCACCGCCGACTTCCCGGGCACCCTCTTCTCCTCGACCACCCGCTCCCCGGTACACGTCCACGACGAGCCGGGCTACGCGGTCCGCTCGGCGCTCACGTTCTCCTCCCACGACCACGCCCTCGACGGCGCCCCGGGCACCGGCCGCCGCCACGCGTACAACGTCGTGACCGCCGGCGAGCGCTTCGATGCCATCGTCTACGTGCCCGAGCCCGGCACGGCGCCCGAGGACCTCTCCATGGCGGGCCTGCCCGGCACCGGGGCCCACGGCGAGCCCAGTGTCACCGAGGCCCTCGCGCGGGCGGCGGGCACCGTCGTCGTGCTCCACCTCGGGGCCGAGCCGGCGTACCCGGAGCCGCTGCGCGGCGGCACGCACCCCGGGGCGTTCGGCTCGTACCCGCCCGAGGACGTCGGATGGCTGCTCAAGGACCTCTCCGGCGCGCGCCTCGAGGCGCCGGCCCACGAGCGCGAGGCCGCGATCCAGTCCGGCCGGGCGAGCTACGCGGAGTCCCTGCCGCAGGAGTACGAGCCGAGCCCCGAGTACCAGGCCCTCTTCCGCGAGGCGCTCGCGGCGTCCGGCGCGCGGATCGCGCAGGCGGTCGCCGACGTCACCGAGCAGGTCCTCGCCCTGCGCGGGCGGGAGCCGGTGCTCGTCTCGCTCGCCCGGGCCGGGACCCCCGTCGGGGTGCTCATGCGCCGGTGGGCCGCGCACGCCCACGGCCTCGACGTGCCGCACTACACGATGAGCATCGTGCGCGGACTCGGGATCGACGCGAACGCGCTCCGCTGGCTGCTCACCCGCCACCGGCCCGAGCAGATCATGTTCGTGGACGGGTGGACGGGCAAGGGCGCGATCACGCGGGAGCTCGCCGCGGCTCTCGAGGACTTCGCCAACTCGGACGGCGTGCGCCTCTCCCCCGAGCTCGCCGTCCTGGCCGACCCCGGGCAGTGCGTGCGCGTGTCCGGCACGCGCGACGACTTCCTCATCCCCTCCGCGTGCCTGAACTCGACGGTCTCGGGGCTCGTCTCCCGCACGGTGTTCAACCGCGCGCTGATCGGCCCGCACGAGACGCACGGGGCCAAGTTCTACCGCGAGCTCGCGCCGCGGGACGTCTCGAACGAGTTCGTCGATGCGGTGGCGGCGCGCTTCCCCGACATCCGCCCGGGGCTGCCCGGGCCCCTCACGGCGCCGACGTGGGCGGGGTGGGCCGCCGTGGAGCGCATCGCCGCCGAGCAGGGCCTCGGGCCCCTCCGCAGCGCCGTGAACCTCGTCAAGCCCGGCGTCGGGGAAACCACCCGCGTGCTGCTGCGCCGCGTGCCCTGGAAGGTGCTCGCCCGCCCGGAGCTGCTCGCCACGGACGACGCCGGCCGCCTCCTGTGCGGGGACCTCGCCCACGTGCTGCTGCTCGCCGCCCAGCGGGGGTGCCGGTGGAGCCGGCAGAGGGGCTGCCGTACAGCTGCGTGGGGCTCATCCACCCGCGCTTCACGCCCGGCGCGACGGGCGCCGACGGGAAGGCGGTGGCCGATGTCTAGGACGGTGGTGGCGTGCGACCTCGACCGCACCCTCATCTACTCCGCCCGCGCCCTCCACCTCGAGGGCCCTGACCGGGACGCGCCCCGGCTCGTGGTGAGCGAGGTCTACGAGAACGCCCCACTGAGCTACATGACCCGGGCGGCCGAGGACCTCCTGCACGAGCTGCTCGGCCGCGCCGTCCTCGTCCCCGTGACCACCAGGACCCAGGCCCAGTTCGCCCGCGTCCAGCTGCCGGCGACCCCCTACGCGATCACCACCAACGGCGGGGTCCTCCTGCACGGCGGGACGCCCGACGGCGCGTGGTCCGCCCGGGTGCGCGGCGCCGTCGCCCGCGGGTCCGCACCGATCGGCGAGGTTCTGGCACGGGTGTGCGAGAACGCTCCGCCCTGGGTGGACCGGGTCCGGACCGCCGAGGACCTGTTCGCCTACGCGATCGTGGACCGGGCCGCGCTGCCGGCGGGATGGCTGGCGGACCTCTCCGGCTGGTGCGCCGGGCGCGGCTGGGTCGTCTCGCTCCAGGGCCGCAAGCTCTACTGCGTCCCCTCGGCCGTGACCAAGGAGTCCGCCGTCGCCGAGGTCATGGAGCGCGTCGGGGCGAGCGGGCTCGTCGCGGCCGGAGACTCGCTCCTGGACCGGGGCCTGCTCGAGCTGGCCGACCTCCCGCTGCGCCCCCGGCACGGCGAGCTCGAGGACGCCGGATACACCCGGCCGGGGCTGCGGGTGACGGAGAGCGCCGGGGTCCTGGCAGGCGAGGAGATTCTCCGGGCGGCGCTGGAGGCGGCCACGGTCCCCTCGGGCCCTCAGGCGGCGGGGGCCGAGGCGTCCTTGGCCCACTCCTCGGCCATGAGGCGGTAGGAGCGCTCGCGCATCGCGGGATCGTGGGCGTAGCCGGTGAGGATGATCTCGTCGATCCCGTACGAGGCCGCGAAGACCCGCAGGAACTCTGCCGCCTCGCCGGGGGTGCCGACGGCGGAGAAGCGCAGCGCCGAGGTGGCCATCTGCTCCTCGTGCGGGGCCCAGTCCATCTCGCGGACCGGCGGACGCAGCGGCCCGCGGGTGCCCCGCCGGATCGCCACGAACATCTGCTGGTGGGTGGTGAAGAGGAACTCCGCCTCCTCGCGGGTGGGGGCAACCATGAGGTTCGCACCGGCCATGACGTACGGCTCGGAGATCTGCGCGGTCGGGGCAGAGGGGTTGAACATCTGCCGGTACGTCCAGACCGCCTCCGAGAGCTGGAATGGGGCGAAGTGGCTGGCCGCCGCGAACGGCAGGCCGAGCTGGCCCGCAATGGCGGCGCCCGCCGTCGAGCTTCCGAGGACCCACAGCGGGACGTGGGTGCCTCGGGCCACGGCGGCGTGGACTCCTTGGGACAGCTGCACGCTCACGGCGTCGTCCTCCTGCTCGCCGAAGAACCAGGCGAGGAGCCGGATGTTGGCGGCGAAGGCGCCCTCGCCGTCGTCCCGGGCGCCGCGGCGCAGGAGCGCCGCCGTGCGGGGGTCCGTCCCGGGCGCGCGCCCGAGGCCGAGGTCGATCCGGTCGCCGTACAGGTTCGCGAGCGTGCCGAACGCCTCGGCGACGGCGAGGGGCGCGTGGTTCGGGAGCATGATGCCGCCGGAGCCGACGCGCAGGGTGGACGTGTTCGCGGCCGCGTTGGCGATCAGCAGCGCGGTGGCGCTCGAGGCGAGGGCGTCCGTGTTGTGATGTTCGGCGTACCAGAGCCGCCGGTAGCCGGTCTCCTCTGCGAGGCGTGCGAGCCTGGTCGCGGCAGCCAGCGCGCCGGCCACGTCGGAGCCCTCCACGACGGGAGCGAGGTCAAGGATGGAAAGTGCGGTCACAAGGGCGGCAACCGGCCCGCGGACCGAGATGTTCCCGAGACAAGTGTGAGCCTGATGTCACGTTGGGTAACAGGTCCGTTGCGTTTCAGCAACGTCCACGATTCCGGGTGTTACTGGCGGGGCGCGCGGGAAAGAATGAAGGGGTTGTGGCCGGTGCCGGGGACACCCGAGCTCGTGGGAGGAGCTGCTGTGGACGATGCGTTGATGGTGACGAACCTTGTGTACTTCGGGACGCTCATGATCGGGGGCGCGCTCCTGCTGTTCCTCACCGTGGCCACCGTCATCACGCTGATGATCGCCGGCGCTGGCCAGGGGGTCGCATCGGTGAGCATGGCCGTGCTGCGGGCTGCGCGCGGACTCGTCGATCGGGTGCTCGCCCAGCGCGCGGCCGCGGTCGAGGGCCCTGCCGCAGAGACCGAGGACGCCCGCGCCGAGTACGCGCGCCGGGCGGTGATCGCCAAGGCGGACGCGCTCCTCGCCGCGAAGCAGGCCTCCGCCACAGCCGCCTCCGCCTCCGCCGCGGAATCGCGTGGCCCGCGGGCCATCGACGCCGAGGACGCGCAGCCCGCCGACGAGGAGGTCGCGATACCGGCTCTCGCGCCCGCCCTGGCCGTCGCCCAGGCTCCTGCCCCGATCGAAGACCACCCGGCGCCGGCGCGCCCGAGCGAGCCCGCCGCCGTCGCCCGCATGCGCCCCGCCCGTCCGCTCCCCGCCCGGCCCGGGCCGCACACGGGGACCCAGCCGATCCTCGTGGTCAGCCGGGCGAGCTGACTGGGCAGTCACAGCCCCTGGGCCCGGTGCCGCGCGAGCCGCGGTGCCGGGCCCCTTTCCGTGTGGAGTTCTCCCCATCGCGGTGGGCTCTGGGCGGCGTATAGCGTGGAGCCAAGTCCACGGGGGAAGCCCGAGGGGCAGGACGGAAGGAAAGACCATGGCTATTCAGCAGGGCGCCAACGTTGCCGAGCTCCGCGGTGTCGCGAAGCAGTTCGATGCGAAGGCCAACGAGGTGGACCAGATCAAGAACAACCTCAATGCGCTGATCAACAACAACATCCCGGCCAACTGGGCCGGCCGCGACGCCGAGCAGTTCAAGGGCGAGTGGCAGGCCACGGGCATGAAGTCCCTGGCCAAGCTCGTCGAGCAGCTGCGCGACGCCTCGCGCACCATGAACACCAACGCCACGGCCCAGGAGCAGACCTCCAGCAGCCTGCACTAGCAGCCCACCGCGGCCCCCGTGCCGCCGCGCTCACCGAGCGCTGACCGGGCGCTGACCGGGCGCTGACCGCGAGAGGCCCCACGGCACCAGCCGTGGGGCCTCTCCCGCTGTCCGGCTCCCTTGCTGGAGTCCCGGGGGTCCTGCTGCGGCCGGGCCTGGTGGGGCCGCTCGGGCCTGTGCGGTGGGTGTCCCGCGCTGGCCGTCGCCGCGCCGTCCGGGCCGGTGGGTCCGTCGGGCTGACTGCTACCATCAGAGCAACCGGCGAGCACCAGTGACAACAGGGACGCCCGCTGATGGTCAATCTGACCAGCCCCGAACCGTTTCAGCCGCGGAGAGTGATCAGAACGCAGCAGCTTGACCGCACCGACCGCCGCATCCTCCTCGCACTGGACGAGGACCCGCGCGCGCCCATCATGGTGCTCGCCCAGCGCCTGGGCCTCGCGCGCGGGACCGTGCAGTCCCGGCTCGAGCGCATGGCCGCGAGCGGCGTGCTCCGCGCCAGCAGCACACGGGTGCACCCCGAGGGGCTGGGCCGCGGCGTCCTCGCCGAGGTCAGCGCCGAGCTGGACCAGAGCCACATCAACGAGGCCGTCGCCGCGCTGCGCCGGATCCCCGAGGTCCTCGAGTGCCTGGCGCCGGCCGGGGACACCGACCTCCTCATCCGCGCCGTCGCCACGAGCCCCGACGACCTCTACCGCGTGTCCGAGGAGATCCGGCTGTGCCCGGGCATCCGGCGCACGTCGACCCGCATGATCCTGCGCACGGTCATCCCGTACCGGACCACCGCGCTCCTCGAGGCGGAGGACGGCGGGGACGGGGCGCCGTCGCCCGCCGCCCCGGCCCCGCGCAGGCGCCCCCTCCCCTGACCGTTTCGGGTACGCATCTCGTCGCCCTTTCACCGTTCCGGGTACGCATCTCGTCGCCCTTCGGCCGTCTCGGGCACGCCGAGGTTCGTACCCGGAAGCGGGTGGCGGGGGACACCCGGGTGGGCGCACGACGCCGGGCGCGCACCCGCCGTCGTCCGCGCGCGGGGCGCTCGGCTACTCCCCTGCCCCGCGCTCGAGGTCCTCGAAGTCCTTCAGCCACAGCTCGCGGGCCGCGGTGTCCCGCGCGCGCCGGGCCTGGGTGAGCGCTCGCAGCTCGTCGAACGCGGAGGAAGGCGCGGAGGCCGCCCCGCGCCGGCGCCTGCCCACGCCCAGCATGAGCAGCGCCCGCTCGGTGGCGGCGGAGTTCTTGACCGCGAACGCGGTGCGGCGGCGCCGGAGGGCCTCGCGGACGGCGGCGAGGGCGTCGGCGCGGCGTCCGAGCTCGCGCAGGGCCCGGGCGCGCAGCACGAGGAGGGCCGCGGCGAGGTCGCTCGCGTTGGCCAGGCCCTCGGTCCAGGCCACGACGTCGTGCGGGCGGCCCAGCACCTCGGCGAGGTGGCACGAGGCGAGGGCGGTGGGCATCGAGGGCGGCAGCGGGGCGAGGACGGCGAGCGCCTCGTCCGGGCGGCCGACCTCCCGGAGGCTGTGGGCGAGGGCGAGGCACACGGCCTCCTCGCTGAAGAGGACCTCGACTTCAACCCCGTCCGAGACCTCGATCCAGTGCCGCACCGCGCCGAGGTACTGGATGGCGAACGCGGCAGCGGCGGGCTCGCTCGTGCCCGCGAGCCCGCGGGCGAGGAGCTCGGCGGCCTGGGAGTGATGGTGGGACCGGTACGCCTGGAGGCCGGCCATGACATAGCAGAGCCCGGACCAGCTGGGGTAGGCGCGGGCGATCACCACGAGCCGCTCCGGCTCCGCGTGGGCGAACACGGCCGCGTGGACCTGCTTCTCCACCTTGGACGCGAACGGCCTCAGCCGCGGCGCCCGGGTCCTGCCGGTGACCCGCTGGGCCAGGCGACGCCCGATGCCGCGCACGGGGGCGTAGACCTGCGCGCCGCGGAAGGGCGTGAGGTCGCGCGTGTCGTGGAACGAGGGGCGGCCGCCCAGTTCGCGGGAAGGCATGCCCCCCATGCTAGCGAGACCGGCACCCGCACCCCCAGCCCAGTTCCGGGTACGCATCTCGTCGCCCTTTTGGCGTTCCGGGTACACCTGCTGGCCCCCGGCCCCGAGGGAAGCCCGGGGGGGGCCGACGACGCCGGCGCCGCGCGGCGTCGTGCGCGGAAGGTCGCCGCAGGTGCGGCGCCGTGCAGAAGCGGGGTGTACCCGAAAGCCCGAAAAGGCGACGAGATGCGTACCCGAAACGGGGGAAACCGGGGGGGAAAGGGGGGAAACGGGCGGCAACGGAGAGAGGCCCGGGAGGGTCAGCGGGCCGCGAAGTGCACCCAGGCCCCGATGACCCAGACCGTCGCGGCCACGGCCGCGAACGCGAACTCGGCGAGGCGCCCCAGCCCCAGAGCCTTCAGCGCAGCCCACGAGGACGCCCCAGCCGCCCGGAGATCGCGCGTCCTCACCCATTCGCTCCCGAGCAGCCCCACCGCGAATCCCACGAACAGCCCGATGACCGGCACCGTGAACATGCCGATGACGGCGACAACGGTGGCCGCGAGGATGGAGCCGTTGGGCACCTGGCGGGCAGCGAGCCTGCGCCCGGTGAGGACATAGGAGGCACCCATCCCGGCGGTGAACAGCACCGTGCCGATGGCGAACACCGCCCATCCGCCGGCCCCGGCCCCGCCGAAGAGCGCCCACTCGAGCAGGGCGAGAATCCCGAGGACGCTCCCCGGGAGTATCGGAAGGATCGTGCCGAGCACCGACACGGCGAGGGCGAGGCCGCACAGGAGGGCCGCGAGGAGGCTGGTATCCACGCGGCCATCCTGCCACGGCTGGCGTGGGGGGATGTCGGGAGGGCGGCGCCTACTCCCCCGGGACGACGGCGGCGGCGACCGCTGCGGTGACGGCGGGGGCCACGCGGGGGTCGAGGGGGCTGGGGACGATGTAGTCGGCGGAGAGCCCGTCGAGGGCGAGCCCGGCGATCGCGCGGGCGGCGGCGAGCTTCATCGCCGGCGTGATCCGCCGCGCCCCCGCATCGAGGGCACCGCGGAAGATCCCCGGGAAGGCCAGGACGTTGTTGATCTGGTTCGGGAAGTCGCTGCGGCCGGTGGCCACCACGGCAGCGTGGCGGGCGGCGACGTCCGGGGCGACCTCGGGGTCCGGGTTGGACAGGGCGAACACGATCGCGCCCTCGGCCATCCCGGCCAGGTCCTCCTCCGGCACGGTCGAGGAGGAGACGCCGATGAAGACGTCCGCCCCCGCGAGGGCCTCGGCGGTCCCGCCCTCGACCCGGCGCGGGTTGGTCCGGGCCGCGTACTCGGCCTTGAGCCCGGACAGGCCGGGCCGGCCGGCGTGGATGGCGCCCTTGGAGTCGAGCAGGACCACATCGGTCAGGCCCGAGGCGAGCAGGATCTCGGCGATCGCGATCCCGGCCGCCCCGGCGCCGGCGATCACGGCCCGCATCGAGGACAGCTCCTTGCCCACCACCGTCGCGGCATTCGTCAGCGCCGCCAGGACCACCACGGCAGTGCCGTGCTGGTCATCGTGCATCACCGGCATGTCCAGGGCCTCGATCAGCCGGGCCTCGAGCTCGAAGCAGCGCGGCGCCGCCACGTCCTCGAGGTTCACCGCCCCGAACGAGGGCGCGATCCGCACCAGCGTCTGGACGATCTCGTCCACGTCCGTCGTGTCCAGCACGATCGGGATCGAGTCCAGGCCGCCGAAGGTCTTGAACAGCGCGCTCTTGCCCTCCATCACCGGCAGCGATGCGGACGGCCCGATGTCCCCGAGCCCGAGCACCGCCGTCCCGTCGGAGACGACGGCCACGAGCCGCGAGGCCCAGGTGTGGGTCCGGGCCAGGGCCGGGTCCGCCGCGATCGCGCGGCTCACCTGCGCGACCCCGGGCGTGTACGCGATCGAGAGGTCCCGCTTCGTCGCGAGCGGACGCTCCACCGCGACGGAGAGCTTCCCGCCCTCGTGCGCGGCGAAGATCTCCTCGGCGCTGATCGGCTCGGCAAGCGACTCGGAAGAAGGGGCAAAGGTATCAGTGGGAGCAGTCACGGCAGTGTCTCCTGGGTCAGGTGCCGCCGCGCTCGCGGCTCGGGCCGCGGGTAGTCAAGGGCGCACGACGGCGTGGCGGGCCTCGCGCGGGAGGACGGCCGACCGCTTTGTCGGCACAGCTCTCCAGCGCGCGGCCTTGAGGGGGATCCGGGGTGATTGCCGGGTTCGGCACTTCCGGGAGCCGGCTCATGCGCGGGGATGACCGTGCGAGCACCGGCCTCGGGAAAGAGGTAGGGACATCATAGGTCGATGGAGGCGTCCTTCCGCAAGGCGGAAGCGGACGGCGTCGGCCACCCGGGCGCTGCTGGGCCGCTGGCGTATAGTTGGACAGTCCCCCGGTCCCCTCTCTGTCCGCGTGCCGAACGGCCCCCCAGCGTCCGGAAAGAGGTTGCTTCGCAGTGCTCGAATTGCCCCACGATCTGGTGACCCCTGCTCCACCTCCGGCGACCCCGCGCATGGCGGCCCGGTACGAGCAGCTCCTGGATACGGCGGCGCAGTTCGCGACGCGCGAGTATCCCGACGTGGACGTCACCGAGGTGGCCCACGAGGCCGGGGTCTCCTCGAGCACCGCATACCGGTACTTCCCCTCGTCCGCGCACCTGCTCCTGGGCCTGCACCGTCGCCAGCTCCTGGAACTGAGGAACCGGGTCGAGGACCGGGTGGCCGCGTCGCGGACCGATGCGCAGCGGGCCAGCGCCCTGGCCGGCGCCGCGGTGGAGCTGTTCGCGATGCGGCTGGCCCAGCCGGCCGTCAATTCGTGCCTCGACGAGCTCGTGGTGCCGGCGGACCATGAGCTCTCCGCGCTCATCGGCGAGGTGGACGAGCTGTCCTGGTCGGTCCTGGGGCGCCTGGCCGGCGATGCGGAGCGGGGGCGCAGCATCGTGCTCGTCGTCTCGGGGCTCGTCTCCGCGGTGCGGACGGGCCGGCTCATGCCCTATGAGGCGGAGCAGCAGCTCAAGGCGGCGTGCGAGATCGTCGCACGACGGCGGGTGGCCCGCGCCCGCTGAGGCCCCGCCTGCCGCCTGCGGTGCGGCGTCAGGCGACGCTGCGGATGCGGGTGACGAACACCGCCCCGAGCAGGCCGATCACGGCCGCGGCGATGTAGAGCGAGACGTACCCGCCGAGGAACGCGACGAACGGGTAGGCGATCGCCGGGGCGATGACCTGCGGCAGCGAGTTGGCGACGTTGATGACCCCGAGGTCCTTGCCGCGGTCCTCGGCGCGCGGGAGGACCTGCGTGACGAGCGCGAAGTCGACGGCCTGGTAGGCCCCGTACCCGATGCCGAGCACGCTCGCGCCCGCGATGGCCCCGGCCCAGGTCGGGAACAGCCCGATCGTCAGCGACGCCGCGGCGATGACGCACGAGGAGAGGATCACGAGCGGCTTCCGCCGGCCCATGCGGTCGCTGAGCCGGCCCCCGACCACGCTCGTCACGATGACGAGCACCGCGTAGATGCCGGTGAGGATGAGCACGCCGGTGGCCGGGGCGATCCCGGTGGTCTGCTCGATCCGCACCTCGTCCGTCAGGAAGTAGACGAGGTAGAGCAGGATCATGTGGTTCCCCACGTTCACGAGCAGCTTGGTGAACCACGCCCACGCGAAGTCCGGGTGCCGCCGGGGACTGATCCAGAACGAGCCGAGGAACGCCGGGAGGGAGAATCGGCGGAACGCGCCGCGCGGGAGGGCAGCGTCCCCGGCGGAGACGAGGTACACCACGGTCCCGAGGACGAGCACCGCCGCGCACACCACGTAGCCGAGCGAGAAGCTGCCGGCGACGACGGCCGCCACCACCGCGCCGAGCAGGATGCCCACCGTGATGCCCATGGAGGCGAGGCCGCCGACGGTGCCGCGCTGGGTCACCGGCACCTTGTCCGGGATGGCGGCGGTGATCGCAGCGTAGGCGGCATTGCAGCCGGCCTGCACGAGGCACCACAGGGCCGTCATGACGGCCACGTCCGGCGCGCCCGCGAGCGCCACGAGCCCGATCGCCCCGCCCACGGCGCCGAAGAGCACCCAGGGGCGCCGCCGGCCGAACCGGCCCGGGGTCCTGTCGGAGAGGGCGCCGGCCAGCGGGTTGCCGATCATGGACACGGCCGCGCCCGCGCCGGTGACCAGCGCGAAGATGGCCTCCTTCCGGCCCGGATCGAAGGCCGCAGCCTGCTGCGCCAGGAGCACCTGGAGCGGGCCGAAGAACGCGACGTTGATCCCCACGTTGACCAGGACCACGCCCAGGATCCAGGGGAACCGCACCGGGGTGGTGGGCTCGGCGGGGACGGCCGTGCCGGGCTGGGCGGCGGCGGGGCGGTGGGGCACGGCCACGGGGACCTCCGGCTGGGCTGGACTGGTGTCCTCAGGGTACGGCAGAACGGTGCCGTCGGACCCTGCATGACGCCGCGCCCGCGCGCGGGAGCGTACCGGATCAGCGGGTATCGTCGCCTGCGTGGAGAACGTGGAGTACGCAGAGAACGCGGCGGCCGCTGGAACAGCGCCGGACGCCGGAACAGTGCCGGACGAGGCGATGGCCGCCCAGGTCTACCAGCAGATCATCAACTCGATCGTGTCCGGCCAGCTCGAGCCGGGCCAGCGACTGCGCGAGCGCGAGCTCTCCGAGCAGTACGGGGTCTCCCGCATCCCGGTGCGCGAGGCCATCCACCGGCTCGAGCAGGACGGCTTCCTGGTCACAGCCCCGCGCCGCGGGGCGGTGGTGCGGAAGCTGACGCTCAAGGACGTGGACGAGCTGTTCGACCTGCGGGTGCTGCTCGAGTCCTTCGCCGCTGCCCGCGCGGCGGAGCGCGTCGCCGAGGGCCGCGCGGATGCCTCGGTCCTCAGGGACACGCTGGCCGCCGCGCAGGCGGCCCTCGCCGCCGGCGATGCCGAGCTCGCCTCGGACCTCAACGCCTCGTTCCACGACCAGATCATCGCGCTCACGGACAACGCGCTCCTCGAGCGGTCCATCAGGCCGCTGCGCGGGCTGAACCGCTGGGTCTTCGGCCTCTCGGTCAACCGGCCCCTCGAGGTCAGCGCCCGCGAGCACGAGGGCCTCGCCGACGCCATCATCACCGGCCAGCCCCACCTCGCCCAGGCGCTGTCCGAGGCCCATGTCGAGGCGGGGCGCCGGCCGGTCCAGGAGGGGCTGGCGGAGCAGCTGGGCGAGCAGGTCCGGTAGCGCCGCCGCGCGGGGCAGTCCCGGTAGGCTCGTTCCATGGCCGCGAGTCCCTGGACCACCCATGCACGGCGCTACCGCGAGATCGCGGACGTGCTGGCCCGTCACGGGCTGAGCCAGGTGCTCGCCCGGGCCGGATTCGGCCGGCTGGTCCCGCGCGGCCGCGGCGGCGCGGCGATGCCCGGCAGCCCCGTCGGCGGCCCGGTGCACGTGCGCCTGGCCCTCGAGGAGCTCGGCCCCACGTTCATGAAGCTCGGCCAGATCCTCTCCACCCGGCCCGACCTGATTCCCGAGGCCTACCAGGCGGAGCTCGCGAAGCTGCAGGACGCGGCGCCGCCGGTCCCCGCGGAGGCGATCCGCGCCGTCGTCCGCGAGGAGCTCGGCGGGGACGCCTTCGCGGCGTTCTCGGCGTTCGACGACGCCCCGCTCGCGAGCGCGTCGATCGGGCAGGTCCACGGCGCGCGGCTCGCGGACGGGACGAAGGTGGTGGTCAAGGTCCGCAAGCCGGGCGCGGTCGAGCGGATCCGGGAGGACCTCGAGATCCTCCACAACGTCGCGGTCAGGGCGAGCCGGGCGTGGCCGGTGCTGGACGAGTACAACGTGGTGGGGCTCGTGGGCGAGTTCTCCCGCACGCTCACCAAGGAGCTGGACTACCTCGAGGAGGGCCGCAACGCCGAGCGGTTCGCGGCGAACTTCGCCGGGGACGAGCGCTTCCGCTTCCCGCGGGTCTTCTGGCAGACGACGACGTCCCGCGTGCTGACCCTCGAGTTCATGGAGGGCCTCAAGATCAACGACGTCAAGGCTCTCGACGCCGCGGGGCTGGACCGGCGGGCCCTCGCGGACCATTCGGCGGCGGCCCTCGCGCAGATGATTTTCGAGGATGGCTTCTTCCACGCGGACCCGCACCCGGGGAACATGTTCGTGGAACCGGACGGGCGGATCTCGATCATCGACTTCGGGATGGTCGGAGAGATCGACGACAAGCTGCGCGACGACCTCGGCCGCCTCCTCATCGCGCTCGCCCGCAAGGACGCCCGGCGGCTCGCGCGGGCGCTCGAGGCGATGTCGCTGACCGGCCCCGTGACCGACCGCGCCCGCCTCGCGGCGGACGTCGCCGAGTTCATCCAGCTGTACGACGGCGTGGACCTCGCCGACGTGAACATCGCCCGGCTGGCCCAGAAGCTCCTCGGGGTGGTGCGGCGCCACCGCCTGCTCATGCCGGCCGAGGCGGCGATCGTCATCAAGATGATGGTCATGGCCGAGGGCCTGGGCCGGGTCCTGGACCCGGGGTTCCGCCTCTCCCGCGTCCTCGAGCCGCACGTGCGCCGCCTGCTGATCGAGCAGTACTCGCCCGCCGCGCTCCTGCGGGGCCTGCGCGCCGCGGGCCTGACGGCCCTCGACCTCGCCTCGGACGTCCCGGACCTCGTGGACAGCCTGAACCGGGTCCTGGACTCGGGGGGCTTCGAGGTGCACCTGCGGGCCTCGGAGCTCGAGCCCCTCGTGGCCCGCGCGGAGCGGATCGGGAACAAGGTGCTCGCCGGCGTGATCGCGGCGGCGTTCATCCGCGGGGTGGGCGAGGTCGTCGCCTCCGACAAGCGCTGGCGCGGGTGGCGCGAGCCGCTCGTGCGGACGGGTCTCGCGGGGCTCGGCGGCCTCACCGGCTACCTCGCCGTGACCACGTTCGGACGCCGTCGACGGCGGTAGGCCGCGCGCGCGGCCGGCCGGGCGGGGGCCCTGGCGGGGGCCGCGCACAATACCCCTCCGGGGTATGATGGGCGGGACGGGGCGGATGCATCGAAGGAGGCGGGGCATGGAGCGACGCTGGGGCGTCCGCGGTCCGCTGCACGCCGGCCTCTTCGGCCTCGTGGCCGCGGTCCTGGTGATCGTGGGCCTGCTCGGGATGCATGCGCTCGCCTCCGGTGGCTCGTCCCCGCACGCGGCCCACACCTCGGCGTCGGCCGCCATGCCATGCGCCGCGACGGCATGCGCCGGGCCGGTGCCCTGCGCCGACGGGGCCCATGCCGCCATGTGCACGCCGCTGCCGCCCGAGGACGGCCCGGCCCTCGCACTTCCGACCGCGTCTGGCGCCGCCCTCGGCCTCCCCGCGGCAGCGGAACGCGCCGAGGCGCACCGCGCCCCGCCGCCGACACCGCCCTCCCTCCACGAGCTCTCGATCCTTCGCATCTAGGCAGCGGCAGCCAGGCAGCAGCCGCTCGGCCCGGTCCCGGGCCTGGGCTGCGCCCTGTGCGCCGGCCCGACGCCCCCGTCTGCCCGGGGCGCGGCCGGCCTCCGCCCCCTCCACTGCCGCCGGCACCCGTCTGCCCGCGGCGCGCCACCACAGCAAAGGACCTTCCATGAGCGCGACGCTCTCCCCTCTCACTCCCGACCCCCAGCCGGTTCCCAGCCGCTTCAGCGCGGCCATGACGCGCCGCCGGCTCCTGGGCCTCTCCCTCGCAGGCGCCTCGGCCGCACTCCTTGCGGCGTGCGGCGCCCCCTCGGGCAGCGGAAGCACCCGGGTCCTGCCCACCGACGCCGCGGTCCAGGCCGCCGAACAGTCACGCGCCGCGACCGGGCGCACCGTGAGGGCCTCGCTCTCGGCGGCACCCCTCACGGCCACGCTCGACGGCAAGCGCGTCCCCACTTGGGGCTACAACGGCGCGGTCAACGGCCCCCTGCTCCGCGGCACGGTCGGCGACCGCCTCGAGGTCGCCCTCCACAACGCGCTGCCCCAGGAGACCACCGTCCACTGGCACGGCCTCGCGATCGAGAACAGCCAGGACGGAGTGCAGGGCGTGACCCAGAAGGCCGTGGCCGCGGGGGCCGACTACTCCTACGGCTTCCGCCTGGCGCATCCGGGAACGTACTGGTACCACTCCCACGTGGAGCTCCAGCGCGACCGCGGGCTCTACGGGCCGCTCATCGTGGACGACCCGGAAGAGGCCAAGGACTACGACCACGAGTGGGTCATCCTCCTGGATGACTGGCTCGACAGCGTCACGGGGACCCCGGACGATGTCCTCGCCGAGCTCTCACGGGGCATGGGCGGCATGCAGGGCATGGACATGGGCGCAGCACCCAGCGCCGGCACGGACACGGGCATGGGCATGGGCTCCGGAGGCAGCTACATGTCCATGGGCTCCACGAGCGACTTCCTCGGCGGCGACGCCGGCGACGTGAAGTACCCCCTGCACCTCTTCAATGGGCGCACCCCCTCGGATCCGGACACGATCACGGCCAGGCCGGGCGAGCGGGTCCGGCTGCGAATCATCAACGCCGGCGCCGACACCGCGTACCGGGTCGGAGCCCCCGGAGCGAAGCTCACGCTGACCCACACGGACGGGTTCCCGGTCGAACGGAAGGAGGTCGACGCCGTCGTCCTCGGGATGGGAGAGCGGATCGACGCCCTCCTGACCGTCCCGGCCGGCTGGACGCCGCTCATGGCCCGCCCGGAGGGCAAGATGGGCCTGGCGCTGGGCCTGATCAGCACCGGGACCGGCAAGCGGCCCCTCCCCGCCGCGCTGCCCTCGACGCTGGGCGGAACCGTGGTCGACGGCGGCCAGCTCACCTCCGCGGCGGCCGTCCGGCTTGCGGAGAAGCCCCCCGCGGTGAGGCACACGGTCAGGCTCACCGGGTCGATGATGGCCTACGACTGGGGCATCAACGGGCGCCGCTTCTCGATGGACGATCCGTACGCGGGGGCGCTCGAGGTGCGTCAGGGCCAGCGGGTCCAGATCGACTTCGTGAACACCACCATGATGTGGCACCCGATGCACCTGCACGGCCACACCTTCCAGGTGGGTGCCACGGGTGCGCGGAAGGACACGGTCATCGTCCGCCCCGGGCAGACGGTCTCCGTGGTCTTCGACGCCGACAACCCGGGCCAGTGGCTCTACCACTGCCACAACGCCTACCACGCGGACCGGGGCATGATGGGCGTGCTCAGCTACATCAGGTGACGGTGAGCTCGGCGAACATCCCGGCGAGGTAGTGGCCGGGGAGGTTGCAGAGGAGCTCGTAGTGGCCCGCGGGGAGGGTGAGGGTGACCCAGGAGGCGGCCCCTGGGGCGATGCCCTCGCCCGTCCCCGCGGCGCAGGATGCCGAGGCCTCCCCGAGGCTCCCCGTCTCGTCGACGGTCCCGTCGGCTCCCACCGCCCGGGCGCCGAGGGTCTGGCCCTGGGGCAGGGGCACGACCAGCAGCTCGTGCGGGACGCTGCCCAGATTGGTCGCGACGAGGGACACCTGCCCGTGGGGAACGGAGGCCCTGTCCACGGAGAGCCGCATGCCCCGCCGCATCGCGGACCGCCCCATCATGCCGGCGCCCATGTCCGCCTCGGTGACCCTCACGGTGGTTCCCGGGAGGCTGGGGGCGCTGCACGCTGGCGCCGCTCCCGTCACGGCGGCGGGCGGTCCCAGCAGGGCCAGGGCGAGCAGGGACGCGGCGGTCATCAGGAGCGCCGCGAGCGCGGCGATGAGGACGGTGGGCAGGCCCCGCCTCGTCACGGCCTGCGCCTGAGGGCGTCGAGGCGGGCCCTGTACTCCGTCTCGTCGATCTCGCCGCGGGCGAACCGCTGGGCCAAGATCCGCTCAGGGTCGTCGTGGGGCGCCCCGGGCGGGTAGTGGCCCGCCCCGCCGCGGGAACCGCGGACAAGGAGGACGACGACGGCCGCCACGCCTCCCCAGAACAGGAGCATGACGATGCCCATCACCACCCAGGCCCAGACGCCCCCGCCGCCGTACCAGCCGTACATCATCGCGTCCTCCTTCGACACCACCGAGCATGGTCCCTGCCGGCCCGGCGGCGACAGGGCCCTCGGGCCCGAAGCCGAGGACGCGCGGGCCTACCCGGCGCCCTGCGCGGTCACGGCGATGGTGACGTCCTCGAGATTGGGCAGGGCGTGCCCGAGCCGGTGCGCCCCGGCGGCCCGCAGCTCATCCGTCTGGGCGGCCGTGGTGAGCGGGTCGACCCGGACCGTGGCGGAGCCGTGGAGACGGTGGCCGATCCAGCGCAGCTGGACCCGTTCGACCGCCAGCACCCCGGGGGTATGGGCCAGGGCGTGCTCGGCCCGATCGACGAGGTCGGGCTCGATGCCGTCGAGCAGCCGGCGGCCGAGGCTGCGGACCGTCCCCCACAGGAGCACGAAGATCGCGACGCTGATCAGCAGGCCCACGATCGGGTCGGCCAGCGGGAAGCCGAGCATGACGCCGACCGCGCCGGCGACGACGGCGAGGGAGGTGAATCCGTCGGTGCGTGCGTGGACGCCGTCGGCCACGAGGGCCGCCGAGCCGATCCTCCGCCCCACGCGGATGCGGTAGACGGCTACGGCCTCGTTGCCGGCGAAGCCGATCACCCCTGCCGCGGCGACCCACCAGAGGTTCTGCAGCGGCTGGGGATGGAAGAGCCTGTCGATCGACTGCCACGCTGCCACGACCGCGGAGAGGGCCACGACCGCGATGATGAACAGGCCGGAGAGGTCCTCGGCCTTCCCGAGCCCGTAGGTGTAGCGGCGGGTGGCGGGGCGGCGGGCCAGGAGGAACGCGACCCAGAGCGGGACGGCCGTGAGCGCGTCGGAGAAGTTGTGCACGGTGTCGGCCAGGAGCGCCACCGAGCCGCTGACCAGGACCACGAGGAACTGCAGGACGGTGGTGCCCAGCAGGACGAAGAGGCTGATCTTCAGGGCCCGGACGCCCTCCGCGCTCGCCTCGAGGGCGTCGTCGATCGAGTCCGAGGAATCGTGGGTGTGCGGGACGAAGAACTCCTTGAGCGTTCCGAGGAAGCCGTGGTGGTGATCGTGCCCGTGGTCATGCGCGTGGCCGTGCGCGTGGTCGTGGCCATGCGCGTGGTCGTGGTCATGGCCGTGGCCGTGGCCATGCGCGTGGTCGTGGTCATGGCTGTGGTCGTGGTCGTGGTGCTGGTCCGCTTCCGTGGAGTGCGGGGCGTGCTCGGCGCTCATGCGCTCTCCTTCTCCTTCTGGCCGGCGTCGGCCTGCACGTGGTGGTGGCGCGGGACTCCTCCGAGGGAGTGCTCCGCCTGGAAGATCGCATCGGAGACCATCTGCGAGGCGTGCTCGTTGGCCAGCCGGTAGAAGGCCCTCGTCCCCTCCTGGCGGGCGGTGACGATCCGGGCCAGGCGGAGCTTGGCCAGGTGCTGCGACACGCCCGCCGGCGCCTTGCCCACCGATTCCGCGAGCTCGTTCACGGACAGCTCTCCCTGGGCGCGCAGCGCAAGGATGATCCGCACCCGGGTCGCGTCGGCGAGCATCGAGAAGACCTCTACCGCAAGGTCCACGTACTGGGAGTCGGGGTCGAGTCCGCAGATCTTCTTATCTGCATTCATACGCAGATAATGGCAGCTGGAGTGGCCCTGGTGCAAAGCGCGGCGAGCGGGTCAGTGGTGCAGGTGCTCCTGGTCGCGGTGGGCGGCGTTCTCGAGCTGGAACGTGGAGTGCTCGACGGGGACGTCGAAGTGCTCGGCGACGCATTCCTGGAGCTGGACGAGGATCTGCTGGGAGTGGCCGTTGACGAGGCACTCGTCCTTGAGGGTCACGTGGCCCGTGATCACCGGGGTGCCGGTGCCGATGAGCGTCGCGTGCAGATCGTGGACGTCGAGCACGTGCGGCAGGGCGAGCATGTGCTCCCGCACGGCGCGGAGGTCAAGGCCCTTCGGGGTGGAGGCGAGGAGGACATCGGTGGTCTCCTTCAGCAGCCGCAGGGTCCGGGGCACGATCAGGGCGCCGATGAGGAGCGAGACCAGGGCATCGGCACGGGTGAAGCCGGTTACCGCGATCACGATCGCCGCGACGATCACGGCGGCGGAACCGAGCGCGTCGTTGAGCACCTCGAGGAACGCCGCGCGGAGGTTGAAGCTGCTGTGCCGCCCGCCGGCGAGGACCACCAGGGCGATCGCGTTGCCGCACAGCCCGATCACGCCGAACCAGAGCATCGCGGACGAGCCGACTGCGGGCGGTTCGACCAGGCGTCGGATGGCCTCCACGAGGACGAGGGTGCCGACCACGAGCAGCAGTCCCGCCTGGAGCGCGGCCGCGAGCACCTCGGCGCGCCGGTAGCCCCACGTGCGTTCGGGGGTGCGGGGCCGCATCGCGAGCGAGGCGGCGATCAGTGCGATGACGAGCCCGGACGCGTCGGTGAACATGTGCCCGGCATCGGCGAGGAGCGCGAGCGAGCCGGACAGGAGCGCGCCGACGATCTCCGCCGCGAGGATCAGCACGGTCACGCACAGGGCGGCAAACAGCCGCGCACGGTCCTGCGTCGCGTCGGCATGGGAGTGGTCGTGCCCGCTCATCGCCGGCCCCTCTCCGCTTCCCGGTGCGATGCCCGGTCCGATGCCTGAGCCGGATACAGGGTGATCTGGAGCCCACTGGCCCGCCCGTTGGCCGCAGCAGGCGAGCAGCAGTCGCAGGCTTCCTCCGTGCCGGACTCGGCCCCGCAGGCGTCCGCACGTCCGGCGTCCGGGCCGAACGAGGGGGCGCAGCAGACGTCCCCCCGGGCGGCCTCGATGCCCTCCTTCACGGCCACCGCCGCGATGGCCAGGGCCGCGAGCGGGTCGGCCCACCACCAGCCGAAGAGGGCGTTCACCGCGAGTCCCACGAGGACCACGGCCGAGAGGTAGGTGCACAGCAGGGTCTGCTTGGAGTCCGCCACCGCGCTGCGGGAGCCGAGCTCCCTGCCCGCGCGCCGCTGGCCGTAGGAGAGCAGCGGCATGACGAGGAGGGTCACCGCGGTGAGGACCATGCCGGCCGGCGACTCGACGGGTTCCTCGGCGCCGAACAGCTTCAGCGCCGAGGTCACCACGAGGTAGGCGGCCAGCACGAAGAACAGCCACGCGACAACCCGGAGGGCCGCCTTCTCCCGACGCTCGTGGTCATCGCCGGCGAACTGCCAGAAGATCGCCGCGGCCGAGGCCACCTCGACCACGGAGCCGAGGCCGAACCCGATCAGCGCGACGGACCCCGCCGCGATGCCCGCCACGAGCGCCACGACGGCTTCGAGGACGTTGTAGCCGATGACCGCGAGGGAGAACTGCCGGATCCGCCGGGTGAGGACGCGCCGGCGGTCGGTCGGAAGCGCGGCCGTCACGGCGCGCACTCCGGCACGCCGCAGGTGCAGACCGGCTCGACGGCGAGGATCACTCCGAGGAGGTCCGCGAGCGCATGGGCGAGCTTCGGGTCGGAGAGCTCGTAGCGGACGCGCCGGCCTTCCGGCTCCGCGACCACCAGGCCGCAGTCGCGCAGGCACGCGAGATGGTTCGAGAGTGCCTGCCGGCTCACCCCGATCCGCTCGGCGAGGTCGCCCGAGAAAGCGGGGCCGTCCTTGAGCTGCATCAGCACGGCGGCCCGCGTCGGGTCAGCCAGGGCCTTCCCGAATCGGGCCAGGACGGCATGGGTCGTCAGTGTCTGCACCCCTCAACGCTACAGAAGATCCTGTATCGACGAAACCGGGCCCGGTCCTCGGCGGAGCCGGCCTAGTCCGCCCCGACAGCGGCGAGGGCCGCGCGCAGCCGAGTGCCGGCGTCGTCCGCCACTTCACGGACCCGCTCGCTCGAGCTGAGCTGGACCATGGTCTGCGGGTCGATCGCCTCGACGGTCGTGGTGTCCGCGTCCGGGCCCCGGCGCACCACCACGTTGCAGGGCAGCAGCGCCCCCATCTCGGGCTCCGCGGCCAGCGCGCGGCTGGCGAGGTGCGGGTTGCAGGCACCGAGGATCACGTAGTCGCCCACTGCGGTGGCCGCGTCGGGCCCGAGCTTGGCCGCGAAGGTGGTCCGGATGTCGATCTCGGTCAGGACGCCGAAGCCCTGGTCCTTGAGCGCCGAGCGCACGGCCTCGACCGCCTCGGCGTAGGGAAGCTGGACATGGGTGGTGAGTGTGTAGGCCATGCCCCGAGGCTCCCAGCCCGGCGGCGCCGGATCAAGGGCAGGCTGATCCGGCGCCGCGAGGGCAAGCGGGGACGCGGTGAGCGAGCAGGCTCAGAGGCTGTCCAGGAGGTCCTTCATGGACGCGACCTCCTTGGCCTGGGAGTCCACGATCGAGCCGGCCATCGCCACCGCGTCGGGGTGCGCGCCGCCGGCCTTCTCCGTCCGGGCCATCGCGATGGCGCCCTCGTGGTGGGCGATCATCTGGCTCAGGAACAGCCGGGAGGCAGCGCCGGAGTCGGCGGCCCGCAGCTTCCCCAGGTCCTCGGCGCTGAGCATGCCCTCCATGCCGTGGCCGGCATCGCCGGGCATGGCACTGGGCTGGTTCCAGGCGCCCAGCCAGCCCTTGAGCGTCGCGATCTCCGGCGCCTGCGCGCCCTTGATCTGCTGGGCGAGGGCGCTGACCCGGCCGTCGAGGCCAGGCTTGGCCAGCACGATCTCGCTCATCTCCACCGCCTGCTCGTGGTGGGGCACCATCATCTGCGCGAACATGACGTCCTGGGCGTTGAAGGCCGCGCCGGCGGCGCTGGGGGCCGAGGACATGGGCATCGTGTGGCCGTCGTGGGCGGTGCCGGCCGCGGGGGCGGACTGAGCCGTGGCCCCGCAGCCGGCGAGGGCCAGGGCGAGGAGGGCGGCGGCGGGCAGGGCAAAGGTCTTCGCGTTCACAAGTGTCTTCCAATCAGGTGGGCGTGGGTGTGGGCGGGCGCTGGCCCGCCCTCACGTCCGGCTGATCGAGAGTTCTGCGAGGTCCGGCGCGGGCGCCCGGGGCCGCACGGCGGCCGGCACCGCGGCGCGGGGCGCGCGCTGCAGCGCGTCCGACCGCCCGAGCACAACGTCGCCGGGCGGCGCCGGGGGCAGGGCCCCGGGCGCCGGGGTGCAGTGGGCCATCGCGCCGCCGGGGCCCGGCTGCGCATGGGCGCAGGCACCGAGGGAACCGGCTTGCTGCGCGGGGTCCATGTGCTGCGCGGGGGCGGCGTGCTGCCCGGGGCCGGCGGCCTGCATGGGTCCGGCGGGGTGGGCGCCGGCTGCCGGGGCCACGGGCCCGGCGTGGTCGCCGAGCACGTGCATGCCCAGCAGGCCGGCCACGACGGCCGCCACGAGGAGCAGAGTCCGGGCAGATCGCCACAGTTCACGGCGCCGAAGCCGCCGGACGGCCCCGAGGAAGGCCCGGGCTGTGTCGATCTGCACGCTCCCCATCGTCCTATCCGACGGTCCGCGGATCCAAGTCGAGCCGCCGCAGGAGCTGGGCGTTGAGCGCCACGACGATCGTGGAGAGGGACATGAGCACAGCGCCCACGGCGGGAGAGAGCATGATTCCGGCGAACGCGAGGACGCCGGCTGCGAGGGGAACGGTGATCACGTTGTACCCCGTGGCCCACACGAGGTTCTCCCACATCTTGCGGTAGCTGGCCCGGGACAGCTCGACCACGGAGACCACCGAGCGGGGGTCGTTGCCCGCGAGGACGACGCCGGCGGACTCGATCGCGACGTCCGTGCCGGCGCCGATCGCGATGCCCACGTCCGCGCGGGCGAGCGCGGGCGCGTCGTTGACGCCGTCGCCGACCATGGCCACCGAATAGCCGCGGCCCTGGAGCTCGGCAACCTTGCGGTCCTTGTCCTGCGGGAGGACCTGCGCGAACACCTCGTCGATGCCGAGGTCCTTGGCGACGGCGTCGGCCACCTGCTGGGCGTCGCCGGTGATCATCGCGACCCTGATGCCCCGCTCCTGCAGCGCGGCGACGGCCGTGCGGGACTCCTCGCGGACGGAATCCTCGAGGGCGACCGCGCCGATCACCTCGTCGTCGCGGAGGACGTGGAGGATCGAGGCGCCGCGGCCCTTCCATCGGCTGACGGCGTCGTCCAGCTCGGCAGGGCTCTCGACGCCGCGCTCGGCCAGCAGGGCCGGGCCGCCGATCTGGACGAGGACCTCCCCCGCGGAGTCCTGGACGCGGGCCTGGACGCCGCGTCCAGGCTGGACCTGGCTGTCCCGTGCGGCAGGCACGCCGAGGCCACGCTCGGCGGCGGCACGCACGATCGCGCGGGCCAGAGGGTGCTCGCTCTCGGACTCGGCGGCTGCCGCGAGGGCGAGCACGCGGGCCTCGTCCGGGCCCACGGAGGCAAGGCCCACCAGCTCGGGTTCACCCTTGGTCAGGGTGCCGGTCTTGTCGAAGAGGACGGCGGTCACGGTGCGCATGCGCTCGAGGGCCATGCGGTCCTTGACGAGGACGCCGCCCTTCGCCGCGCGCTCGGTCGAGATGGCGATGACAAGGGGGATCGCGAGGCCGAGGGCGTGGGGGCAGGCGATCACGAGGACGGTGACCGTGGCGGTCACCGCCGTGGGCAGCTGGCCGAGGAACGTCCACGCGATGAACGTGAGGATTCCCGCGCCGGCGGCGAAGTAGAAGAGGAAGGCGGCCGCGCGATCGGCGAGGGCCTGGGCGCGGCTCGAGGAGGCCTGCGCGTCGGCGACCATGCGCTGGATCCCCGCGAGCGCGGTGGACTCCCCCACGGCCTCGACCCGGACCCGCAGGCTCGTGTCCGTCGCGACGGTCCCCGCGACCACGGGGTCTCCGGGGCCCCGGCTGACGGTCTTGGACTCACCGGTGATCATCGACTCGTCGAGCTCGGCCGTGCCGGACTCGATCCGCCCGTCGGCAGGCAGCCGGCCGCCCGCGCGGACGAGCACGAGGTCCCCGGGCGCGATCTCGGCCGCGGGGACGATCTGGGTTCCGCCGCCGTCCGGCAGGACGCGCTCCGCCTCGTCGGGAAGGAGCGCGGCGAGGGCCTCGAGCGCGCCCCGCGAGGCGCCGAGGGCCCGCATCTCGAGCCAATGGCCGAGCAGCATGATCGTCACGAGGAGCGCGAGCTCCCACCAGAAGTCCAGGTCGAAGCCCCCGATGCCGAGGCTCGTGGCCCAGGAGGCGAGGAACGCGACCGTGATGGCCATGGCGATCAGCAGCATCATCCCCGGCGTGCGCGACCGGAGCTCGCCGAGGCCGCCCTTCAGGAAGGGCATGCCGCCGTAGACGAAGATGACCGTGCCGAGGAGCGGGCTGATCCACTCGCTGCCCACGAACATGGGGGGCATGGCTCCGAAGAGGTGCCAGAACATGGGGCTGAAGGCCACGACGACGACCGAGAGCGCCAGCGTCAGCCAGAACCTGTCGCGGAACATCGCCACCGAGTGGCCGGCATGCTCCCCGTGGGTATGCATCATGTGCGGGTCGCTGTGCCCCGCGTGGAGCCGGGCAGTCATGTCCTGGGGGTGCTCGCCCTGGGCGCCGTGGTCGTGCTGGACCATCGGGCCCGGCCCGTGCCCGTGATCGTGCGTGTGCTGGTTCACCGTTCTACCCGTTCTTTCCGCAGTGGGGTCAGTTCGGGCTGTGGGGCGATCGGCGGTAGCGGGCTCTCCCGGACCGCGTCCATCGCTGACAGCGCACTCTCAACATACCCCCTAGGGGTATGTCGGTCAAGACGTCAGGGCGCCGCGGGGACCGCCACGCCGGCCTCCGCCTCCGGAGCGAGCGCGCCGAGCACGGCGCGGACGTGCCGCTCCGCCAGCGGCGCCGTCGCGGCGAAGAGGGCCACGTACGACTCGCGCGCGCGCAGGAGCGGCCAGTCCGCCGGCAGCAGCTCGTACGGCATGCCCGGATCGTCCCAGGGGAACGCTCGCCACGTGTCGACGGCCTCGACGCGCAGGCGGAACCCCTCGGCCGGGTCAAGTCCGCCGGCGCGCAGCCGCTCGAGCCGGGCCGCGTTGGCGTCGGCGAACTCGGCGTAGCGCCGCGGGGGCTCGGCCGTGTCGACGATCGCGGGGCGCCGGCCCTCGAACCCGCCGTCCTCGACGCGGAAGGCCATGTAGTCCTCCACCCCGTACGCCTCGGCGATCTCGCGCACCTGCTCCATCCGGTCCCGGGGGCAGAACCACAGGGCGCCGTAGACGGGCGCGAACCCCAGCCACTTCAGCCGGGCGCGGAAGGCCTCGCGGATCTCGCGCTCCGACTCGGGCACAGAGAACGCCACGGCCGTCCACCGCCTGTCCCACCGGACGGCGGGGTCTCCGAACCGGGCCACCTCCTGGGTTCCGATCGCGAGCCGGGCGCGCGCCGCGGCCGTGAACCGGTAGCGCGAGGCGCGGCCCCCGCCGTCGTTCTCGAGGACCCCGCGGGCGGCGAGCCGGCTCAGCGCGGTGGTGACGGCGGACCGGCTCAGCCCCACATCCTCGGCCAGCCGGACGATCGCCCGCGCCGGAAGCCACAGGTCGGTGTGCCGCCAGAACTCGCCGAGCATGGTCACGAGCAGGTGCTGGCTCGTGCCCCCTCGCTGGGGCCTGGGGAAGTCCACCATGGCGGCGCTCGGCCGCACCTGTCCTTCGTAGCGCACCCCCTCATCCTTCCAGCCGGCGAGAAACTTTGCAGTTTTATTGACGGACGTGAGTTTTAACGCAACGATAGTTGCAGGTGACGCGCACCACATTCCTGACAACGTCGTCCTCCAGGAGATCCGCCATGACCGCCGGTCCAACCTCCGCCACGAGCGCCGTGGCAGCCCACGCCCCGGGCCAGCACGCGCGCAAGGCCGCCCTCGCGAGCTTCGCCGGAAGCACGCTCGAGTACTACGACTTCTTCATCTACGGCTCCGCCTCGGCCCTGATCTTCAACAGGATCTTCTTCCCGGGGATCGACCCGCTGCTCGGACAGTTCCTCTCGATGGCCACCCTGGGCATCGGCTACGTGGTCCGGCCCCTCGCGGCCGCCCTCATCGGGCACTTCGGCGACCGGATCGGCCGCAAGCAGATGCTCGTCTTCACCCTCGTCTCGATGGGCCTGGCGACCTTCCTCATCGGCTGCCTCCCGCCCACGGCCGCGATCGGCGCCGCCGCGCCGGTCCTGCTCGTGCTGCTGCGCGTGGTGCAGGGCATCTCCGCCGCGGGCGAGTCCGTCGGCGCCGTCACGCTCTCCCTCGAGCACGCCCCCGCCGGCCGGCGCGCGTTCTTCGCGAGCTGGGTCAACACCGGCGCCGCGGCAGGGATCATGCTCGCCTCGCTCGCCTTCCTCTTCGTCTCCTTCATGCCGCAGGCGGACCTCATCGCATGGGGCTGGCGCCTGCCCTTCCTCGCGAGCATCTTCGTCGCCGTGGCCGGATTCGTGATCCGCCGCCGCATCCCGGAGGCCGAGGTGTTCGAGGAGGCGCGGGAGGCCGGGGAGACCAAGCGGGAGCTGCCCCTCAAGGTCGTGCTGCGCGACTACTGGCCCACGGTCATCAAGGTCATCCTCTTCGGGGTATGGGCCGTCGTGTCCACGATCGTCTCCGCCTTCGGCCTCTCCTACGCCACGAACGGCCACCTCGTCCCGAGCAGCGCCATGCTCGGCAGCATCATCGTGACCGCGGCCCTCGGCATCATCGCCCAGCCCCTCTTCGGCATCCTCGCGGACCGGATCGGGCGCAAGCCCGTCTTCGTCGCCGGCAACCTGATCTGCGCGGCCTCGATCTTCGCCTACTTCTGGTCGATCTCGCAGAAGGACGTCCCGCTCGTGTTCGCCACCTCGATCCTGGTCATGGTGGTGGGCTACGGCATGGTGAACCCGCTGGGCCCCGCGATCGTCGCGGAGATGTTCCCGACCCGCATCCGCTACTCCGGCGCCGCGATCTCCTCCCAGCTCGGGCTCATCCTCACCGGCTTCGCCCCCACGATCGCCGCCGCCGTGGTGCGCCCCGGCCCCGACGGCTGGGTCCCGGTCGCGGTCTTCACCGCCGCCTGCTGCTGCCTCTCGGCGCTCGTGACCCTCGTGTGGGTCCGCGAGACCTACAAGGTGGACACCCACGAGCTGGGCGCGCGGGCGGGGGCCTGAGGCATGGCGTACACCGTGATCATCGAGAACGACGTCGAGACCCTGCTCAGCGACGGGACCGTGCTCCGCTCCACCGTCTACCGTCCTGCGGCCGAGGGCGAACGCTTCCCCGTGCTCATGACCCGCACCCCCTACGGGCGCGACCTGTCGGTCAACTCGGCCTACTTCAACCCCGCCACGGTCGCGGCGGAGGGCTTCGTGGTGGTCCTTCAGGACGTGCGCGGCAGGTTCGGCTCGGACGGCGAGTTCGCCCCGGGCGAGCAGGAGGCGGACGACGGCGCCGAGGCCGTCGCGTGGGCAGCGCGCCTGCCGTACTCCTCGGGCAGGGTGGGGATGTGGGGCCGCTCGTACTTCGCCGAGTCCCAGTGGCGGGCCGCCCGCAGGGCGCCCCAGGGCCTCGCCGCCCTGGCCCCGGGCGTGTGCGCCGCGGGCAACGCGGACAACGGGGCGCTCTTCCGCGGCGGCGCGGTCGAGCTCGGATCCCGCCTGAGCTGGGGCCACGGCTCGATCTCGCTCGAGACGATCCGCCGCGAGTTCGCCTCCGACCCCGCACGCCTGGAGCGCGAGCTCGAGGCGTGGCGGGAGCTGGACGCCGCGTTCGCGGACGGCTCGGCGTACGGCACCCTGCCGCTGAACGACCTCAAGTCCCGCGCGTGCACCTTCATGCAGTCCGCCATCATCCCCTCCGCCGGCGCGGACCCCGGCGCCGAGGCGTCGGAGGCGTGGGACTGGCCGGCCTCCGAGCCGGTGCCGCTCGCCACCCTCCACCTCGGCGGCTGGTTCGACATCTTCCTGCCGAACACCCTCGACCAGTACCGCCGCCAGCTCGAGGCCTCCCGGCGCGACCCCGCGGTGCCCCGCCCCCGCCTGATCCTCGGCCCCTGGAGCCACGCGAGCTTCACCGGCCTCTTCCCTGACGCCGCGTTCCCGGGCGGCTCGGCGGCCGCCCTCGGCCCCTACGGAGACCTCTCCTCGGTCCACGCCCAGTGGTTCCGGCACATCCTCGCGGACGGCCCCGAGCCCGCGGCGCCGCCCGTGCTCGTCTATGTCCTCGGCGAGAACCGGTGGCGCGGCTTCGACGAGCTGCCCGCACCCACGGGCCGCCGCGAGCTCTTCCTCGGCGCCGGCGGGACCCTCGCCGGCCGCCCGGGCGAGGACGCGGCAGTGGCCTATGACTACGACCCGCTCGACCCCGTCCCGTCCACCGGCGGCGCCACGATGCACCTCGGCGCCGACTTCCCCGGGCCCGCGGAGCAGTCGCGCGTCGAGGCCCGCGCGGACGTCCTCACCTTCACCACCGAGCCCCTCGCGGAGCCGCTCACCGTCTTCGGCGAGGTGACGGCGCGACTGTTCGCGTCGTCGTCGGCCGTCGACACCGACTTCGTGGTGCGGCTGTGCCGGGTCACCCCGGACGGGCGCTCGCTGGCCCTCGCGGACGGGATCGTGCGCGCGTCGTGGCGGGACGCGTGCGCGGACGGCGGCGCCTTCCGCGCGGGGGTGCCGCGGCGTCCCCTCACGCCGGGGGCGGTCGAGGAGTTCGCGGTGAGCCTGTGGAGCACGGCGTGCACGTTCGCGGCGGGCGAGCGGATCCGGGTGCAGGTCACCTCGAGCTGCCACCCCCGCTGGGACAGGAACCTCAACACGGGGGCGAGGGCCTCTGGCTCCTCGGACACGGTGGTGGCCCACCAGCGGGTGCATCTGGGCGACGGCACGCCGAGCCGGATCACCTTCGGGGTCCTCGGCTGAGCCGGGTACTGTCCCAGCCATGACGCAGATGCCGCAGCCGCCCGCCCTGGAGTACGCCGGGACCCTCTCGGTCCTCATCGGCGACCCGATCGACGTGGGCCCCACGCCGGAGGGCCACCGCAGGATCATCCCCATCACCGGGGGCACCGTGTCCGGGCCGCGCCTGAACGGGCGCGTGCTCCCGGGCGGCGCGGACTTCCAGATCCTCCACACCCCGGAGCTCTCCCAGCTC
The DNA here is from genome assembly GCF_001577305.1 of Sinomonas atrocyanea. Taxonomy (NCBI): domain Bacteria; kingdom Bacillati; phylum Actinomycetota; class Actinomycetes; order Micrococcales; family Micrococcaceae; genus Sinomonas; species Sinomonas atrocyanea. Next base: position 3,934,649 of record NZ_CP014518.1, read on the forward strand.
GACGCGCGCTACGCGGTCCAGACCGAGGACGGCGCGGTCGTCTCGGTGGACAACGCCGCGATCCGGTCCGGGTCCGCCGAGGCGCTGGGCCGGATCGCGCGCGGCGAGCCGGTGGACCCCGCGGAGATCTACTTCCGCTGCGCGCCGCGGCTGCGGTCCTCGGCGCCGCGCTGGGACTGGGTGAACCGCACCCTGTTCGTGGGAACCGGGGAGCGGTACCCGGACCGCGTCGTCGTGCACGTCTTCGCGGTGGGCTGAGATCCGGCGCGCGGGGCGAGCCGCGCCCTTGCCCTGCCGCCGCGCGCGCATAGGGTGTAGCCATGGCGGATGCAGTGGGGCTCCTGCGCGAGCTGGCCGAACAGCACCAGGTGGCGACCTCCTACGCGGGGTGGGACGGCACCCGGCAGGAGGTCTCAGCGGAGACGCTGAGGTCCGTGCTCGGCGCCCTCGGGGTGCCGACCGACTCGGCGGAGGCGATGCGCGCGGCCCTCGCGGAGGCGGAGACCGGGCCCTGGCGCCGGCTGCTGCCGCCCGTCGCGGTGGTCCGCCAGGGCGCGGGCGCCACCGTCGATGCCCACGTCCCGCACGGCACCGCCCTCACGCTCTGGGTCACGGCCGAGGACGGCACGGAGTACGCGGCCGAGCAGGCTGAGAACTGGGTCGAGCCGCGCAGGGTCGACGGCGTCCTGATGGGGCGGGCGTCCTTCCTCCTGCCGCCGGACCTCCCCTCGGGTGGCACACCCTGCACGCCCGCAACGAGGACCGCAGCGCCGAGGCGGTGCTCGTGGTCACCCCGGACCGCCTCGCCACCACGGGCCGGCTCTCGGACCGCCAGCGATGGGGGCTCATGGCGCAGCTCTACTCCGTGCGGTCCCGGCGTTCGTGGGGCATCGGCGACTTCGCCGACCTCGCCGACCTCGCGGCCCTCGGCGCCGGAGAGGGCGCGAGCTTCGTGCTCGTCAACCCCCTGCACGCCTCCGGGCCGGTGCCTCCCCTGGAGGATTCCCCCTACCTGCCCTCGACGCGGCGCTTCGTGAACCCGCTCTACCTGCGCATCGAGGACATCCCCGAGTACGGCTACCTTCCCGCCGAGGACCGCGCCCGCATCGAGGAGCTCGCCCGCGGCCGCCGGTCCGCCAACAGTTCCGCGGCGCTGCTCGACCGGGACGCCTCCTACGCCGCAAAGCTCGCCGCGCTGGACCTCGTGTGGCGCGTGCCGCGGAGCCCGGCCCGCGAGCAGGCCTACGCGCGGTTCTGCGCCGGGGCGGGGCAGGGGCTGGCGGACTTCGCGCTGTGGTCCGCGCTCACCGAGCGCGCCGCCTCCTCCGCGGCAGAGGCTTCGGCGGCCGACGGCGCGTCCCCGGCTCCGGAGCTCCCGGCACCTGCGGAGGCCGGCCGCCTGCGCGAGGAGCACGTCGAGCGGATCGACTTCTACCGCTGGCTCCAGTGGGTCTGCGACGAGCAGCTCGAGGCCGCGCAGCGCACCGCGCTGGCCGGGGGCATGGAGATCGGGCTGCTCCACGACCTCGCCGTGGGCGTGCGCCCGGACGGCGCCGACGCGTGGACCCTCTCCGAGGTCCTCGCCGCCGGCGTCTCGGTGGGCGCGCCGCCGGACATGTTCAACCAGCAGGGGCAGAACTGGAGCCAGCCGCCCTGGCACCCCACCCGCCTCGCCGAGTCCGGCTACGCGGCGTACCGCGACATGCTCCGCACCATCCTCCGGCACGCCGGCGGCATCCGCGTGGACCACATCCTGGGCCTGTTCCGGCTCTGGTGGATCCCGGAGGGCTCCTCCTCGCCCGCGGAGGGCACGTACGTGCACTACGACCACGAAGCCCTCGTGGGCATCCTCGCGCTCGAGGCCCAGCGGGCGGGCGCGATCGTGATCGGCGAGGACCTCGGCACCTTCGAGCCCTGGGTGCGGGACTACCTCGCCGAGCGGGGCGTCTTCGGCACCTCGATCCTCTGGTTCGAGTACGACGACGCCGGCGCTCCCCTCGCGCCCGAGAAGTACCGGCAGGGGTGCCTCACCAGCGTCAATACCCATGACCTCCCGCCCACGGCGGGCTATCTCGCGGGCGAGCACGTGCGGCTGCGGGAGTCCCTCGGCCTGCTCGAGCGCCCCGTCGAGGAGGAGCTCGAGGCAGCCCGCGCGGAGATCTCCGGCGTCCTGGACCTCGCCCGCGAGCGCGGGCTCCTCCCGGCCTCCCCCGCGGACGGGGCCGAGGGCGGCGCGGACGAGCAGCGCGTCATCGAGGCCCTCTACGAGCTCACGGCCCTGGCCCCCTCGAGCCTGCTCGGCATCGCCCTCGTCGACGCCGTCGGGGACCGCCGCACCCAGAACCAGCCCGGCACGCACCGCGAATACCCCAATTGGCGCATCCCGCTCACGGGGCCGGACGGGGCCGCGGTCCTGCTCGAGGACCTGCCCGCCACCGCACGGTTCGCCTCCCTCCTCGCCGCGATGCGCGAGGCGGTGGACGGCACCGACCGGGCCGGAGGATGATGAGCATCACGGCTGCGGCCGGCTGAGTCGGCGCGTCGGCTTTGGGAAGATCGCCCGGCCGGTGCCAGACTAGGCGGGCGCTCGCGGGGCCCACCGGCGCCGGGGGCCGATTCTCCCAACCGACGCACGAGCAGGAGCCACCGTGGCGAACAATCCAGCCAGAACCCCGGGCGACACCCAGCCCCCGCAGAGGAAGTCAGCGGCCAAAGTCGCCGGCCTGGCCGTCGCGGCGGCAGTGGGCGGCTTCCTCTTCGGATTCGACTCCTCCGTGGTCAACGGAGCGGTCGACTCGATCCAGGCCGCATTCGGCCTCTCGCACGCGGTGACCGGGCTCGCCGTCGCGATCGCGCTCATCGGGTGCGCCATCGGCGCGTGGCTCGCCGGCAGCCTCGCCGACCGCTACGGCCGCATCCCGGCGATGAAGCTCGGCGCGCTGCTGTTCCTCGTGAGCGCGATCGGCGCCGGGTTCGCCGTGGGCCTCTGGGACCTCATCCTGTGGCGGCTCGTCGGCGGGCTGGGGATCGGCCTCGCCTCCGTCGTGGCCCCGGCCTACATCGCCGAGATCTCCCCGCGCCGTGTCCGCGGGCGCCTCGCGTCCTTCCAGCAGCTCGCCATCACCCTCGGCATCTTCGCCGCCCTCCTCAGCGACGCGGCACTGGCCTCATTCGCCGGCGGCGCGAGCCACGCGCTCTTCTTCGGCGTCGAGGCGTGGCGCTGGATGTTCATCGCCGGCGCCATCCCCGCGGCCGTGTACGGGTGGATCGCCTTCACCCTCCCCGAGTCCCCCCGCTTCCTCGTCCTCAAGGGGGACGAGGCCGGCGCCCGGCGCGTCTTCGAGACCACGGCGCCCTTCGAGAGCATCGACCGGGCCCTGAAGGAGATCCACGAGGCGATCGAGGCGGACAAGCTCTCCGAGCGCAAGGGCGCGCTGCGCGGCACCGCCTTCGGCCTCAAGCCCGTCCTGTGGATCGGCATCGCCCTGTCCGTGTTCCAGCAGTTCGTGGGCATCAACGTGATCTTCTACTACTCGACCACGCTGTGGAAGTCGGTCGGCTTCGGCGAGGAGTTCTCGCTCCAGATCTCCGTGATCACCTCGGTGACCAACGTCCTCGTCACCCTCATCGCGATCGCCCTCGTCGACAGGGTGGGGCGCAAGCCGATCCTGCTCGTGGGGTCGGCCGGCATGGCCGTGTCCCTCGCCGCCATGGCCGTGGCGTTCTCGACGGCGACCCTCGTCAACGGCGAGCCGTCCCTCAGCGGTGTGTGGGGGCCGATCGCGCTCGTCGCGGCGAACGTCTTCGTGGTGTGCTTCGGCGCCTCGTGGGGTCCGGTGGTGTGGGTCCTGCTCGGCGAGATCTTCCCGCCGTCCATCCGCGCCCGCGGACTGGGCATCGCGGCGGCGGCCCAGTGGATCGCGAACTTCCTGATCACGGTCTCGTTCCCGCCGATGGCGGCCTGGTCGCTGACCCTCACGTACGGGATGTACGCCGCGTTCGCGGCGCTCTCGTTCGTGTTCGTGCTCGCGAAGGTCCCGGAGACCAACGGGATGTCCCTCGAGCAGGCCGAGACGCTGTTCGTCCGCCCCGCCAAGGGCGCCCCGAAGGGGGCCCAGCACTAGGGGACGGACCCGCGGGGGCGGCCACCCGGCGTCGTGCGCCGGCCACCCCCGCCCGGCCCGTCAGGCGCCGATCAGGCGCAGCGCTGCTGCGTGATGCCGAAGGGGACGCTCTCGTCGAGGGCGACCCGGTACTCCCCCGCCGCCTCGCGGGTAACGAGGATGCCGCAGCAGGGGTGGGCGACCGCGTGCTGCTGGAGGGTGCCGATGGCGCTGCTGAGCGCGGAGTCGAGCTCGCGTGCGGAGTCGACGTGGACGGTCAGCGACCGGTGGGCGTGATTGCCGTGGAACATGGGATCTCCTGGCCAAAGGGTGGAACGAGAGGATCTTAGAGCGATCCGGTTTGACTGGACAAAACGGAGATTTTCTGCACCCGTGTCCGGTCACGCGACATCTGTCGCACGTCTGCTGTGATCATCCAGACACTCTGTATGGTCAGGACCACATCTGGTGCGCGGTAGGCTGGAAAGGCCCTGTTGCAGGGGTCACATTTGAAGCCATTACTGCGAAGGTCTGCGCATTATGACAACGCCCAATCCGTCGAGGCACCCGTCGGGCTCAGCGTCGAGCCACTCCGTGGAGCCGCATCTCTCCCGCGGCCTCTCCAACCGCCACATCCAGCTCCTGGCCATCGGCGGCGCCATCGGCACCGGCCTGTTCATGGGCTCCGGCAAGACGATCTCGGTCGCCGGCCCCTCGGTGATCTTCGTCTACATGATCATCGGCTTCATGCTCTTCTTCGTCATGCGCGCCATGGGCGAGCTGCTGCTGAGCAACCTCAACTACAAGTCCTTCTCCGACTTCGCCGGGGACCTCCTCGGGCCGTGGGCCGGCTTCTTCACCGGCTGGACCTACTGGTTCTGCTGGGTCGTCACCGGAGTGGCCGACGTCGTCGCGATCGCCGGCTACGCCAACGAGCTCTGGCCCGGCATCCCGCTGTGGATCCCCGGGATCGCCACGATCCTGATCCTGCTGGCCCTCAACCTGCCCACCGTGAAGGCCTTCGGCGAGGTCGAGTTCTGGTTCGCGCTCATCAAGATCGTCGCGATCCTGGCCCTCATCGTCACCGGCCTGTACATGATCTTCACCGGCTTCTCCTCCAACGCCGGCACCGCCTCCTTCGCGAACCTGTGGCAGTTCGGCGGGTTCTTCCCCAAGGAGTTCATGGGCTTCGTGGCGGGCTTCCAGATCGCCGTGTTCGCGTTCGTCGGAATCGAGCTGGTGGGCACCGCCGCCGCCGAGACCAAGAGCCCCGAGCACAACCTGCCCCGCGCCATCAACGCCATCCCCGTCCGCGTGGGCCTGTTCTACGTCGGCGCGCTCGTGATCCTCATGGCCGTCACCCCGTGGACGGAGTTCAAGGCCGGCCACTCGCCGTTCATCGGCATGTTCTCCCTCGCCGGGCTCGGTGCCGCGGCGACCCTGGTCAACCTCGTGGTCCTCACCTCGGCCATGTCGAGCGCCAACTCCGGCATCTACTCGACCTCGCGCATGGTGTTCGGCCTCGCGGTCGAGGGCGACGCCCCGAAGGCCTTCGGCAAGCTCTCCTCGCGCAAGGTCCCGCAGAACGCGCTGTTCCTCTCGTGCGTGCTGCTGCTCTCCGGCGTAGTGCTGCTCTACTCGGGCAAGAGCATCGGCGCGGCCTTCGACATGGTCACGACCGTCTCCGCCGTGTGCTTCATGTTCGTGTGGTCGATCATCCTGGCCAGCTACCTCGTCTTCCTCAAGCGCCGCCCCGAGCTCCACGCGGCCTCGACGTACAAGATGCCCGGTGGCCGCGCGATGATCTGGGTCGTCTACGCCTTCTTCGCCTTCCTCGTCTGGGCGCTGACCACCCAGCTGGACACGCTCATGGCCCTGCTCGTGACGCCCATCTGGTTCGTGGTCCTGTTCGCCGCCTGGCAGTTCGTGAAGAAGTCCCCGGTCCACCAGGCCCGGATCGCGAACCACCAGGAGACCCTGCGCGAAGAGGCCAGGGTCACGGCCTAACCCCCACCCCGTTTCGGGTACACATCTCGTCGCGTTATCACGCTTCCGGGTACGCATCTCGTCGCGGTTTCCCGGTTGCGGGTACGCACGACGGCGGGTGGCCGGCTCACGCGAGCCGGCCACCCGCCGTCGTGGTTAAGGCCGCCCGACCCCCGCTACGCTGGGCGCATGAGCCGCTATGCCCCGCACACCACGCCCGCACTCGAGCCGGCCGAAGCGGAGGCGCTCGGCAGGGCGCTCGCGGCGAAGGACGTCTCGCTGTTCGTCGACGGGACCGCGCACCGGCTCACCGGCCCCGTGGACGAGGCGGTGCGCGACCTGCTCGCGCGGATGGCCCGCGGCGAGGCCGTCACGGTCAGCAGCGCGGAGGAGGTGCTGACCGTCGCCCAGGCCGCCGAGCTCGCGGGCATCAGCCACTCGTACGTGCGCAAGCTGACCGATGCGGGGACCTGGCCCGTGCAGTACCGAGGAACGCACCGGCGCATCCGCCGTGAGGACGTGCTCGCCTGGGTCTCGGCGCAGAAGAAGGGCGCAGGGATCTGACCCCGCATCCCCCAAGACCTGACCCCGCGTCGGGAGGGGGGCCGCGTCAGATGCGCGGGCGCCCCGCCCACCGCCTGGCCTTGATCGCCAGGTGCAGCTCCTGGCGCACCCGGCCCGACAGCGGCTCGGCCCGGATCACCTTCCGCACCCGGGCGAGCCGGTGGTACACGGTGGAGCGGTGCACATGGAGCCGGTCGGCCACGGCCTGGACCGCGCCGTCGGAGTCGTAGAGCATCTCGAGCACGGGCAGGAGCTCTCCGTTGCGGTCCTCTGCCTCGAGTGCGGCGAAGAACACACTCGTCGGCTCGGCCGCGAGGGCCCCATGAGCTGGTATGCGCCGACGGAGCGCACGTCGACGAGCTCGCCCAGCTCGGGGTCCACCGCGGCGGCCTGCGCCGCCACCTTGGCCTGCGTGTACGCGGCGCCGAGGTCCCGCAGCGCGGTGAAGGGCTCGGAGATGCCCACGAGCACGCGGCCGGCGGGGCGCCCCGAGCGCTTGGCGAGCTCGCGCTCGTAGTGGGTGAGGACGGCGGCGTGGCTCGCCCGCGCGGTGGTGCCCGCGAAGAGCGCCACGGCGTGCGTCTCGGTCCCGGCGGTGAAGAGGGCCGGGTCGATGCCGGCCGTGGCCTGCATCGCGGCGGTGCTGGTGGCGACGACGGCGGCCTGCGGGTCCCGCGGGGTGACGCCGTCGGGATCCAGCAGCACCACGACCTGCCAAGGGGCGTGCCCGTGCACCTCGCGCCACCCGGCGATCGCGGCGAGCGCGGACTTGTCCCCGGCGGCCGCGGCGAGGAACTCGGCCTCGCGGCGGCGGCGGTGCTCGGACTCGGCGGTGTTGGACTCGAGGAGGAGCTGGCCGATGAGGTCGAGCTCGAGCCGGATGCCGGGCAGGGCGGCGAGGACGTCGGCGGAGCTCTCCTCGTCCGCCCCCTGCTGCACCCACAGGTACCCGACCCGGAACCCGCGCACGAGCAGGGGGACGCACACGCGCCCGTACATGCCGAGCTCGGCGTTGGCGGGGACGGTGACGGGGCGGACGGCGGTGGCGATCCCGTGCGAGAGCTGCCAGGCCTGCACGTCGGGCGGGAGCCGCTTGGAGAGCAGGAAGTTCACCCGCACAGGGTCCGCCTGTGCCTGGTTGGACGAGTATGCGATCAGCAGCCCGTCGAGGTCCTCCACGCTGAGCCCCCGGCCCAGCTTGGCCGCCGCCGCTTCCACCAGATCTTCGACGCCGTGCCGCATACGCCACAGCTTACGTCCATCCGCTAGCCACGCGGAGACAAGTGACGCCCCATCCTACGACAGCTGTCGCATCCCGAGCGGCGAGATCCGCGGAATGACGCGGATCTCCGAGGAGGCGGCCTTCCGGCCCATGTAACGCGGTTCACAACCGGACCTACGCTGGAGACACCACCGAAAGCTCCCCGCCACCGGGGAACCCCCAGGGCCCACCGGCCCCGCCGAACACAATGGAGACGAAAGTGATCATCGGAGTCCCCAAGGAGATCAAGAACAACGAGTTCCGCGTGGCCATCACGGCAGCGGGCGTGCACGAGTTCGCGTCGCACGGCCACACGGTACTCATCGAGCGCGGCGCCGGCGTGGCCTCCGGCATCACCGACGACGAGTACCACGTGGCCGGCGCCGAGCTCGTCACGGACGCCGCGGACGTCTGGGCCCGCGCCGACATGGTCATGAAGGTCAAGGAGCCGATCGCCTCGGAGTACCGGCACTTCCGCAAGGGCCTGATCCTGTTCACGTACCTCCACCTCGCCGCCGAGCCGGAGCTCACCCGCGCCCTGCTCGACGCCGGCGTCACCGCGATCGCCTACGAGACGGTGCAGGACGGCCGCAGCCTGCCGCTGCTGGCCCCGATGTCCGAGGTGGCCGGGCGCCTCTCCGTCCAGGTGGGCGCGCAGGCCCTCACGGCTCCGACCGGCGGGAAGGGCATCCTGCTCGGCGGCGTCCCGGGGGTGCGCCCGGCGAAGGTCGTGGTGCTGGGCGCCGGCGTGGCCGGCACCAACGCCGCGGTCGTCGCGATGGGCCTCGGCGCGGACGTGACCATCCTCGACATCAACATCGCGCGCCTCACCGAGTTGGACGCCCTCTACGGCGGCCGCCTGAAGACGGTCGCGTCGAACAAGTACGAGATCGAGAAGTCCCTCGTCGAGGCGGACCTCGTGGTCGGCTCGGTCCTGATCCCGGGGGCGAAGGCCCCCAAGCTGGTGCCCAACGAGCTGGTGGCCCGGATGAAGCCCGGCAGCGTGCTCGTGGACATCGCGATCGACCAGGGCGGCTGCTTCGAGGACTCGCACCCGACCACGCACCAGGACCCGACGTTCCGTGTGCACAACTCGATCTTCTACTGCGTGGCCAACATGCCGGGCGCTGTGCCGAACACCTCGACCTACGCGCTCACCAACGTGACGCTGCGGTACGGGATCCTGCTCGCCGACCTCGGCGTGAGGGCCGCCCTCGAGAAGGACGCGGTCCTCGCCGGGGGCCTGAATGTGGCCGCGGGCCAGGTCACGCACCGCTCGGTGTCCGAGGCCCTCGGCCTGCCGCTGGTCGCCGACTGGCGCGAGGCCGTCGCCGCCTAGCGGTCCACTGCGCCGCCCGGAAGCCGGGCGGAACCGACGCACGACGCCGAGCCGGTCACCTGGGGGGACCGGCCCGGCGTCGTGCGTCTGCGCGTCAGCGCCGGGTCAGGGCGATCAGCCCAGCTGGCGCAGCCATGCCACGCGCTGCGCGGCAAGCGCGTCCCACGGGCGGCCGAAGCCCCAGGTGTCCCCGGCGCGGGTCGTGGCGAACACCCACAGCAGCAGGGCGAAGACCACGTGCTCGTCGACGAAGGGGTTGTTCTGGGTGGGCATCGCCGAGACCCAGAGGAGCGCGAAGAGGAGCGTCCCGGCGGCGGCCGCGGCGCGGAGCCCGATGCCCAGCATGAGCGCCGCGCCGATGAGGAGCATGCCGCCCATGAAGGCCCAGTCCACCCAGGCCTGCCCGGCCAGCGGCGCCAGGATCCCGGCGGGGCCGTGGAGGCTCGCGAGGTAGCCGGCCGTCGGGGAGACACCGGCGAGCCAGGACTTGGCGGCCGCGGTCGAGATGCCCAGGCCGAACACCTTGTCGACCACGTCCCACACGAGCATGAAGCCGAGGAGGATGCGCAGGACGGCGAGGAGGCGGGCCGCCGAGGCGGGTGCGGCCGGGGCCGCGGGGGCCGGGGCCGCCTCGGGGCGGACGGGGGCGATCGGGGAAGTGGTGGTGGTCATGGTTCTTTCCTTGGGGTTGGGGTGGTGCTGGGCTTGCTGGGGTGGCTTCAGGGACCTCAGGCGAGGGAGGCGGAGGCGCCCGCCTCGGCGTAGGTGCTGTGGCGGAGGGCGTCCGCGAGTTCGTCGACGCCGTGCTCGCGCAGGACCTCGTAGTGGTCGCCGGCGAGGGGGACGATCACCGGCTCGCGCAGCGCGAAGTCGGGCGCCGACTCGATGAAGGAGTAGTCGTCTCCGGCGGCCTTGAAGATCGTGATCTCGGCAGCGAGGCGGCGCGAGGCAAGCTCGTCGAACGTGTAGTCGAACTGGTAGGTCTTCACGACGATGTCGACGATCCTGCCGATCGTGGCGGCGTCGAGCGCCCGCAGGCGGCCGCCGATGAACGCCGTGAAGGACTCGCGGGAGTGCGTCGCGGCGAGGCATTCGTCGATGTCGGGGCCGCTGCTGGTGCCCATGAACACCGAGCACAGGACCGTGACGAACGCCGGGTCGTCGAACGCGGCGCTCCGCCCGCTGCCCTCGCCGTGGGCCGCGCGGAGGCCCGGGTTCCCGGGGCAGATGAGCATGAGGTGGTCGACCGTCTCGCCGGCCTGTTCGAGCTGCCACGCGGCCTCGAACGCCACCCGGGCGCCGAAGGAGTATCCCCACAGCGTGTAGGGCCCCTCGGGCTGGAGCGCACGCATCTCGGTGATGTCGGCCGCGGCCATCTCGGCGATGGTGCCGAGCGGGCGTTCGCCGGCGTTGATGCCCTGGCTCTGGATTCCGTAGACGGGACGCATGGGGACTGCCGTGGCCGCGAGGGCGCGGAGGTTCATGGGGTAGCCGCCGAGGCCGGGCCAGCAGTAGATGGGCCGCTGGGACGTCGCGTTGCCCAGCGAGATGAAGCGCGAGGTCGACCCGACGGGGCCGTGGCCCTCCTCGATCCTCAGCGCGAGGTCGGCGAAGCGCGGTGTGTCGATGAGGGTCCGCAGCGGCAGCTGGACGCCGAAGACCTTCGCGATCCGCGCGATGAGGGTCACCGACATCAGGGAGTTGCCGCCCACGGCGAAGAACTCGTCCTCGGTGGAGACGTCGTCGTACCTGAGCAGCTCGCCCCACTCGCTCGCGAGCCGCTTCTCGGTGGGAGTGGCCGGCGGCACGAAGCGCGCCTGGGAGTGGGCGGCCGCGACCTTCTCGGACGCGGCGAGGGCCTTGGCATCGATCTTGCCGTTCGGGGTGAGCGGCAGCTCGTCGAAGACGACCGTCTTGTGCGGCACCATGTAGTCGGGCAGGATCTGCGAGAGCTCCTCCTTGATCAGCTCTGCGGGGCCCTGCATGTGCACCGAGTCCTCGTACATCCCCTCGGTCTCGATCTGCCATGGGGAGACCTTCCCGCCGAGGAAGAAGTAGGACGGACCCGACTCGAGGCCCGCGCCCGTGAGGATGTCGGTGATGCGGCGGGAGGTCGGCAGCGGGTTGCCGGACTTCGAGCTGTAGCCGGAGGACATGAAGCCGAGGCCGGCTCCCACCCCGTTGCGCTGGGCCCGGTGCAGGGCGCATCCCATGGTGATGTAGTCGAGCCAGGTCTCCCGGGCCCGGCTGAGGATGCTGATGCCGAAGCTGGAACGGCCGAACGTGCGCTGGTTGATGGCGATCACATGCTTGGGCTGGATGACCTCGTCCGCGACCCGCTCGAGGCCGCCGTCGCGCCAGGCGTAGGTTCCGGCGCGCAGGCCGGCGATCTTCGGACCCGGGACATTGACCACGAGCTCTGCGTCCGTGAGGTGGTTCTCGGTCCCCTCGATGATGGCGAAGGTGCCGAGGTAGTGGTCTTCCTCGGCGACCCGGCAGCGGCTGCGATGGGCGCTCTCGAAGGCGTAGGGCGCCACGGTCTGCCCCGATGCGGCCAGGGCGTCCTGGAGCGCGCCGAGGAGGTGGCCGGCCTCGAACTCGAGCACCTCGAGGATGTTGTTCCTGTAGACCGACTCGATGGCGCCGTGGCGTCCGATCAGGTGGATCTGCACCGCGGGGCCGCCCGCGGGCCGGCCGGGACCGATGAGGCGCAGGGCGTGCTCGAGGGGGTGGTAGTAGTACAGCCCGTCGGGGACGCCGGCCATGCCCGCGAGGTCGAGGTAGGCCTGGACGGCATAGAGGGCCCCCGGGGAGGCGTACGAGTACTTCGGCAGCAGCCGCTCCTCGCTCGTGAACTGGCCGATCCAGGCGAGGGCCCGGCCCAGCTGCTCGAGCGGGGCGCCGATGCGGGCGGCCTGTTCCCCAGAGTCCGCCTTCGCCGGAATGGCCAGCATGGTGCGGAGGAATTCCTCGAGTTCGGCCCGCGAGGTCTGGCCGCCATCGAAGAAACGGTAGGACTTCCGGGCGAAGACTTCCGCCCGGACCTGGGCCGGCACGTCCTTTCCGGGAAGGGGAAAGAATGCCCCGGAATTCCCCGCGGCGCATTCCCCCTCATGGCCTCGGGGGAATTCAGTGCGGATTCCCGGGTCGGAGAGCTGGGCCTTGACCTGAAGCTTGTTCGTCTTCGACTGGTGGTGGCCCCCATGGTTTCCCTGGTCCATGAGCGTGGCCTCATGCGGGTTCATTTCCACACAGGCCACCAATTCCGGGTTCGATGTGCGCTCATTCTGGGAGACGATGACTCCGGCACGGCGCACCCACGGGTGCTGCTCGATAGTCAGGGCGATTTCCTCGAGCTCCACCCGGTACCCGCGGAGCTTGATCTGGTTGTCGATGCGGCCCATGAACTGGAGGGTCCCGTCGGCATTCCGCCGGGCCAGGTCGCCGGTGCGATAGAGGACCGCGCCGCCGTCGGACGCGGTCCGGAACCGTTCCGCCGTCTGGTCTGGGTTGCCGATGTATCCGCGCGCCACCTGGACACCGCTGAGGTAGAGCTCGCCGACCTCGCCCTCGGCGACGGGCGCCATGGCGCTGTCCAGGAGATGGCAGTCGGCCCCCGCGACCGGCCGGCCGATGGGGATGACGGTCTCGCCGCGCCGCAGGTCCTCGGGCCCCACGGCGTGGCTGAGTGCGTTGATGGTGCATTCGCTGGGGCCGTAGAGGTTGGTCAGCCGGCACCAGGGCAGCGCCTCGAGGAACTGGCCGGCGAGCTGGGCCGAGAGCGCCTCGCCGCCCGAGTAGACGTGGGTGAGGGAGGAGCACACCTCGAATCCCTCGGCGTCCAGGAGGGCCTGGAGGAGGGTGGGCACGCACTGGAGGGCCGTGACGGAATGCCTGCCGATCAGCTCGACGATGGCATAGGGGTTCCGGTGGATCTCCGGCACGCCCATCACCACGGTGGCGCCCACGGCGGGGGCGAGGATCTCCCATTGGGCCGCGTCGAAGCTGGTCGGGGTCTTCTGGAGGATGCGGACGCCGGGGCGCAGGTGGCCCTCGAGTGCGAGCCAGTCCAGCTGGGCCACGATGCTGCGGTGCTCGATCATGACGCCCTTGGGGCGCCCGGTGCTCCCTGAGGTGTAGATCAGGTAGGCTAGGGCGGCGGCGTCCCCGCCGTCGTGCGGCGCGGGGGCGTCATGACGGCCAGCCAGATCGGGACCAGGGGTGATGACCCGGACCTCGTGGGGTGCGATGTCCCTGATCCGGGAGGCGAGATGGGCCTCGGCCAGGATGGCCTTCGCCCCACTGTGCTCGAGCATGTAGCGCAGCCGCTCGTCGGGGTAGTCGGCTGCGAGGGGAAGGTAGGCGGCGGACGCGTGCAGGGCCCCCCAGATGAACAGGGGGAGGTCCACGCCCGGTTCGGCGAAGATGCCCACGATGTCCCCGGCTTCGACCCCGGATTCTGCCAGGAGCCCGGCGAGGCGCCGTGAGCGGTTCCCGAGCTGGTCGAAGGTGAGGGACTCATCGCCGGCGATCACGGCCTCCGCCTCGGGATGTGCACGCGTGGCCGCGAGGAGCATCTCGGGGAGGGTGGCGGGGCGGCGGGCCGAGGAGGGGCGGGAAGGAGCTGGGGTGGACGCGGCAGGCATGGGGGGACTCCCGTCGAGAGGGTTCGCAGAGGACTACGGACTTCGGTGGGCGGGGCTCGGAAGTGCCCGGGGCAGTCGGGGTGGCCGCGGCTGGACCGAGACGATCGAGCCGACGATCACGAGAGCGCCCAGGGCTTGGATCGGGGTGAAGGCCTCACCCCTGAAGAGGAAACCGAGAACCGCGGCGGTCAGCGGACTGGCAAAAGCGAGAAATGACACCGCAATGGTCGGGAGCGCTTCTATGCTCTTGAACCAGATCCAATATGTGAGGGCGGCACCGACAATTCCCAGGTAGGAGAATCCGAGGAGATTCTCCGCGGTGAAAGTCTGCGGCAGGCCTTCGCCCACCACGAGCATCGGCGCCAAGAAGAGTCCACCGAAGGTAAGTTGCCAGCCGGTGAACGCGAGATTTCCCATGGTGGGCGGTTTTCCCCATTTCTTGGTCAGGACAATTCCCGCAGCCATGCAGGCCGCGGCCCCCAGTCCTGCCACGACACCCACTGCGTCCAGCTGCGCACTGGAGGTGAGGACCAGCAGGGAAATTCCGACCGCCACGGAACCGCACGCCGCCGCATGGGCCGCCCTGATGCCCTGCTTCAGGACCACGCCGTTGAGCAGCAGGACGAGCATCGGCTGCGCGCAGAGCACCAGCGCGGCCACGCCACCCGGGAGACGGTAGGCGGCGACGAAGAGGAGGTAGAAGAACGCGCCGACGTTGAGCACCCCGAGGGCCGCGGTCTTCGCCCGGAACCCTCGCGGCAGCCGTGCCCGCGTCAGGGCGACGAGCATCAGGCCGGCCGGCAGCGCGCGCATCACGGAGGCGAGGAGCGGCCGGTCGGGCGGCAGCAGCTCCGCGGTGACGAGGTAGGTGCTGCCCCATACGGCCGGGGCGAGTGCGGCGGTGGCCGGAGCGAGAGCAGGGGACTTCATGACGGCACCCAGGCGAGACGGCACGGCGCATCCTTAAACTGTTCGATATCGAACTATTTGACACAGAAACCCTATGGTAGACTCGCTGATCCACCAAACTGGGCACCTCCGCACCCGGTGCCAGGACGGTGGCAGCGACAGGGGAGGGACCATGGAGGATGCGGTCGAGGCCTACATGCGCCAGTGGCAGCGCGAACGGCCGGACCTCGACACCGGAGCGATGGGTGTCATCGCGCGGCTGAGCCGGGCCGGCAAGCTCATCACCGCCAGCATCCGCGGCAACTTCGCCGGAAGCGATCTGGAGCCGTGGGAGTTCGATGTCCTGGCCACGCTGCGGCGCGCGGGCGCCCCCTACACGCTCACGCCCAAGAGCCTCGCGGGCACGAGCATGGTGGGGGGCGCGGCGATGACGCACCGGGTCGACAAGCTCCTCCGGCGCGGCCTCGTCAGCCGGGAAGTCGATCCCGCGAACCGCCGCCAGCTCCTGGTGACCCTGACGCCGGAGGGCCTCGCGCTGGTGGATCGGCTGATCGTGGACCACATCGAGGGCGCCGAGCGGTTCCTCCACGGCCTCGACCCGTCGGAGGTCCACGCGCTGGACACGATCCTGCAGAAGCTCCTGCTCGCACGCGGCGACACCGCACCCCTGGACCAGGACTGACACGATGGGCGGACCGAGGAACCCGCTCGCGGCAGTCGTGCGGGCCGCACTGCCCGCCGGCATCGCCGTCGGCGCCTCCACAGTCCGCCCCGCCTCACCGTCCGAGCCGCCGCAGCGGGGACAGCACCGCGCCGGGCGCGAGGCCGCGGCCGCAGCGCTCTGCGCGGCGGGAGTCCCGACTGAGCAGCCACTCCCCCGCACGGCCACGGGATCGGCGGCATGGCCCGCGGGCACCACGGGGAGCATCTCCCACACCGACAGGATCGCGCTGGCCGTCGCCGCCGCCTCGGAGGGCTTCCGGCGCCTCGGCGTCGACCTCGAGGAGGCCGCCGCCCTGCCGGAGGGAGTGCTCGAACTGGTCAGCTCGGACCGCCAGCTCGCAGGCCTGGCCGGGGTGCGCGCGGCGGGCGGCGGGCTGCCGCTGGACCTCGTGGTCTTCTCGGCGAAGGAGGCGGCCGCCAAGGCCCTCGGCGGCCCGGAAGCCGGTCCCCCCAGCCTGCGGGACATCGACGTGACCCTCGTCGCGGAGCACTGGACCGCGGGACGATTCGTGGCCCGCGGCCCGCACGGGCAGGTGCTCGGGGGCCGGTACCTCGAGGCAGCCGGCCACGTCGTCACCGCCTGCTGGCAGGACGCCAGCGGAGAGGGCCCGGCGTGACCGAGACCACTCCGGATCCGGAAATGGTCAGCCCCTGAAAGTTGTTGACGCATCACAGAAGCCCCGCGGCCCAGCGGGGACCGTCCTATCCCAAGGAGCCCCCATGGCAGAGATCCTCACCCTCGTCGGCAGCCTCCGCACCGAGTCCGTCAACAGCAAGTTCGCCCAGGTCGCCGCCGCCTCCGCCCCGGAGGGCGCCGCGGTGACCACCTTCGAGGGCCTCGAGGAGATCCCCTTCTACAACGAGGACCTCGACGTCGAGGGCAAGGTTCCCGCCAAGGCGGCCGAGCTCCGCGCCGCCGTCGCCGCCGCAGACGGCCTCCTCCTCGTCACCCCCGAGTACAACGGGACTATGCCCGCGGTCATCAACAACGCGATCGACTGGATCTCCCGGCCCTTCGGCGCCTCCTCTGCGACCGGCACGAAGGCCGCCGTGATCGGCACCTCCGCCGGCCAGTACGGCGGCGTCTGGGCGCATGACGACGTGCGCAAGTCGCTCAAGGTCGCCGGCGCCGAGGTCGTCGAGGACGCCACGCTCGCGATCGGCGCCTCCTACTCGCGCTTCGCCGAGGTCGAGCCTCAGGACGATGCCGAGGTCGTCGAGGGCATCGCCAAGGTCGTCGCCGCCCTTGCCGGGACCACGGGGGCCACCGCCCCGGCCGAGCTCGCCGAGGCCGCCGCCCGCTGATCCCGCCCGCCCGCTGATTCCGCCCCGTCTGGGGGTCAGCTTCTGAGGGTCATGTTCTGGAGGTCACATGAGGTGACTCCCAGAACATGACCCTCAGAAGGCTTAAGGGGGCACAAAGCCCGTAGCCCGCCGCGCCCCGGCCCTCCTACGCTTCCGCCATGGGGCACGACGGCGGGACTCACCTGAGCTTCTTCGGCGCCACCGACTCGGTCACGGGCTCCCGCTACCTCCTCGAGCACGGGGGCCGGCGGATCCTCGTGGACTGCGGGCTGTTCCAGGGCTACAAGAAGCTCCGCGAGCGCAACCGCGCCCCGCTGCCGGTGCGGCCGGCGTTGGTCGACGCCGTGGTCCTCACCCACGCCCACCTCGACCATTCCGGCTACATCCCGGCCCTGGTCAAGCGCGGGTTCCGCGGCCCCGTCTACGCGACCCCCGGCACCACGGACCTGTGCACGCTCCTGCTGCCGGACAGCGGCCACCTCCAGGAGGAGGAGGCCGAGACCGCGCGGGCCCGCGGGTCGTCGCGGCACAGCACGCCGCAGCCCCTCTACACGGCGCGGGACGCCGTCGAATCGCTCGGCAGCTTCAGCCCCCAGCCGTTCCGCGAGCCCCTCGACCTCGGCGCGGGAATCGAGGCCCGCTTCGTCCCGGCGGGGCACATCCTCGGCGCCGCCCAGGTCCACTTCCGCCTCGAGGACGGCCGCCCGGCCGGGACCACCCTGCATTTCACGGGCGACCTGGGCCGCGACGACGATCCGCTCATGAACCCGCCCGAGCCCCTCGAACCCACCGACGTGCTCGTCACCGAGTCCACGTACGGCGACCGCGCGCACCCCCGCGACGACCCGACCGAGGCACTGGGCGAGGTGGTGCGCCGGGTGGCGAAGCGCAACGGGGTGGTGGTCATCGCCGCCTTCGCCGTGGGCCGCGCCGAGACCCTCATGCTGCACCTGGCCCGCCTGCGCCGACGGGACCGGATCCCGGACATCCCGGTGTACCTCAACAGCCCCATGGCGGTGGACGCCACCGAGCTCTACCGCAAGTACCCCGAGGAGCACCGCATCAGCGAGCGGGAGTTCCGCGAGATGTACGCCCTGCCCCAGCTGATCCGCGACCCGGACGCGTCGCGGGCGCTGAACCTGCGCGGCGGCCCGATGGCGGTCATCTCCGCGTCCGGGATGCTCACCGGCGGCCGGGTCCTGCACCACGTCGAGGCCTACGGGCCGGATCCGCGCAATGCGATCGTGCTCAGCGGCTACCAGGCCGGCGGCACCCGCGGCGCCCTCCTCCTCGACGGAGCCACGAGCCTGCGCATCTACGGCCGCGACGTCCCGATCCGCGCCGAGGTGGTCAGCCTCGACAACCTCTCGGCGCACGCCGACGCCGACGCGATCCTGCGCTGGATGGGCACCTGCCCGAAGCAGCCGCGGATGGTCTACGTGACCCACGGGGAGATCGGGGCCTCGGACACGCTGCGCCGGCGGATCCAGCATGAGCTCGGCTGGCACGCCCGCGTCCCCGAGCACCTCGAGCGGGTGGACCTCGCCGCCGCCCGCTGATCCGCCGAATCCACGAGGAGGATGCCATGAAGCCCATCCGACCGGTCCTGGGCACCGCCGCCCTGGCGGCGCTGCTCACGCTCACCGCCTGCTTCGGCCCGCCGTCCCCGGCGCCGTCCCCCTCGTCGCCGTCCGCGAGCACGACGGCGAGCAGCACGCCCGCCTCCTCCTCGCCCACCGCCTCGGCGAGCACGACGGCGAGCGGCAGCCCCGCGCCGTCGTCCTCCGCTCCCTCGTCCCCGGCACAGACGACCCCGCCCGCCGCGCCGAGCCAGCCCACGGTGGCCCCGGCCCCGCCCGCCTCCTCGGCGCCGGCCGCGGGCGGCCAGCTCCCCGAGCAGACCGCTCCCCTGACCATCTACTACATCGCCATCGAGGACGGTGGCGTGTCCGGGCCGAGCGTCGGGTGCGGCGACTCCGCCGTGGCCACCTACACGGAGCCCGTGACGTTCCGCGACCAGGTCGGGCCGAGCCTGACACGGCTGTTCGCCAACCGCAGCCGCGAGGTGGGCCAGTCCGGGCTCGTCAACGTGCTCTATCAGTCCACCCTGAAGTACCTGGGGGGATCGTTCGACGGCACGACGATCACCGTCTACCTCTCGGGCTCGTTCTTCCTGGGCGGGGTGTGCGACATCCCGCGGGCCGAGGCGCAGATCAACCTCACCGCAATCGCGGCCGCAGGGGCCAAGCGGGCCGCGGTGTTCGTCAACGGGCGACCGATGGCGGATGTGCTGAGCCTCAAGTAACGGCGGCACACCTGTGCCCGGACACCGTCGCCATCGGCGCGCTGCGGGCCTACGCTGGAGGTGGGGCCGGAAGCGCACCCGCTGCCCGCGGGGCACGGTCCCGTTTCGCGAACCGAGGCGGAAGACATGGCTGGATTCGAGCCTGACGACGACGAGCGCGTGCACACCGAGGCACCGGCCGAGGGCGACACCGAGGTCGACGGCACGGGGATCCGCGCCCATTCCGAGGACGCGGCGGAGGGGCCTGACGAGGACTGAGGGGCCTGAGCGCGTCCAGTACTGTGGGCGCATGGAGTTCGCGTACGAGGTCGAGGTGCTCCACCTCCTCGTCTCGCCCGCGCACGCCTACTTCGGCCGGGCACGTGACGGCGCCGCCGACGTGCCGTCGGAGGATGCCGAGCACATCGAGGTCGTGGCCGGCAAGGGGATTGTGGGCGACCGGTTCTTCGGCAAGGCAGCCCACATGGACGCCGCCCTGACCATCCTGGCCGTCGAGGGACTCGAGGCGATGGCCGCCGAACTGGGCGTGGCGCCCTTCGATCCGCTCCTCACCCGCCGGAATGTGATCCTGCGCGGCGCGGAGCTGCCGCCCCTCCTGGGCGCCGACTTCGCGCTCCGCCAGGGTGGGGCCGCGGTGCAGCTTCACGCTGGCCGGCAGGCGCACCCGTGCGCCTGGATGGACCGCATGCTCGCCCCCGGGGCGCACGCCGCCATGCGGGGACGCGGCGGCATCCGCTGCCGGCCCATCAGCGGCGGGACCCTGCGCCGCGGTCCGGCGACGCTGCTCAGCCCCGTGGAGCTCGTCCCCGCCGCGGCGGGGACGGCGCGGGTCCTGCGCCCGTCACGACTGCCCTAGCCGGGCTCACCGTCCCGCTGCGACCACGCGGGCCAGGTTGGCCAGGCCCTTCTCGAAGTCCTTGCCCACCATGCTGTCGACCTTCATGAGCTTCGCGACGACGCCCGCGACACCCCTGTTCTCGCCCTTCATCACCCACGTCACCCGGGTGCCCCCGCGGTCCGGCTCGAAGGTGAAGCCGGTGGGGTTGACCGCCTTGAACGGCTTGACGAAGACCAGCCGGAGCCGGATGCTCCGGGGCTCCTCGGCCTCGAGGATCTGCATGGTGCCGGCACCGGCCCTGCGGTTCCCGCGCCAGGAGTACTGTGCCCCCGTCCCGGCGGCGGGTCCGCTGAAGGTCCGCTCCATCGCAGGATCGAGCGCCTCCCACGGCGACCAGTCCGCCCACTTGTGGAAGTCCACGACATGCGGGTAGACGGCCTCGGGCGGGGCGGGGATGAAGGCGCTGCGGGAGATCGTGTAGGCGGCCATGGAGCCATGCTAGGCGGCGCGCCCGCCGTCGCGGCAGAGGTCGCGGCACAGTGTCCCGGCGCGTCCGCGCCGGGGGAATCCGTCTCCGGGCGCCCGTCCGAGGACGGAGCGGCCCGAGGGCGGGGCTAGCGCCTGCCGCTGCGCGAGCGGCCGAGGATGTACCCGATCAGCGCCAGGATGAGCAGGATGATGCCCACCCAGAGCAGGAAGTTCACGGCCTTCACGAACCCGCCGACGAACAGCAGGATGATGGCGATGATGCCCACGATCACCAGAAGAGTGTTCATGCGGCGGAATTTCCCTGAATCACGCTGGATGAAACACTCCGGACAGCCGCGGCACCTGCGGCGGCTGCGGCGCACACCGCATCGGCACGGCGTGCCGTGGTCGGGTGGCTGCCCCGCTGTGTGGGGTCCAGCGCTTCCGGCCCGGGTGGGTGTGGGGTTCCGGCGGTGTGGGTTTCTGGTTGGGGTGGTGTCAGGCGGCCATCTTGCGGCGCATGCGGTCCAGGAGCCGGCGCAGCAGGCGCGAGACCTGCATCTGGGACACCCCGAGCTCGGCGGCGATCTCAGACTGGCTCATCTCGTCCACGAACCGCAGCTTCACCAGCAGCCGGTCCTGCTCGCTCGCACCCTCCAGCGCGCACGCGACCATCTGCCGCAGCTCCACCTGCTCGAACCCCGCCTCGACCACCGGCACCAGGTGCGCCGTGCGCTCCCCCTCGCCCTCGCCCGAGGAATCCAGCGGCTCGATCGCCGCCGCGCTCATCGCCGCATCCACCGAGCGGGCCTCGGCCACCTGCTCCGGGCTGGCCCCCGTCGCCTCCCCCAGCTCCGCCAGGGACGGCTCCCGGCCCAGCTCCTGCACCAGCCGGCCACGGGCCTCCTTGACCCCCAGCCGCAGCTCCTGCAGCGACCGCGGCGGGCGCACCACCCAGGACTGGTCCCGCAGATAGCGCTTGATCGTCCCGGAAATCGTGGGCACCGCGAACTGCACGAACCCGTGCCCGGCACCCTCCCGGTACCGCTGCGCCGCCATCACCAGCCCCATCCGGGCCACCTGCCGGATGTCCTCGAAGTCATGCCCGGGCACCCGGTGCCGCCGCGCCAGCGCATCCGCCAAACCCAGATGCTCCACCACCAGCGCCCCCGCGCCACCGGACGAGGCACCCTCGCGGCCCCCGGCCGCATCCTCGCGGGCAGCCCCCTCAGGCGCACGTCCCGCGGCGGGCTCGCCCGCCAGGCCCCCGGCCAGGACCGCCAGGGGACTCCTCGACTCCATCACAGCTGACTCACTCACAGCGACCTACCCTCCTCTGCACCGCCCAGCGGCGGTGCCCGGCGTTGATGCTGGCTACCTCGAAGTCTTCAACGAGACAGACCTGTCTGTTCCGCCGAGAAGAGTTATATAGGTAGACAGACCTGTCTGTCCAGCGTGCTACCATCGATGGCATGGACGGTCGAGAAAACGGCCGGGCCCCTGAGGCCGCGGCACGCAAACCTGCCCGCGAGCGGATCCTTGAGACCGCCTACGGGCTCTTCGCCAAGCGCGGCGTCAGAGACGTCGGAATCGACGAGATCATCGCGAGATCGGGTGTCGCCAAGGCGACGTTCTACCGGCACTTCCCCTCGAAGGAAGCCCTCGTGCTCGCCTACATGGACCGCTGGTACCAGGTGCGGCACGACGCCATCGAGGAGGCCATCGCCCACGCGCACAACCCCGACGACGGCCTGCTCGCCGCGTTCACGGTGCTGGACGACTGGTTCAGCCGCGGCGCCGCCGAGGTCAACACATTCCTGCACGTGATGATCGAATTCGGGGCCGAGCACGCCCTCGGCCGAGCGGCCATGGCCCACCTCGCGGCCATCCGCGAGCCCCTTGCGGCCCTCGCCGAGGCGGCCGGGCTCGAGGACCCCGCAGGGTTCGCCTGGTCGTTCCACATCCTCACCGAGGGCGCCATGGTCGCCTCCATCGAGGGGGACCAGCGCGCGGCGCTCCGGGCCCGCAGCCTGGCGCGTGTGCTCATCGACCTGCACCGGCCGGACCGGCGGCCCACCGCCGCGCGGCCCGTGGCAACGACGGGCCCCGCGGCCGCGCGAAACAAGGCTGGCGGCAGAGACTCCGCGAAAGCGCGCGAGGTCGGGGAGTCCGCACGCGCGCGGGAACTCGACGACGCCCGCCACTAGGCCCCTCAAGCCCCCGGCAGCTCTCATAGTGCAGGCTGCGCCCAGCCCCTCGGGGTCTGGGCGCAGCCTGCTGCTGCGTGGGCCGCGCGTGGCGTGTGCGGGCTACTGAGCGCGCCGCGAGTCCGGGGGCACGGGTCCGCCCGGAGGGAATGGCTGACCCGGGGCTGGCCGCCCCGGGGACGGGAGATCCGGCTCCGGCGCGCCGTCAGGGTCGAACGGCGGGAACGTGTCGGGCCCGGGGTCCGGCGGAATGCTCGGCCCGGGCGGGACACCGGGCTCCGGCGGGCGGTGCGGAGGCGCGGGCTCGGGGGGCATCGTCTCGAGGACGGGCGCGCTGGAGCAGAGCACCGAGCTGTCCGCGACAGCGCTCACCTCTACGGCACAGACGGTGGAATCGATGGTCTTCATCCACACCTCCTTCCCCGTGCGGCCGCCCTCACACAGTCTGGATTCGGAACGCATGCCTCCGGGCGATGTTTGACCGGCGGGGTGCATGGGAAACGGGAGGGCATGCGGCGCGGGGAGCACTCCCCGCAGCCCGCGGCAAGGACCGGAGGGAGGGGGCATCCCAGCCCCTTCTCGCTTCCCAGAAGGAGAAAGCCATGGGTATCGGAGACAAGTTCGAGAACAAGGCCGAAGAGCTCAAGGGCAAGGCCAAGGAAGGCGCCGGCGAGGCCACGGACAACCCGGACCTCGAGGCCGAGGGCAAGGGCGATCAGGCGAAGGCCGGCGTCAAGCAGGCCGGCGAGCACATCAAGGACGCCGCCAAGGACATCACCGGCCACTGAGGCCGCCCCTCGCCGAACGATTCACCCGCGGACCGGTCTGACCTGATCGGTCCCGAGCACCACGAGTCCACCTGAGAAGGAGCTAATCCATGGGCATCATCGCGTTCCTCATCCTCGGCCTGATCGCCGGGGCGATCGCGAAGGCCATCCTCCCCGGCCGCCAGGGCGGGGGCATCCTCATCACCATGCTCTTGGGAGTTGTGGGTGCCCTCCTCGGAGGCTGGATCGGAAGCGCGATCTTCGGCGTCGGGCTCGCGAACTTCTGGAGCCTGCAGACGTGGATCGTTTCGATTATCGGCTCGCTCATCGTCCTCGGCATCTACGGCGCCGTGGTGCGCCGACGTGCCTGAGGCCCAGTAGCCGACCTTCGACGGCGGCGGCTCGCCCACCCGGGCGGGCCGCCGCCGTCGTGCGTGGCGGGCAGTAGCCACGGGCTAACAACATTGGGTGCATATTGGACAACTTTCGGGCTAGGATGTGGGCGTGACGCCCCACGAGACTGAGCTGACCGCAGAGACCCAGACCGCCCTCGAGCGCGCCGACGCCGCCCACCGCCACGAGGCGCTCTTCTCCGAACGAGCGCACAACATCAGGCAGTCGGCGGTGCGGGACGTGTTCGACATCTCGATCCGCCCGGGCCTCGTCTCCCTCGCGGGCGGCTCCCCCAGCCTGACCCGGCTTCCGCTCGGCCTCGTCGCCGAGACCGCGCAGCGCGTCATCATGGACCACGGCATGGAGGCGCTGCACTACGGCGGCGGCAAGGGCACGCTCGCACTGCGGGAGCTGATCTGCGAGATCATGGCCGAGGAGGGCATCCTCGGCGCCTCGCCCGAGGACGTCGTGGTGACCACGGGCTCCCAGTCGGCGCAGGACATCGCGGCGAAGGTGTTCTGCAATCCCGGCGACGTGGTCCTCGCCGAGGACCCCACGTACGTGGGAGCGCTCAACACCTTCGAGGCGTACCAGGTCCGCGTCGAGCCCGTCGGGATGGACGAGGACGGGCTCGTCCCCGAGCTCCTCGAGGCGCGCATCGCCGAGCTCGAGGCCGCCGGGGCCACCATCAAGCTCCTGTACACGATCCCCAGCTTCAACAACCCCTCGGGCATCACCCTGGCGGCCGAGCGGCGCCAGCAGATCGTGGACATCTGCCGCGAGCACAACATCCTGGTCCTCGAGGACAACCCGTACGGCATGCTCCGCTTCGACGGGAAGCCGCTGGCCCCGCTGCGCGCCGACAACCCGGACGACGTCATCTACTGCGGCTCGTTCTCCAAGATCTTCTCCCCCGGCGTGCGGCTCGGCTGGGCCCTCGTCCCCAAGCACCTCTACCGGCGCTTCTACCTCGCCGCCGAGGCGGTGGTGCTGTGCCCGTCCATGCTCAACCAGATGCTCGTCACCGAGTTCTTCCACTCCTTCGACTGGCGCGCGTACCTCGCCGAGTCGCGCGCCGTCTATGCCGAGCGGTGCGCCGCCATGCTGCACGCGCTCGGAGAGCACTTCCCGGCCGAGGCGACGTGGACGACGCCGAGCGGCGGCTTCTTCGTCTGGGTCACCCTCCCCGACGGGATCGACACGTATCCCCTGCTCCATGAGTCGATCGAGGCGGGAGTGGTCTTCATTCCGGGCGCCGCCTTCACGCCGTCCGATGCGCCGAGCTCGAAGCTGCGCCTCGCCTTCTCCGGCGTGGCGCCCGAGCAGATCCGCGAGGGCGTGCGGCGCCTGGCCCCGGTGGTGCGGGCGGCGGTCGAGGCGAACGCGCGTTATGCCCCGGCCGCCCCGGCCGCTCCGGGACGGGACTAGCCGCCGATCGCCCGGAGGGCGTTCACCTGGCCCTTGCCGTAGAACCCGTTGGCTCCCGCGCCGCCCTGGCACACCTGCGGGGCGCCGCCGTCGATCGCGGGGAACGGCGCGTAGACCGACATGTCCGCCGGACAGGCGATCGGGTCAGCGGAGTTGGCGATCCTCGCCGCGACGGTTCCGGGGTTCGTCACGCCCGAGCTGACAATGAGCGCTGCGAGCCCTGCCACATGAGGCGAGGCCATCGAGGTCCCCTGGAGGTAGCAGTAGGTCGCACCCGAGGCGTCGACCACCGGGCGGAGGCAGCTGCCCATGAGGTCCTTCGGCCACGTCGACAGCACACGGCCGTTCGGAGCGGCGGCCGTGCGCTGCAGGATGGAGTCGCCGCCCGGCGCCGCGACGCCGACGACTCCGACACCGTAGTTCGAGAAGAACGACTTGAGGCCCAGGTTGCCGGTGGCCGAGACCGTCACGACGCCGGGGACCTCGGCGGGCACCACGGCGCAGGCGTTGGTGATGTCCCGCGTCACGGGCGTGGTGTCGTCCGGGCTGGTGGCGTCCTGGGTCGGATGGGCGAGGTCGTCGGACTGGTTGTCCGCGGCTGCGACCACCGTGACCCCCTGCTGCTGGGCGTAGCGGATGGCGCGCCGCTCGGCCTCCCAGATCGCCCTCTGGCCCGGATCGTTCTTGCAGTTGAAGAGCCAGGGGTCGGCGAAGTAGCTGTTGTTCGTGACCTGGATGCCGTGGTCGGCGGCCCACATGAAGGCACAGACGATCGCTTCCGGGTAGAAGAGGCCGGCCGCGTTGCCGGCCTTGATGCCCGCGAGCTTCACGTTCGGGGCCATGCCGACGATGCCGATGCCGTTCTTGGCCGCCGCGAGGGTCCCGGCCGTGTGCGTCCCGTGGCCGTTGTCATCCATCCACGTGCTCGGTGCCGTGTCTGCGACCCCGCCCACGCACGAGGCCGAGCGCGAGAAATCGACATTCGGCGCGAGGTCCGGATGCGACCAGTCGAGCCCGGTGTCGATGTCCCCGACCACCACCGAGGGGCTGCCGCCGTTGACCTCCCGCGCCTCGGGGGCCTGGATCTGGTCCATGTCCCACTGCAGGGCCGAGAGGCTGTCCCCGCCCGGCGCCGGGGCCGGAGGAGCAGCCGGGCCTGGCGCAGCGCCGGCGGCGTCGGTCTGGAGCGCCACGCCGAACGCGGACGTTCCGGCAGCCGCGTCGACGCTCGGGTCTGCCGCCCGGAGCCTCGCGGGGAAGTCCGACGCCGCCGAGCTCACCACCGCGACGCCGATGGCAGCGTAGTCCCCCACGAGGGTGCCGCCGGCCGACGCGATCGCGCTGAGGGACGTGCCGGCGGCCTTCCCTCCTGATCTGTAGAGCACGAGGTAGTTCTGGACGGCCTGCGCCTGCTGCGCAGCGGAAGCCGTGGTCGCCGCGCTCGCGGCGCCTGCGGCGGGGGAAGTGCCCGCGGCGAGGGCGGCGGGGACAGCTCCCGCCACCGAGAGCCCCACCGCGAGGCCCGTGCAGGCCAGAGGCCGTGCGAAGGTACGTGATCGCATCGTGTGCCTTTCGTCCCGCTGGAACGCCTGGGTGCGGGGCGCTTCAGCCTGAACCTCCGACCCGAAGACTAGTGATGCGGCTCATGCCAGAAAAGAGTCTGCTGCCACTGGCGCGGGTGCTCCTGTCATGTGCCTGTCATGTGCGCTCATAGACCCAGGGCAGGCGCGAGATCGTGAGCCGGTGCCGCCCGCTCCCGGCCGCTGCCGGGTCCCCGTATTGCGCGTCGCCGGCCCACAGGACGGCCTCGATCCTCCCGTCGGCGTCCAGGAGCTGGTAGCTCGCGAAGTGGGCCGCCGGACGGGGAGCGCTTCCCAGGGCGTCCTCGACCGAGCCGGCGCCGGCCAGGCCGTGCAGCGTGAGCCACGTCGGCGGGAACAGCACCATCTCCCCCGCCGCGTGCCGCTCGAGGGCCACGGCCGGGCGGAGCCAGGCGGAGTCCACGTGCTCGTCGGCGCTCAGCAGCATCTCCCCGCCCGGGTCGCGGGCCAGGAAGAACCATGTGGTGAGCCGCTTGGGAGCGCGGGCCGGGGGCACCCAGCGGGAGAGCTCCACGAGGTGCGACTCGGCCAGGAGCAGCCCGGTCTCCTCCCGGGTCTCCCGCACCGCGGCCCGGCGCACGGCGGCGGGGGCGGCCGAGAAGGCCTCGTCGTGCACGGCGTGCTCCTCGGGATCGTCGGGGTGGGAGTCCTCGGGGTCGACGCGGCCGCCGGGGAACGCCCAGGCGCCGCCGAAGGACCCGGCCACGGGCCTCTCGAGGAGCAGGACCTCCAGCCCCGCCTCCGCGTCCCGCACCACGACGACGGTGGCCGCACGCCCCACGATCGGTGATTCCATACCGACACTGTAGGCGCATGATGGGGCAGTACCTCCTCACGTCTGAGCACGACTGAACGGAAGGCAGCATCATGGGCAGAGTCGTCGTCATCGGTGCCACCGGGCACATCGGGTCCTACCTCGTGCCGCGGCTCGTGCGCGCGGGCCACGAGGTCGTCGCCGTGAGCCGGGGAAGCCGGCAGCCGTATTTCGAGGCCGCCGAGTGGGCCTCCGTGGAGCGTGTCGCCGCAGACAGGGACGCCGAGGAGGCGGCCGGCACCTTCGGTTACCGGATCGCCGGGCTCGAGCCCGACGCGGTGGTGGACCTCCTCTGCTTCACCCCCGAATCGGCGCGGCACCTCGTCGACGCGCTGCGGCCCGCGAAGCCACTCCTGCTGCACTGCGGGACCATCTGGGTCCACGGCCGCGCGCTCCGCGTCCCCGTCACGGAGGACGAGCCCCGCACGCCGTTCGGCCCGTACGGGACGGGCAAGGCGCGCATCGAGGAGCTGCTGCACCGCGAGACACGCACGGGCGGGGTCCCCGCCGTCGTGCTCCACCCCGGCCACATCACCGGCCCGGGCTGGCCGGTCATCACGCCCGCGGGCAACCTCGATCCCGAGGTGTGGCGGCGCCTCGCCACCGGCGAGCCGCAGGCGCTGCCGGACCGCGGCCTGGGCGTGCTGCACCACGTCCACGCCGACGATGTGGCGCAGGCCTTCGAGCTGGCGCTCACGAGGCCGGCCGCGGTCGGCTCGAGCTTCCACGTGGTGTCCGCCCAGGCCATGACCCTGCGGGGACTCGCCGCGGGCGCGGCCGCGTGGTTCGGCCGCGAGCCCGTGCTCGAGTTCGTGGATCCCGAGGAGTTCGAGCGCCGGTACGGGCCCGAGCACGCCCGGGCCACGCACGAGCACACCGAGCGGAGCATCGCAGCGGGCATCGGGCGTGCCCGCGAGGTCCTCGGCTACTCGCCCCGCTACTCCTCGCTCGAGGCGCTCCGCGAGTCACTGCGGTGGCTCGTGGACCACGGCCAGGTCGACGTGGGCGGCCAGGCGTTCTGAGCACGTCCGCGGGCCACCCCACGGGGCCGCTGCTCCGTGGGGTGGCCCGTGGCGGCGTCAGAGGTTCGGTTGGCCCGCCGGGCGCCCCTCTGCAGGGAGGTCGATGGCCTCGAACTCGAACTCGTCCTCCTCGACGGCGGCGGCGATGTCCTCCGGCTTCATGGCCAGGCCGATGGCGTAGTAGAAGATCAGCAGCGCGAAGGCGACCACGAAGGCGATGTCCACCCATTCGGGCAGGATGCTGAGCGATCCCTTGCCGTAGCGCCCGAGGAGCCCGAGGACCACGAGCCCGATGAGCCAGGGCCAGATCCACGAGGCCGCGCGCCAGTCGAGGTCCCGGCGCGTCTTGAGGGTCTTGGAGCGGTGCAGGGCGATCTCGAAGATGATCCGCCCGAGGAGGACCGCGGTGAGGATCTTCCAGGTCGACTCGAACCCGGACCAGTAGATGATGAGGTTGGCGGCGATGAACCCGAACGGCATGAGCACCTTGGGCCAGGGCAGGCGGTACGGGTGCTCCCGGCCGGCGTGCTGGCGCATGAGCGCTGCGAGGGAGACCGGGGCGAAGGCGTACATGATGGCCGTGGCATCGGTCACGAGGCCCACGAGGGCCTGCCAGCTCGGGAACGGCAGGAGGGCGATGAGGCCCACGCCGAACGCCAGCAGGATCGATCCCCACGGCACTCCGCGCTTGCTGACAGCGGTGAGCCACGGCGGCAGCGCATCGTCCTCGCCGAGGGCGTAGGAGATGCGGGCCGACGTGCCGATGTACACGAGGCCGGTGCCGAACGGGGAGACGACGGCGTCGATCAGCAGGACGATCGCGAGCCAGCCCGCGCCGGCCGCGAGGGCCAGGTCGTAGTACGGCCCGAAGGCGCCGGCGCCGAGCGGCTTGTCCCAGTTCGTGAGGATGTTGGCGGGATCCACGGCGCCGATGAAGGCCACCTCGAGCAGGATGTACACCACGGCCCCGATGGCCATGGCGGTGATGATGGCCTTCGCGACGTCCTTCTTGGGGTCCCGGGCCTCACCGGCCATCTGCGCGGCCTGCTCGAAGCCCTGGAGGGCGAAGACCACCCCGAGCGGAAGGGCTGCGAAGATGCCGTGGAACCCGTTCGGGGCGAAGCCGCCGCCGGCCGAGAAGTTGCCGGGGTGGAACAGGAGGGCCGTGATGACGACAACCGTGAGGATCGGCACCGCCGTCTTCCAGATGACCACGCCGATGTTGCTGTCCGAGAGCCATTTGGCGCCCATGAGGTTGACCATGGTGAACAGCAGCAGCGAGATGGCGGCGATGACGAGCCCGAGCGGCGTCAGCGTCTGGTCGGCGTTGACGAGGTCGATGTTGTTGTCCTTGAGCCACGGTGCGCTCTCGAGGTAGGTGATGGCTCCTTCAACCTCGATGGGGGCGATCGTGACGGCCTGCAGGTAGCCGACCCAGCCCGCGGTGAAGCCCGCGAGGGCGCCGAACGCGTAGTGCGGGTAGCGCGCGGTGCCTCCGGCCACGGGGTACGCGGCGCCGAGGTCGGCGTGGATGAGGGCGAGGACCGCGAGCATGATCGCGGCCAGGACCCACGAGATGATCGAGGCGGGCCCCGCTGACTTCGCGGCGCCGAGGGCACCCAGGAGCCAGCCCGATCCGATGATCGAGCCCAGGGAAACGAACATGAGGCCCCAGAACCCCATGACCCTCTTGAGCGGTCGGCCTTGCCGAACTCCGGACACGGCGTCGTTTGCCATATGTAGTGAGTACTTTCGTTGCACGGTGCGTCCAACGGACCGAAGTCCGCCCCCGATGACCCCACGACAATAGACTGTGACGCAGCTCTCAGCAAACCCAGAGGGCGGCTGATCTGCCGGTGTCTGGGATCCCGGGCACTAGTAGCCGGCGGCGGCGTCCACGAGGCCCTCGAGCTCGCGGCCGGCCGAGTACCGGCGCAGGTTCTCGGAAAAGCGCTCGCCGAGCAGTGGACGGATCATCTCCAGGGTGTCCGCGGCGTGCGGGGTGATGAGCGCATGCGGCTCGTCCCACAGCGGGTGGCCGTCGGGCAGGGGCTCGGGGTCCGTGACGTCGAGCGCGGCGCCGGCGATCGTCCCGGACCGCAGCGCCGAGACCACCGCGTCCGTGTCGACGAGTCCGCCGCGGGCGATGTTCACCAGGACCGCCGTGGGCTTCATGAGCGCCAGCTCGGGCGCTCCGATCAGCTTGGAGGTATCCGCCGTGAGGGCGGCGGCGACCACTACGACGTCGGCCTCCGGCAGCAGCTCGGCGAGGTGGGCCGGCGTCGTCGTGCTCCTGGCCCCCGGGACCGAGGCGCGGGTGCGGCGCACGACGTCCACCTCCATGTCGAACACCTTCAAGAGGCGCAGGATCTCCAGGCCCACGCCGCCGGCGCCGATCACGAGGGCCCGCATCCCGTGCAGGGACGTCCCGGTGGCCGGGCCCCAGGAGCGGGCGCGGGCGCGCTCGGGCAGGTGGCGCAGGAGCGCGAGCGAGAGGGCGAGGGCGTGCTCGGCGACGGGCTTGGCGTAGGCGCCCTTGGCGCTGGTCCACACCTTCTCGGGGTGCGCGGCGAGCGCGTGCGCGTAGGCCTCGATCCCGGCGGAGGGCAGCTGGACCCAGCGGATCGACGGCGTCGCGTCGAGCACCGCGAGCAGCTCCCGCTTCGGGTTGCCGTGGTCGAGGACGAGGACCTCGGGCTCCCCGTCGAGCCCGACCAGGGACGCCCCTCCCGCCTCGATCGCCTCGGTCATGAACGGCAGCGGCTCGCCGTGCACGGCAACGCGGACGGGCGCGGACGGGGTCTTCGTGGTCATGGGGCCACCCTATCGGCGCCTACGATCGAGGCGTGCACCGCTTCGCGATCGTCCTGCCCCTGGCGCCCATGGCCATCGGCGAGCGCTACGCGGTGCGGGACTGGCCCCTGCACATCACCGTGATGCCCGTGTTCACGACCTGGGCGAGCGCGGCGCAGCTCGCAGCGGACATGGGCGCCGTGGCCGCCCGGACTGCCCCCATCACGGCCGTCGCGGGGCCCGGGGAGCTCTTCGGGCCGCGGCACGACACCCCGGTGGCCCTCGTGGACTCCCCCGAGGTCCGGGCCCTGCACCGCGACCTCGTCGGGGCACTGGAGATCCACGTGCCCACGTTCCGCCGCCCCGACTTCGCCGGCGACGGCTACCGCGCCCACATCACGGCGACCCGGCGCGGCGCCGCCGAGGAGGGCCAGCCACTGCGCCTGACCCAGCTCGCGCTCGTCGACATGGAGCCCGAGCCCGGCCAGGGGCGGCCGCTGGTGGTCGCCGTCGCCGGGCTCGCCCAGCTGGGGCGCGGCGCCTGAGCGGCGCCCCGCTCCCCTACTCCGCCGCCTGCAGGAGTCCCTGGGCGGCGCGCTCGGCCGTCGAACGGAAGACCTCGGTGGCCTGCTGCGCCGCGGGGCTGAGGCGGCGGCCCGCAAGCTGGGCCAGGAGGATCCTCCGGGCGGGCGAATGCTCGATCGGCACGATCGCGACGTCGGGGCGCAGCGCACTGAGCGCGAGCCGGGGGCCAAGGCTATGCCGATGCCCGCGGCGACCATGCCCTGGGTCTCGTTGTAGTCGTTCGCGGCCAGGGCGATGCGGGGCTCGAAGCCCGCGCCGCGGCAGACGCGCCTGAGGACATCCGCCACCGGGTGCTCGTCGCGGACCACCCATTCCTGGTCCCGCAGCCGGCCCATGCGCACCGGGCCGCCGCGGGCGAGGGCGTGCTCGCGGGGCACCAGGAGCACGGTGGGGTCGTCGAGCAGCGGCGTGATGGCCAGCTCCTCGTCCTTGATGCGCTCCCAGGGGTAGTCCCACAGGAGGGTCAGCTCGATGTCACGGCGCTTGAGCCGCTCGATGAGCCCGTCCCGCCGGGCGCTGGCCACCGTGACGGCGACCCCGGGGTGGCGCGCGCGGAAGGCCAGGACCACGTCCGGCATGAGCGAGGCGCCGACCGTGGGGAACGTCCCCAGCCGCAGCTGGCCGCGCCGCAGGCCCGCGAACTCCCCCATTTCGGCGTGCGCCGCCTCGATCGTCCTGTCGATCTCGTCCGCATAGCGCAGCAGCGCGGTGCCTGCCTCGGTGAGGACCACGCCCCGCGGGTGCCGCTCCACGAGCGCCACCCCCATCTCGCGCTCGAGCTTGGAGATCTGCTGGGAGACCGCGGAGGTGGTGAAGGACAGGGCCGCCGCGGCGGACGTGAGGGAGCCCAGGCGGCCCACTTCCCGCAGGAGATGGAGGCGCCGCAGGTCGAGATCGGCCATGCGTGGAGTTTAGCAAAAGTAGAGGGACGTCTACTTTTCAGCGATTGTGCTGAAGCATCGCTGCCCTGATCGTAGAAGGAGCAGGCGCTGTGAGGCGCACCACCGAAGGATGAAGGAGAGGACCGTGCAACTCCGCGGTCATTGGTATCGAGGCGGCACGAGCAAGTGCTGGCTCTTCGACGCCCAGGACGTGGCCCGGCATGCCCACACCCCCCAGGAGGTGCTGCGCCTGCTGGCCGACGCGTTCGGGGCGGCGGACGCCCGGCAGCTCGACGGCGTCGGCGGCGGGACCTCGACCACGTCGAAGGCCGCCATCATCACCGCGACCCCCGAGGGACCGTCGGACCTCGACTACCTGTTCGCGCAGATCGGGATCGGCGATCCCACCGTCGAGCTGGGCTCCAACTGCGGCAACTGCGCCACCGCCATCGCGCTCTACGCCGTCCAGTCCGGCATCGTCGCCGCACAGGAGGGCACCACCCGGGTCCGGATGCGCAACGTCAACACCGGTGCGGTGCTGACCGGGACGATCGCGACGCCGGGCCGCCGCGTGCCGACCTCCGGCCGGGCCACGGTGCCCGGCAGCAGCGCGCCCGGGGTGCCCGTGAGTCTGTCCTTCCACTCGCCCTGGGGCGGGACCACCGGCAGCGTGCTGCCGACCGGCAGGCCGGCCGACGCGCTCGCCGTGGGGAGGACCACGCTGAACGTGACCATGGTGGACGCGGGCGCCCCCGCGGCCCTCATCCACGCCGACGACCTGGGGATCGACCTGTCCTCCATGGGCGCCAGCCTCGCCGGGAATCTGCCCCAGCTCATCGCCGCGCGTGCCGCCGCCGGCCTGGCGATGGGCCTGAGGACGCCGGAGGACCCGCCGCAGAACGCGATCCCGAAGATCGGAGTGGTGGCCCCCGCTGCGGACTACACCGCCGCCGACGGCACGCTCGTCTCGGCCGAGAGCCACGACCTGCGCGTGCGCATGCTCTCGATGCTCGCTCCGCACCCGGCCATCGGCCTGACCTCCGCGGTCGCGGTCTCCCTCGCAGCCGCCGTGCCCGGATCGGTGGTGGCCGACGCGCTGCCCCCGGGCCACACCGGGCAGCTGCTGCGCCTCGGCACCCCTGCCGGAGTCATCACCACCGAGGTCGTCACCGACTCCTCAGGCGCCGTCACCGAAGTCGCCCTCCACCGGGCCGCGCGCCAGCTCGCTGTCGCGGACATCGACGTCGCACACTCCAGGGCCAAGACGGCCTGATCCCCACCCCCCCCGGCCCCGCCCTGAGCAGCGGGACCCCCCATCCAGGAAGTTGTTCAATGAAGATCAAGTCCATCCTCGGACACCTCTATGTCCAAGTCCTCGTCGGCGTCGCGCTCGGCATCCTCGTCGGGGCACTCTGGCCCAACCTGGGCTCCTCGCTCCAGCCGCTCGGCGACGGCTTCGTCAAGCTGGTGAAGTTCCTGATCGCCCCGATCGTCTTCTGCACGATCGTCAGCGGAATCACGTCCCTGACGGACGCCAAGAAGGTCGGCCCGACCCTGCTGCGCTCGCTCGGGCTCTTCTACGTCCTCACCGCCCTGGCCCTCGCCCTCGGCCTCGGCGCGGTCCTCCTCTTCCAGCCCGGGGCCGGGATGCACATCGATCCGGCCCACCTCAACGCCTCCGTCGCGTCGAAGTACACCAGCCAGCTGCCCAGCAGCAACCCGGCCGACTTCCTGCTGAACATCATCCCCGCCACGCTCGTGGGGGCCTTCGCCAACGGCGAGGTCCTGCCCGTGCTCCTGGTCGCCCTCCTCTGCGGGTTCGCCTTCACCAAGCTCGGCGCCCCCGGCAAGCTCGCTCTCGACGTCGTCAACAGCTTCAACAAGCTCCTGTTCGTCGTGTTCGGCTACATCATGAAGGTCGCCCCGATCGGCGCCTTCGGTGCCATGGCCTTCACCGTCGGCAAGTACGGCGCGCACTCCATCGGCAACCTGGGGATGCTCATCCTGGCCTTCTACGCGGCCTGCATCGCCCTCGTGGTCATCGGCCTGGGCATCCTCGCCAAGATCACCGGCTTCAGCCTGTGGCGGCTCCTGCGCTACTTCAAGGACGAGTTCCTCATCGTCCTCGCCACGTCCTCGAGCGAGCCCGTGCTGCCGCGCCTGCTCTCCAAGCTCGAGCGGATCGGCTGCGAGCGCGGCGTGGTGGGCCTCGTCGTCCCCACCGGCTACTCCTTCAACCTCACCGGCACCGCCGTCTACCTCACGCTCGCCTCGATGTTCATCGCCCAGGCCTGCGACATCCACCTCAGCTGGGGCCAGATCCTCCTCATGCTCGGCATGATGCTGCTGACCTCCAAGGGCGCGGCCGGGGTCAGCGGCAGCGGCTTCGTGGCCCTCGTTGCCACCCTCACCGTCATGCCCACGCTCCCGGTTGCAGGGGTCGCGCTGATCGTCGGGATCGACCGGTTCATGAGCGAGGCGCGCGCCCTCACCAGCACGGCCTGCAACATCGTCTCCTGCATCGCCGTCGCCCGCTGGGAGAAGGCCCTGGACACGGACGTGCTGCAGGCCGAGCTCAGCTCCGGCTTCGTCCCCACCGAGAACGAGAAGCAGGCGCTCGCCGCCGCCGTCCCCGCCCACTGACCCAGAGAAGGCCTCCCGGCGCCGGCTCGCGCAGCTCGCAACACGCACCCCGAAAGTCGGGGGAGCCGGCGCCGGGACACCACGCACCACAGCACGAAGGACGAAGGACGAACCCATGGCACCCACCGCGCTCGCCGCGATCGAGACCGACGCGATCGGCACGGCCGAGGAAGAGGTCTGCACCGGCGCCCCGCAGGCGGGCGGGTGCATCTACTGCTCGGGCCCCGAAACCGACTGACGACGCGCCTCGGCTGCGCGACCTCCAGCGCTACGCAGCGTCGGGGCCCGAGGCCCGCCGGTGGACCTCGTACTCCTCGAACTCGATGATGCGCCGCTCGCCCGCCGGCGACTCCGCCCAGAAGAGGCCCATGCTCGGGTGGATCTCCAGCACGCGGCCGCCAAAGTGCCACACGCCGCCCACCCTGGCCTCGATGTCCATCCCGGGCCTGAGCTCCCTGCAGGCCCTGATGCGCCCTGGTGCCGCGCCGTGTGCCGCCGCCACTGGTGCCTCCGCTGTCATCCCGGTCTCCGCTCGTCGATGCCTCCGCGGTGCATATACCCCGTCGGGCCGCGGGCTACCCGTCGGCGCGGACGGGGGATTACCCCGGAGCCCGGCCCGCCTAGGGCATGTGGCGCGGCGCGGACCGGTGCAGCAGGTTGAATTTCTCCCAACTGCGTTCCACCGCCATCAGGCTCGTCCGCGTGCGCTCATCGTCGAGCTTCGCGAGGGTCGCCACGATTCCCTGCTGGACGGCCATCGCCCCCGTGAGCGAGGGGAAGAACGAGATGCTCTCAGCCGGCGTGAGGACGACCTCGTCCGCTGACTTCTCGAGCGCCAGGGAGAGGTTGTCCGCCAGCACCACCACCGTGGCGCCGTTGGCCTTTGCTTCCGTCGCGGCAGTCACAGCAACGTCGTACAGGCGCCAGTACGAGCAGACGACGAGGGTGTCCCCCGGTCCCATCCTGGCCACCGCATTGGCAAGGCCTGCGGGATTGTCGAGGAGGGAGCGCGCCGGGTACCCGGCGATCTGCATGTTGTGCACGAACGCGTGGCCCACGGCGGCATAGCTTCCCTGGGCAGTGACGTAGATGTTCTCCGACTGGGCCAGCAGAGCGACGATCCGTGCGATGCGCTCCTCATCCACCCCGCGCAGGAGGCTCGCCAGGGAGTCCGCGTCCTGGCGGAGCGAGGCCCGGAAGGGGGAATCCGCCGTGCGGTGGCTCTCGGAGACCTCAAGCATCGACAGGTGGGCCAGATAGCGCGCCCTCAGGTCGCGCTGCAGGTCGGGCCACCCCGCGTAGCCGAGCCGCTGGGCCATCCTCGTCACACTCGAGATGCTCGTCTGCACCAGCTCGGCCAGTTCCGCTGCCGGGGCGAACGCGGCCTTGGCGGGCTGGCTCGCGATCAGGGCGAACACCTGGTGCGCGCTTCCTCCCAGCGCCTTGTCCGGCAGCAGTGAGCGCAGCCAGTCCTCGACGGAGTCAGCCTCGCCGACCCTCGGCACCGTTTCGTTGCTGGCCACACCGCCCCTTCCCCTTGAAAAAACTATTGCAGAAGGACATTGTCTGCAAAAGACCTTGCGCCTACGATGTCGGATCAAGCGGATCGAACCGTCCGATCACGCTATCCCCCAAGGAGCAAGTTGTGTCCCTTTCCGCAAGGCTAGACCGGCTGCCGCTCAGCAGGCCGCACTACGTCCTCCTCCTCATCGGAGGCCTCGGGTACACCTTCGATGGCATGGACAGCGCGATCGTCGCCTTCCTCATGCCCGACGTCCGCCACGTCTTCGCCCTGTCCTCCGGACAGCTGGGGCTCGTTGCATCGGCCGCCCCCTTCGGCTTCCTGTTCGGCGCCTTCTTCGCCGGCTACCTCGGCGACAGGCTGGGCCGCAAGAAGGTCATGATGTACTCGTTGGCCCTCTACGCGGTGGCCTCCCTCGTGGCCGCGTCCGCCTGGAACTTCGAGGTCTTCCTCATCGCGCGGATCCTCGCCGGTGCTGGCGCCGGTGCCGAGAGCGCCATCATCGCCCCGTTCCTGTCCGAGTTCGTGCCCCGCCACCGGCGCGGCTGGTTCATTGGCGCCCTGTCCGGGTTCTTCTCCTTCGGCTTCGTGGCTGCAGCGCTCATCGGGCGCTTCGTTGTCCCCGAAATCCCCCAGGGCTGGCGCTGGGCGCAGGTCATCACCTTCCTTCCCATCGTGATGCTGCTCTGGTGGCGGCGCTCCCTGCCCGAGTCGCCGCGCTACCTGCAGAACCTCGGCAAGGTCGCCGAGGCCGAGCAGGTCGTCGCCCACTTCGAGCAGAGCGTCCTCGATGCCACAGGCGCCCCGCTCCCCGAACCAGACCCCCACCACGCTGCGGAACCGGCCCCGGTGAAATTCTCGCTGGGCCGAGCCATCGCGTTCCTGTGGGGACCGGCGATGTGGAGGATCACCGCTGTCACCTGGCTGATCTGGTTCGTCATCACCTTCTCCTACTACGGCTTCTTCTCCTGGATTCCCACCCTGCTGATCAGCAAGGGCCTCACCGTCACCAGCAGCTTCACGTTCTCCCTGTACATCTACCTGGCCCAGATCCCTGGGTACTTCAGCGCCGCGTGGCTGAACGAGAAGCTGGACCGCAAGTTCACCATCGCGATCTACCTGGTCGGGTCAGCCGTCAGTGCCTTCTGGCTCAGCGCGATGACGGACACGCTGTGGATCACCGTCGCCGGCATCGCCCTCTCGTTCTTCCTCAACGGCACCTACGCCGGCGTCTACGCCTACACCCCAGAGGTCTTCCCCACCTGGCTGCGCGCCACCGGGGTCGGCCTGAGCTCCTCGTTCGGGCGCGTCGGCTCCATCACCGCTCCCCTGATCATCGGAATCTTCGCGACGCAGTGGGGCTTCGCCGGAGTCTTCGGCATGACGACCGCAGTCCTCGCCGTCGGCGTCGTCTGCACCCTGCTCTTCGCGGTCCGCACGGCCGGACGCTCGCTCGAGGACATCACCGCCAAGGAAATCATCGGCAAGGAGAACCCCGCTGAATACCCAGCAGCCCACTGACATCCCCACCGTCGAAGAGGCCATCGCCCACGCTGTCGGCTTCCGGCTCTTCACGGTCCTCGCCTTCCGCAAGGACGGCCAGGAGATGGAGAGGATCCACTCCTCCCGTCCCGCCGAATACCCGGTGGGTGGCCGCAAGCAGGTCGGCACTGACGTGGCCGCCGACTGGCTCCGAGCCAGCCTCGAGGAGCAAGTCCCCTTCTTCGGGAAGAGCCGCGCCGACGTCGACCGGATCTTCAAGGATGCCGAGCTCATCGCGAGTCTCGGCTGCGGCTCCATCATCAATGTGCCCGTCATCGCAGCGGGGAAGACTGTCGCGGTCCTGAACGTCCTCGATGCCGAGGGCGCCTATACCGACGACGATGTCGACACCGTCCAGACCATAGCCCGCCACGGCGCACAGGCGATCATCGCCGCCGCGAAGGAGTAAGAGATGCCCTACGACCTGCTCATCACGAACGCGCGCTACCTCGACGCTTCCGCGGGCGAGTACCGAGAGGGGGACATCAGAGTCGTCAACGGCACCATCGCCGAGATCGGGGCGGACCTGGCTGCCGCCGGACAGGCCACGGTCGATGCCAGCGGCAAGTTCGTCCTGCCGGGCCTGATCGACTGCCACGTGCACGTCACGGCCGCAACCGCGGACCTCACCCAGCTCGGCGAGTGGTCGCCGAACTACGCTGCCCTGAACACGGCCAAGCTCATGGGCAACATGCTGGACCGGGGCTTCACCACCGTGCGCGACGTTGCCGGGGCCGACTTCGGGCTCCACGACGCCCAGGCCGAGGGCCTCCTGCGCGGACCCCGCCTGTTCTTCGGCGGCAAGGCGCTGTCCCAGACCGGCGGCCACGCCGACCCCAGGCCGCGAGGACGGGCCGCCCACGACGGCGGCTACTGCTGCCCGCACATCGGTCGCCTGGCCGATGGAGTCGACCAAGTGCGCCAGGCGGCCCGGGACGAACTGCGCAAGGGGGCCCACCACATCAAGATCATGGCCGGCGGCGGCGTGGCCTCACCCACAGACCGCATCGACTCCACCCAGTACTCCGTCTCAGAGATCGAAGCGGCAGTCGAGGAAGCCGAGGCCGCCAACCGTTATGTCACCGCCCACGCCTACACGGGCCGGGCGATCAACAGGGCCCTCCGCGCCGGAGTGCGGGGCATCGAGCACGGAAACCTTCTCGATGACGAGTCCTTGGAGCTCTTCAAGGAGCACAACGCCTTCCTCACCATGAACCTCGTGACCTACTGGGCGCTGGAGCGGGAGGGGCGCAACTTCGGGCTCTCACAGGAGAACTGGGAGAAGGTGGCCGAAGTGCTCGACGGCGGGTACGAGGCGCTCGGCAGAGCCCACGAGGCAGGCATCAACCTCGCCTACGGGTCCGACCTGCTGGGCGGCATGCAGGCCCACCAGGCCAAGGAGTTCGCCATCAGGGGCAAGATCCAGCCGGCCATCGACGTGATCCGCAGTGCCACCACGACCGCCGCTGCCCTGCTCCAGCGCGAAGGCCAGTTGGGAGTCATCGCCCCCGGCGCCCAGGGCGATTTCGTGATCACCGGCGAAGATCCCGTCGCCGACCTCTCGGTCCTCGCCGACACGCGCCTGGACTACGTGATCCAGGGCGGTTCCATCGTCAGGGGTCCCGGGAACGGCCCCAGTGAGGAAGGCCCGGGCCCCCGGTGAGGACGCTCAAGGACTGACGCACCGCCCTGCGGGCCGGCCCTGCCGGAGCCTGCTCAGCGGGTGACTGGGTCGTGCGGGTCCAGCAGGTGCAGTTCGCTCCTGCGGGGCGCGCCCTCCCAGTCGCCCGGCACCAGGCAGGCGAACGCGCCCACTTGGGCGGCCAGCAGGAGCCGCTGGTCGACGTCCGCTCCAAGGAGCAGTTCCGAGAGGTACCCGCCGACGAAGGCGTCCCCCGCCCCGACCGTGTCGACGGCCTTCACGGGCACGGCCTCCCGGGCGTGCCCGGCCCCGTCCACCAAGGCCAGACAGCCCTGGGCGCCGCGCTTGAGGATCACCTGCGAAGGGCCCAGGGCGGCAATGCGCCGGGCCAGCTCCCACGGGTCGGGAGCGGGGCCGACGGCGATCGCGGCCTCGTCGTCGCCGGCGAAGACGATGTCTGCCTTGGCGATGATCTGCCGATACTGTTCCCCCGCGGCTTCCTGGGACCACAGGGCTGCACGGTAGTTCAGGTCGAAGGACACGAGCACCCCGGCCGCCCGGGCACGGTCGATGGCGTCATGGGCAGCGGCGGCCGCCGAGGGCGAGAGGGCCGGAGTGATGCCGGTGACGTGCAGAAGGCGGGACTGCTCGATCACTCCGGCGGGCAGGTCCTCGGGGGCCAGGCGGGAGCCGGCGCTTCCCGCGCGGTAGTACCAGACCTTCAGAGCGTCGGCGGTGCGTCGTTCCTTGACCATCAGCCCGGTGGGGGCGGCATCGCGCACGGAACGGACGTCGATGCCCTCCGCCACGAGCTCGCGCGCCACGAGGTCGCCCAGGCTGTCGGCGCCCACCCGTCCGATCCAGGTCACCGGGGTCCCCAGGCGCTGGAGTGCCACGGCCACGTTGCTCTCGGCTCCGCCGATGCCCAGGCTCCAGCCGTGGACATGGGCGAGCGGGCCGGCCGCACCGGCCTTGAACAGCGCCATCGTCTCGCCGAGGGTCACGACGTCGGTGCGCGCCGCCGTGCCTTCCTGCAGCGGGGCACTCACGGGGTGCCCTCCCCCACTGCGGACCCGGATGCCAGGGCGACAGCCTCGGACGTGAGGCGGGTGATCCCGGCGAAGTCTCCGCCCCGGATGCGGTCCCTGGGCACCATCCATGATCCGCCCACCGCTGCGACGGCGGGGATCGCGAGGTAGTCGTGGAGGTTCTGGGGGCCGACGCCGCCGGTGGGCACGAAGCGCACGCCGGCGAACGGCGCCGCAAGTGCTGCGATCGCCGCAGGGCCGCCGGAGGTGCCGGCGGGGAAGAACTTGAGGGTGCTCAGCCCCAGCTCGAGGGCTGCCTGGATCTCGGTGGCGGTCACGGCGCCGGGCAGCGCCAGCACGCCCTTCTCCTGGCAGCGCTCCACGACCGCCCTGCTCAGGCCCGGCGAGACGACGTAGGAGGCGCCAGCCGCGACCGCGTCGTCGACCTGCTGGACGGTCAGCACGGTGCCTGCGCCCACGGTCATGTCCCCGCGGGCGGCCATGATGCGCACTGCCTCGGCAGCCGCCTCCGTCCGGAACGTCACCTCCGCGACCGGCAGGCCGCCGCCGACGAGGGCTGCGGCGAGCGGCGCGGCGTCGGCGGCGTCGTCGAGCACCACCACGGGCACGAGCCCGGCTGCGCTGAGTGCGTCAAGGGGTCCGCTCATCGTGGCGCCCTTCACTTCAGGATGGTGACAGGGACGGCGTCCATGTCATCGAAGGACTGGTTCTCCCCTGCCATGGCCCAGACGAACGAGTAGGCGGCGGTGCCGACGCCCGAATGCAGCGACCAGGACGGGGAGATGACGGCCTGCCGGTCCGCGACCACGAGATGCCTCGTCTCGTCGGGGCGCCCCATCAGGTGGATGACCCGGGCGTCCTGCGGAACGTCGAAGTACAGGTAGCACTCGGTGCGCCGGTCGTGGGTGTGGGCCGGCATCGTGTTCCACATGGACCCGGGGTGGAGTTCGGTCACGCCCATGACGATCTGGCAGGACTTGATGCCGTTCTCGTGGATGTATTGGTTCAGGGACCGTCGGTTGCTGGTGAGCTGGTCGCCGAGCTCGCGCGCGGTGCCCTGCCCCTTGAGCACCAGCTGGCTGGGATAGGCGGTGTGGGCGGGGGCGCTGAACAGGTAGAACTGGGCGCCGCCCTCATCCCCGTCCGGCGCGTCGGCGAAGACGACGTCGCGGGTGCCCCGCCCGAGGTACAGGCACGCGCCGTTCGGGAGGGTGTGCACCTCGCCATCGGCGGTGACGGTGCCCGAGCCGCCCACGTTGACGATCCCCATCTCGCGGTGGGCCAGGAAGTACTCCGCGCGGAGCTCCTCGAACACGGGCAGGGGAAGCGGTGCGCCGGCGGGCACCGCTCCGCCGAGGACGATCCGGTCGTGGTGGGTGTAGGCGACGCGGACCTCCCCGGGGATGAACAGGTCCTGCACCAGGAACCGGTCGCGCAGCGCGGCGGTGTCGAAGTGCGGGAGCTGGTCAGGGCTCGTGGCGTAACGCTGGTCCATGGGGTGCTTCTCCAATGCAGGGGTCGGTGGGTTCTTGAGGCGGGGAGGTCAGCGGACGAGCCAGCCGCCGTCGACGGGGATGACGGCGCCGTTGACGTAGTCCGACGCTGAGGAGGCGAGGAAGACGAAGGCGCCCTGCAGGTCGGCGGGGGTGCCCCAGCGTCCGGCAGGGATGCGGTACAGGATGGACTTCTCGCGCGCCTCGTCCGAACGGATCGCCGTGGTGTTGTCGGTGGCCATGTAGCCCGGGGCGATCGCGTTGACATTCACCCCGCGGGCGGCGAGCTCGTTGGCGAACGACTTGGTCAGCCCGGCGACGGCGTGCTTGCTCGCGGCGTACCCGGGCACGAGGATGCCCCCCTGGAAGGAGAGCATCGAGGCGACGTTGATGATCTTCCCCCCGCCGTTGGCCACGAACCGCCTCGCCGCGGCCTGCGAGAGATGGAACACGGCGTCCAGGTTGACGGACATCACCGCGTCCCAGTCCGCGGCCGGGTGCTCCAGGAGCGGGGCGCGGCGGATGATCCCGGCGTTGTTCACGAGGATGTCGATGCGCCCGAGCTCTGCCTCGACGGACTGGATCGACTCGTCCAGCTCCTCCGGGGTCGCCGTCACGAGGTCCTGCTCGATCAGGTGGGCGGTGCGGCCGAGGGCCCGGACCTTCTCGGCCGTCTCGCGTGACGCGCTCTGGCTGAGCAGGGCGACGTCGGCGCCTGCCTCGGCGAGCGCGACCGCCGCGCCCTGCCCGAGACCCCGTGACGCGCCCGTCACGAGAGCGACCTTCCCGTCCAGTCGGAACGAGTCGAGAACCATCAGATTTCCTCCATCACGGTCAACGTCAGTAGTAGGTGCGCAGGTACTCGGCCAGGCAGAGGATCGCCATGGCCTGCCCGTACGGCATCGAGGTGCGCGGGATGCTGCGGTAGAAGTCCAGGTCCGGGCCCATGCCGGTGCCGAAGGACACCTGCTGCAGCTCGCCGTCGGCGGAGATGTTCCGGATGACGGCCTGCACAGCACGCTCGGCCGTCGCCGTGTACTCCGCCTTGAGGTAGCCCTTGCGGACGGCCTTGAGGATCCCGTAGGCGAATCCGGCGGTGGCCGACGCCTCGAGGTACGAGGACGGGTCGTCGAGGAGCGTGTGCCAGAGTCCCGAGCTGTCCTGCACCGCGGCGAGGGCCGCAACCTGGGCGTCGAGGACCTCGATGAGGAACCGACGCACGGGGTCCGACTCCGGCAGGCCGGTCAGCTCGAGGAAGTCTGGGATGACCATCGTCAGCCACGAGTTGCCCCGCGCCCAGCGCGCCCTGGCGAAGTTGTGGTTCCCCTCGAAGGACCAGCCGTGGAACCACAGCCCCGTCTCGCGGTCCATGAGGTAGGCCACGTGGGTGAGGAACTGGAAGGTTGCCTCTTTGACGTACTCCGGGCGGTCGAGCAGCAGGCCGATCTTCGTCAGGGGCAGGACGGTCATCATGAGCGTGTCGTCCCACAGCTGGTGGTGGTTCTCCTCTGCCAGGGTCATGTGCTGCATGCCGCCGTGGGGCGTGCGCGGCATGGACCGCATGGCCCATTCGGCCCACGCATCGAGCCACGGAAGCAGGGTGCGGTCCTTCGTCTCCTCGTAGCGGCAGGCGAGCGTCAGGAAGGGTGCCATGGTGTTGACGTTCTTCGTGGTGCCCTCCGCGAGCCGCTCGGCGAACCACGAGTCGATGATCTCGCGCATGCCGTCCTCGCCGGTCTGGTCGTAGTACTGCCAGATCCCGTAGAGGCCGATCCCGTGGGTCCACTCCCAGCCTGCCCAGCCCTTCGTGTCGATGACCCGGCCGTCGTCCAGCCGGAGGAGGAACTCACCGGTTTCATCCGTGATGGCGACCAGGTTCTCGGTGAGCCGGCGGATCAGCTCCTGAAGGCCGCTGCGCGTGATGGACCGCTGCGGTGCCCGCA
This sequence comes from Sinomonas atrocyanea, assembly GCF_001577305.1. NCBI lineage: Bacteria > Bacillati > Actinomycetota > Actinomycetes > Micrococcales > Micrococcaceae > Sinomonas > Sinomonas atrocyanea. The sequence continues at coordinate 3,979,421 of NZ_CP014518.1, forward strand.
GCAGCGGACTGTGCTTCACCGGCCACACCGCTGCGCTCGGGGCCTTGGTCTTCTCGGTCATCTGCTTCTCCGCTTGATGTGGTGTAGGTGCTGATGGGGTGGCTCTCGGCGAGGGGACCGCGGGGATCCCCCGCCGAGGAGCGGGCCTAGACGCCGCTGGTGCTTCTCGGGTGCAGCGAGGCCTTCTCGTCCTCGAGGTCCGCGAGGGACTTGCCCTTCGTGTCCGGGGAGAGGAGCGCCGCCAGGCCGGCGACGACGCAGATGCCGAAGGTGGCACCTCCGATGACGAGGGGGACGTTCGCGGTCCCAGGGGGAGCGATCGCGGTGAAGATGCTGGGGAAGAACGAGGCGATCATGAGGCCGATGTTCTGCGCCACCGCGAAGCCGGTCACGCGGATCCGCAGGGGGAACTGCTCCTGGAAGAAGGTCGCGAAGGTGGCGTTCCACATCTGGAAGAGCGCCCCCTGGACGATGACCACGAACACGAAGACGAGGACCAGGCTCCTCTGGTCGATGGCCCAGAGGTATGCCGTGGCCAGCAGGCCGCCGCCCACGCCGCCGACCACCATGAGGGCCCTGCGCCCGATCCGGTCGGACAGGGCACCGAAGACGGGGATCAGGATCACGGCGACGATGTTGGCCACGAGGGTGACCCAGAGGAACTCTCCGGCCGAGAAGCCGATGCCGTAGCCCTTCTGCGTCGCATAGGACACCCCGAAGACCAGGGTCGCCATGCCGATGACGTTGGTGAAGGTCATCAGGATGCACCGGACCAGGACCCACGGGTAGCTGCGCAGGAGCTCGAGGAGGGGGAACCGCCGCTTCACTGCGGCCTGGGCGGACTGGGCGACGTAGGCCGGGGGCTCCTGGACGCGACGACGGATGAGGTACCCCGCGAGGATCACGAAGGCACTCAGCAGGAACGGGACGCGCCAGCCCCACGACTGGAACTGGTCTGCGGGCAGCATCGCGGACAGGGGCAGGAGCGCGGCCGTGGCGAGGATCGAGCCGACCTGGGTGCCCTGGAGGCTGAAGCTGGCGAAGAACCCGCGCTTCGCGTCGGGCGAGTGCTCGACGATCATCGCGCTGGCTCCGCCGAGTTCACCGGCGACCGCGAAGCCCTGGATCAGGCGGAGGGCCACCAGGAGGGCCGGCGCGAGCAGGCCCACCTGGCGGTACGTGGGGAGGAGCCCCACCGCGAAGGTCGCGGTGCCCATCAGCAGCATGGCGAAGACGAGGACCTTCTTGCGGCCGTGGCGGTCCCCGTAAGCACCCAGGACGACCGCCCCGAGCGGACGGGAGACGTAGCCGACCGCGTACGTGGCGAGGGAGGCGATGATGGCGACCGTCGGGTTCCCTGACGGGAAGAAGATGCCCGGGAAGACGAGCGCAGCGACTGTCGAGTACAGCGCGAAGTCGTAGTACTCGAGGGCGCTCCCGATCCACCCGCTGATCGCGGCCCTCCTCGGGTTGCGCCGCCCCATGGTGGCTTCGGGACTGATGGTGTCCCCGGCTGACGTGTTCATGTGCTGACTTCCTTCATCGACGTTGGTGACAAGCCGGCGCTGGCCCCGCAGGGCGCTGGTCGTGTTGGGCTGCTGATGGCTCCAGTCCGCGCGTCCGCCGCGCGGTGGGGACGGGGCCACGGCCTCCTCCTCTCTGCGGCGCAGAGTCCGGAGGACCCAGAAGACGTTTTCTTGAATCGTTTCATGAATCGTAGGAGCGTGAGGCAGGCCACGTCAAGGGCCGGGTGCAATCCGGGGGTCAGCGACCGGCGTGCGTCACGCCGGGCCGAGTGCGCCCGGCCGGACGCGGCTCAGCGGTGCGGCCGGATTCGGGGGCGCGACGGCTAGTCTGCGCGCCCCGTCGTGGACGCCCGCACGACCAGTTCGGGCTCGAAGACGACATGCCGCGGCCCGAGTCCCGGATCCTCGGCCTCCTCGCGCAGGATGCGCACCGCGGTCTGGCCGATGAGCTCGCGCGGCTGGCGCACCGAGGAGAGCGGCACCACCGCGGCCGAGGCGAAGTCGATGTCGTCGTAGCCCACGATCGCCACATCCTCGGGAATCCTGAGCCGGCCCTCGCCCATGAGCACCTGCAGCGCTCCGATGGCCACGAGGTCATTCCCCGCCAGGATCGCGTCCGGCCGCTGGGCCGGCGGGCGTCCGAGGAGGGCCTTCGCTGCGAGCCGCCCATCCTCGAAGGTGAGGGCCTTGGTGGCGATGGCCTCGACGCTCGCCTCGGGCACGGCGCCGACGGCGGACTCCACCCCCGCGAGGCGGTCCTGCATCTGCTCGAGGTCGGGCGGCCCTCCCACGAAGGCGAGCCGGCGCCGCCCGAGGTCGAGCACGTGCTGGGCCGCCATCCGGCCGCCCTCGACGTCGTCCACGGCCACCGAGCTCAGGTTCCTCGTTCCGGCGGTGCGGTCCACGAGGACCACCGGGGTCCCCGCGGCCCGGAGCCGCTCGAGCCGGTCGCCGGGGTCCTTGATCGGGGAGATGAGCATTCCGAGGACCCGCTGCGTCTCGAAGTAGTCGAGGTGCGCGGCCTCACGCTCCGGGGACTCATCGCTGTTCGCCATGACGACCGAGAGCCCGTGCGAGTCCGCCTCGTCCTCGGCTCCGCGGGCCACATCGGTGAAGAAGGGATTGCGCACGTCCAGCACGAGGAGCCCGATGGTGGTGGAGCGGCCCGCCCTCAGCTGCCTGGCAGCGTCATTGCGGACGAATCCGAGTTCGGCGATGGCCGCGCGCACGCGCTCGACCGTGGCCGCCCGGACGATGTCCGGGCGGTTGAGCACGTTGGAGACCGTGCCCACCGACACGCCGGCGCGCTCCGCCACATCGCGGACGCTGGCCGTCCCGGCAGCGGCCGCACCGGCTGGACCGGAGGGCGTCGATCGGGAACGGCTCATGCTCCGGAGACTATCGCTTTCTGGGCGCCACGGCGGCACAGCATGGCCCAGCAGTCCCCCGGGCGGCATGGCCAGCAGCGCGACAGGGTGTTGACCTCTGCGCCACGACGTCCGTACTGTGGTGGAAGCAGCCATTTGAAACGATTCAGGATCGAGGGACGGCATGGCCCCCACCGCAGCGCCGCGGCGGCGCATCTGCTTCCAGCAGCGGATCCAGCCCGAGCGCATCGACGAGTACAGGCGCCGCCACGCCGCCGTCTGGCCCGAGATGCTCGAGGCGCTCGAGGCTGCCGGCTGGCACAACTACTCGCTCTTCCTCGGCCCGGACGGCCTGCTGATCGGCTACGTCGAGACGGACAGCCTCGACGCCGCGGCGTCCCGGATGGCCGCCCACGAGGTCAACGCCCGCTGGCAGGCCGAGATGGCGGACCTCTTCGACGGCATCGACACGCCCCCGGATGAGGCCTTCGTCCCCCTCGAGGAGGTCTTCAACCTCGAGTCCCAGCTCGCCGCAGCCCGCACCGACGGCGCCCGGGCCGGCCACACGGCGTCGTCCGCCGGCACCGCACTCACCACGGCAGGAGAATGACCATGACCGCACCCACCACTGTCCCCGGGGCCCTCGACGGCCTCGCGATCGAGGTCCCCTCCTGGGCCTACGGCAATTCCGGGACCCGCTTCAAGGTCTTCGGCACCCCGGGCACGCCCCGCACGGTTCAGGAGAAGATCCAGGACGCGGCGAAGGTCCACGAGCTCACGGGCCTGGCCCCGTCCGTCGCGCTGCACATCCCGTGGGACAGGGTCGAGGACTACGCCGCGCTGGGGGACTATGCCGAGGGTCTGGGCGTGAGGCTCGGCACCATCAACTCCAACACGTTCCAGGACGACGTCTACAAGTTCGGCTCGCTCACCTCCTCCGACGAGTCCGTCCGGCGCCGGGCGGTCGAGCACCACCTCGAGTGCATCGAGGTCATGGACGCGACCGGCTCCCGCGACCTGAAGGTCTGGCTCGCGGACGGGACGAACTACCCCGGCCAGGACGACATCCGCGGCCGCCAGGACCGCCTCGCCGAGTCCCTCGCCGAGATCTACGCCCGCCTGGGCGAGGGCCAGCGGCTCGTGCTCGAGTACAAGTTCTTCGAGCCGGCGTTCTACCACACGGACGTGCCGGACTGGGGCACCTCCTACGCCCAGACCCTGGCCCTGGGCGAGAAGGCGTTCGTGTGCCTGGACACCGGCCACCACGCCCCGGGCACCAACATCGAGTTCATCGTGGCCCAGCTGCTGCGGCTGGGGAAGCTGGGCTCGTTCGACTTCAACTCGCGCTTCTACGCCGACGACGACCTGATCGTCGGCGCGGCGGACCCGTTCCAGCTCTTCCGGATCATGGTCGAGGTGGTCCGCGGCGGCGGCCTCGAGCCCGGTTCCGGCGTGGCGCTCATGCTCGACCAGTGCCACAACCTCGAGGAGAAAATCCCCGGCCAGATCCGCTCGGTGCTCAACGTCCAGGAGATGACCCTGCGCGCCCTCCTCCTCGACCGCGCCGCCCTCGAGGACGCCCAGCGCAGCCGCGACGTGCTCGCCGCGAACGCGGTCTTCATGGACGCCTTCTACACCGACGTCCGCCCGGCCTTGGCCGCCTGGCGCGAGGAGCGCGGCCTGCCCGCGGACCCGATGGCCGCCTACGCCGCCTCCGGCTACCAGAAGCTCATCAACGACACCCGCACCGGCGGCACCCAGGCCGGCTGGGGCGCCTGAGAGGAATGCACCACACCATGGACCCGAACCAGCAGCAGAACCCGCCGCAGAACCAGACCGTCGCGGAGCTGATCGCCCGCTCCAACCGCCTGGGCGCGGACAGGCGGACCACCAACTACGCCGGCGGGAACACCTCCGCCAAGGGCACCGAGACCGATCCCGTGACCGGCGAGCCGGTCGAGCTGCTGTGGGTCAAGGGCTCCGGCGGGGACCTCGGGACCCTGAGGGAGGAGAACCTCGCCGTGCTGCGCCTGGACCGCCTCCGCGCGCTGGCGGGGGTGTACCCGGGAGTGGAGCGCGAGGACGAGATGGTCGCCGCGTTCGACTACTGCCTCCACGGCAAGGGCGGCGCCGCGCCGTCGATCGACACCGCGATGCACGGCCTCGTCGACGCCGCCCACGTGGACCACCTCCACCCGGACGCGGGCATCGCCATCGCGACCGCGGCCGACGGCGAGGCGCTCACCGGCAAGATCTTCGGCGGGAAGGTCGTCTGGGTGCCATGGCGGCGCCCCGGCTTCCAGCTCGGCCTGGACATCGCCGCGGTCAAGGCCGGCCATCCCGAGGCGGTCGGCACGATCCTCGGCGGCCACGGCATCACCGCGTGGGGCGCAACGAGCGAGGAGGCCGAGGCCAACTCGCTGTGGATCATCGCCGAGGCCGAGAAGTACCTCGCCGCCAACGGCCGCCCCGAACCGTTCGGCCCCGCCCTGGAGGGCTACGGCGCCCTGCCCGAGGCCGAGCGCCGCGCCAAGGCCGCCGCCCTCGCCCCCGTGATCCGCGGCCTCGCCTCGACCGACCGGCCCCAGGCGGGCCACTACACCGACGACCCCCGCGTCCTTCAGTTCCTCGCCTCCGCGGAACACCCCCGCCTGGCGGCCCTGGGCACCTCCTGCCCGGACCACTTCCTGCGCACCAAGGTCGCCCCCCTCGTCCTCGACCTGCCCGCCGAGGCCTCGATCGAGGACAGCGTCGCCCGGCTCAGGGAGCTCCACGCCGGGTACCGCGAGGCGTACGCGGCCTACTACCGCCGCCACGCGGACGCCGATTCGCCGGCCATGCGGGGGGCGGACCCGGCCATCGTGCTCATCCCGGGCGTGGGCATGTTCTCCTACGGCAAGGACAAGCAGACCGCCCGGGTCGCCGGCGAGTTCTACCTCAACGCGATCAACGTCATGCGCGGCGCCGAGGCCGTCTCCTCCTACGCCCCCATCGAGGAGTCGGAGAAGTTCCGCATCGAGTACTGGGCGCTCGAGGAGGCCAAGCTCGCCCGCCTCCCCCAGCCCAAGTCCCACGCGACCCGGATCGCCCTGGTGACCGGGGCGGCCTCGGGCATCGGCAAGGCCGTCGCGACCCGCCTCGCCGCCGAGGGCGCGTGCGTTGTCATCGCCGACCTCGACCTCGAGAAGGCGCAGGCCGCGGCCGCGGAGCTCGGCACCGCCGACGTCGCCATCGGGGTGCGCGCGGACGTGACCGACGCCGACCAGGTCGCCGCCGCGGTCGACGCTACGGTGCTGGCCTTCGGCGGGATCGACCTCGTGGTGAACAACGCCGGCCTGTCCATCTCCAAGCCCCTGCTGGAGACCTCCGAGAAGGACTGGGACCTCCAGCACGACGTCATGGCCAAGGGCTCCTTCCTGGTCTCGCAGGCCGCCGCGAAGGCCATGATCGCCCAGGGCATGGGCGGGGACATCGTGTACATCTCCTCGAAGAACTCCGTCTTCGCCGGCCCGAACAATATCGCCTACTCCGCCGTCAAGGCCGACCAGGCCCACCAGGTGCGCCTCCTCGCGGCCGAGCTGGGCGAGCACGGCATCCGCGTCAACGGCATCAACCCCGACGGGGTGGTCCGCGGCTCCGGGATCTTCGCCGGCGGCTGGGGCGCAAAGCGCGCCGCGGTCTACGGGGTCGAGGAGGACAAGCTCGGCCAGTTCTACGCCCAGCGCACCCTGCTCAAGCGCGAGGTCCTGCCCGAGCACGTCGCCAACGCCGCCGCGGTCCTGACCGGCAGCGAGCTCTCCCACACAACGGGCCTGCACGTCCCCGTCGACGCCGGCGTCGCCGCCGCCTTCCTCCGATGAGCACCCGGTCGTTCGTCGCGGTCGACGTCGGCGCCTCCTCCGGGCGCGTCATCCTCGCCACGGTTTCTCCAGACCGGGGGGCGGACGGCGGCGCGCCCCGCGTTGCGCTCGACGTCGTCCACCGCTTCCCGAACGGCGTGATCGACGACGGCGTGGACAGCGCGGGCAAGCGAGTCCTGCGCTGGGACCTGCCCGGGATCTTCGCCGAGGTCCAGGATGGCCTCGCGAAGGCAGGCGAGCTCGCGGCGGAGCGGGGGGTGCGGGTCGAGAGCATCGGCATCGACACGTGGGCGGTCGACTACGGCCTCGTCGACGCGGCCGGCAGGCTCAAGGAGCCCGTCCACGCGTACCGCGACGCCCGGACCGAGGCCACAGTCCCCGTGGTCCACGAAAAGGTCCCGCCGGAGAAGCTCTACGAGGTGACGGGCCTGCAGTTCCTGCCGTTCACCACGCTCTACCAGCTCGCCGCGGAGCCGCGGCTCCACGGGTACCAGGCGCTCCTCATCCCGGACCTGCTCGCGTTCTGGCTCACCGGCTCCCGCCGCACCGAGGAGACCAACGCCTCCACCACCGGGCTCCTCGACGCCCGCACCGGCATCTGGTCGGCGCAGCTGTTCGAGGAGCTCGGCCTGCCCGAGGGCCTCTTCCCCGAGCTCATCGTCCCCGGCGAGACCTACGGGACGCTTCTCCCCGCGGTAGCCGAGCGCACGGGGCTGCCACCGGACACGCCGGTCGTCGCGGTGGGCTCCCACGACACCGCCTCCGCCGTCGCCGCGGTCCCCGCATCCGAGGGCGAGGACGTCGCCTACATCTCCTCGGGCACCTGGTCCCTCGTGGGCGTCGAACTCGACAAGCCCGTGCTCACCGAGGCCAGCCGCGCGGCGAACTTCACCAACGAGCGCGGAGTGGACGGCACCATCCGCTACCTGCGCAACGTCGGCGGCCTCTGGCTCCTCTCCGAATCCCAGCGGCAGTGGGCCGCCGAAGGCCGGGAGGCCTCGCTCGAGGCCCTGCTCGCCGCCGCGGCAGCCCTGCCCGCCGGCGGCCCGCAGATCGATGTCGACGCCGAGGAATTCCTCGCGCCGGACGGCATGCCCGAGCGGATCCGCGCCGCCGCCGCGCGGGCCGGCACCCCCGGCGGCGAGGTGCTCACGGACGAGCCGGCCGCCGTCGTGCGCTGCATCCTCGACAGCCTCGCCGCCGCCTACGCCCGCACCCTCACCCAGACCGCGCAGCTCTCCGGGCGGCGCCCGGGCGCCGTCCACGTGGTCGGCGGAGGTTCGCAGAACGAGCTCCTCTGCCGTCTCACCGCCGCCGCGACCGGGCTCCCCGTGCTCGCCGGCCCCGTCGAGGCCACCGCCCTCGGCAACATCCTCGTCCAGGCCCGCGCCGCCGGCGCGCTCGACGGCGGCCTCCCCGCCCTCCGCGCCGCTGTCCGGGCCAGCGTCCAGCTGCGGGAGCACACGGCCGCGGCGGTCTGATCGGCCTCGAGGGCGAAGGAGGAGGCGCCTCCTCGCGAGCAGGACGCCCCGAGGGCGTCTCGGGTGCGACGAGGCGTCTGGCGGCGCCGCGCCTACGCCGCCGCAGCGCTCCCGGCGCCCGACGCCGCGTGGCGCCCGAGCGCCCCGGCCAGCCCCGCGGCGTCGTGCGCCCCGGCGAAGGCCTCGGTGCCCGGCTCGAGGGCTCGCCCGGCGGCGAGGGACCCGGCATCGACGGCGTCGTAGCCGAGGGCGTCGATGAAGGCGAGCACGCGCCCGCGGGCGTCGGGGTCGTCCCCCGCGACGGCGAGGGCGCGGCGGCCCGGGGAGCCCGCGGGGCAGCCGTCCGCCTCGAGCTCGTGGTAGCCGATGTGGTTGAGCGTCTTGACCACGTGCGAGGCGGCGAGGAAGTCCTGGATCACCTCGGAGGAACCGCGGCCTGCCAGCTCGGGCATGGTCCCGTCCGTCGGCTCCCAGTAGTTCATGGCGTCGATGACCACCCGGCCGGCGAGAGCGGCGGAGTCGAGAGTGCGGTACTTGTGCAGCGGCAGGGCCAGGACCACGAGGTCCGCCTGGGCAGCCTCGGCCGCCGTCACCGCGAGCGCGCCGGGGGTGATGATCTCCACGATGAGCGCGATGTCCTCGACCGGCTTCGCGGTGGCGATCCGCACCTCGAACCGGGCCTTGAGGGCCTCCCGGGCCACGGCGGTGCCGACGCGGCCCGCCCCGAGGATGCCGATGCTCCTGATGCCCTGCTCCATGCTGCTGCGCTCCGTCGATGTTGTGGACTCGTCAACTACCTGTCTGGGTCAACGCCGCCGCGCTCCCCCGCATTCCGCACGCGGCGGGGGCCGTTCGGTCCTATCCGGGCCGAGGCCTGCGTGGAATGCTGGCCGCATGCCGCGGATCCCGCGCACACCCGCGAGACAGTTCCCGCCGAATCCGAGGAGGCCGCCGTGCCCGAGTGGGAGGAAGTCATCACCCCGGGCCGTTTCGACGGCCAGACGGTCATCGTCACCGGAGCCGGCTCCGGAATTGGACGGGCGACGGCGCTCCGGGTCGCCAAGGAAGGCGGTCGGGTCATCGCCGGTGATGTGAGCCAGGAGAGGCTCGACGACCTTGTCGCCGAAGTCCCGGACCTGGGGATCGTCCCGGTCGCCGGGGACGTCAGCGCCGAGGACTCCGTGCAGCGGCTCGTGGCGGCCGCTGGGGGGCGGGTGGACGCCCTGGCCAACGTGGCCGGGATCATGGACCACTTCCACGGCCTGCACGAGCTTCCCGACGAGATCTGGGAGCGGGTCATGGCGGTCAACGTCACCTCGGTGGTGCGGCTTTCGCGCGCCGTGCTGCCCCTGATGCTCGGGGCCGGCCGCGGGTCGATCGTGAACGTCTCCTCCGAGGCCGGCCTGCGCGGCTCCGCGGCGGGGGCGGCCTACACCGCGTCGAAGCACGCGGTGAATGGGCTGACTAGGAGCGCCGCGGTCATGTACGGGCGCAAGGGCATCCGGGTCAACGCCGTGGCCCCCGGCGCCACGGTCACCCACATCGAGGCGCCCATGGACTCCGACCTGGCCAAGGAGGTCATCGCGCCGCTGTTCGGCGCAGTCCTCCCGCCCGCGGCCCAGGCCTCCGAGCTGGCGGCCTCCATCACCTTCCTGCTCAGCAGGGATGCGACCAACATCAACGGCGTGGTCCTCGCCTCGGACAACGGCTGGAACGCGATCTAGCCGGAGCCGCCGGGGCCCGCGGGCCCCTTGGACGGTTTGCCGCCGCGCGGACGGGTAGTGGTTACGGATACGCAGGACGCAGAGCCGAAGGAAGGACAGGACAGTGAAGCGGCGAGCGACCGTGCATGAGCACCGGCAGGAATGGATCCGCAGGCAGAGGGACGAGAGCGACTCCGCGCGGGGCGGCCAGCCCCCGCAGGACCGCTCCTCCCGCCAGGACCGCGACGACGCGGACCCGGGACGCGACCGACGGGCCGCCTAGGCCCCCTTCCCGGCTAGGATCCGGGCATGGAATTCGTGGTGTTCTACACCCTGCGCGAGGGCGCCGACCGGGCTCGCGTGCTCGAGGTCTATCCGCGCCACAAGGCCTACTACGAGGCCTTCCGGGCCCACGGCGGCGGCCTCCTCGCGCTCGGCCCGTTCCAGACACCGGACCCCGCGGCCAGCTCCATGGGGCTCTTCAGCTCGCGCGAGGACGCCGAGCGGTTCATCGCCGACGACCCGTTCGTGCTCGAGGGCCTGGCCGAGCCGCGCGTGCTCGAATGGAACGCCGTGCGCTTCACCTAGGCCCCGGGCCCCTGCGGGGCGCCACCGCAGCGGCGCGCCGCACCCGGAAAGGTGCGGCGCGCCGTCGTGCGTCCGAGCGGACGCGCAGAGAGGCGCAGCCCGCTCGGGACGCGGCCGTCAGAACGTCGCGGCGTCGATGACGAAGCGGTAGCGGACGTCCGAGGCGAGCACGCGCTCGTAGGCCTCGTTGATCTGCTCCGCGGGGATCAGCTCGATGTCCGCGCCGAAGCCGTGCTCGGCACAGAAGTCCAGCATCTCCTGGGTCTCGCGGATGCCGCCGATCATCGACCCGGCGAGGGTCTTGCCGCCGCCGATCAGGCTGAAGGCGTTGACGGCGAGGGACTCCGGCGGGGCCCCCACGCTGACCATGGCGCCGCCCGCGGCGAGCAGGCCGAGGTAGGCGTTGAGGTCGATCGGGGCGCTGACGGTGTTGAGGATGACGTCGAACGTGCCCGCGAGCTTCTCGAACGTCTCGGGATCGGACGTGGCGTAGTAGTGGTCCGCGCCGAGCCGCAGCCCGTCCTCCTTCTTCTTCAGCGACTGCGAGAGCACGGTGACCTCGGCGCCCATGGCGTGGGCGATCTTGACGCCCATGTGGCCCAGGCCGCCCAGGCCCACCACGGCCACCTTCTTGCCCGGGCCCGCGCCCCAGCGGTTCAGCGGCGAGTACGTGGTGATGCCCGCGCACAGGAGCGGGGTCGCGACGTCGAGGTCGAGGCCGTCCGGGATCCGCAGGACGAAGTCCTCGGTCACCACCACGTGGGTCGAGTAGCCGCCCTGGGTGATGGTGCCGTCGCGGTCCACGGCACCGTAGGTGCCGACGTTGCCCTCGAGGCAGTACTGCTCGTTGCCCTTCTCGCAGTTCACGCAGTGGCCGCACGAGTTGACCATGCAGCCCACGCCGACGCGGTCGCCGACGGTGTGCTTGGTCACCTCGTTGCCGACCTCGGTGACGACGCCCGCGATCTCGTGCCCGGGCGTGAGCGGGTACTGCTGGGGGCCCCAGTCCCCGCGGACCGTGTGGATGTCAGAGTGGCAGATGCCGGCGTACTTGATCTCGATGAGGACATCATGCGGGCCAAGCTCGCGGCGCTCGATGGTGGTCTTGACGAGCGGCTCAGCGGCGCCCGGTGCTGCGTAGGCATTGACGGTGGGCATGGTGACTCCAATCCGTAGGGTGTTGAGTTTGCTTGATGCGGCAAACATCGCCCAGCATCCTACGCTACTCAGGGGTACAGTCGCATCATCCAGCGCGCTGCGAGGAGGCGGGCATGGCTGTTCCGGACCGCTTCGGGCTGCTTCCTGCGGGGCCGCTGCTGCTCACCACGGAGGAGACGCGCCTCCTGTGGGCGTTCGTCCACGGCGACATCATGGACGCCGCGGTGCGGTCCTGGCTGCGCGCCTCGCTGGGCTTCTGCCCCCGGCACACGTGGGCGTACGCGGTGGTGGAGATCGAGCTGTGGGAGGCCGGGGTCGGCGGCCGGGGCGGCCACCAGCCCTTCGACGTGTGCGTCCTCTACGAGGACCTCTGCCGCACCCTGTCCGCCCGGCTGGGCCGGCCGCGCGGGTGGGGGCGCCGCGCCGAGGCCGCCCTCGTCCCCTCGCGCCGGTGCTACCTGTGCGCGCAGCTCGCCGGGGCGCCGCGGGAGGGGTTCGCGCTCGGGTATGCGAATTCGAACAGCGCGGCGCTGGCCGCCGAGGCGAACCTCCTGCGCCACACCCGCCGCTGGTGCGAGGCCACGGCGGACGAGTGGGCGCCCGCCGCCTGCCCGGCCTGCCTCGGCGCCGCCGCCGGCGCCGCCGCCGGGACGCACGACGACGGCGCGCGCCTCTGCCGCCTCCACCTCGCCGAGGCGGTGCGAAGGGTGGCGGGCGACGACGCGCGGGCCGGCGCGCTGCTGTCCGCGGCTTCCGCCCGGCTCGCCTCGAGCGCCCAGGGCCTGACCGTCCTGGCGCGCTCGATGACCGCCGCGGGGGCGCCCGCCGACGCCCGGACGGAGGCGAGCTGGATCGAGGCCCTGGGCTTCTTCGGCGGCTGGCAGTTCCCGGCGTTCCTCGCCGGGATCCGGGCGGACGGCGCCCCCTGAAGGCGCTTCAGCCGCCCAGCGACGCGGCCCACGCCTCGATGCGGGCCTTCACCTCGTCATCGGAGAGGTCCTCCACGCGGGTCATGATGGACCAGCGGATGCCGAACGGGTCGCGGATGCTCGCGAAGCGGTCCCCCGAGACGAAGTCCGTGGCGGGCTCCCGGACGGTGGCACCGCCGGCGACGGCCCGGTCCACGGCGGCGTCCACATCCGGGACGTAGACGGCCAGGGAATAGCAGTCGTCGTCCCCCGCCGGCGGGAGCACGAGGTGGTACTGCGGATTCGCGTCGCCGAGCTCGAGCCGGCCGGACGGGAAGTCCAGGACGGCGTGCGCCACGAGGGGCCGTCCGTCGGCGCCGGGCATGTCGGTCCGGGAGAGGAGGCGCGCGCCGAACACGGCCCCGTAGAAGCCGATCGCGGCCTCGGCGCCGTCCACCACGATGAACGGCGTCAGCGAGGTCGAGCCGCGCGGCATGCCGTTGACGGTGTGCTCGCCGTTGGCGGCGCGGCTGCCCGGAGCGGTGCTGGTCTCTTCTGTCTGTTCGCTCATGCGGCCACGCTAGCCGCGCCCGCGGGCAGCGCTCTTGAAGAATCCCGCCACCGCCTAGGCTGTGGCCTGTGCAGCCGACATCCCGTGGTGAGCTGACCCCCGATCCCCGGGCCCCGATCGCGAGGATCGCCCCGCCGGCCTGGGCCGCGCACGCCGTCCGGCACCTATGGATCGTCGAATGGGACCTCCCGGAGGGCCAGGCCGTGCGCCAGCTGGTCCTCGGCTACCCTGCGCTCAACGTGGTCGCCGAGCCGGAGAGGTTCGCCGTCTACGGGCCCGCGACGTCGGCTTCCACCCGCACGCTCGCCGGCCGCGGCTGGGGCGTGGGGATGCTGCTGCGGCCCGCGGCCACGCCGCTGTTCGCCCCGCGGCCCGCGGAGTTCGCCGACGCCGAACGCGACCTCGACGCGCCCGAGGTGCACCGCGCCGTCGTGCACTCCATGGCCTCGGAGCAGCCGGCGGAGACCCGCTACGCCGAGGCCGCGGACGCGGTGCTGCGCTGGATCGTGGGGCTCGTGCCGGCCGCGGATCCGCGGGGGCTCGAGGCCAACCGCATGGCCGAGCTCGCCGACTCGCACCCGGGCCTGCTGAAGGTGGCGGACCTCGCGGCCGCGATGGGGGCCTCCGAGCGCTCCCTCGACCGCCTTGCGGCCGACTTCATGGGCCCGACACCGGCTGCGCTCATGCGGCGGCGGCGGATCCAGGTCGCGGCCGAACGGCTGCGGGCCGATCCCCGCACGCCGCTTGCGGACCTCGCCCACAGCCTCGGCTACGCCGACCAGCCCCACCTCACCCGGGACTTCCGCGCGGTGCTCGGCATGACGCCCCGGGAGTACGCCGGCCGCTGAGGGGCCTACCGGGCCACGCGGAAGCGCGCGGGCACCTCCCCTGCGCCCGAGGCCGAGTCCGCCGCGAGCTCGCCGATCACAGGCGCGAACTTGGCCCCGTGCCCCGAGCAGGGGGACACCACCGTGATGCCGCCGGCGGAGTCGATGACGAAGTCCTCGGTCGGCGTGTTCGTGAACAGGCACGTGGTCTCCGCGTAGGGCTCGGGGACCAGGCCCGGGAGGCACTCGCGCACGTACTCGACGACGCGGCGCCGGTTCTCCGGGTCGATCACCCCGTCCTGGTCCGCCGCCGAGGGAAGGACCTTGCCTCCGTTGAACTCGGCGATCTTCTGCCCACGGAACCCTGCGTCGCGCCCGCCCGGGAGCCCGTACGCCGTCCAGCCCCGGCGCATGTGGATGAACGTGGGCCACGTCGCGGGCGCCTCGGTCGGCGGCTCGGCGTAGGGGAAGTGGTAGGCCTGCTCCTGCCGGACCTCGAGGTGCGGCATGGCGTCAAGGAACCCCTCCGGCAGGGGAAGCGCCCCGAGCAGCCGCGGCAGCCAGCCGCCCGCGGCGACGACCACCCGGCCGGCGCGCAGCGTCCGCCCGTCCTCCGCGGTGACGACGAACGCGGGCCCGTCGCGGACCACGGACTCGGCGGCCCAGCCGGTCTCGAGCCGGGCGCCGTGGTCCGCGGCGGCGCCGACCATCGCCATCACCGTCTCCTGGGCATCGATCACCCCCGCACCGGGGTGCCACAGCACGTCGGTGTCGAACGCGATCTGGGGCCACCTCCCGCGGGCCTCCTCGGCGCCGAGCAGCTCGTGCTCGACCCCGCAGGCCGCGAGGACCCCGGCGAGCGCCGCGGGGTCGCGCTCGGCGCCGTAGTCGACGGACCCGGTGGCGGTGATGAGCTCGCCGCCGCCGAGCCGGGCCAGCTCCGCCCAGCCCTCCTCCGAGCGCTGGAGGAGCCGCGTGTAGAACTCGTCCTCGTATGCGTAGCGGAAGATCCGCGCGGAACCGTGGGAGCTGCCGGCATCGTTCGCGGGGGTCGAACGCTCGAGGACGGTCACCTCGTGGCCGCGGGCCGCCAGGTGCCAGGCGGTGGAGGCGCCCGCCAGCCCGGCCCCGATGACGGCATACTCGGTCGATTCCATGGTCCTGCTCCTGAGTCTTTCCTGGATCCGCTGCCCTTCCAGTAATCCATCAGGGGCGCGCTCTGCGCCAACCGGGACCTGCTGCGCGCACCAACGTGTCGCCGGAGGCCTCAGCCCCGCTCCGCCGCCCGCAGCTCGCGCCGGAGGATCTTGCCCGAGGAGGACTTGGGGATCGCGTCGAGGAACTCGACGGCGCGGACCTTCTTGAACGGGGCGACGTGCTCGGCCACGAACGCCATGACGTCCTCGTCGCCCAGCTGGGCACCCGGCTGGCGGACGACGAACGCCTTGGGGACCTCCTCGCCGTCGTCCGCCCGCACCCCGATCACGGCGGCGTCCGCGATCTGCGGGTGGGTGAGCAGCACCGCCTCGAGCTCTGCGGGCGCGATCTGGTAGCCCTTGTACTTGATGAGTTCCTTGAGCCGGTCCACGATCGTCACCACGCCGTCCGCGCGGACCGTGGCGATGTCCCCCGTCCGCAGGAACCCGTCCGGATCGATCGTCGCGGCGGTCGCGTCCGGGCGGTTGAGGTAGCCGAGCATCACCTGCGGCCCCCGGACCAGCAGCTGCCCGGGCGCGCTCACGGCCTCCGGGCCCTTCTCCGCCGGGGGCAGCGGGATCTCCTCGTCCGTGGCCGGGTCGAGCAGCTTGCACTGCGTGTTGGGCACCGTCACGCCGACCGAGTCCAGGGGCATCCGGCCGGCCTCCGAGAGCGGCATGATGTGCGAGGCCGGGCTCAGCTCCGTCATGCCGTAGCCCTGCAGCATCGCGCAGCCGAGGCGGGCGGCGACCCCCTCGCCGAGCGCCGCATCCAGCGGCGCCGCACCGGAGAACGCGACGCGCACGCTCGAGAGGTCGTACTGCTCCACGAGCGGGTGCTTGGCGAGGGCCACCGCGATGGGCGGGGCGATGAACAGGTAGGTGCAGCGGTGGTCCTGGGTGATGCGCAGGAACTCGGCGAGGTCGAACTTCGGCATCGTGACGAGCCGCGCCCGCTGCAGGAAGGCCGCGTTGACGAGCATGGTGAGGCCGTAGATGTGGAAGAAGGGCAGGACGGCCAGGAGCGTGTCCTGGGCCGTCACCCCCAGCAGGGGCCTGCCCTGGGCCACGTTCGCCACGAGGTTGTAGTGGCTGAGCATGACGCCCTTGGGGGTGCCGGACGTGCCCGAGGAGTACGGCAGGACCGCGACGGCGTGCGGGTCCACCTCGACGTCCGGCGCGTGCAGCCCGGCCGAGAGCGCCTCCCCGAGCGAGGGGTGCGCCGCACCGGAGGGCGACGGGCCGCCGTCGAGCACCACCACCCGTTCCGGCGGGATGCCGGCCTCCCCCGCGGCGGGCTCGGCGCGGTCCAGGAACGGCGAGACGGTGAAGAGCCACGTGGCGCCGGCGTCGGCGAGCTGGCGGCCCGTCTCCTCGGCGGTGTAGAGCGAGTTGACCGTGGTGACCGCCGCCCCGGTGCGCAGGATCCCGTGGAACACCACGGCGAAGGCCGGCACATTGGGGCACATGAGCCCGAGGGTGGTCCCCGGCCCCACCCCGTGCGCGGCGAGCCAGCCGGCGAGGGCGTCGATGCGGGCCACGAGCTCGCGGTAGGTGGTCTCGGCCCCGCTCGTGCCGTCCACCATCGCGACGCGGTCCAGGTCCTCCTCTGCCAGGCCGCCGAACAGGTACTCGTGGAGGGGCACCTCCGGGATCTCGACGTCCGGGTACGGGCTCGCGAACATGGGTTCTCCTTCGGATCCGGCGGATCGGCGCACGACGGCGGCACTCGCCGCTGTGGACATCGTGCTGTGCCGTCGGGGCCGGGGCAAGGGGCGGAGAGGCGCGCCGGGCCGGGGTGGCGGCGGGTCGACGCCGGGGTGGCGGCGGGATGTTGCCGGATCCGGCCGCTGCAGGGCGTGGGCCCGCGGCCCGACCGGGAAAGCGGCAGGATCTTGCCGGATGCGGCCCCAAGGGGGACACTGGTTCCCAACGACGAGCAGACCGGCAGGATCCTGCCGGGAGGATCCTGCCGGGAGGAGGCGGCGTGGAGGACTCCGCGCGAGAGGCGCTGGCGGCGCTCGGTGCGAGCATCAGGGCCGCGCGCAAGGACGCCGGCATCACGCAGGCGACCCTGGCCGAGCTTGCCGGGACATCGGAGCGGACGGTGCGCGACATCGAGCGCGGCTCGCCGAGCCCGAGCATCGGTGCCGTGATCGCCGCAGCTCGCGCCGTCGGCCTCACGGTCGGCGCGAGCTGATGTCCCACGACCTCTCCGCGCTGAGGTTCATCGACGAGGCGGACGTGTACAAGGCCGGGGTCCTGGCCGGCAGGCTCTGGCGCGACGAGCGGGCACGCATCAGCTTCGCCTACCGGGACGAGTACGTCGCGGCGCAGGGCCGGCCCGTGGCCCGGACGCTGCCGGTGGGGGCGGAGACCGTGGGGCCCCTGCACGGCCTCCCTGCGTTCTTCGCCGGCCTCCTGCCCGAGGGGCACCGGCTCAGCGTGCTGCGGTCCGCGGCCAAGACGAGCCTCGACGATGAGCTCACGCTGCTCCTCGCAGTCGGGGGCGACGTTCCCGGCGACGTCCAGGTGGTCCCCGCGGGCACGGCGCCGTCGGAGCCGGAGCCGCTCGCCGACCTCGACGCGGCGCCGGCGGACTTCTCGCGGCTCGCCGACGCCCTCGACCTGCACGGGCTGCCCGGCGTCCAGGACAAGGTCAGCGCCTCCATGCTCTCCGCGCCCGTCGCCTCCCCCCACCACCGCTGGATCCTCAAGCTCGATCCGCCCGGAACGCCGCACCTCGTCCTCAACGAGGCGCTGCACCTCGCGGCTGCCCGGGCGCTGCGGATCCCCGTCGCGTCCGCCCACGTGGTGCGCGACGCCCAGGGGGTGCCCGGGCTCCTCGTCTCCCGGTTCGACAGGATGCACGAGGACGGCCGCTGGCGCCGGCTCGAGCTGGAGGACGGCGCCCAGATCCTGGGCATCCTGCCCGCGGCGAAGTACTCCGTGGCGGCCGAGGACCTCGTCGCCGGCGTGGCGGGGGCGTGCCGGGCACCGGCGGTCGCCGTCCGCAACCTGTACCTGCAGTTCCTGTTCGCGTGGCTCACCGGAAACGGCGACCTCCACGCCAAGAACGTGGCCGTCCTGACCGGCCCGTCCGGGCATCGCGCCCCCGCGCCGGTCTTCGACCTCCCCAGCACGGTGCTCTACGGCGACATGACCATGGCCCTTCCGGTGGCCGGGCGGACCAAGGGCCTGCGGGCCCGGCACTGGGCCGAGTTCGCCGCGTCAATCGGCCTGCCCGAGCGGGCCGCCGCGTCCGCGACAGCGCTGGCACTCAAGGCCGCGGCCGGCGCGGACCTCGCGACGCTCCCCTTCGAGGGCTCGCCGCTCAACCGGGCCCTGCGCGAGCTGCGGCACCGGAGGGCGGAGCTCGACTAGTCCCCCACGGCGCCGCCCGCGCGCCCCTCAGCCCCCGGCCGCGGCGAGCCGCTGCGCGAGCTCGCGCATCGTGTCCCGCAGCTCCGGCGGGTCGATCACCGTGACGGGCCAGCCCAGCCGGACCACGTGGTAGGCCACGTAGTCGAGGTCGTCCGCACCGGCGGTGAGGAGGGTGGTCTCCCCCTCGGGCTCGACGACGGCCATGGTGGACGGCACCCGTTCGGCGACCTCGTGGGCCGGGGCGTGGATGCGGACCTTCGCGACGAACTGGTAGGGCGCCTGCGTGATGGACGACTGGACGTACTCGACCGCGTCCGGCGCCTCCCGGGGCCTGAAGCGCCAGCCGGTGCCGCGGGCGGCTGCCATGCGGTCCAGCCGGAAGGTCCTCCAGTCCTCGCGGTCCAGGTCCCACGCCATGAGGTACCAGCGGCGCGCCGCGGCCACGAGGCGGTACGGTTCGACCCGGCGCTCGGACCGCTCGCCGCCGGACTTCGTGTAGTCGAACGTGGCCCGCTCCGGGGTACGGATGGCCCGCGCGAGGGCCACGAGGACGTCGGCGTCCACGGCCGTCACGGGGCTGTCCAGGCTCACCGTCGCCTCGATGACGCCCTTGACCTCCGCGCGCAGCCTGGCCGGGAGGACCTGGTCGAGCTTCGCGAGCGAGCGGACCGCGGCCTCGCCGAGCCCAGTGACCGTGCCGCCCGCTGCAAGGCGCAGGCTCACGGCCACCGCCACGGCCTCCTCGTCGTCGAGCAGCAGCGGCGGCAGCGCCTTCCCGGCGCCGAGCTGGTAGCCGCCCCCGGTTCCGTGCTCGGCCCGCACCGGGTAGCCGAGCTCCCGCAGGCGGTCCACGTCGCGGCGGATGCTGCGTGTGGTGACCCCGAGCCGCTCGGCGAGCTCCGCGCCCGTCCAGACCGGGCGGGACTGGAGCAGGTTCAGCAGACTCAGGACGCGCTGCGTCGTGTCGTTCATGGCTCCATCATGGACTCCGATTGCGGACAGAAGCTGTCCGCACTGCGGGTTCTCCTGCGCGTCGTGCCGACCGCCGAAGCAGCGGACCGCCCCTGTCCTGCACCCCCGGGACACTGGTCTCGGGACAGCGGGAAGCACCGGGAACGGGCAGGACAAAGGAGTGGCCATGGCCGCACAGGGGACCGTACAGCAGCTTCGGGGCAGGGCGTGGACCGGGCCCGGGAGCATGCAGGACACGGCGCGGGAGGCGGGCCGGCTGC
This sequence comes from Sinomonas atrocyanea, assembly GCF_001577305.1. Lineage (NCBI taxonomy): Bacteria > Bacillati > Actinomycetota > Actinomycetes > Micrococcales > Micrococcaceae > Sinomonas > Sinomonas atrocyanea. The sequence goes on from NZ_CP014518.1 coordinate 3,999,222, forward strand.
CCGAGGTGCTGCGCGCCGTCGTGCGCGGGTGGGCCCGCAGGTGGGACGGCGCGCTCCGCGCCTGGCGCGCCGCGGACCGGCGGGGGCAGGGGCTCGACGACCGGCGCGAGCAGGTGCGGCGGGACATCGCCCTGCTCGGCCCGCGCCCGTGGTGAGCTCCGCTGGCCGCCCGCGGGCGGCCGGCGTCAGGCGCGGGTGAGCAGCAGGCTCACGTTGTGGCCGCCGAACCCGAACGAGTTCGAGACGGCGGCCTCGACGCGCGCCTGGCGCGGGGCGCCGGCAACGACGTCGAGGTCGATCGCCGGATCGAGGTGGTCGAGATTGCGCGTGGGCGGGATGATGCCCGATTCGAGCGTGAGCGCGGTGAGGATCGCCTCGACCGCACCGGCCGCGCCGACGAGGTGCCCGAGCGCGCCCTTCGGCGCGGTCACCGCCACGTCCTCGCCGAGCGCCTCGCGGACGGCGAGGGCCTCGCTGATGTCGCCGACGTGGGTGCCGGTCGCGTGCGCGTTGACGTGCTGGATGTCGCCGCCGTCGATGCCCGCGCGGCGCAGGGCCTTGCGGATCGCCTTGATCTGGCCGATGCCCTCGGGGTCGGTGCCGGTGATGTGGAACGCGTCCGCGGTGACGCCGTAGCCGGAGAGGGCGGCGCGGGTCCGGGCCCTGCGCGCTCGGGCATGCTCAGCGCGCTCGAGGACCACGACGCCGGCCCCCTCGCCGAGCACGAACCCGGTGCGGCCCGCGTCGAACGGTCGGGAGGCGGCCTCGGGGTCGCCCTGGGCCTTGGAGAGCGCGCCGATCTGGGCGAAGCCGGCGATGGTCAGCGGGGTGATCGCGGCCTCGGCCCCGCCGGCGATCACGATGTCCGCCTCGTCGCACTCGATGAGCCGCGCAGCGTGGACGATCGCCTCGGCGCCCGAGGCGCACGCGGAGGCGGGGGCCATGGCGGCGGCCCGGGCGCCGTATTCGATGCTCAGCTGCGCGGCGGCGGCGTTGGCCATGAGCATCGGGACGGTGCGCGGGGAGACTCGGCGGGAGCCGGCGGCCTCGAGGATGTCGTCCTGGGCCAGGAGGGTCTCCACCCCGCCGATGCCGGTCCCGATCACGACGGCGAGCCGGTCGCCGTCGACCTCCGGCGCGCCCGCGTCGGCCCACGCCTCGCGCGCGGCGATGACGGCGGCCTGCTGGCTGCGGTCGAGGCGGCGCGCCTGGACCGGCTGCATGGCCAGCTCGGGCTCGACAGCGAGCCGCCCGGCGATGTGGACGGGGAGCGAGGGGTCGAACCCCGCGAGGGCGCGGACGCCGGAGCGGAGGGACAGCATGCCTTCCCAGAGCTCGGGCACGGTGCCGCCGAGCGGCGTCGTGGCGCCCATTCCGGTGATGACGATCTCGGTCCCCATGATGTCCTCCGCGTAGACGAGCCCCCCCGACGGCAGCTTGTATGCCGTACAAGAGGGGAGGCTGCTTGTACAGCATACAATTCAGTCATGGGTCCCGTCGAGACACGCGCCGCCGCCGCCGCACGGCGCCTCCTCGCCCCGCGCAAGGGGCGCGGCGCGGAGACGCGCCAGCGCATCGTCGACGCCGCGGCAGCCCTGTTCGCGACCCGCCCCGCGGACTCGGTCACGGTCAGCCAGATCGCCGCCGCCGCGCGGGTCTTCCCGAACCAGATCACCTACCACTTCGGTTCGAAGGACTCGCTCTTCATCCACGCCGCGTTCGTGCTGCTCCTGCGGGACGCCGGGCGCATCGAGGGCGTGGGAACGCGGCTCTCGACGGCCGAGGCGTTCCGGCGCGCCATGGCGCGGACGGTCCTCGTGACCCCGTCCCTGCCCGTGGTCATCAGCGCGCTCGCGCTCGCGCGGGCCAAGCCCAAGCTGAGCCCCGTGGTCAAGGGCCACCTGAGCCTGCTGTTCCGCATCTCCGAGCACCACCTCGAGAACATGCTCGGGCTGCGCGGCTGGGTGATCGACCGCAGCCTGCGCCAGGAGGTCAAGACGTTCTGGTCCGCCGCCTTCGGCGCCATCCTCATCGCCGAGTCCGGCTACCCCGGCACCCAGGCCGACCTCGACCTGGCTGGCACCCTGACCATCCGGGAGCCCTAGGGGCACCCGCAGGAGGTGCCCTCCAGAAGCTGACCTCCAGAAGGTGTCCTCCAGAAGGTGACTCCCAGAAGGTGCCCTCCAGAAGGTGCCCTTCAGAAGGACATGGAGGCGACCCCCAGAGTCTGGGGGTCACCTCCTGAAAGTCACCTCCTGAAAGTCACCTCCTGAGAGTCAGGTCCTGAGGGTCAGATCCTGCGGGTCAGCGGTTGAGGAAGACGCTCACGTCCTCGTTGCCGATGAGGTCGGGCACCGTCCAGCCGTCGAGGTCGTACTCGGCGAGGCACTGGTCCGCGAAGCCCTTCATGGCCGCCGTGGTGCCGTTGGCCTGGGCCGCCATGAGCGTCTCGAGCCGCACGCCCTCGTGGTTGCCCGCGTAGTTGCGCTCGTAGAGCTCGTGCCGGCCGCCGAACTCGCTGCCGATCGCGTCCCAGAGCAGCTTCATGAGCTTGACCCGGTCCACGGCCTGGATGCCCTCGGAGCCGCGGATGTACTTGTCCAGGTACGGCCGGATCTCCGGGGTCTTGAAGTCCAGCGCGCTCGAGTTGAGGTAGATCAGCCCGGAGGCGACGTCCTGCTCGATGATCTCCTTGATCCGCGGGTACCCGACCGACATGAACACGCGGTAGGACATCGCGTAGTCCGCCTTCGGCAGCACCGTCCCGTTCGGGCCGGCGTCGGGGTTCAGCGCCATCGCGTCCGCGAGCCCATAGAACATGTTGCGCCAGGCGATCACCTCGCCGGCCCGCGCCTGCACCCCGCGGAAGTCCTTGGTGCCCGTGATCTCGAGGGCCTTGAGGAGCAGTCCGGCGATGAAGTCGAGCTTCACGGCCAGGCGGATCACGCCCTGGAAGGAGAAGCGGTTGAGGAACCCGGTGGCCGGGGTGAAGTTGTTCATCTTGTCGATGTCCCCGTAGGCGAACACGTTCTCCCACGGGACGAGCACGTTGTCGAAGACGAACACGGCGTCGTTCTCGTCCAGCCGGGAGGAGAGCGGGTAGTCGAACGGCGTCCCCATGACCGCGGCCTGGTGCGCGTACGAGGCCCGGGAGATGAGCTTCACCCCGGGCGAGTCCATCGGCACGGTGCAGATGAGCGCGAACTCCTTGCGCTTGATCGGCAGGCCGTAGTGGGCGATGAAGTTGTACTGCGTGATGGCCGAGCCGGTGGCGACCACCTTGGCGCCCGAGACGATGAGCCCGGCGTCGGTCTCCTTCTGGACCTTCATGAACACGTCCCCGGCCTGATCCGGCGGGAGGTGCCGGTCCACGGGCGGGTTCACGATCGCGTGGTTCCAGTACAGGACCTTCTCCTGCGACTCGCGGTACCAGCGGTTCGCGTTGTCCTGGTACGGCTCGTAGTACTCGGGCATGCCGCCGAGGGTGCCGAGGAAGGAGCCCTTGTAGTCCGGCGAGCGGCCGAGCCAGCCGTAGGACATGCGCGCCCACGCCTCGATGGCTGCGCGCGAGGCCTTCAGGTCCTCGACGCTGCGGGCGGCCTTGAAGAACGGGTGGGTGAGTCCGCCGGAGCCGGTGTCCGTGGGGACCAGGAGCGTCGATGCCGTCTCGTCGCGGTGGAAGCCGTCGTAGAGCCGCGCGACCATCCGGACGGAGTTCCTGAACGCCGGGTGCGTCGTGACGTCCTTGACGCGCTCGCCGTAGATCCACACCTCCCGGCCGTCGCGGAGGGACTCGATGTACTCGTCGCCGGTCTGCGGCTTGAGCGGGTTGGCGGGCGTGGTGCGGACGCTCATGTCCGGCAGGGCTGCGGCCTGGGTGCTGGGCTGGTCGAGGATCTCGGTCATGCGGTGGTTCTCCTTTCGCGCGGCCGACGGCGGCGCTGCCGCGGCCTGGGGTGGGCTGGCTGAGGTTTCGTGCGGGGAGCTCAGACGGAGGCGAACTCCCGCAGCGGCGTGAACTGGGCCCCGTGGCCGTCGCCGCAGTAGTCCCACGGCGCGCCGCCGACGAGGCCGCCGAGGTGGTGGAACTTCCCGCCGAAGAACAGCAGGGGCGGCACGGGGGCGATCTCGAGCGCGGCGACCTCGCCGACGACGATGAGGTGATCGCCGCCGTCGTACACGTTCCACGGACGGCACTCAAGGGTGGCGGCGTTGCCCGCGAGGACGGGCACCCCGGTCGTGCTCGAGCCCCAGGCCGGGCCGCCCTTCATGGGGTGGCCTGCGAAGTGCAGGCACGTGTCCTGCTGGGCGTGGCTGAGGATGTTGATCGCGAAGGGCCGTCCGCCCGCGTAGTCGGCGAGCTTCGAGCCGCGCATGAGCGTGACCTGGGCGAGCGGCGGGTCGAGGGACACGGCGGTGAAGGCGCTCACGGTCGCGCCGTGGGCCTCCCCCTCGTCGTTGCGGGTCGTGACAACAGTGACGCCGGTTCCGAAGCGCCCGAACGCGTGGCGCAGTTCCCGCGGGTCGATGGCTGGGGTGGTGGTCATGTCGGTCCTCCTGGTGGTCCGGCGATCGGGCCGCCGGGACTTCCACGAGTGTTCCAGCTCACATCCGGGCCCTGTGCGGGTCCGGCGCCGCCTGTCGGGCTGGTGCAAAAAGGCGTCCGCAGGGTGCAAAAGGGTGCCGGCCGTCAGGCAGGGCGCACGGGCACCGCGGCGCCCCGATCGCGGCGGGCCTCGCGCGGCGTCGTGCCGAACCTCGCCCTGAAGGCCCTGGCGAAGTAGGCCTGCGAGGAGAAGCCGCAGCGGGCCGCGATGGCGGCGATCGGCGTCGTGCCCTCCCCCGGGTCGGCGAGGAGCGCCGCGGCCCGTTCGAGCCGGCGCCGCAGCACGTAGGCGCCCGGCGGCTCGCCCGCCTCGGTGAAGACCCGGGCGAGGTGGCGTTCGCTGATGCCGACCGCGGCGGCGATCTGGGCGGGGCAGAGCCCCGGGTCCGCGAGATGGTCGCCGATGAAGCACCTCGCGGCGGCGAGATACGCTTCGGCGGCGCCCCCGCCCCGGCCGGCGAGGAGGAGGCGCAGGAGTTCGATGGACGAGTGTTCGACCCCGTCCGTGGCGGCACCGGGCCTCTGGCCGTCCGCCCCGTCGCGGTCGCAGGCGGCGAGCGCCCCGTGCACGAGCCGCGCGAGGGCGCGCATGTGCCGATTGGCGGGCCCGGGCTCGTGGAAGTCGACGACGACCGGCCGCCGCAGCGGCCGGCCGCCCGAGAGCCCGAGGTACGTCCCGCGCGGGACGGTCAGGACCATCTCCTCGACGCCGCGGTGGAAGCCGCGCATGAACGGCTGGTCGGCGTCGTAGATCACGGCCTGCCCCGGCCGGAGGGCCTCGAAGCCTCCGGGGTAGTAGAAGAAGGCCTCGCCCTTGAGCGCGAAGAACACGCCGATGAGGTCCATCGGGTGCTTCCTGATGTAGCTCTCGGAGCGCTCGATCACCTGGGCACTCCCCCGGACCCGGGCGAGCCTGACCGCGGCGAAGTGGAGGTTGACCTCGGTCGCGGCGAGCGGGGAATCGTCCATCGTGCGGATGTCCAGGTCGATCAGGGCCCTGGCGTTGTAGGCCGACCAGAGTTCGAGGCGGTTCGCGGCGGCGACCCCCTCGGTCGAGAAGGCCAGCGAGCGGGGACGGTCCGGGCCGTCGGCGGGGAGAAGCTGCTCAGCGGGCATCACTCGCCTTCCCGCCGGGGCGTCACTGCCGCCGGCTCAGGTGTGGTCTGCGTCACTCATGGATTACCCGACGCTAGATCTGGGCATCAGTAGAGGGGAATCGACCCCTTCCGCTGAGCTGAAGCAGAAGTAGCGCGGCTCCCCGGCGCTCCCGGCGGACGGCGGTACCCTGAGCACGCTCTACGGCAACCGACCGGAATGAGGACTCCATGTCCGTCACGCCCGACCCTCCCGCCAAGCGGCAGCTCGCCGCGCTCTTCACCGACACCCTCGGCCGGGCCGGCATCCGCTCGGTCCAGGCCCTCGCCGTCGGCGCCCTCGCCTGGGCCGTCATCTGGGTCCTGCTGAGAATCCCCCTCGTGGTGATCCCGGTGGTCATCGCGGCCATCCTCTCCAGCGCGATCGCGCCCCTCGTCCGCTGGCTGCACGCCCACGGGTGGCCGCGGGCCCTGGCGGTCCTGTCCTCCTTCGTGGCGATCCTCGCGGTCTTCGGCGGGATCATCACGGGGATCGTGTTCCTCATCCGGGCCCAGGCGCGCGAGCTGGCCGAACGGTTCACCGCAGGCCTCGAGCAGCTCCATGCCTTCCTCAACAACGGCCCGGCCCGCATCAGCGACCAGCAGATCACCCAGGCGCGCGATTCCCTCCAGCACTTCTTCACCTCCGGCAGCCTCGGAGCCGAGGCGCTCACCGGTGCCCGCACCGCGGGAGAGATCCTCACCGCGCTCATCCTCATGGCCGTGATCCTGTTCTTCTTCCTCAAGGACGGCCGGCAGATCCTCGACTTCGTGCTCTGGTTCATGCCGCCGTCCCACCGGGACAAGGCCCGGCTCGCAGCGGACCGCAGCGCGCACGTGCTCGGCGGCTACGTGCGCGGCACCGTGCTGGTCGCCGCCGCGGACGCCATCATCGTGGGCACGGGCCTGGTGATCCTGCACGTGCCGCTCGCCCCGGCGCTGGCCGTGTTCGTCTTCATCGGGGGCTTCATCCCGATCCTGGGCGCAACGCTCGCGGGCTTCCTCGCGGTCGGGGTGGCCCTCATCTCCAATGGACCGGTCGTGGCGCTCATCGTCCTGATCGTGGTCCTGGCGGCGAACCAGATCGAGCACCACCTCCTCCAGCCGCTGCTGATGGGCCGGGTCCTCTCGATCCATGGGCTGGCGATCATCCTCGCCCTCGCCTCCGGGACGGTGCTCGCCGGCATCATCGGCGCCCTGCTGGCCGTGCCGGTCACGGCCGTGGCCTGGGCCATCATCAAGACCTTCACCGGCCGCGGGGAACCCGCGGAGCCGGCCGAGCCGACCGGACCGGTCGGGGCGGACCTCGGCCCCGCGCCCACGGCCCGGTCTGAGTCCTAGCCTGCGGCCCGGGCCGAGTCCCAGCCTGCGGCCCGGGACGCGGTCAGCCGACCTCCAGGAACGCCTGCCACAGGCCCACGATCACGATCGGCCCGAACAGGGCCCCGGTGACCACCTGGGCGAGCGTGTGGGCGCGGAGCACCACGCGGGCCCAGCCGACCGCGAGGACCACGAGCAGCAGCGGCCACCACGCAGAGCCGAAGAGCACGAGCACTGACACCGCGGCGGAGGACACGGCCGCGGCGTGGCCGCTCACCTTCCACCAGATGCTCACGATTGCGAGGACGGCGATGCCCGCGATGAGCGCCAGGACCATCGCGACCACAGAGTGCGGCGCCCCCGCCCAGACGAGGACGCCGAGCCCGAGGAGCACGCACACGATCGCCATGGCGAGCACAGGGGCGCGCTGGGACCTCTTGCTCACGTGGTGGTCGACCACCTTGCCCGCACGCACGAGCGCGAGAAGCACCACGAACGGCAGCACCGACGTGAACAGGAGCGCGACGGCGCCGTACCACCAGGTGCCGGGCCAGCCGGGGCTCGCCGCCGGGCTCAGCAGAAGCTGGACCGCGATCGTGAACGGCGGCTGGAAGACCTCGCTGAGCGCCCGCGCGACGGCGGTGGCGCGCCCCTGCGGGGACGGCGCCGAGGGCGTCGGGCGATGGCTGGTGAGCACCGTTCCAGTGTTCCATGCCCGGGCTGGCCGGCGCCGCCCGGATCAGGGCGAGATGTGGTCGAGGTGCCTGTTGCGGGTGTGCGGGGTGAACTGCACCAGGACCGCGGCGATGACGAGGAACACGGAGATCAGCCCGAGCGCCCCGATCACGGGCAGCATCGGCAGGATCGGGGTGATGACCATGACGCCGATGCCGCCGCCGATGTGCCCCGCCCCGTCCACGATCGCGAAGCCCGTGGTCCGCGCCCGGGTGGGGAACGACTCGGCGGTCAGGGCGTAGGTCGGCGAGACCCACAGGTTGAACCCGGCGAAGATGAGGATGGAGCCGATCATCGCGATCCCCACGTTGGTCCCCGCGGCCGCCACCACCAGCGAACCGATCAGGGTCACCACGGCGCCGACGGGCAGCCAGTAGCGGCGCTCGAGCCGCTCGACGATCACGCTCATCACGGCGGCCTCGGCCACGAACCCGAGGGTCCCGACCGCGGCGATGACGCCGGCCTCGGGGGGCGGGTAGTGGAGGGCCGCGAGGACCACGGTGAAGCCGGCGGCGAAGGCGTAGACCGTGATGTACCCGATGAACCAGACGAAGAACAGCAGCACCATGCGCTTCACGTAGAGCGGGTTCGTGAAGAGGTCGCGGTACGGGACGGGCGACGGCGGCCTGGTCGCCCCGTGCACGTCCGTCACCACCGGTTCGGCGAGGGGCCCGTGCTGGGCGGCGCGCGCCTCCATGTCCTTCACCACGGAATCCGCCTCGGCGAAGCGGCCCTGCCCGATGAGCCAGCGCGGCGACTCGGGCAGCTCGAACCGCAGCAGCACCGCGACCACGGCGAGGATCGCCCCGACGCCGTACATCCACCGCCACCCGGTCTCGAACCCCGGCCCGGCCACCGCGAAGGGCAGGCCGAGCGGCCAGGGGGTGGCCGGCGTCGTGAGGATGAGCCCGAGCCAGATGCCCACGAAGGCGCCGAGGGCGGACATGATGAAGATGATCGTGGTGAACCGGGCGCGCGCGTGCCGCGGCGCCATCTCGTTGATGTACGTGTTGACGATCGCGAGGTCGGCGCCGATCCCGATGCCGGTGATGGTGCGGGCGATGTTGAAGTTGGCGTAGTCGCCCACGAACGCGTTGTACAGCGACCCGAGGCCGGTGAGGAGCATCGTGACCATGAGCATGTTCCGCCGGCCGATCCGGTCCGCGATGGGGCTCAGGACCAGCGTTCCGAGCACGTAGCCGGCCAGGTTCAGCAACACGGGCAGCGGCAGCGCCCCCAGCGCCGTCTCCGGGGTGCAGCCCTTGTTGAGCTGGACGCACGTCTGGATGAACGAGACGTTGATGTCGAAGATGTCGTAGAAGGTGAACAGGAATCCGAGGCCGATGATCCCGATGAAGAGGTAGGACAGGCTCCATACCTCGAGCCGCTCTAGCCGGGCGATGATCTGCGGGCCCGTCGGGGCGGCGCTCACGGATCCGGCATCCATGGATGCAGCCACATGGATCAACCTCCCGCAGCCCAGGGATGGTGCTCGCTGCGCCAGAGACTGCCCTGGCTGCCGCCTCCATGGTGCGCCCGCCGCCCAGCCGCCACAAGATGCGGCGGAGCCGTCAGCCCGCGGCGGGGTCCGGGCGGACGTAGGTGAGGTCCCAGGGCTGCTGGCCGTGGGAGGACTCCAGCCATCCGTCCCGGGCGATCTCGGCCCGCAGCTCGGCCAGGCTCGCCTCGAGCCCCGGCGCCCAGGCCTCCCGGGGGCGGTCCGCCCGAGGGCGGGCCCGGCGAACGTGGCCCCGCGGTAGAGGATCCGCCCGTCGTCGGCGCGTGCCACGAACCGCATGGGCGAGCGCCCGTACTGGGACGTGAGCGTGTACAGGACGCGTGCCCACCAGGGCACCGAGGCGGGGTCCTCGAGCTCGATCCGGAGCGTGCGCGCGCTCCCGGGCTGCTCAGCGCTGCCCATGGTCCCTCCCTCAGTCGAGCAGGAGCGCGGGCTCCTCCATGATCGCCGCGACGTCCGCCATGAACCGGGCCGAGAGGTCGCCGTCGACCACCCGGTGGTCGAAGGAGCCGCCCAGCGTGGTGATCCAGCGCGGGATGACCTCGCCGGAGACCACCCACGGCTTCTGCCGGATCGTGCCGAACGCGACGATGGCCACCTCGCCCGGGTTGATGATCGGGGTGCCGATGTCGATGCCGAGGGCGCCGATGTTCGTGATGGTCATCGTGCCGCCCTGCATGTCCGCGGGCTTGGTCTTCCCGGCGCGCGCCGTGGTGGCGAGCTCGTTGAGGGCGATCGCGAGCTCGCGGAGCGAGAGGTCCTGCGCGTCCTTGATGTTCGGCACGAGCAGGCCCCGCGGCGTCGCGGCCGCGATCCCGAGGTTCATGTAGTGCTTGATGTGGATCTCGTCGCCGCCCGGCCCGGCGACCCACTCGGAGTTGACGCTCGGGTTGCGGGCCGCGGCCCAGATGACCGCCTTGGCCAGGATGAGCAGCGGGGAGACCTTCACGCCCTCGAAGTCGCGGGACTTCTTGAGCCGCTGCACGAACTCCATGGTCCGGGACGCGTCGACGTCCACGAAGATGCTCACGTGCGGCGCGCTGAAGGCCGAGTCGACCATCGCCTTCGCCGTCGCCCTGCGCACACCGCGGACGGGGACGACCTCGACGCGGCGCTCGCTCGGCCGCTTCGTGTGGTCCCAGAACGTGGGCGCCGCCGCCTGCTCGCGCTCGCGCTGGGCCTGGTAGGACTCGAGGTCGGCCCGGGTCACCTCGCCGCGGGCGCCGGTGGCCGGCACGTCGGAGAGGTTGATGCCCAGTTCCTTGGCGATCCGCCGGACCGGCGGCTTGGCGAGGACGCGGGAGAGGAGGCCGACGACGGCGTTCCCCGGCTCGGGCTTCTGGCTCGCCTCCGCGGCTGCGCCGCTCGGGGTGCTGTCGCCCGCCGGCACCACCGTGGGGGTGGTGGGCTGGTGCGGGGCGGCAGGGGTCTGGCGGCGGGGGCGGCGCTTGGCCGCGTCCGCCTTCGGGCCGGAGCCGACCAGGGGCCCGCTCTCCACGCCGGGCTCCTGCATCGTCGGGACCGGGGACTCGACCGCAGCGGACGGCGAGGCGGGAGCGGACGGCGCGGGCGCGGCGTCGTGCGCCTGCACGGCATCGCCGATCGCGATGATCGGGGTGCCCACCTCGATGGTGACGTGCTCGCCGGCGAGGAGCTCCACCACGGTGCCGGCGTACGGGCTGGGGAGCTCGACGAGGCTCTTCGCCGTCTCGATCTCGCAGATGACGTCGTTGATCGCCACCGTCTGGCCCGGCTGGACCTTCCAGGACACGATCTCGGCCTCGGTGAGCCCCTCGCCCACGTCGGGGAGGGAGAAGATCTGCTGCGTCACGGGGCGGCTCCTAGTACGCGAAGGCGCGGTCGAGGGCTTCGAGGATGCGGTCGATGTCCGGGAGGTAGTGCTCCTCGACCTTCGCCACGGGGTAGGGCATGTGGAAGCCGCCGACCCGGATGACGGGCGCCTCGAGCGAGAGGAAGGCGGCCTCGCCCACGCGCGAGGCGATCTCCCCGCCCATCCCGCCGAAGGTAGGTGCCTCGTGCGCGACGATGAGACGGCCCGTCTTGGTCACGGAGGCGATGATCGCGTCGAAGTCGATCGGGGAGATCGAGCGCAGGTCGATCACCTCGACGCTGCGCCCGTCCTCGGCGGAGGCCTCGGCGGCCGCGAGTGCCACGGGGACCAGCGGGCCCCACGCGACGACGGTCGCGTCCGTGCCCTCGCGCACCACGTGGGCCCGGAAGGGGTCCGCGCTCGCGCCGGGATCCTCGGTGTCCACCTCGCCCTTGAGCCAGTAGCGGCGCTTGGGCTCGAAGACGATGACCGGGTCTGCGCAGGCGATGGCCTGCTGCGTCATCCAGTAGGCGTCGTGGGCGTTGGAGGGCGTGACGATCCGCAGGCCCGCCGTGTGCGCGAAGAGCGCCTCGGGCGACTCGGAGTGGTGCTCGACCGAGCCGATGCCGCCGCCGTAGGGGATGCGGATGGTCACGGGGACCGTGAGCTGGCCGTTGCTGCGGGCGTGCATCTTGGCCAGCTGGGTGGTGATCTGGTTGAAGCCGGGGAACACGAACCCGTCGAACTGGATCTCGGCGACGGGCCGGTAGCCGCGCAGCGAGAGGCCGATGCTCGTGCCGATGATGCCGGACTCGGCGAGCGGGCTGTCGACGACCCGGTCGGGGCCGAAGTCGGACTTGAGCCCCTCGGTCACGCGGTACACGCCTCCGAGGGTGCCGATGTCCTCCCCCATGAGCAGGACGCTCTCGTCCTGCTCGAGGGCGGCGCGCAGGCCGGCGTTGATCGCCTTGGCGATGGTCATGGTGGGCATCAGCGGCCGCCTTCCCTCGTCGCCTCGGCAGCCGCGTCCGCGAAGCCTGCCTCGTAGTCGCGGTGCCACGCGAGCTCCTGCTCCACGAGGGGGTGGGGCTCGGCGTAGACGTTCGCGAACGCGTCCGCCAGCACGGGCGCGGTGAACTCGAGGATGTCGGCGCGGGCCTTGGTGGCGAGCGCGTCGCCGTCCGCGGCGACCTGCTCGAAGAACGCCTCGTCGGCGATGCCCTCGGCGCGCAGGTGCTTCTCGAAGCGGGCCAGCGGGTCCTTGGCGAGCCAGGACTGCTCCTCGTCGCTGAGCCTGTACTTCGTGGGGTCGTCCGCCGTGGTGTGGGCGCCCTGGCGGTAGGTGTAGGCCTCGATGAGGACCGGGCCCTTGCCGGCACGGGCCCGCTCGAGGGCCCACTGGGTCACCGCGTAGACGGCGAGCACGTCGTTGCCGTCCACCCGCACGCCGGGGAACCCGTAGCCCTTGGCGCGGTTGAAGAGCGGAATCCGGGACTGGACCTCGGCGGGAACGGAGATGGCCCATTGGTTGTTCTGGCAGAAGAAGACCACGGGCGCCTTGAAACTGGCCGCGAAGACCATGGACTCGTGCACGTCGCCCTCGGAGCTCGCGCCGTCGCCGAAGTAGGCCACGACGGCGCCGGGGTCGCCTGCCTCCTCGCCCCGGGCGGCCGCGCGGGCCTGGTCGCGCTGCATCCCCATCGCGTAGCCGACGGCATGGGGCGTCTGGGCCGCGAGGACGAGGGTGTACAGGTGGAAGCCGGTGGCCCTGGGGTCCCAGCCGCCGTTGGAGAGGCCGCGGAAGAGCCGCAGCAGCTCGGCGAGGTCGACGCCGCGGGTGAGGGCGACGCCGTGCTCCCGGTATGTCGGGAAGACGTAGTCCTGGGCCTGGGTGGCGGCGCCGGAGCCGATCTGGGCGGCCTCCTGCCCGCGCAGCGGGACCCACAGCGCGAGCTGCCCCTGCCGCTGGAGCGCGGTGGCCTCGGTGTCGAACCGCCGGATCATGGCCATCTGCCGGTACATGCCCTGGAGGGAATCTTCGCTCAGGCCTTTGATGGACTCCGCGAGCTTCGAGTCGCGCCGGAAGCGCCCGTCCTCGTCGAGGAGCTGGACCATGGCCCCGTGCCCCTCCGCGCCGTCGTGCGCGTGGGCCTCGAGCTCCATCGCGAGCTCATCGGGGATGTCGCTGAACTCGGTCGTGGGAAGTTCTACTCCCATACCGCCTCCTCGCCTGCCGTGGGGACCGATCCCGGAGCACCGGGCGGTGGGCCGGACTCATATTCCCCGTCAGGAATGCATTCTTGCGTCGGAATATAGGGGGCGACCCAGCTGACACTCTACCGAGGGGAGCTGGGCCGCCGCGAAGTGGAATTCTTCTAGGAAGACTGCGGGACCTTTGTGAAAGCCCTACAGAGTTCGATGAACCGCGAGTTCGCCTCGGACTCGCCGATGCTCACTCGGACGCCCTCGGTCCCGAAGGCCCGCACCGAGAGGGCCTGCGCGGCCGCCTGCTGGGAGAACTCGGGCGTCGCCTCGCCGAGCGCGAGCCAGACGAAGTTCCCCTGGGCGTCGGGCACGTCCCAGCCGAGCTCCCGCAGGGCCGCCGTGACGCGCTCCCGCTCGTCGACGAGCGTTTGTACCCTTCCTACAACATCGCCGAAGTGCTCGAGCGACGCCACGGCCGCGGCCTCCGCGATCGAGGAGACCGCGAAGGGCACGGCAGCGACCCGCAGGTACTGGGTCACCTCGGGGTGGGAGATCGAGTAGCCCACCCGCAGGCCGGCGAGGCCGTGGGCCTTGGAGAACGTACGCAGCACCGCGACGTTCGGGTACTTCCGGTACAGCTCGATCCCGTCCACGGCCTCGGGGTCGCGGACGAACTCCTGGTACGCCTCGTCCACCACGATCAGCACGCTGCCCGGGACCGACTGGATGAACCGCTCCGTCTCGGCGCGGCGCAGCGCCGGTCCGGTCGGGTTGTTGGGCGTGCACAGCAGCACGACCTTGGTGCGCTCGGTGACGGCGGCGGCCATCGCGTCCAGGTCGTGGCGTCCGTCGGCCAGCACCGGCACCTGGACGCTGCGGGCCCCGGCCAGCCCCACCGAGATGGGGTAGGCCTCGAAGGAGCGCCACGCGTACACGACCTCGTCCGGGGTGCCGTCGTCCTGCTGGCCCGCGAAGGCGGCGAGGATCTGGTTCAGGGCGCCGAGGCTGCCGCCGCCGGTGACGATGTCATCGGCCGGGACGTCCAGGAACCTCGCGAGCGCGGTGCGCAGGCGGGTGGACACCGCGTCGGGGTAGCGGTTGACCGCCGATTCGCGGGCGATCGCCTCGGCCACCGCGGGGAGCGGGCCGAGCGGGTTCTCGTTCGAGGACAGCTTGTAGCTCGTGAGGCCCTCCACGGGTGCGGGAGGGCGGCCAGCGGCGTACTTGGGAAGCCGGTCCATCACGGGTCGGGGGGTGACGCCCGTGGTGCCGGCCGCGACGGCGGCGGCGTCGGCGCCGTCGTGCTCGTTCAGCGGTGAAGTCATGACCTACAGCCTAACCGCCGCCCCCACACCTGTGCCGCGCTGGCGGGGCCGGCGCTGTGGGAGCATAGGCGCATGATGCGCTTCCTCCTGCACGTCATTGTCAGCGCCCTTGCCCTCTGGGTTGCGGCGTGGATCCTGCCCGGCATGGACATCACCACCACGGCCGCCGCGGGCGCGGCGGCGAACGCGGGCGCCGGCACGGCGAGCAACACCGTGGGGATCGTGCTCGGCTACCTGTTCCTCGGGCTCATCTTCGGGCTCGTGAACGCGGTCGTGAAGCCGATCGTGAGCTTCCTGTCCCTGCCCGTCACCTGCCTCACCCTCGGCCTGTTCGCGCTCGTGATCAATGCCGCGATGCTCGGGCTCACCGCGTGGATCTCGGGCTACACCCCGGTGCACCTCACCCTCGACTCGTTCGTGACGGCGCTACTGGGCGCCATCATCGTCGCCATCGTCTCCGCGGTCACCGGCTGGGCCCTGGGCCTGCGGAAGGACTAGGAGCACCCGCTCCCCCGGCCAGTCGTGGCGTCAGGGGCGTCGTGGTGTCGGTTCCCGTGTACACGAAGCGCTCGCGCCGCGCCGCCGTGGGCGTCGCGCCTCCACCCGCCGCGCGGACCACTCCGGCGCCTACCACGCCCGTCCCGACCACGGTGCCGAGGACCGAGGCGTAGCCGCGGACGGACGGGTCGGTGGACAGGTCGAGCGCACGGGCATCTGCTGCGTACTGCGTGATGTCGTGGGCGCCCACGATCCCTCCGCCGTCTGCGTGCTCCGGCGTCTGCACGTCCACGACGTTGGGGCGAGGGACCGGGAACGACCCCGAGAGGGCAGGGACGATGTCGGCCTCGTTCGAGACGGTGAGCGCCGGGATGTCCTCCGGGATGGGGAACGCCGTGGGGATCCCGCCGAGCAGGGTCACGGCAGCGACGGGGTAGCGGGAGCGGAAGTCCTTGTCCCCGAGGAGTCCGAGGACATGCAGCGAGCCCTGGCTGTGCGCGTTGAAGACCACGGAGTCACCGGCCCTCAGCTCCTGGTCCGCGAGGGCGCGCTCGATCAGCTGGCGCGCGTGGCTGTCCCTGCCGTCCATGCCGTCCAGATTGCCCTCGATGTCGAAGACGCCGCCCTGGGCATCGTCCAGCGCCCACGATTGGGTGCCCGGGACCGTGACCACCACGGCGGTGGATCCGTCGGCCCGGGGGATGCGCTCCACGAGGACCGACGACGGCGGCACGGGCGTCCCGTCCTCGAGCGGCGCCGCGCCCTGCGCCTGCCTCAGGCTCTCCGCTGCGTAGGCGAAGGTGGAGGCATCCCCGCTTCCGGGGGCCACCTCGTGGCGGACGACGCTGATGCGGTCATCGGGCGCACCCACCGGCATCCACGGAGACAGGCCCGGCACGCTGTCGCCCACCGCCGTGGCAACTCCCCGCAAGGCCGCGGCGCCCAGCCTGCCCGGAGGGATCCCGATGAGGTTCCACAGGTAGCCCGACGGCACCAGGCCCGAGACTGCCAGCCGTGCGCCGAGCGGCAGCCCGATGCCTCCGATCGCGGCCCACCCCTCCGCCGCAAGGTAGCCGGCCTTCGCGGCGGCGACGCCGTCCCTCGCGCTGCGGAGGTCGAGCGCCGCGCGCATCGCCTGCCCGACCAGGTCCGCGGCGCGGGCGTCGAAGGCAGCCCCGGTCGCACTGCCGGCGCAGACGCCCCGCCAGGCCGCGGCGCGCGCCGACTCCAGCCGGCCGATCACCGCGTCGGCACAGGAGAGCGCTGCCGTGAGGGAAGCCGCGGCCTCCTGGAGGGCCTCGGTGTTCACCCGGAAGGCCTCGCCGCCCGTGACCGTGAACGTCGACGGATCGCGCGCAGCCGTCCGATCGGACCCGTCCCCGCTCACCGGCACCCCGCCTCCGCACCCGGCGCGGAGGCCGGGTCCGGCAGCCCGCGCGCGAACACCGGGCCAACAGGCGCCGGAAGGCGCAGGGCCGGGCCGCGCGACGGCAGGGGCGCGATGGGACCCGTCCGCCCCTCGACCACCAGCCCCCTCGTCGGAGCCGCACTGGCGAAGGGCACGGGGGCCGCGCCGCGGCAGCCGGCAGCCTCCGACTGCACGGATCCCACGGTCAGCGCGAGGCCGGCCAGCGCCGTGGCGATCGCCGCGAGCTGGGCCGTGAGCGCCGCGGCCGTCCCCTTGAACGCGGACGCGGCCGGCCCGTCCCAGTCGGCGGCGCCGGCGCGGGCCACCGCGGCACGCGCGCCTTCGAGCTCCTCCCCTGCCGCGGCGAGCTGTGCCGCCGCTGCCCGCAGTTCCGCCTCGTCGTGCCCGCACGGCCGGCCCTCTCCCGGCCCTCCCCCGGCCTCCGGCCCGTCGAGCCCCGAGGCCGACCCCCACCCGCTGAAGCCGCTGCCCGACGTCCCGGCCATGGTCCCTCCCCCGCTACCAGCGCTCCTGGCGGAGCCCCATGCCCCGACGCTAGGCGGGCGGGGAGATCCGCGGCGACCGGCCGGGGTCGTATGTGGACAACGCGCCCGGCGCGCACGCGGAGGACCGCCGGGGCGGCCGCAACCGCCTGTCACAGCCTGCAGGGGCCCGGGCCGGGCATGGAAGAATGGAGGCCATGGCTGATTCCCCCTCGCGCATCCCGTCCGGACGTCTCTCCCTGGCCGTGGCCGGCGAGGACGCCGCCAGGCCCATCGCCCTCGGACCGCTCGACGGCCGCTACCGCCCCGCGGTCGCGCCGCTGGTCGACTACCTCTCCGAGGCCGCCCTGAACCGGGACCGTGTGGCCGTCGAGGTCGAATGGCTCATCCACCTCACCAAGAACTCCGTGCTCCCGGGCGCCGGGCCGCTCACGGCCGAGCAGGAGGCCGGGCTCCGGGCTATCGTCACCGAGTTCGACGCCGCCTCCGTCGCCGAGCTGGCCGAGATCGAGGCCGTGACAGTCCACGACGTGAAGGCCGTGGAGTACTACATCGGCCGCCGCCTCGAGGGCCTGGGCATCAAGGACCTGACCCCGATGGTGCACTTCGGCTGCACCTCCGAGGACATCAACAACCTCTCCTACGCCCTCGGGATCAAGGGTGCCGTCGAGGACGTCTGGCTGCCGGCGGCGCGCGCGCTCGTGGAGCAGGTCGCCCAGATGGCGCGGGCCAACCGCGACGTCCCGATGCTCTCGCGCACGCACGGCCAGCCTGCCACGCCCACCACCCTCGGCAAGGAGCTCGCGGTCATCGCCCACCGCCTCACCCGCCAGCTCGACCGCATTGCCCGCACCGAGTACCTCGGCAAGATCAACGGCGCCACCGGCACCTACGCCGCCCACTACGCCTCCGTGCCCGGCGCGGACTGGCAGCAGGTCTCCCAGACGTTCGTCGAGGGCCTCGGCCTCACGTGGAACCCGCTGACCACCCAGATCGAGAGCCACGACTGGCAGGCCGAGCTGTACGCGGACATGGCCCGCTTCAACCGGATCCTGCACAACGTGTGCACGGACATCTGGAGCTACATCTCGATCGGGTACTTCGCCCAGATCCCCGTCGCGGGCGCCACCGGTTCCTCGACCATGCCGCACAAGGTCAACCCGATCCGCTTCGAGAACGCCGAGGCGAACCTCGAGATCTCCTCGGCCCTCCTCGACACGCTCGGCGCGACGCTCGTGACCTCCCGCTGGCAGCGCGACCTGACCGACTCGTCCTCCCAGCGCAACATCGGCGTGGCGTTCGGCCACTCCCTGCTGGCGATCTCGAACGTCGCCAAGGGCCTCGAGCGCCTCGACGTCGCCGAGGACGTCCTCGCCGCGGACCTCGACACGAACTGGGAGGTCCTCGCGGAGGCCATCCAGATGGTCATGCGCGCCGAGGCGATCGCCGGGGTGCCGGGGATGGACAACCCCTACGAGCGGCTCAAGGACCTCACCCGCGGCCACCGCGTGGATGCCGCGCGCATGAAGGAGTTCGTCTCCGGGCTCGGCCTCTCCGCCGATGCCGAGGCCCGCCTGCTCGCCCTCACCCCGGCCACCTACAACGGGGTCGCCGGCCGGCTGGTCGACCACCTCGGCTAGCCTGCCGCGCACGACGGCGCGCCGGCACCTTGCGGTGTCGGCGCGCCGTTCGCGTCTCCCGGCCTACTCCTGCGGGCGGGCGAGCCCCTGCCGCAGCTCGCGCGCCTTGCGGATGTCCTCCTGCGCCACCTTCTGCTTCTTCTCGATCTGCGCGGTGTCCTTCGGCGGCAGCTGGATCGACTCCTCGGCCCCGATCCCCGCCTGAAGCTCGCGGCCGCGCTCCGTCTCGGCGTCGAACTCGGCGCCGAAGAGCAGGGACATGTTCACGAGCCAGAGCCACAGCAGCAGGATGATGACGCTGCCGAGGGCCCCATAGGTCTTGTTGTAGTGGCCGAAGTTGGCCACGTAGAACCCGAAGCCGGCGGTGGTCACCGCGAGCACGACCAGGGCCATGAGCGAGCCGGCAGTCACCCAGCGGAACTTGGGCTGCTTCACGTTCGGGGTGAAGTAGTAGAGCGTCGCGATGAGGACGATCACGAGGGCCAGCAGGACCGGCCACTTGGCGATGTTCCAGACCATGACGGCCACGCCGCCCAGCCCGATCACATTGCCCACGGCCTCCGCGACGGGACCGCTGAGGACCAGCATGGCGGAGACGATCGCCACGAGGATCACCGAGGCGATCGTCACGGCGAGCATGGTGCCGCGGAGCCGGACGAAGCCCCGGCCCTCGCCGACCTCGTAGATGCGGTTCATCGCCCGTCCGAACGCGCCGACGTAGCCGGAGGCGGACCAGAGGGCACCGAGGATGCCGCCGATCAGGGCGAGCCCGGCGGCAGGGCTCTTCACAAGTTCCTCGACGGGCCCGCGGACCGTGTCCGCCGCGGCGCCGGGGGCCACGGACTGGACGATGTCCATCATCCCGTTCACGGTCGTCTCGGCCTGGCCGAAGAGCCCGAGGATCGAGACGAGGGCGAGGAGCGCCGGGAACAGGGAGAGCACCGCGTAGTACGTCAGCGACGCCGCGAGGTCTGGGCAGGCGTCGTTGCTGAACTCGCGGAAGGTCTTCAGGGCGATGTACTTCCAGGAAGGCTTCGTGACGTCGCGGATGCGTTCCGGCTTCACGTCGTCGTCGGGCGCTGGGGCCGAGGACTCCTTCTGCGCGGTCTGGGCAGCGTTCTGGTCGGTCATGCGCGGTACTTACCCAGACCGGGCTGGGGGCAATCGGACCATTCGGCCGCCGATTTCGCCTCCGGCCGCGGCGCGTGTAAAGTAGATCAAGCGCCGCGGGGTGGAGCAGTTCGGTAGCTCGCTGGGCTCATAACCCAGAGGTCGTAGGTTCAAATCCTGCCCCCGCAACTGACGAAGGCCCCCGGTCCACACGGACCGGGGGCCTTCTGCATGCCCGAACCCGCCGAGTCCGTGTACGGGGCGGCCAGCGGGGCCTATCATCAAGGGGACTTCCATCCTCAGGTGGTCGGCATGTCGGACTCCGAAGAACATCGTCCCCCGTCGTGGTGGAGCACCCTCCCCGGCATCCTCACCGGTGTGGCCGCGCTGATCACCGCCCTGGCGGGTCTGTTCTTCGGCCTCGTCCAGCTCAACTCGCAGGGGACGGCCGCCACCACCGTGAAGAGCTCGGCCGCCGCTAATCCGGCGCGCCCAGCCCAAAGCTCCATCCCGGAAACAGCCATCGCCTCGGCACCCCCTGCCGCCGTCCAGGTCACCAACCAGCCCCAGCGTGTCGGTGACCTCGAGTACACCGTGGTGAGCGCGTCGGCCAGGCCCGACGCCGACGGCCTGAGCGCCATCGAGTTCACCGTGCGCTGCTTCAACTACGGCCGGTATGACGCCAACTTCTGGGATGCAGGGTTCCGCGTCGCGGCCGGTTCGGACGTCTACTCACCCACCTCCGGCCTCGACGTGGTCGTCCCGTCGGACTCGAGCACCACGGGAGTGGTCCGGTTCGTCGTCCCTGCCAGCGCGCGGTCTCTCACCCTCACATTCAGATTCCCGGCTGGGGAGAGGTCCGTCCCGGTCTCGCTGTCCTAGGCCCCGGCGGAACGCCCCGCCACGCGGCCGGAGAAGAGGCAGCCGCCCAGGAACGTGCCCTCCAGGGCGTTGTAGCCCATCATCCCGCCGCCCCCGAAGCCGGCCGCCTCCCCCGCGGCGAACAGCCCGGGGACCGGCCGCCCCGACGGGGCCAGGCAGCGGCCGGAGAGGTCGGTCTCGAGGCCGCCGAGGGTCTTGCGCGTGAGGATGTTGAGCCGCACCGCGATCAGCGGGCCGTGCCGGGGATCGAGGATCCGGTGCGGCGCGGCGACCCGGATGAGCCGGTCGCCGAGGTACTTCCGGTGCGCGCGCAGGAAGGTGACCTGGGCGTCCTTGCCGAAGGCGTTCTCGATCTCGGCGTCGCGCGCCTCGAGCACCGCCCGCACGGCCGGCTCGGACACGAGCCCTGGCTCCCCCACCCGGTTCATCCCCTCGACGAGCTCGCCCAGGGTCCGGGCGACCACGAAGTCCTCGCCGTGCTCCTTGAACGCCTCGATCGGAGCCGCCGCGCCCGGCCGCAGGCGTGAGGCCAGGAGCCGGAAGTCCTTGCCGGTCAGGTCCGGGTTCTGCTCGGACCCGGAGAGCGCGAACTCCTTCTCGATGATCGACTGCGTGAGCACGAACCACGAGTAGTCGTACCCCGTGGCCCGCAGGTGCTTGAGCGTCCCTAGGGTGTCGAACCCGGGGAACAGCGGCGCCGGCAGCCTCCTGCCCAGGGCGTCGAGCCACACCGAGGAGGGACCGGGCAGGATCCGGATCCCGTGGTTCTCCCACACCGGATTCCAGTTCCGCAGCCCCTCCGTGTAGTGCCACATGCGGTCGCCGTTGATGACGCGCGCACCGGCCGCCTCGGCGATCGGGAGCATGCGCCCGTCCACGTGGGCCGGCACACCCGCCACCATGGTGCGCGGCGGGGTGCCGAGGCGCTCGGGCCACAGCCTGCGGACCATGTCGTGGTTGCCGCCGACCCCGCCGGAGGCGATCACGATCGCGCCCGCCTCCACCTCGAACTCCCCCACCACGCGCCGGCCGCTCGCCGTCCCGCGCTCGGCGTCCGACGGCGCGAGTCGGGCTCCGCGCACGCCGGTCGCGGCGCCGTCGTGCGTCACCACCTCGTCGACGCGGTGCCGGAACAGGAAGCGGATGCGGGCGGCGTCTGCGTGCGCCCGGGCGCGGCGGACGAACGGCGCGAGGACGCCGGGGCCGGTGCCCCAGACGAGGTGGAAGCGCGGCACGGAGTTGCCGTGGCCGTCCGCGCGCCCGTCGCCGCGCTCGGCCCAGCCCACCACCGGGAAGAAGCGCACGCCCATGCCGTGCAGCCACGCGCGCTTCTCGCCGGCTGCGAAGTCCAGGTAGGCCTCGGCCCAGAGCCGGGGCCAGTAGTCCTCGGGGCGGTCAAACTGGGCGGAGCCGAACCAGTCCTGCCTGGCCAGGGCGAGCGAGTCCCGCACACCCATGCGCCGCTGCTCGGGCGAGCCGACGAGGAAGAGCCCGCCGAGGGACCAGTGCGCCTGCCCGCCGAGCGACTGCGGCGGCTCCTGGTCGAGGACCACGACCTCCCGGCCAGCGTCCGCGGCCTCGACCGCCGCCACGAGTCCCGCGAGCCCGGCCCCCACCACGCACACGTCCGCCTGGACCGTCTGATCTGCCATGGGCCCAGCCTTTCCGCCCATCCCGCGCGCGTCAACGGTGCCGCATACTGGAGCCATGTCCGGCTGCTGCGGGCCCGGCCCCGGGAACACCGACCCGACGAGGTACAGCGCGGTCTTCACCCCGTCCTTCTCCCGCAGCATCACGAGGCGCTACGAGCGGAAGGGCCTGCGCCCCGTCGAACAGCGGATCGTGGACTTCCTGGCGGGCACCGGCATCGAGGGTGCGAGCGTCCTCGAGATCGGGGGCGGCGTGGGCGAGATCCAGCTCGAGCTCCTCAAGCGCGGGGCCGGCCGCACCGAGAACCTCGAGCTCTCCGACGCCTACGAGTCCAACGCCGAGCGGCTCGTCGAACGGGCGGGGCTGGGCGGGCGCGTCTCGCGCCGCCTCGGGGTGGACATCGCGGAGACGCCCGACGCCGTCGGGCCGGCGGACGTCGTCATCCTCCACCGCGTCGTGTGCTGCTACCCCGACTACGTCAAGCTCCTCGGCGCGGCGGCCCGGCACGCGCGGCGCGCGCTCGTGTTCAGCTACCCGCCGCGGAACCTGTTCCACCGTGCCGGATTCACGGCCGTCAACGCCTTCATGCGCGCCACGGGCAAGACGTACCGGGGCTACACCCACGACCCCGCGGCGATGGTCGACGTGGTCCGCCGGCACGGGCTCGACCCGGTGTACGCGCACCGGGGCCTCGCGTGGCACATCACCGGTGCCGTGCGTGCCCGCTGACGCGCGTCAGAGCGGGGCCCGCGTCAGAGCGGGGCCCCGTCAGAGCGCCGGGGACAGCGCCTCGATGGCCTCCTCCGCGGCGCGCCGGCCCATGCGCAGGGCGCCGTCCACGTGCTGGTACCCCTCGGCCGCGAGGTCGGAGCAGGCCCAGTGGATCGGGCCGACCGGCGTGCGCTGGTCCGCGCCGTACCGGGAGAGGCCGCCGAGGTCGAAGCTCGCCGCGTAGGCGCCGCGGGTCCACTCCTCCGAGCCCCAGTCCGACTCGTAGTAGACCTCCGGGGTGAGGGCGTCGTCGCCGAGGTAGTGGGCGATCGAGGCGAGGATCGCGGCCCTGCGCTCCTCGGGCGAGAGGCGGAACACCGCGTCCGCCTTCTCGTCCGAGACGAAGCCCACGAGGGTGCCGCGGGAGTCGCCGTGGTTCGTGTTGTCGTAGACCTCCTGGACGAGCTGGTCCGCGCCGAAGCACGTGCCGGAGAGCTTGGCCTCGCGCCAGAACGGGCGGTCGTAGACGGCGTGGACCTTGATGACCAGGCCCATGGAGAGGTGCTGGTGCAGCTGGTGCTGGCGCCGCGGCAGGGCCGGGACGTAGGAGATGCGGCTGTAGAGCGTGGGCGGGACCGCGAGGATCGCCCGGCGCGCGGTGACCGTGACGCGGCCGGCGGTGCCGCCGTCGGCCGTCGCGGTGACGCTGCCGATCCCGCCCTCGCTCCCCTCCCACTCCAGGGTCCGGACCGGGGCGCCGAGGACCACGGCGTCGCCGAGCTCGGCGGCCATCGCCTCGCTCACGGACTGCATGCCGCCCACCACGCGCCTGTCGAGGATGAAGTCCTCGTCGAGGAGGTTGCTGAACGACCCGGCCGAGGCGGCCATGAGGACTGCCTGCAGGGCCGAGAACGCGTGGGCCGGCTTGGTCAGCATGCCGCCGGCGATGAAGAGGCCCACGAGGTTGCAGGCCTCCTCGTCGGCGGACTGGCCGCGGAGCCAGTGGTGGAAGCTGACCGTGTCGAGCCCGCGCGCCTTCGGGTGGGCCCACGGCTGCTCGGCGCCGAGCTCGGCGGCGAGGGCGTCGAGGATGGCGGTGAGGCGCTCGACCTCGGCGAGGGTGCCCGGGGAGACCGGGAAGTCCGCACCGGCGTAGACCGTGCGGGTGCCGTCCGGGGCGACGTAGACGTTCTCGCCCTCGCGGTAGCGCTGGAAGGTCTCCTTGCCGAGCTCGTCGACGAGGCCCAGGAGCTCGGTCTGGTCGGGGCTGATCCACTGGCCGCCGATCTCGAGGAACGCGCCGTCGATCGTGTCGCTCCAGGTGCGGCCGCCCACGCGGTCGCGGGCCTCGAGGACGACGACGCGCTGGCCCTCCTTCGCGAGGGTCCGGGCGGCCATGAGGCCGGCGGGGCCGGCACCGACGACGACGACATCGGCCTCGCGGGTCCGGGCGGCAGGGGTCTGGGGCTGGGACATGATGGTCTTCCTTCGACAGGAGGGGAATGTGGGGGAGGTTTCAAAATGAATGTAGTTCATTAGAAAGCGGCCCACAACCCCTCCCTCCCTCCCCGACGCGGGGTCACCTCCCACCCGACGCGGGGTCACCTCCCACCCGACGCGGGGTCACCTCCCACCCGACGCGGGGTCACCTCCCACCCGACGCGGGGTCACCTCCCACCCGACGCGGGGTCACCTCCCACCCGATGCGGGGTCACGTCTCGCGAGACGCGGGGTCAGCCGCGTGTGGCGCGCACCGCCGCCAGCGTGCCCCGGAGACCAGCGACGAGTGCGCTGAGCCCCAGGCCGAAGGCGGTGTCAGCCGAGGCGGCACCCCTCGCCGGACGCGCGGAAACAGCAGCCGCGAAGGTGGGCGCGAGCTCAGGGCGATCGCCGACGTCAAAGATCCCCTCCGGGGCCGAAACATCCATGGCAGAACCGAGGACGAACGACTCGACCGCAACGATCACATCGACGACCATGTCCTCGGGCCATCCGCCATCGCGGAGCCCCGCAGCCACGCGCTCGTACATCGCGAGGGTGTGCGGGGCGCCGGCCACCGGGAAGACCGCGATGATCGGGATGAGCGGGGGATGCGGCGCGAAGGCCTCGCGGTACGAGTAGGCCCACCGCGTCAGCGCCAGGTCCCAGGGACCCGCGCCGAAGCCGGAAGTGTCGATCGTCTCGCAGACGTCGTCCTGGACCCAGTTGAGGACCTCGTCCTTGGACTTCACGTGGTTGTAGAGCGCGGACGGCGCGGTCCTGAGCTCGTGGGCAAGGGCTGCCATGGTGAGCCCCTCGTAGCCGACCCGGGCGACGACGGCGAGCGCCGCCGTCGTGATCTTCCCCCGCGAGAGGACAGGGCTCGGGGGACGGCCGCGGCGGCGCGGCGCGGCCTGAGTGGACGCCTCGCGGGAGTCGGGGGATTCCATGCCTCGGAGTCTAGGGGACCGCGAGGAGCCCTTTTCGAGCTCGGGCGGTGAGACCTGACCCCGCGTCGCGCGAGACCTGACCCCGCGTCGCACGAGACGTGACCCCGAGTCGCTGGGGACCCGACCCCGCGTCGCGGGAGACCTGACCCCGCGTCGCACGAGACGTGACCCTGAGTCGCTGGGGACCCGACCCCGCGTCGCGCGAGACGTGACCCCGGGTCGGAGGGAGGGTTGACCGTGGCGCAGGTCACTGCTCTAATAAACGAACGCGATTCATTTAGGCGCTCACCCCGCGCCCCCTCAGGGTCATCTCAGACCCCCCAACTTCCCCGAAGGACTTCCATGCACGAGATCCTTGCCCTGCAGCCCCCGGTGTCGTGGGCCCGCACGGAAACGGACGCTCCGAGGCGCGCTCCCCTGCGCGTCGGCGTCGTCCAGCACCGCTGGCACGAGGACCCCGCGGCGACCGAGGCCGAGCTCGAGGAGGGCATCCGCCGCGCTGCCGCCCGCGGAGCAGCGGTCGTCTTCCTCCCCGAGCTCACGCTCTCCCGCTACCCGGCGGACACGCT
This sequence comes from Sinomonas atrocyanea, assembly GCF_001577305.1. NCBI lineage: Bacteria > Bacillati > Actinomycetota > Actinomycetes > Micrococcales > Micrococcaceae > Sinomonas > Sinomonas atrocyanea. The sequence continues at coordinate 4,025,296 of NZ_CP014518.1, forward strand.
GCCCGGCTACACGCCCAGCAGCATCGCCGAGGACCTCGAGACCGGCCGCACGCTCGCGTTCGCCCGCCGCGCCGCCGCCGCCCACGGCATCTGCGTCCACGCCAGCCTGTACCGCAGGGGCGCCGCAGGGGGCCCCCTCGGCTACAACACCGCGATCCTCGTGGCCCCCGACGGCAGGCTCCTCGCCGCCACGGACAAGCTCCACATCCCGGTGACCGAGGGCTACTACGAGGACAGGTTCTTCCGCCCCGGCCCCGAAGCGGGCAGCCCGTACCCCGTCCACTCCCCCGCCGAGCTCGGCGGGGCCCGCCTCGGCCTGCCGACGTGCTGGGACGAATGGTTCCCCGAGCTCGCCCGCGCCTACTCGCTCGCGGGCGCGGAGATCCTCGCCTACCCCACCGCGATCGGCTCCGAGCCCGGTCACCCCGACTTCGACACGGAACCGCTGTGGCGGCAGGTGATCGTGGGCAACGGGATCGCCAACGGCACGTTCATGGTGGTCCCGAACCGCTGGGGCGCCGAGGGCCTCGTGACCTTCTACGGCTCGTCCTTCATCTCGGACCCGTACGGCCGGATCCTGGCCCGCGCCCCGCGCGAGGGCTCGGCCGTGCTCGTCGCGGACCTCGACCTCGACGCGCGCCGCGACTGGCTCACCCTCTTCCCGTTCCTCACCACCCGCCGCCCGGACACCTACGCCGCGCTCACCGCGCCCGTGGACCCCGCGCACCCGTTCGGCACCACCGGCCGGCCCGGCTCGCCCGAGCCAGCACCCCACTCCGGCGGGACGCACGACGGCGGCGACGCACCGGCGTCGTCCGGCTCACCGGCGGTCCGCTCACCGGCGGTCCCCTCGGCAGCAGGAACGCAGCAGCTCGAAGGGGCGCGCGCATGAGCTGGCGGATGCCCGCGGAGACCGACCCGCACGAGCGGCTGTGGATGGCCTGGCCCTCCGGCGGATACACGCTCGGCGAGACGGCCGAGGACGCCCACGAGGCGCGCGCGGCCTGGGCCGCCGTGGCCCACGCCGCGCGCCGCTACGAGCCCGTGACCATGGTGGTCCGGCCCGAGGACCGCGCGATCGCCGAGGCGTACCTCGACCCGCGGGTCGGCCTGCTGGAGGCGGCCCTCGACGACGCCTGGATCCGGGACATGGGCCCGAGCTTCGTCCTCGGCACCCCCACAGGCGGCACCCCCGGAGATGGCGGCCCCGCAGATGGCGGCCCCGCCCGCCTCGGCGCCGTCGACTGGGTGTTCAACGGCTGGGGCCAGCAGGACTGGGCCTCGTGGGAGGACGACGCCCGGATCGGCGGCACGGTCGCCCAGACCGCGGGCGCAGAGCTCGTCCCGAGCAGCCTCGTGAACGAGGGCGGCGGGATCCAGGTCGACGGGCGCGGCACGGTCCTGCTCACCGAGACCGTCCAGCTCGACCCGGGCCGCAACCCGGGCGCCACGAAGGCCCAGGTCGAGGCCGAGCTCGAGCGCACCATCGGCGCACGCCACGCCGTCTGGCTCCCCCGCGGCCTCACGCGGGACTCGGAGCGCTTCGGCACGCGGGGCCACGTGGACCTGGTCGCGGCGATCCCGAGCCCGGGCACCCTCCTGGTCCATGTCCAGCACAGCCCCGAGCACCCGGACCACGAGGTCACGGGCCAGATCCTCGAGGTCCTGCACGCCTCGCGCACCGCGGACGGGACGCCGTGGACCATCATCGAGGTCCCGGCCCCGGCCCAGCTGCACGACGGCGAGGGCTGGGTCGACTACAGCTACATCAACCACGTGGCCGTCAACGGCGGCCTCGTGGCCTGCACCTTCAACGACCCGCACGACGAGAAGGCGCTGCGCATCCTCGCCGACGCCTACCGCGGCCGGCACGTGAGCGCGGTCGACGCGCGGATCATCTTCTCCCGCGGGGGCGGGATCCACTGCATCACCCAGCAGCAGCCGGCCACCCCGGCGCACGCCTGACCACCACGCGCACAGCCTCCACCCGAGGGGTGACTGTCCCCAGCCCGGCCCCGGGCCCCACCCGTCCGCCGCCGTTTGTGACGACGGACACACACGAAGGACAATACTGCTGATGTCCCAGAACTCCTCCACGCTCAAGCGGTCGCTGGGCCTGTGGGCCATCGTCGGCCTCGGCCTCGGGTACATGACCCCGACCACTGTCTTCGACACGTTCGGCATCGTCTCCGGCGAGACCAACGGCGTGGTCCCGCTGGCCTACCTCGTGGCACTCGTCGCGATGGTCTTCACCGCGATCAGCTACGGCCGCATGACCCGCTTCTTCCCCTCGGCCGGCTCGGCCTACACGTACACGTCCGAGACCATGCACCCCAACGTGGGCTTCCTCGTCGGCTGGGCGTCCCTGCTCGACTACCTCCTCCTGCCGCTCGTGAACGCCGTGATCGTGCGCATCTACATGGAGTCCTTCTTCCCGGACGTGCCCTCGTGGATCTGGGTGGTGGCCTACGTGGTCATCATCACCGCGATGAACCTGTGGAGCATGAACTCGACCTCGAAGATCAACGGCATCCTCGTGGTCTTCGAGATCGTGCTGATCGGCGCCTTCGTGGTCCTGGCCTGGAACGCCCTCGCCCACGGCACCGGCACCGGCGCGGTGTTCAGCTCGGCCCCGCTCTTCCACGGCGGCGTGGACGCCTCCGCGGTCATCAGCGGCGCGACCGTGGTGTGCTTCTCCTTCATCGGCTTCGACGCGATCACGATGTACACGGAGGAGGCCAAGGACGCCACCACCGTGCCGAAGGCGATCGTCTTGGCCCTGCTGATCGGCGGGACCATCTTCTTCATCGCCGCCTGGTTCGGCCAGTCGGTGTTCCCCACGCTGGACGGCTTCGACAACACCGACGACACCCTGCCCGAGATGGCGCTCAAGGTCGGCGGCGAGCTGTTCAAGGTCCTCTTCACCTCGGCCGCCTTCGCCGCGACGGTGGCCTCGAGCCTCGCCTCGCACGCCTCGGTGTCCCGCATGATCTACGTGATGGGCCGCAACGGCCGCGGCCCCGTCTCGCGGTTCTTCTCCTTCGTCCACCCGCGGTTCCGCACCCCGTCCTTCGCGGTGCTGTTCGTCGGCGCCGTCTCCCTCCTCGCGATCCCGTTCACGCTCGAGTTCATCTCCTCGATGATCAACTTCGGCGCGCTCATCGCCTTCACGTTCGTGAACCTGACCGTGGTGGTGTTCTTCGTGCTGCGCAAGAAGGAGATCCGCACGCCGAAGGAGATCCTGGTCAACATCGTGCTGCCCGTGGTCGGCATGGTGCTGACCGGCGTCCTGTGGGCGAACCTGCAGATGGACGCGCTGATGTACGGGGCCATCTGGCTCGGGATCGGCGCCGTGTGCCTGCTCGTGATCACCCGCGGCTTCCGCCGCACGGTCAACGTGAGCATGAACGAGGAGGACGCCGTGGAGCTCGAGCACCTCGCCGGCCCCCGCGTCTGACCTCACCTCCTTCCCCGACGCACGACGCCGCCGGGCCGGGTCCGCGACCCGGCCCGGCGACGTCGCGCCTCGCCGTGGGTAGGGTGGGCGCATGAGGGAGATCCTGCCGTTCCGCTACCTGTTCGGACCCGGCCCGGGGAACGCATACCCGGAGGTCATGGCCGCGCTCTCGTTCCCCGTGATCGGGCACCTGGACCCGGCGTTCATCGAGCGGCTGGACCGCGTCTCGGCCGGGCTGCGCGAGGTGTGGGGCACGGCGAACGCGCGCACATGGCCCGTCTCGGCCACCGGCTCGGGCGGCATGGAGGCGGCGTTCGTGAACTTCGTCGAGCCGGGCGACCCGGTGGTCGTGGCGGTCAACGGGCTCTTCGGCGAGCGGATGTGCGAGGTGGCCCGGCGCTGTGGGGCCGAGGTGGTGCGCGTGGACCACGAGTGGGGGCAGCCGGTCGACGCCGAGCGCGTCCTCGCCGCCCACCCGTCGCCGAAGATCATCGCGGCCGTGCACGCCGAGACGTCCACGGGCGTCCGCTCCGACATCGCCGCCCTCGGGGCAGGCAAGGGGGACGCGCTCCTGCTGGCCGACGCCGTGACGTCGATCGGCGGCCTCGAGCTCCTCGCGGACGAGTGGGGCGTCGACATCGGCTACGCGGGCACCCAGAAGTGCCTCGGCGTCCCGCCCGGCCTGTCCCCGTTCACCGTCTCCGAGCGCGCGTTCGAGCGGCGGGTCCGCGAGCCGCGCTCCTGGTACTTCGACATCGGCCTGCTCGGCGGGTACGTCGGCGCCGCCCAGGGCCGCACCCGGACCTACCATCACACCGCGCCGGTGACCATGATCGCCGGGCTCGAGGCCGGGCTCGACCGGATCCTCGCCGAGGGGCTGCCCACCGTGTGGGCCCGCCACGAGGCCGCCGCGGACGCCCTGCGCGAGGGGCTCGAGGACATGGGACTGGAGCTGTTCGCCGCCGAGGGCAGCCGCCTGCCGAGCCTGACCACCGTGCGCGTCCCGGACGGCGTCTCCTCCGCGCGCGTGCGCCGGATCCTCCTCGAGCAGTACTCGATCGAGATCGGTGCCGGGGTGGGCGAGTTCGCCGACACCGTCTGGCGGATCGGGCTCATGGGCCCCAACGCCAACCCTGCCTCGGTGACGCTCGTCCTCGGCGCGCTGGGCGAGGCGATCGGCGCCGTGCGCTGACGCCCGTGGACTGGGCGGCCGGGGACGCCGGGGCGGCTTCGGGGTGGGGCCGAAGGAGCTGGGACCGAAGGAGCTGGGCGGTGCGCCCCGCCGTCCCGGGCGACCTTGCGGCCGTGAATGCCGTGGTCCGCGCCGCGGGGCGCCCCGACTGGGCGGCCGCCGCCCTCGCCCCGCGGCCGGACCGGATCGCCGTCGTGGCGCTGGCAGGCGGGGCACTGGCCGACGGCGAGCTGGCCGGCCCGGCGCAGGCCGACGGCCGGCTGCTCGGCTGCGCCAAGACCCACGTCTACCCCGCGCCGGACGGCGGGGCGCCGGCCGGCCACTACCTCGGCGGCATCGTGGTCCACCCCGCCGCCCGACGCCGCGGAGCCGGGCGCGCGCTCACCGAGGCCCGGCTGGCCTGGATCTGGGAGCGCGCCGACGCCGCCTACTGCATCACGAACGCGCGCAACGCGGCCTCGATCGCGCTGCACGTGGGCCTGGGGTTCCGCCAGGTCGCCTCGGGCGCCTCGTTCCAGGGGGTGACGTTCGACGGCGGCCGCGGCCTCGTGCTCGAGGCGCGGCGGCCGGCGTCGTGCGCCGGACCGTGACCGGCGAACGGGACCGGAATCCGGCGCCGCCCAAGACCGACCTGCTTTCAGCGCCCACGCCGCGTGTCGGGAGGGGACACGCCGCGCATCGGCGCCCGAGGCCGGTGAAAGCCGGTCGGTTTCGGCGGCCAGGGCAGGGCCCGGCCTGGCCAGGGGCTAGGCGGAGTCCACCTCGACGTCGCCGGCCGCGGCGAGGTCAAGGGTGTGGAAGGTGTGGTCGCGCTTGGCCTTGAGGTAGCGGACGTTGCTCGCGGAGAGATGCACCGCGGTGGGCACCTGCTCGGCCACCTGGATTCCGAGCGCCTCGAGCTGGAGGGCCTTGTCCGGGTTGTTGCTCAGGAGCCTGATGCGCGTGGAGCCCAGCGCCTGGAGCATCTGGGCGGCGGCCTCGTAGTCGCGCTCGTCCTCGCCGCGGCCGAGGGCCCGGTTGGCGGCGTAGGTGTCGAGCCCCTGGTCCTGGAGGGCGTAGGCGTCCAGCTTCTCGTACAGCCCGATCCCCCGACCCTCCTGCCGGAGGTAGAGCAGGAACCCGCCGGCCGCGGAGATCCGCTCCACGGCCTCGCGCAGCTGGGGCCCGCAGTCGCACCGCTCGGAGCCGAGCACATCCCCGGTGAGGCATTCGCTGTGGGGCCGCACGAGCGGGGGCTCGCCGCCCTCGCCCGCCCGCTGCAGCGCGCCCTCCCAGTCGCCGAGGCCGAGCAGGAGGTGCTCGCGGCCGTCCACGAGGTCGCGGAACGTGAAGACGTCCGCCGTGACGGCGAACCCGCCGGCTAACCTGAGCGGCACTCGCACCCGCGTGCGCACCTGTGCTCCAGCTGACATGGCCCCTCCATCTTGGCGGGCGCCCGGCGCCCGCCACGCTCTGCTTCTCGTGTACCGGACTTTACCCAGCCGTTCGACATTCCTCACAGCACCGTCATGGAGCCGAAACACACGCCCCGTAGCGTCAGGGCATTCCCTTCATGAAGGAGGCGGCATGCAGACCCACCCCAAGCTGACGATCCGGCTGGTCCCGTGGTCCAACCCCGTGGGACGCGACCTGCGCGCCGCCCAGCAGGCGGAGCTCGACGCCCGCTACGGCCACAACGAGCACGAGGCGGGGGACCCGCCGTCGGCCGCGGACACTGCCGTGTTCCTCGTCGCCTACGAGCGGGCCACGGGCCAGCCGCTGGGCTGCGGCGGCCTGCGGTGGGTCGAGCGCACCACGGCCGAGGTCAAGCGGGTCTATGTGCTCCCCTACGCACGGGGGGCGGGGATCGCGAGCTCGATCCTCGTGGCGCTCGAGGCCGAGGCCTATGCGGCGGGCGTGACGCTCATGCTCGCCGAGGCCGGGTCCGCCCAGCCCGACGGGAAGATGTTCTACGAGGCGTCCGGCTACCGCCGCATCGCGAACTTCGGCCCGTACGCGGACCTGGCGGACTCGGTCTGCTACGCCAAGCCGGTCATGACCCCGGTGCGGGTGCACGCGGTCACGGCGTGACGGGCCGGCTCCGCAACCGCCGCCAGGCACTGGGAGCCAGCACCACGGCCACGCCGACCGCCGCGCCGATCACCGTGTCGATGAAGCGGTCGTGCAGCAGGTCCAGCGGGTCCACGCGCACCACGAGGAGCGTGGACATGAGGGCGAGCGGGGTAACGCACACCTGGGCCAGGAAGTACTGCCGGGCGATGAGCATCTCGGCCCCGAACTGGCAGGCGGCGATGAGCAGGACCATCGCCCACGCCTCGGGACGGAGCGCCACGATCGCGGCGAGCACCGTGAGGCCCACCACCGTGCCGAGGACACGCTGCAGGCCCCGGGCCACGCGGTGCCGGGTCGTGTGGCCCACGAGCGGCACGACAGCGGCGACCATCGCCCAGTAGTTGTGCCCGAACCCGAGCAGCTGCCCCACGATCGTGGCGACCACCCCCGCGACCGCCGCCGCGACCAGGTAGCCGAGCGACTCGAGCCACAGGGCCCGGCGCTCCTCGGCACCGAGCCGCACCCGCCACGCGGCGCGGACCGCGCCCCACGTGAGCGGCGTGCGGTGCGCGGGGTGGACGCGGGACGAGAGGCCGATGAGCAGGCAGAGCACCACCGTCCCGGCGGCCGTGAGCATGGCCGGTCCGAGCGGGGGCTGATGCGGGACCGAGGCGATCGCCGCGTAGGCGAAGATGTGGAACAGCGAACCGGCCGGCCGCAGTCTCCAGTAGCCCACCACCACGGTGCACGCCGAGGCCACGATGGTGGTGCCGGCCACGATGGTCCACGGGCTCACGAGGTCGCCGGGGCTCAGCCGGGCGGTGAGCGTGGCCGCGAGGATCACGGCCAGCATGAGCAGGCCCGCGCGGACCTGCGCCACGATCCGCGCCCGGTGCGGCTCGTTGCGCCCGTAGATCCCGGCGAACGCGCCGAAGCTCGCGAAGATCGCCAGATCGAGCCGGCCCAGCACCACGAGGGCGATGAGCGGGATGAACAGCCCTGCCGCGACCCGGAGCGCCGCCTGGTGGTCCTGACGCGCCGGCCCGATGCTGAACAGCAGCTGGTGCACGAACTCCCGCAGCCGGGAGCCGGCGACGGCGAGGGGCCCACCCGGGTGCGTGACGGCGTCGTGCGCCGGGGAACTCGGGCCGGTGCTGCGCCCTTCGCTCACCGGGCCCCTACTCCGCGGCAGCAAGCTGGCCGCACGCGCCGTCGATCTCCTTGCCGCGCGTGTCGCGCAGGGTCGTGGGGACGCCCGCGGCGCGGAGGGTCTCGATGAACTCCTCCTGCACGTGGCGCTCGGAGGAGGTCCAGATCGAACCGGGGGTCGGGTTGAGCGGGATGGGGTTCACGTGGACCCAGCCGCGGCCGCGCTGGTTGAGCTTCTTGGCCAGGAGCGCCGCGCGCCAGGCGTGGTCGTTCATGTCCTTGATGAGCGCGTACTCGATGCTCACGCGGCGGCCGGTCTTGACGTAGTAGTCGTGCGCGGCGTCGAGGGCCTCGTCGACCTTCCAGCGGTTGTTGACGGGGATGAGCTCGTCGCGGAGCTCGTCGTCGGGCGCGTGGAGGGAGAGGGCGAAGGTGACGGGCAGGTCCTCGTCGGCGAGCTTGCGGATCGCCGGGACGAGCCCCACCGTCGAGACGGTGATGTTGCGGGCGCTCATGCCCAGGCCCATCGGGACCGGGTCCACGAAGCGGTGCACGGCAGCCATGACGCGCTTGTAGTTGGCCAGCGGCTCGCCCATGCCCATGAAGACGATGTTGGTGACGCGCTCGTCGTCGTGCTCCTTCACGCCCAGCTCGCCGGCCGCGATGAGCCGGTTGGCGGCCACGACCTGGTCCACGATCTCTGCGGTGGACATGTTGCGGGTCAGGCCGGCCTGGCCCGTGGCGCAGAACGGGCAGTTCATGCCGCAACCGGCCTGGCTCGACACGCACAGGGTGATGCGGCCCGGGTAGCGCATGAGGACGGACTCGACGAGGGCGCCGTCGAAGAGGCGCCAGAGGAACTTGATGGTGTTGCCGTCGTCCGTCTTGAGGCGGCGGACCTCGGTCAGCAGCGGCGGGAACAGCTCCCCGACGAGCTCCTCGCGGCCGGCCTTGGGCAGGTCGCTCATGGCCGCGGGATCCGTGGTCCAGTGCTGGAAGTAGTGGGTGGAGAGCTGCTTGGCGCGGAACGCGGGCAGGCCCAGCTCCTTGACCTTGGCCTGGCGGTCCTCGAGGCTCAGGTCCGCGAAGTGCTGCGGGGGCTGCTTGACGCGGGGGGAGGCGAACTGGAGCAGCGGGCGGCCCTCGGCGGTGCGCTGCTGCTCCCAGCCCTCGGCCGTGGGCAGCACCTGGGGGCGCTCCTGGGCGCGCAATGGTGCAGTCCTGGCGGCGGGCTGGCTTTCCGGGTTCGTGGGTCGCGTCGGGGAAGTCATCCTTTCCATCATCCCACGTCCGTTTGTTCATCCTCCAGCCGCCCCACTATGATTCCGCTCTCCCTCGCCGCCCGCTCGCAGACGCACGCCGGCGCGTCCCCCACCCGCGCGGTTCGCCCGCCCGTTCACAGATCCACCAGGCGGAGCAGCGCCCTGCAGAGGATGCGGGCTGTCCCGAGGACAGCGCGCTCATCGATGTCGAACCGGGGATGGTGGTGCGCGGCATGTCCCGGGCCCCCGCACCCGACTCCGAGGAAGAGCCCAGGCACCCTCTGGGAGAATTCCGCGAAGTCGTCGCTCGCGGTCTGCGGCGGGATCTCGACGATCTCCGCGAGAGCGTCCTGTTCGATCACCGCCCGCACTGCAGAGGCCAGCCGCGGGCTGTTGGCCAGGACCGGCGCATGCCCCGTCCATTCCACGCGCGCCCGGCAGCCGAGGGCCCCGGCAACCCCGGAGAAGATCTCACCGACCCGCCGCACAGCGCGCGCCCCCGCCGCCGGGTCTTCCCAGCGCACGTTCCCGAGGAGGGCCACGTCTTCCGGCGCCGCGTTCGCGGCGTCTCCGCCATGCACCGAGCCGATCCCGACCACGAGCAGCTCCCCGGCAGGCGTCTCGCGGGCCACGAGGGCCTGGAGCACGGCCGTGATGTGGGCCGAGGCGAGGACGGCGTCGGCGTACTGGCCGGGAGTGCCTGCGTGGCCGGCTCCCCCCGAGACGGTTGCGCGGAAGAAGTCAGCACCGGACAGGACGGGACCGGGGTTGATGGCCACGGTCCCGTACGGCAGCGCGGCCAGGACGTGCGCGGTAAGGGCGGCGTCAACGCCGTCGAGCACGCCGTCGGCGAGCATGGCAGCGGCCCCGGCGAGGAGCTCCTCGGCGGGCTGGAAGCAAAACCTCACCGAGCCGGGGAGGGCGTCCCGGTGAGCAGCCAGGACAGTCGCGACGCCGAGCAGCGCGGCCAGGTGCGCATCGTGGCCGCAGAGGTGGGCGGCCGACCCGTCTGCGGCGAACTCCGATCCCGGCGCCTCGCGGACCGGGAGGGCGTCCAGCTCTGCCCGGACCAGGATGCGCGGGCCTGATGGAGCCCCCTCGAGGTCCCCGACGACGCCGGTGCGGCCGACCCCGGTCCTCACCGACAGCCCGAGGTCGCCGAGGAGCCGAGCGACCTCGGCGGCCGTACGGTGCTCTTCGAACCCGAGCTCGGGGTGCGCGTGGAAGTCCCGCCGCAGACGCACGAGCTGCGGCTCGAGCTCCACGAGCCGGCGGTCCGCCTCCGCTGCCAGGGCGGCCGCCGCGGGAGCGGACGGCATGGCCACTGTGGAGCTCGCCGATCTGACGGGTGCGGCGCTCACGGTGCCGCCCCCTCGGGGGCCGGCAGGAGTCCGAGCTGCGCGAGCATGGCGAGCTGGTCGACGACGTGCCAGTGCTCGGCGAGACGGTCCCCGGCGACGCGGTAGATGTCGATGCCGGCGATGTCGAAGGCCTTGCCGGTGGCGGGGACGCCGAGGAACGTTCCGACGTGGGTCCCCCGATGGCGCCAGCGGACGACGATGCGATCGCCCTCGGCGATGACGTCCTCGACCGTGAAATGCGGCTCGAGCGCGGAGACGAGTGCCGACACGCGGTCGTGGAGCCCCTCCCGGCCGTCTCCCTGGCCGGGAAGCGGATCGTTCTCGAGGTAGTCGGGGGCGGCGATCTCGTCGATGACCTCGAGGTGCCGGCCGTTGAGCACCTCGTCGTAGAAGCGGGCCACGAGCCTGCGGGATGTCTCGGTGGACATGGCATCCTCCTTGGTGGGTTGGGCGATGCCCTCAGGGTCCCTCGCGCCGGTCGCGGTCGCCATGACGGGTACCCACCGAGTAGCCCACCGAGTCGGCGCCCCGGGGTCGGGTGATCAGGCTCCCGCGATACCCGGGACGGCCCTACCCTTGGCGTAGGGAGAAGGTGGCGCATGGGAGCGGACCTCGAGCTCGCCCGCGAGCTCCGCCGGTTGCGTCTGGCCGCCGGGCTCACGCAGGAGGGCCTCGCCGAGCGCGCGGGCATCAGCGTCCGGGCCGTGAGCGATGCGGAGCGCGGCCTGCGCACCCGGCTGTATCCCGGCACCGCCACCCGGATCGCCGCCGCCCTCGGCCTCGACGGGACCGCGCGCAACGGCTTCGCAGCCCTGGCCCGAGGCCGCTCCGCGCCGGCCAGCGAGCTCGCCCCGCTCCCGGCGCCGCGAACCCCGCTGCTCGGACGGGTCGAAGCTCTGGCCGGCATCGTCTCCCTCCGGCCGGAGCCCTCGACCAGGCTGGTGACCCTCATCGGGACGGGAGGGGTGGGCAAGACGCGGCTGGCGCTTGCAGCGGCCAGCGAGTGCGCGCCGTCGTTCGACGACGGCGTAGCGTTCGTGCAGCTCGCCAGCTGCCACGACGCGAAGTCCGCCGGGCTCGCGATCGCGACGGCCGTGGGGGCGAACACCTCGCGGAAGACGGTCGTGGACATGGTCTGTGCGGCGATCGGCGCGCGCAGGATGCTCCTCGTGTGCGACACGTGCGAGCAGGTGCCGGACGCGGTGCCGCTGATCGGCGAACTGCTCGCGCGGTGCCCCGCGGCCACGGTCCTCGCCACGAGCCGAGCGCCGCTCCGGCTCGGCGCCGAGCGCCTCGTCCCGGTGGAGCCGCTCGGGCCGGCCCCCGCCCGCGAGCTGTTCGCCGAGCGCGCGGCCGCCGCTCGGCCGGCCCTGGATCTCGCCGGCTCAGAGCCGCTCGTGGATGAGATCTGCGCGCGGGTGCAGCGCGTCCCGCTCGCCATCGAGCTCGCCGCGGCGCGCGTGGCGCACCTCGGCCTCGCTGATCTGCGCGACCGTCTGGACAGCCAGCTGTCCGTCCTCACAGGTGGCCTCGTTGACGACGACGCCCGGCACCGCACGATCGAGGCCACGGTCGAATGGAGCTACGGCCTGCTCGGGGCACGCGCCCAGACGGCGATGGCCGAGCTCGCCGTCTTCGACGGCTGGACACTGGCGGCCCCCGGCCAGGTGCTCGGCACCGATCCGGTGCCCCTCGTGAGCGACCTCGTCGACCACAGCCTCGTGGGCGCGCCCGAGCCGACGGCCGAGCACGGGCGGTACCGGATGCTCGACGTCGTCCGCGAGTTCGCTGCGGCCGCGCTCGCAGCATCCGGCCACGAGGACGCCGTGCGGGACCGTCACGGCGCCTGGTTCCTCGACGCCGCCGGAGCCGCCTCCTCCGCCATGCGGCACGCGGACCAGCACCGTGTCCACCGGGAGATTGCCGCCGACCTCGGCAACCTGAGGCTCGCGTTCGACAGGCTCCGGAGCCTGGGCCGGGGCGGCGACGCGCTGCGCCTCGCGACCTCGCTCTGGATGTTCTGGCTGTGGCACGGCGGCTTCTCGGAAGGCCGCGCCTGGCTCCGCTCGGCCTTGGCGAGCCCCGGGGACGCCAGTCCGTCCCTCGCCGCCACAGCGCGGTGGGGCGCCAGCTGGCTCGCCTACCACCAGGGCGACGTGGCCGAGGCCCGGATCCACGCCGACGCCCTCGCGGCCCTCGCCGAGGCAAGCGGAGCGATCGGCGAACGCCGCAACGCGCTCACGCTGCACGGCATGATCGCCCTCGCGGACCGGCGTCTCGACCGCGCCAGCGGCCTGCTCACCGAGGCACTCGACGCCGCCCGGGAGCTCGCGGCCCCCTGGATCCTCGCCGTCTCCACGCTCAATGACGGCGCCGGCCTCACGCACATCGGCCGGCTGGACGAGGCCTCGCACCGGTTCGCCGAAGCCCGGGACCGGTTCGCCGAGCTGGGCGACGACACCTACCGGGCCCGGGCCCTGCGCCACCTCGCCGCAGTCCGGCTCCTGGCCGGCAGCCCGGCCGCCGCGCGGGAAGACCTCGAGGAGAGCCTCGCGATCGTCAAGGCAGCTGATGACCGGTGGGGCTTCGCCGAGACGGCCGAAGTCCTCGCCCACGCCGCTGCAGCCGCCGGCGACGCGGGGCGCGCCGGCGCGCTCGAGGCGAGGGCCGCCGTCGTGCGTCACTCCCTCGGCGTGGTCCCGCACCCCTTCGACGCGATCCTCGCGGACCGGCATCTGGGCCCGCTGCGCGGAACCGAGGCGTTCAGGCGGGGCTGGGCCGAGGAGGCTCAGGGCGCTGATCCGTCCTGGGCGCTGCAGTGAGGAGACGCGGGTCTCAGGGCTGTCGGGCCGGGGACGGCGCCGAGGCCTGCTCACGGTAGAGCCGGGCGTAGGCGCCGTCCGCGGCGAGCAGCTCCGAGTGGGTGCCGTGCTCGACGATGCGCCCGCGGTCGACCACGTAGATGACGTCGGCGCCCACGACGGTGGAGAGCCGGTGAGCGATCGCGATCGTGGTCCGGCCGTGCGAGGCGGCGTCGAGGGCCTGCTGGACCACGCGCTCGGAGATGGTGTCGAGGGCGCTCGTGGCCTCGTCGAGGATGAGGACCTCGGGGTCCTTCAGCAGCACGCGCGCGATCGCGATCCGCTGCTTCTCCCCGCCCGAGAGCCGGTAGCCGCGCTCCCCCACCACCGTGTCGTACCCGTCGGGGAACGAGGCGATCGTCTCGTGGATGTTGGCCGCCCGGCACGCTGCCTCGAGCTCCCCGAGCGTCGCATCGGCCTTGGCGTAGCGCAGGTTCTCGGCGATCGAGGCGTGGAACAGGTACGTCTCCTGGCTCACGACGCCGATATGGCTCACCAGGGATTCCCGCTGCAGGTCGCGCACGTCGTGGCCCGCGAACAGGACGGCGCCGGAGCTCGCCTCGTAGAAGCGCGGGATGAGGTAGGAGACGGTGGTCTTGCCCGCACCGCTCGGGCCGACGAACGCGGCGTACTGGCCGGGCTCGATCGTGAACGAGACCTCGTCCAGAGTGGCCCGGTCCTCGCCGCGGGCGTCGGGATAGCGGAACGTGACGTCCCTGAACGCCACCTCGCCGAAGCGGGGCGCCCCATCCGGCAGGGGTGCGGCGTGGGGTGCGTCGGCGATGGCGGGCCTGAGGTCGAGGTACTCGAAGATGCGGGCGAACAGGGCGCCGGAGGTCTGCAGGTCGAGGGCCACGCGCATGAGCGCGATGAGCGGGAAGAGGAGGCGCGCCTGGACGTTGGTGAAGGCCACGACGGTTCCGGCGGTGATCGCCTCGGTGCCGAGCGGCCCCGCTCCCCCCGTCAGCAGCAGCCCGGCCACGAGGTAGACGATCGCAGGGATCGAGGACATGAAGATCGTCACGAGCGCGAAGAAGTACTGCCCGCTCATGGCCTGGCGGATCTGCAGCCGCACGAGGTTGCTGTTCTCGGCGGAGTACCGGCCGATCTCGTCCGGCTGGCGGTTGAAGCTCTTGGACAGCAGGATCCCCGAGACGCTCAGGGACTCCTGGGTTATCGCCGTCATGTCGGAGAGGGACTCCTGCGTCTTCGTGGCGATCCGGGCGCGGACCTGCCCGACCCGGCGCTGCGCGACCACGAGGAACGGCATGAGCACCACGGCGATGAGCGTGAGCTGCCAGTTGAGCGCGACCATCGCCACGAAGGCCGCGATCACGGTCACGACGTTGCCGACGACCCCGCTCACGGTGTTCGCGAGCACGGTGGCGACCCCGCCGACGTCGTTCTGCAGGCGCGACTGGATCACGCCGGTCTTGGTGCGGGTGAAGAAGCTGAGCTCCATGGACTGCAGGTGTGTGAAGAGGCGCACCCGCAGGGAGCCCATCACGGCGTTGCCGACCGTCGAGGTGAGGTACGTCTGCCAGACCCCGAGCAGGGCCGAGAGCACGTAGGCGCCCACCATGAGGGCCACGAGTTCCCCGAGAACGGAGAGCACCGGGTGGCCGCCGGCGGGGAACAGGCCCTGGTCGAAGATCCGCTGGGTCAGCAGCGGCGGCGCGACGGAGAGCGCCGCGGAGGCCAGGACGAGCACCACCGTGAGCACGAGCGAAACGCGGTGCGGGCGGAACAGCTCCGCGATGCGTCCGAAGAGGTGCGGGATCTTCGGCGCCTCGGCGTTGAGCTTGCGCTGGAGCGCCGCGTCCGCGGCCGAGACGCGGCCGCGGACCACGGGGCCGCCGCCCCGCCAGGGTGGTGGCATCTGTGACATGCTCCTACTTTCCGCCCGGTTCCCGCGTAGCCCAAGCGATCCGTGTTCGCCCCGAGAGGATCGGGCCGTCCTGGCTAGTCCTCGGCAAGGATCAGGTAGAGGGCCTTGCGGGCCTCGTCGATCTTCGCGGCAGCCTGCGCGCGCTGCTCGTCCGTGGCGGCCGAGCGGAACTGGTGCAGCACACCCATGAACTTGCCCACGCTCTCCATGAACGCCTCGGTGGCCTCGCTTCTTCCGGGCGCGGCCTCCCAGGCCTTGGTGAGCTCCTCGGCGTGGTCCGCGACGTAGGCGCGGCCGGCCTCGGTCAGGGCGTACTCGGTGCGCTTGCCCTCGCCCACCTGCTCGACGAGCTCCTCGTCGACGAGCTGCTGCAGCGTGGGGTAGACGGACCCGGGGCTGGGCTTCCAGATCCCGTTGGTCTTGGCTCCCGCGGCCTGGATGATCCCGTAGCCCGTGAGCGGCTGCTCGGACAGGAGCGAGAGGATCATCGCCCGGACGTCGCCGCGGCTCGCCCTGCGGCCGCCGCGCGGTCCGAAGCCCGGCGGGAAACCGTGGCCGCCCGGTCCGTGGTGGCCCGGGCCGAAGCCGTGGCCGCCGAACCCGTGGCCGAAGCCGATGCCGCCCGGGCCCGGGCCGCCGGGCGTGAAGTCCCCGGGGCCTCCGGGGCCGAAGCCTCCTGGTCCGAATCCGCCCGGGCCGAAGCCCCGGCGCGGACCGCGAGGGCCGTCGTGGTGGTGCAGCGCGTCGTGATGGTGATGGGAACGCATGGTGGTTCTCCTCTCGTGATCGATACTCAACGATATATCGTTGAAGGTCGGAGAACAAGAGGTGGGACCACGAACGGCCGATCGCCGGGGAGGAAGGGCTAGGGCTGGACCTTGTGCCGGCTCACGATCGAGACCCGGTTGAACGCGTTCATCGTCACCGCGGCCCAGGCCAGCGCCGAGAAACGGGCATCGCCGAGCTCGGCCCGCGCCTTGGCCAGGGTGTTCAGCCGCTCCTCGTCGTCGGGGAGGAGCGTGACGGCCTCGGCAACGTCGAGCGCGGCCCGCTCGAGCACCGTGAACAGCCCGGCCTCGCGCCATGCCGGGAGCACGTGCAGCTTCCGCTCGGGCACGCCCGCCTCGACCGCGAGGCGGCCGTGGAGGTCAAGGCAGTACGCGCAGCCGTTGATCTGCGAGATCCGCACCGAGGCGAGTTCGACGACGGCGCGCGGCAGGCCGGCGTCGTCCGTCGCCTTGCGCACGGCGAGGGTGAGGGCGTTGAGGGCCTTCCACGACGTGGGATCTGACTTGTCGAGGTAGAAGGAGGGCTCGTCGGTGAGGTCCGGGGCAGGGTTGGTCATGGACCCATCTTCGCCCGCGGCCCCTCGCCGGGGCTGCAGCGTCCGGCCGCAACGCGCAGGAGGTGACCCCCAGATTCTGAGGGTCACCTCCTGAAAGTCAGCTCCTGGGAGCCACCTCCCGCGGGTGGGCGGCGCGCGGCTACTTGCCCTGCCACCCCGTGTAGCACTCGGCGATGTAGGCGCGCCCATGCTCGGACTCGAGCAGCGAGCGGAGCTCGCCGAGCTGGCGCGCCCGGAAGAAGTCGTGGTTCTCCTCGCTCGGGACGGTGTGCAGGAGCGTGGTCATCCAGTACGAGAAGTACTGGGCCTTCCAGACGCGGTCGAGCGCGCGGTCCGAATAGGTGTCGATGAGCGCGGTCGAGCCGGACTTGAAGTACGAGTCGAGGGACTCGAAGAGGAGCTTGACGTCGTGCAGCGCGAGGTTGAGGCCCTTGGCGCCGGTGGGCGGGACGGTGTGGGCGGCGTCGCCGGCGAGGAACAGGTTTCCGTGCCGCATGGGGGCCTGCACGAAGGAGCGGAACGGCAGCACGACCTTGTCGGTGATCGGGCCCTCCTTGAGCTCGAACCCGTTGCCGTTGACCCGCAGTCGCAGCTGCTCCCAGACCTGCTCGTCGGTCCAGTCGGCGGGGTTCGTCGTGGGGTCGCACTGGAAGTACATGCGCTGGACGGTGTCGGTGCGCTGGGAGATGAGCGCGAAGCCGTGGGCCGAGTTGGCGTAGATGAGCTCGGGGGAGCTGCGCGGGGCCTCGGTGAGGATGCCGAACCACGCGAACGGGTACGCGTTGAAGTAGGTCTTGCGGCTGGCTTCGGGGATCTGGTGGCGGCAGTAGGAGCGCGAGCCGTCGGCGCCCACGAGGATCTGGGCGCGCAGCTCGAAGTCGGCGCCGTCCGCGTCCGTGAAGTAGACCTTGGGGGTGCCGAGGAGGTCGTAGACGTCCGTGTTGGAGCACGAGTAGCGCACGTCGCCGCCGTCGGCCTCGCGACGGGCAGCAAGGTCGTCGAACACGTCGTTCTGCGGGTACAGCCACACGGACTGGCCCACGAGGCCCTTGAAGTCGATGCGGTGGCCCACGCCGTTGACGCGGAACTCGGTGCCCTCGTGCTCGTGGCCGTTGCGGAGCACGTTGTCCACGCCGGAGTTGACGAGCAGGTCCACGGACCCGGCCTCAAGGATGCCCGCGCGGATGGTGGCGGAGATCTCCTCGCGGCTGCGGATCTCCACGACCGTGCTCTCGATCCCGGCCTGGTGCAGGAGGTGGGAGAGCATGAGGCCGGCGGGCCCTGCGCCCATGATGGCCACCTGGGTGGTGATGACGGTGCGATCGCCCATGATCGTTCCTTTCGGGGTCGTGGAGCACTGGGCCGGCGGGATCCGCTGCGGCGTGCGTTTCCCTTGAGTGTGACGCCGCTCGCTCGCGCCGCGAACTCCGATTCCGTTGATCGGAACGGCGAGTCGAAAACGAGAGTCGACGTCTCGGCGTCGTGCGCCCGGCGGCCCTACTCGCCCGGCGTGCCGAGCTGCCGCCCGATCCCCCGCGCCGCCGTCTTGAGGGGCGGCACCAGCTGCTGCATCCGCACCTCGGCGAGGGGCACGACGACGCCGATCGCCGCCACCGCGCGCCGCTGGCGGTCGTAGATGGGGACGGCAATGCCCCACGTGTCGGGATCGACCACGCCGGCGAGCTCGGCGTACCCGTGCGTCGCGGCAGCGGCGAGGAGCTGGCGCACGTGCTCGGTGGTCGCCTTGCCGGCCGGATCGCGGAAGCGCGCGAGGTAGGCGGCCTGGACGTGCGGCGGCTGGGCGGACATGAGCGCCACACCTGCCGAGGAGACGTGCACGGGCATGCGCCCGGCCACCTTGGCCCGGTTCGCCACGGAGCCGCGGCGCGAGAGGCGCTCGACGAACAGGACGTCGTCCCCCTGGAGCACCGCGAGGTTCACATTCTGGTTGAGGACCTGATGGATGTCGTCCATGAACGGCAGCGCGGCCTGGCGCAGCACGAGCGTGGGCGAGTTGCGGTTCACGAGCTCCCAGAGCCGCAGCCCGAGCTGGACCTTGCCGCCGGGCGCCTGCTCGAGGAGGCGGTGGCCGGCCAGCTGGTTGACGAGGCGGTGCGCGCTCGTGAGCGGCAGGCCCGCGCGGGCTGCCAGCTCGCCAAGAGGAAGGGAGCTGACGCCCTCGGGGAACGCCTCGAGGATGCGCACCACGCGGTCCACCACCGAGTCCCCCGATGCCGAGTTGGCCATGGCTCCGCTCTCTCACTCCTGACCGATTCCGTTCAATGGTCCCACGGATTCTGAAGGTCAGCTCCTGAAGGGCAGCTTCTGGAGAGCACCTTCTGGGAGTCACATGAGGTGACACTCAGAAGCTGACCCAAAGGAGGTGACACTCAGACGGGGCGGGGCGTCCGAGGCCGGGCGAGGGTGGACCACAGGTGCCAGAGCATCCCGACGAACGCCGCCGTGAACGCGGCCACGGCGACCCACAGCTCTGCCCGGCCGATGAACTCGACGATGGGCAGCCGGTCCGCCCGGCCAAGGTAGATGCCGGCCACGGCATACATGCCGAGCGGGAAGATCACGCTCCACAGGCCCGGCTCGTACGCGAGGGGGACGCGGTGCACGAGGTGCCGCCACCATCCGGCGGCGAGGAGCACCGGGAAGAGCCAGGAGGCGAAGGCCCAGAACACCACGGACGCCCCCGCCACGAGGCCGCGCGTGGCGTCGACCATCGGCGCACCCGCCATCTCGGCGATCCGCGCCCCGGCCAGAACGCTGATCGCCATGGCACCCATCGCCACGAAGTAGTTCGGCCGCAGGTCCTCCGGCCGGATCGGGTACGTCATGAGCCGGAGCGACACGAAGATGCCCACAGCGGCATACAGGATGAGCCCTACCGACCAGGCCACCACGGCGATGAGGGCGAGCGCGGGGCGCCAGTCATCCCCGGCCGCCTGCTCGACCGACGCCGAGGCCACCGCCACCGACTGGCTCGCCACGCACCAGATGAACCAGGACCCGTTCGCGTGCCGGACAACCGGGCGTTCCTCCCGACCCAGCACCGCTGTCCACGGCACCACATAGCCGAGCACCGCCCACGCGGCCGCGGCCACGGCGAGGAGCGCAGCCGTCGCGCCCAGCCAGCCGGTCATGCCGAGCCGGACACCGAGCACGTTCGTCCCGGCAATGAAGGTGAAGAACCCGAACGCCCGCCCGGGGTCCATGAAGTCCCGCGACATGTCGGCACGGAACCTCGCCAGCCGTGCCAAGCTCAGGACCAGGATCACCGCGTAGGAGGCCCCGCAGAGCGCGAGCAGCAGGGCCGAGAGCCAGTGGATCTCCTCGAGCTCGAGCCCCACGGAGATGATCCCGGAGGCCATCGTGAGCGCGAAGTACCCGGGAGTGAGGGTGCGCACCGCCTCGCCCACGCGCGGGCCGAGGGCCTTCGGGAAGCTCGGGGCGGCACTCATGGCACCCAGCTTAGGCCGCGGCCGGGCCCCACACCCGCGGCCCGGCACGGGCGCCCCCGTAGCCTAGGAGCACCGACGGAAGGACGCCCATGCCCCCGCACATCATCCGCTTCGCCGATCTCGCGCCCACCCGCTGGCGCAACGGCGGCGGCACCACGGTCGAGATCGCCCGCGGCGGCGTCCCAGCAGGCGACCGCCAGGACTCCCCCGAGGACTGGGACTGGCGGCTCAGCATCGCGGAGGTGGAGCGCGCCGGCCAGTTCTCGGCCTTCGAGGGGATGGACCGGGTCCTCACGGTGATCGAGGGCGAGCTGCTCGTGCTCACGGTGGACGGGCGCGAGCACGGTCTCGAGCGCTACCGCCCGCTGAGGTTCGACGGCGCTGCCCCCGCCAACGCAGCCCTCCCCACGGGCCCCATCCGCGACCTCAACCTCATCACCCGCCGCGGCGCCTGCTCGGGCTACGTGACCATCCTCGAGCTGTCGAAGAAGCGCGCCCTGCCGCTCGGCCCCGGCCAGCTCGGCGTCCTCCTGCAGGGCGATGCCGTGGCCGCGCTCCACGGGGACGCCGGCGGGGCAGCCGCGGACGACGGCGCCACTCCCCTCGCGCGCTACGACACCCTGGTCGGCGGCGAACCTGCTCCGACGGTGAGCGGCCGCGGCTTCCTGGCCGTGGTCTCCGTTGTGGAGGCCGAGGAGCGGGGTGCATAGCCCCGGGCATTTCGACACAACTCGTGGCCAGATCCGCCGCGATCCGCCGCAGGAGCCGCCGAGTTGTGTCGATATGCCCGGCGCCTGCCCCTCATAGCGTCCTGGAACCACGCGCCACAGCACCCCTTCCACCCAGCGGAAGCCCCCCGTGGCGCGGCCCACGGCCCCCGGGATCCACTGGTCCCATGGGTCCCAAACGCACCGCCACCGCCAACCATGTGGGGCGCGACGTGAGCGCGTCCATCCCCGCCGAAGCGGACGGCGTGTTCGGGCTGGACACCGGGCTCGGGGACCGGCTCGGCCTCGAACTGGCACAGATCTGGCCGCGCGCGGTGGTCCACCTGGGGGTGCGCAGCAACGACGCGCACACGCTCTACGCGGTGGCGATCGCCCGGTCGCTGCTCGCGGCCTACCCCGAGGCCGATGCCGGCGTGGTGCTGCCGGCGATCATGCTGCACGACACCGGCTGGTCCGCGGTGCCCCCGGGCGAGGTGCTCGAGGCCATCGCCCCCGGCGGCGGCCGGCCGGACCTCGTGCTGCTGCACGAGAAGGAGGGCGCCCGGCTCGCCGAGGGGATCCTCGCCGCAGCGGGCGTCCCGGACGAGCGGGCGGCCCGGATCGTGGAGATCATCGATGGGCATGACTCGCGCCGCGAGGCCCTTTCGATCGAGGACGCGATCGTCAAGGATGCGGACAAGACCTGGCGGCTCACCCCGCACGGCCTGGACACGGTGATGGACTGGTTCGGGCTGGACCGCGGGCAGGCGCTGCGCCTGTGTGCCTCGCGGGTAACCGGGCACCTGTTCACCGACGCCGCGCGGTCGCTCGCCCGCGGCCTCGCGGCGGTCGAATCGGCCAACCTCTGGCCCGAGCGGGCAGCGCTAGAGTTGCCGTAGCCGCGCCGGCGCTGGATTCCGGCGGGGCAGGGCCGCCCCGAGGGGCGAGCGGAGAGCTAGGCGGGCAGGCGGGCGAGGAGGCGCGGATGGCTGGCGGCAGCAGCGAGCCCGGCCGCACCGTGACGTCCAAGGCGCTCGCGATCCTCTTCGCGTTCGAGTCCGGGCGCCGGTCGCTGAGCCTGTCCGAACTGGCCGAGGCCGCGCACCTCCCCCTGAGCACCACCCACCGGCTGGTGGGCGAGCTCGTCGACTCGGGCGCCCTGGCCCGCGACCCGCAGGGACGCATCCAGCTCGGGATCCGCCTCTGGGAGCTGGGACAGAATGCCGGCCGCGCCCTGCGCGACACCGCCCGCCCCTACCTGCAGGACCTGTTCTCCCTCACCGGCGAGACGTCCCACCTGGCCATCCGGGAGGGCTACGAGGTCCTCTACATCGACCGGATCTACGGCACCAAGCGGGTGCCGCGTGCCTCCCGGGTGGGCGGCCGCCTCCCGATGCATGCCACGGCGGTGGGCAAGGTGATCCTCGCGTTCGAGGAGGACTGGGTCCGCGACGCCTACTTCAACCGGCAGCTCGAACAGCCCACGGCGTTCACGCACGTCAATCCGGCGCGGCTCGCCGAGGAACTCGTGCAGATCCGCGAGCAGGGATACGCCACCACGGCCGAGGAGGTGCGCCTGGGCTCCGCCTCCCTCGCGGTCCCGGTGTTCCACACGGGCCGGATCGGCGCGGGCCTGGGGATCGTGGTCCTGTCCTCGCAGGCACCCGGAATGCTGCGCCACCTGCCCACGCTGCGGGGCATCGCGGCCCAGATCGAGCGGGCCACGGCGCACATCCCCCTCGAGACGCTCCGCGCGAGCGCCAAGATCGAGAGGTGACGGACGACGGCGGGCCGCCGCCCGCCGTCGTCGGCCGCCGGAGAGCCGGCGCGCGGCTGCAGGCTCCGGCGGCGCGTCAGAGTCCGTCGACGATGGCGGCGGTCGCCTCGAGGTAGGCCTCCTGCGTCTCCGGGGCGAGGTTCTCGAAGATGATGTCGGCGCCGTCGTCCAGGGCCTCGTCATGCGGGGCGACCACGATCTTGCGCACGTAGTGGCCGAAGTGCTCGCGGATGCGGGCCAGCCGCTCCTCGTTCGCGACGGCCCGGGCCTTGCGGTTCTTGGAAGGGATGGCGGGCTGGGTGACCAGGAGGATGCCGCGGCTGAGCTTGTCCGCGAAGCCCATGTCCACGAGGGTGTCCACGGTTGCGGCGAGGGTCTTGGACGAGTCCTCCTTGTTCATCGCCACGAGCACGATCTCGTCTGCGATCTCCACCGCGGCCTGCCAGGTCCCGGCGGTGGAGGCGTTGCCGGTGTCCACGAGCGCGAGGTGGTAGAACTGCCGCAGCACCGTGTGGAGCTGCACGAACGCGCTCCCGTCGATCACTTCCTTGTCCCCGGCCTGGTTCTGGGAGGCGAGGACGTGGAACTTGTTCTCGCCCTGGGCGCGTACGTAGTTGACGAGCTCGTGGGCGTTGGAGGGCTGGGCGAACCGGTCGATGTTCGCGAGGAGGTCCGCGGCCGTGTGGTCGTGGCTGGCCGGCATGGCCCGGTCGCCGAGCGTGCCCTTGTTCTCGTTGTTGTCCCAGGCGAGCACATTGCCGCCCCGGACGCGGCCGAGGGTTGCGGCCGTGAGGTAGCAGCTCGTGGTCTTCGAGGCACCGCCCTTGAGGTTCACGAACACCACGCACTTGTGGCCGGCCAGGCCCCGCTGCACCGAGGCGCGCCACTCGCGGCGGGTCATCTCGCGGTCCCCCGGCGCGAGCCGCAGGGCGCCGCCGGAAAGCGTATTCATCGCGCCCTGCCAGCCCTCGCGCGCCGGGCTCTGCGGCACGGCCGGCCGGGAGGCGGCGAAGTCGGCGGCCGTGGGACGGCGGCGGCGCTCGCGCAGGGGCACCTCGGCCCGGGCGTCGTCGCGGGCCCCGTCTCGGGTCGGCGCGGGCTCGGGTGCAGGAGCGGGCACGGACTGCGGCACCGCCGGCTCGAAGGAGGCCGGCTCGAACGACGCCGGCTCAGACGCGGCAGGCTCGAAGGCAGCCGGCTCGAAGGACGCAGCCTCAAAGGCCGCCGGCCGGGCGGGCGCGTGCGAGGGGAAGGCGGGCGCGACGGACGCGGGATCGATCTGGACCGAGGCGTGACCGGGGGCGTGGGCGGGCGCCGGCGGGAACCCGGAGGCGTCGAACCCGGTCGCCTCGAACCCGGACGGGCCAGCGGAACCCTGCGGGGCGTCGACGGCGAATTCGCCGTTGCCGTGGACGAGCAGGCGCTGCTCGCCGGCCGGTTCGGAGATCTTCAGATGCACGGGCGCGTCGATCTCGGCGGCGGTGGCCACGGCGGTCGCGTGGACCGATTCGCGGGCCGTCTCGAGATCGGGATAGGCGGCGCGCCACGTTCTGCCGTCGGAGCCGGTGATCTGGGCCTCGCCCGTGATGGACAGCACTGCGTCGATCTGAGTCATCGGTCCCTCTCTCTTCCCCCGCGGTGGGCACCCCTGCCCCGGACCGGGGCCACGCGGCTGCGGGACGGGGCGGCCACCCCCCACACAGACCGCCAAGGCAGCTTACGGCATCAGTGAAGTCAGTGATAGTTCAGTGCCCATCCGGCCGTCCCCGCCGATTCGGGTCTTTGTGCCGTGTCGCCTCCGGCCGACTCAGAACAGAATCGCTCTACAGCCCTGAGGACTCCTGGAGGGGGCGACCGTGAAGCGCGTTATCCTCGCCTATGGAGCGGCCGGCGGACACATCGCGAAGATCAGCGACGTGATCTCGGAGGTCCTCCGCTCCCACGATATCGACGTCACGTTCCTGGACGTGAACGCGGACCGGGAGGCCGACCCGGCCGAGTACGACGGCGCGGTCGTGGGCGCCTCCATCCATCTGGGCCGGCACGAGAAGCACATGGTGGAGTTCATCCGGACCTACGTGGACGCGCTCAACCGCATGCCCTCGGCGTTCTTCTCGGCGAGCCTGGAGGTCGAGGCCGACCCGGACGAGGCCAAGGGCCTCGTGGAGCAGTTCGAGCGGGAGACCGGCTGGCGGCCGGACCGGGTCGCCCTGTTCGGCGGCGCGCTCGTTCACGCGCACTACGGGTTCGCCCGTCGGCACCTCATGAAGAGGCAGGACGAGGGGCAGAAGCCGGGGCTCGGAACGGACGTGAGCCGCGACTACGTGTACACGGAGTGGGACGCCGTCCGCCGGTTCGCTGAGGACTTCGCCGCGGACGTCAACGCGAGCGGGACGCATCGGGCCTGATCCTTGGCACCCTCTCCCCCGCGTGCAAGCCTCGGACCGTGACCCCCGTGAGGCGCCCGCGCTGGCTGACCCGCAACGTCGCCACGCTCTCCGGCGTGAGCTTCCTGCAGGACGCCGCGAGCGAGCTGCTCTACCCGATCCTGCCGATCTTCCTCACCACCGTCCTCGGCGCCCCGGCCGCCGTGGTGGGCGCGGTCGAGGGCGCGGCGGAGGGAGCGGCGTCGCTGACCAAGATCGCGGCCGGCCGCCTCGCGGACCGCTCCTCGAAGCGGCGCCTCATCGGCCTCGGCTACGGGCTCGCGGCCGTGGGGAAGCTGATCATCGCCCTCGCCGGCTCGTGGCCCGTGGTCCTGCTGGCGCGCTGCGTGGACCGGCTCGGCAAGGGGGTCCGGGGCGCGCCCCGCGACGCGCTCCTGATGGACGGGGTGGGCGAGGGCAGCCGCGGGAGGATCTTCGGCTTCCACCGCATGGCGGACACCCTCGGCGCCGTGGTCGGCCCTGCCCTCGGCCTCGTCCTCTACGAGCTCTTCCACCGGCAGATCCCGCCGCTGCTGTGGGTCGCCGTGGTCCCCGCCGTCCTCTCGGTGCTGCTCGTCGCCGCGGTGCGGGAACAGCGCAGGGCCCCCGCCGCCGTCGTGCGCCAGATGGTGCCGCGACGCACGACGCCGGCCGCGCACCCGGGTGCCCCGGCCCGCCTCCCGGCGCGGCTGCGGCTGCTCATCGGGGGGCTTGCGGTGTTCTCGCTCGTGAACTTCCCTGACGCGCTCCTGCTGCTGCGGGCGCACGATCTGGGCCTGACGACCGAGGGCGTGATCGGCGCGTACATCCTCTACAACGTCGCGTACGCGGGGCTGTCGTACCCGGCGGGGGCGCTCTCCGACCGGGTCCCCCGCCACCTCGTGTTCGCCGCGGGGCTGGCGTGCTTCGCGGCGGGCTACCTGGGGCTCGGGCTCATCACCGATCCGGGATGGGTGTTCCCGGTGCTGATCGTGTACGGCGGGTTCGCGGCGGCGACCGACGGCGTGGGCAAGGCGTGGGTCTCGAGCCTCGCCCCGGCGCAGGTGCAAGGCCGGGCGCAGGGCCTGTTCCAGGGGCTCACCGGCGGCGGAGTCCTCGTCGCCGGGATCTGGGCAGGCCTCGCGTGGGGCGACGCCGGCCGCGTGCCGCTGCTGGTGAGCGGGGCCGCGGGGCTGGTGCTCGCCGTCGGCCTCGTCGTGGCGGGCCGGCGGCTGGGCGCGGCCACCCCGCTGGGCGCTGCTCCCCCTGCTCCGTGAGAAGCGGGGGCGGTGCCGAGCAGCAGCCCCGGACCTCGGAGGCCGCGAAGGCCCCCGCGGCCCGAGGCGCGCTGCGCGTCCTCTACATGGGATCGGGCCAGTTGCCGATGCCGCTGGCGGGGTTGATCGAGGCGGGGGTGCCGAGGATCGCTCGGCGGCTGTGGATGTTCATGGTGCATCTCCTGGGTTGACATGGGCGCGCGAAGGCGCGGGGACGATATCTGTCGCCCGTGAAGAGGGCAGACTCGTCCCCTGTCAGCCGGGAGTTGAGCCGGGATCGAACGTGCGGGAGGCAGGCGCGGGGGAACGGGGGGCCCTGCCGCGCCCGAGGACCAGCAGAGCCGGGATGAGCACAGACCCGGCGAGGGCCAGCGGAACCGGCGAGGGGCCGCCCAGCCGGCTGGCGGTCCCGGAGGTCCCAGAGGTCGGCGCGGGGGCCAGCGGCACAGTCTGCCGGCCGCCCTGAGCCGTGGAATCAGTGCTCGCGGATCCTGCGCGGGCCCCGAACGGGGCCCACTCCACGCCATGCACCGGGTCCCAGGGCGCTGCGCTGCCCGAGGCGCGGCTGGCCCGGGCGGCTGCGGGAGCTGGGGTTGCCAGGCGCGCAGGGGCCGCTGCGGAAGCGGAGGCTTCGGGGACGGCGCCGGAGGTCCGCGTCCCGGCCGGCGCCGGAGCCCCGCGCGGGGACACGATGCCCGTCGGCGCTGGGAGCCGGCCCGGGATCGACGCGGGGTCGGCCACAGCGGACGCCACGCCGTCGCCGACGGAGCGCACCACAAGTGCGACCTGTGAGGCGGCGCTGTCCGCGACCGGCATGAGCGGCCTGAGCGGGCCCGCGAGCAGGGGCGCCGCCGAGGACGGTGCCGCCTCGACAGCCGAGGCGAGGGACGACGTCGTGGTCCGCACCGTGGAGGCCACGGCCAGCTGGGCGGTCTGGACCGCGGGCTGCCCGGCCAGCGCTGTCACGGCTGGAACGGGCGCGGGCGGCGCGGGCAACGAACCGCTCGATGCCGAGGCTGCGGAGGCTGCGGCGCCCGAGAGGAGAAGCCATCCGAGGCCGAAGCCGGCGGCGAGACCAGCCCGACGAGCGAGGGCTAGGGCGAGCGCACGAGATCGTGACCCAGGCGTTGACCGCACTTCCCCCTCCTCCCAGACAAGGGTTCGCTTGCCACGCAGTGCGCCCATGCTAGGCCGGACGGACCGGCACCGCCAGACTCGGATCGGCGTCGTGGGCGGCCAGACCCGGCAGCGGGGACGTGGCGTTGCCCTGGCGGTTGCCACTGGCTTCCGGCCAGTGGAAGCGGTGCCCACCTCCGGCTTTTCCTGTCTGCGGCAGCGCCCCTACACTCGACCCCGCACCCCTGTGGTCGTTAAGCAGAAGCGTCACGAGGAGGACCGTCATGGTCGACGTCACCGGCATGCTCCACGCCCTTCGGCCCGAGGAGCTTGAAACGCTCCGATCCCGCGGTCCCGCCCAGATTCTGGACGAGGCGCTGCTGGAGGCCATCGATACCGCGGCGGGCGGTCCCGGGGAGGGACGCGGCTACTACGTGGTCCACGGGCACCTGTGGCCGGTGGAGAACCGGGAGTACCACCTCCGGTCTGACGTTGCCGAGGAGCTCTTCGGGCCGGAGACCGGGTCGCCGTGATGGCGTCACGGTCGGCGCACGGGAGGGCGGGGGCCGCTGCGGCCCCCGCCCTTCCGTCCCTGAACCTGCGGGACTAGCCTGCCGCGGGAAGCGCCGCGCCCACGCTGGCGGCCTCTGCGGTCCTCCGCTTCTTCATGAGCACCGCGAAGTAGGCCGCCGCACCGGCCCCGATGACGCCGATCGCGGCCGTGACGATGAAGAACAGGCTGTTGGCGCCCGCGACGTCCTTGCCGAACGCCGCGTAGATGGCGCCGCTGATCTGCGGGATGACGATGTCGGGGAGGTAGCCGACGAAGGAGATGATCCCGATCGCGATGCCGGTGGCCGCGGCGGGCACGCGGCAGTCGTCGAGCAGGGACCAGTAGACGCCGCGGATGGCGTAGAGGAACAGGCCCACGGCCACCACGAGCACGTCTGCCACCGCGGTGGAGCCGCTGGGGAGGAGGCTCAGGCCGATCAGTCCCGCTGCCGCGGCGGTCATGGCGACGGCGAGGACGCGGGACTTGCCGAGCCTGTCGGCGAGGTAGCCGCCGCCGAATCCACCGATCGGGCGCATCCAGAGCATGATCACGGTGACGACGCCGGCGTTGACGGGCGAGACCGCGAGGTTCACGTTGAGGAATCCGGAGAAGTAGTAGTGGGCCCAGAAGAGGGTGTAGCCGCAGAAGAGGACGATGCTCATGACCCAGACTTCACGGATCTTGAGGATGCGGCGCACGGCGGCGAACGTGGACTCGACGGGCTCGTCCCGGGTGGCCTTCGCGGTCGTCTCCCCGTCCGAGAGGACGAAGAAGATGAGCACGGCGATGGCGATGAGGACCGCGCAGTACATGTAGACCACGGCCTGGAAGCCGGCCTTGGAGGACGCGAAGTCGGGGGTGCCGCTCCCGGCGAAGACGGCGAAGAGTCCCACGGCGCAGCTGGCGAGGATCGCCTCGACCAGGCCTCGTCCGCCGTCGAGCGCCCCGAAGTACTTGCCCTCTTCGCTCTTGTCGGCCAGGAGGCTCACGGTCTTGAGGATGGCGCTCCAGAAGGTGAAGACGGTCGCGAAGCCCCACGCGAGGTAGACGTACAGCAGGGTGGACTTGTCCGGGACCTGGGCGTAGAAGAGCCCGGTGATGGCGGTGACGGCCAGCGAGAACACGATCAGGTACCGCACCGGGATCCGGTCGGCCAGCCAGCCGCTGGGGATGTAGCCGATCACAAAGATGATCCCCAGCATCGAGTAGAGGTCGGCGAGCTCCGAGTTGCTCAGGTGGAAGACCGTCAGGATCGTGGCTTCGAAGTTCTGGCGCAGGTAGACCAGGGGGTAGATCGAGCCGGCGGCGAGGGTGAGCAGTGCAAGCTGAAAAATCTTCTTCGATCTGCCGAGCTTAGGCATGGGAGATGGCTCCTTTGTCATCTGTGAGGATCTGGTGGATTCGTTCGAGGATGGGGTCCGTCTGGCGGGGTATCTCCCCCGCGACGGCGCAGAGTTCGCCGTAGAGCCTGGCGTTGCCGGGCGTGGGCTCGAAGCGGTCGTGGCGGTGCACCATGTGCTCGCGGGCCTCGTCGAAGCCGGCGTAGATTCCGCAGGCCACGGCGGTGCAGATCGCGGCCCCGAGGCCGGCAGCGTTGCGGACGGAGTTCCTGACCACGGGGACGTTGAACACATCGGCGAAGATCTGTGCCGCGAGGTCGCTGTTCGAGCCGCCTCCGGAGAGGACCAGCGCCTCGAGGTCGAGGCCCCGCTCCGCGGCCATGGCGTCCATGTTCCGCTTCATGGTGAAGGCGATGCCCTCCAGCACTGCCCGGTACATGTGCGCATAGCCGTGGCGCTCGTCGAAGCCGATGAACATTCCCTTCTTGAAGGGCTTGTTCGGTGGCGCGAGCCAGTCGAGGACGCACAGCAGCCCGTCGCTCCCTGCGGGGACGGCTGAGGCCGCGAGGTTGAGGTGCTCCTCGCTGCTGAGGCCGGCCGCTGCTGCGGCGAGGGCGATCTCGGTTCCGAGCAGGTCACGGAGCCAGGAGACGGTCCACATGCCCCGTCTGATGCCGGCGCACTCGTAGAGGTACCGGTACGGCTCGGAGGCGAAGTTGGAGAAGTAGCTCTGAGGATCGGGGGCGAACTCCTTTCCCATGACCATGCCCGCGATGTAGGTGCCGAGCGAGACCAGCCCGGTGGCGCCGTCGCGGAGCCCCGAGCCGAGCGCCTCGGTGGCCTTGTCGTTGGCGGTGTGAACGACCGGCAGGCCCTCGGGGATGCCGGTCTGGCTGGAGAAGGCGGCGTTGACGTACCCGCCGATGTCCCCGGGCATCTGCAGGCGGTAGAGCATCTCCCGCGGCACGTTGAAGGAGTCGAACGTCTCCTGGTCGTCGAACCAGTCCCAGGTCCGCACGTCCATCGGCCAGGGCCCGATGTAGTTGGCGATCGTGTCCGTCAGCTCACCGGTGAGGCGCCCCATGAGGTACCCGGACGCGGTGGTGACGTAGGCGACCTCCTGGTTGGTGTGCTCGTAGGGCCTCGACAGGCGCTCGTCCATCCAACTCTGGACGGGCTCGGCGAGGGTGCCGTCGCTGCGGACCAGGGCCCTGCAGCAGCGGATGCTGCAGAGTCCGACGCCCACGATGTCGGCGGGGTTGCCGGGGAATGCCTCCATCACCCGGGAGGCCGCGGCCACCACAGACGTATAGAGGTCGTCGTCCGGGTGCTCGGCGATCCCGGCTCCGGGGGTGTGCATCGGCGCCAGGGGCTGGGTCGCCTCGCACACGACGTTCCCGTCGGTGTCGAAGATGGTGGCCTTCGAACTCTGCGATCCCCCGTCGAGTCCGATGATGTACTTGCTGGTCATGGTCGGTTCCCTCGTCTGCCGGGCGCGCTCAGCGCACCAGGTACCCGCCGTCGACGCTGAGGATGTGGCCGTTGACGTAGTCGGAGGCCCGGCTGGCCAGGAACACGGTGGCGCCCATGAGGTCCTGGGTCTGGCCCCAGCGGTTGGCCGGGATGTGGTCCAGGACCCGCTGGTTGGCCTCGGGGTTCGCCCGGGTGTCTGCGGTGAGCTCGGTGGCGTAGTAGCCGGGGGCGATCCCGTTCACCTGCACCCCGAACTGGGCCAGTTCGTCGCAGTAGGCCTTGGTGAAGCCGGCGATCCCATGCTTGGTGGCGGCGTAGGCGGGCGACCACTGGCCGCCGAGGAAGGTGAACACCGAGCAGATGTTGATGATCTTGCCGCTGCGCTGGCGGACCATGTGCTGGGCGCACTCGTGGGCCATCTCGAAGGCGGCCGTGAGGTTCAGCGCCACCATCGGATCCCACTGGGAGCGGGTGTACTTGAGGACGTCGGGCTCGTTGATGCTCCGGCCGGCGCAGTTCACGAGGATGTCGACGCTGCCGAACTCCTCGACGCACGCGTCGACGACCTTCTTGGGGTTCCCGGCGACGGTGATGTCGGACATGACGTAGGAGTACTTCGACCCGGTCTCCTCCACCATCGCCGCGGTGCGGCCGTCGTCCGGCATGATGCTGGCCGCGAGGACGTTGGCTCCCGCCTTCGCCAGCGCAAGGGTGAAGGCCTGGCCGAGGCCGGTGTTGCCGCCGGTCACGATGGCGTTCTTGTTCTTCAAGGAGAAGAAGTTCATCTGGAAGTCGACGATGCTCGACTCGGACATGCGTGCTCCTGCTGGGTTCCTGGTGGTTCATGGGGGCGGGGCTGAGGCGACGGCTCGGCCCCGTGGAGGTGTGCGGTGCCCTGCTCGGGCTCGGTCTTCAGAGCGGGAAGATGGTCCCCGGGTTCATGATGCGGTTCGGGTCGAAGGCGGACTTGAGCGTCTCGAGCATGTACAGCGAGGATCCGTACTCCTCGGCGAGGAAGTGCGTCCGGTGCTTGCCGACGCCGTGGTGGTGGCACATCGAGCCGCCACGCTTGAGGGTCTCCTCGACGATGATGTCCTGGATCGGATCGTGGTAGACCGTGCGCTCCTCGGTCGGGTCCACGTCGATCTTGTAGTAGTAGACGAAGTACATGTTGGTGCCGTTGAGATAGCTGTGGCTGGAGTGGCCGCCGAGGAGGGTGAACTGGGCCGGCACTTCGCGGCGGATCCGCTCGAGGGCACTGGTGTAGATGTCGTTGATGACGCTCCAGTTGCCGGAGATCTCGGTGGTGAACCCGTTGTTGAGGGTCTCCCGGATCTCGACCCTCTCCTCCTCGATCTTGGAGACGTCCCAGTTGAGGTGGTTGAACCAGTCCTCGATGAGCGAGTCGGCGACGCGGTCCACCCCGGAGTGCTGGGACACGATCTGCTCGATCGCCGCCCCTGTCGCGTCGGCGAGCGGCCGGGGGCCCTCGGCCATGAAGATGAGCACGCAGCGGCCGTCGGAGAAGTGCTTGAAGTGGTAGAGCCCGTCCTCCTGGTCGTAGAGCCGCGCGACGGAGGGCCGGTAGCCCTGGGTGACGACCTCCCGGAGGATCTCGAAGCCCGCCTTCATGTCGTCCAGCAGGTACCCGTAGAAGCGGTTGTTCTCCGGGTAGTAGCGGAAGATCTTCACGCTCACTTCGGTGATGAAGTTGAGGGCCCCCTCGTTGCCGAGGATCAGGTGGCGGATGTCCGGGCCGGCCGCGCGGCGGGGGACGTTCTTGATCCGGCAGATCTCGCCGTTGGCGAAGACGGTCTCGGCTCCCACGAGCATGTCCTCGATCCCGCCGTAGAGCGTGGAGAACTGTCCGATCGACCGGGTCGCGACCAGGCCGCCGAACTGGGCGATCGGCTTGGACTGGGGAGAGTGCCCGGTGGTGTAGCCGATCTTGCGGAGTTCGTCTTCGAGATCCTGGAGGCGGACGCCGCACTGGACGGTGGCCAGCATGTTCTCGGTATCGATCTCGATGATCTCGTTCATCAGTGACCCGTCGATGACGACCGAGTCCTCGACGATGGTCTCGAGGCCGCCCTCGGTGGCCGACCCGCCGGTCTTCGGCACCACGGCGATGCTGTACGCATTCGCCAGCTTGAGGACCGAGGAGACCTCCTCGGGGGTTCGGGGCTTCACGACCGCCGCCGGCAGCGGCAGCGAGTAGATGCCGAAGACGTTCTCCACCTTGTAGTAGCGGTCGACGCTGTTCTCGCGGAGGGTCTGCTCATCCGTGATGACGCGCTCGCTGCCGAGGATGTCGATATAGGCGCTGACAATCTCGTCGCGTGTGAGGTTAGCCAATTCCGATTCTTCCGTTCCATGAGTTGATGGGCTCAAGGACTCCAAAGGCGCTCGGAAACGTGCACGGAAAAGTGCACAAAAAAAGAGAACAGCGATCCCCTTGGAATTGGGGGTCGCTGTTCTCTGGTTTTCGAGCAACCGTTTCGGGACAGGTCCCGAAACTGTATGAAGTTCTGAGGTGTGACGACTCTAACACAGCCTTCCGGGGGCTGTGAAGGGGTCTCCGGAGGCCTCCGGCTACATGAGCCAGACGCCGCGGTTCGACGACGCCACGGCCACAGCCCCGGCGCCCAGCGCCCCGATGACGTCCTCCTTGTCGCACACCAGGCCGCCCGCGATGAGCGGAAGGTCCACATCCTCGCGGAGCCACGAGATGACGCGGGGCATGCATCCCGGCAGAATTTCAATCGCATCGGCGCCCGAGAGGCCCACCTGCTTGGGCACGTTGTTGTAGCTGAAGGAATCGACGAGGAAGAGCCGATGGATGGCCATCAGGCCCGCGGTCTTCGCGGCGCGCACAATGGCCGCCTTCGAGCTGAGAATTCCGTCCGCCTGCGTGCTCGCCTTGAGGAAATCGACGACCACCGGCTTGCTGGAGAAGCCGTCCAGGAGGTCGACGTCAACGAATACGGTCTTCCCCGCGGCCTTCAGGGTCCCCACGATTCCCCCGATTGAGATCACGGACCCGAAGAGGACGAAAACGACCGGGCACGGGGCCCCGAGGACCGCTCGGAGTCCGTCGTCGTCCTTGACGCTCGCGATGACCGGGTGGCGCGACAGGACGGCGTCGATCTCGGCTGATTCCTTGGGCGTGCGGCGTGGCGTAGTCAAGGACATGGCCTGCATCTCCTGCTGTGAAGCTCTCTTCCGTCGGACGGCAGCGCGGGTGCCGCCTTCGAGAAAGGTCGACTCATCCTACCGTCTCGCCCTTCTCCGCCGCGCCGGCTTCGGCGAGGATGAAGGCGACCCGCCCAGCCGCGACGAAGGAGCCGACGCCGTGACCAAGTACCTGATCTCGTTCCCGAGTGCCGCCATGGACGTGCCCGAGGGAGAGCTGCAGGCCGTCGCCGACGCGGCGCACGCCGTGGTGCAGGAGGCGAAGGACGCCGGGGTCTGGGTGTTCGGCGGCGGCATCGACGAGAGCATCCCGCCGGTCGTGGTCCACGGCGACGGCACGGTCCAGGAGGGCACCTACCCGCAGACGGCGCAGCTCGAGGGCGGCTACTCCGTCCTCGAGCTGCCCTCCTACGAGGCGGCCCTGGAGTGGGCGGCGAAGATCGCGGTCGCCTGTCGCTGCGCGCAGGAGGTGCGCGCCTTCCAGTACGACCCGGCGAGCTAGCGGGGGTCCAGTGCGTCCTCGACGTAGCGTCCGGGCTTGGCCATGACCAGCGCGCCGATGGCCATGGGCACGAACGTCACGGCGTAGACCCACAGCGGCGCGGTCCAGCTTCCGGTGGCCGCGAAGAGCCAGCCGCCGATGAGCGGGCCGAGGGTCCCCGCGAGGTAGCCAGTGCCCATGGCGAACCCTCCGACCCCGGCGGAGCCCGCCGTCGTGCGGGTGCGCAGGTTGAACATCGCGATGGCGAGCGGGAACGCTCCGCCGGAGATGCCTGCCACGAAGACCCACCCCCAGGCGGGGCCCGCATGGGTCAGGAGCCCGACGTAGCCCAGCGGACCGGTCGCGGCGAGGGCGACGGCGAGCGCTGCCGGCTTCTTCAGCCGGTTCGCGAGGATCGGGGTGATCACGGCCATCGGGAGCGTGAGGAAGGTGTAGATGGAGAACGCGGCGGCGGCATCACCCTTGGACAGGCCGGAGAACTGCACGAGCATCGTGGGCAGCCACGCGAGCATGGCGTAGGTGTTCAGCGAGGCCATCGCATAGAAGAGGGCCGTCCCCCGCGCCACGGGGCTCTTCACGAGGGCGCCGAAGCCGATCTTCTGAGCGGGCGCGCCAGGCGGGGCGACGACGACGGCCGGGGCCGCAGCGTCGTGCGCGCGGCGCCTCGACGCGCCGAGCTGGACCGTCCACGGGACCACCGCGATCAGCGAGAGCAGGCCCCAGGAGGCCAGGGAGCCCTGCCAGCCCACGGCATTGGCCAGGGGCAGCGCGGTCATCGCCGGAAGCGTCGCTCCGGCCTGCATGAGCAGCGAGAACA
This sequence comes from Sinomonas atrocyanea, assembly GCF_001577305.1. Lineage (NCBI taxonomy): Bacteria > Bacillati > Actinomycetota > Actinomycetes > Micrococcales > Micrococcaceae > Sinomonas > Sinomonas atrocyanea. The sequence continues at coordinate 4,060,492 of NZ_CP014518.1, forward strand.
GCGTGATCATGGCGGCCGGGCGGTCGGGGAAGTACTTCTTGACCAGGGGCGCGCCGGTGACGTTGCCCAGGCCCATGCCGACGAGCGCCAGCACGGTCAGGATGAAGAACGGCACGGCACCCCCGCCGAACGGGCGCGCGAGAGCGCCGACGGCGGCCAGCGCGACGGCGGCCAGCGCCGTCGCCTCGGGCCCCCACCGGCGCACGAGCACCGGTGCGAGGAAGCCGCCGATCCCGAACGACAGGGTCGGGAGCATGCCCAGGAACGTGGCGCCGGCGGTGCTGATGGAGAGCGCGGCGCGGACGTCGCCCAGAAGGGGGGACATGCCGGTGACGGCGTACCGGAGGCCGATCCCCAGGAGGACGAGGCCGATGATGACGACGGTGCGCCCCTTCCACAGCCCCGGCCGCGCCTGCGTCGCTGCCGCAGGCCGGCCAGAGGAATGCGCGGTGGCGGTCATGGCTACTGGGCCGCCTTCGAGTCGCCGTCGATCGGGAACATCTGGCCCGAGATGGTACGGGCATGCGGCCCGGCGAGGAAGAGGATGAGCGCGGCGATGTCCTCCGGGGCGATGAACTTCTTCACCGACTGGTTCTCCATCGCCCTGTCGATCTCCTCCTGGACGGTGCGGCCCGAGACCTTGGCGCGGCCCTCGAAGACGCCCATGATGCGGGGGCCCTCGACGGCCCCGGGATGGACCGTGTTCGAGGTGATGCCGAACGGGCCGAGCTCCATGGCGAGGGTCTTGGCGAAGCCCACGAGGCCCCACTTCGTGGTCGAGTACGCCACCCGGTTCGGGTAGCCGAAGCGGCCGGCGAGCGAGGACATCGTGATGATCGAGGCGGCCTCCGACTCCTTCAGGAGCGGGATGGCGCGCTGGGTCACGTTGAACGTGCCCTGCAGGTTGACGCCGATCACGGCCGCGAACGTCTCGGCGGGGTACTCCTCCACCGGCGCCGTGGCCCCCGGGATGCCCGCGTTGTTGACGAGGACGTCCAGGCCGCCAAGCTGCTCGCGCACCTCGGCGAAGAGCGCGTCCACATCCTCAGGCTTGCTGACGTCTCCGACGCTCCCGGTGATCGCGGGGTTCTCGGCGACGATGGCCGCGACGGCCTCCGCATTGATGTCCGAAATATGCACCCGGGCGCCCTGGGCCACGAACGCCTTGGCGACGGCGAGCCCGATGCCGCCGCCCCCCGCCGTGATGAGTACGCGCTGAGACATGATCCGCTCCTTTGTTCTGTGAGGGTCCTCCGGGATCCCAGTGAGGAGAACAGACCCAGCCTGCCCGAAATTCCCTTCACAGGAATGTCCCGCAATCTGATTGCGGTAGGAGGAACATCGATCTACCGTTCTGACAAGTGATCCCCACCACACGCAAGGAGGCGCTGCCCCGTGGATCTTGACCTCGAAGAGCTCGCAGCGGTCATCGAGCAGCTCGACAAGACCGAGTTCACCGACTTCTCGTTCGAGAAGGGAGACTTCCGGCTCCGGGTCTCCCGCGGCGGCCACTTCGCCGACGCGGCTGCCGCGGCGCCGCAGGCTCCTGCGCAGGCCGCGCACGACGCCGGCCCCTCGCCCGCCGCTGCCGCCGCACCCCAGTCATCACCCGCCGCCCCGGCCCCCGCCCTCCAGGCGGTGCCGACGCGCCAGACCCAGGCCACGCCTGCACCGTCCACCCCCGAGGCCGGCCACACCGTGGTGACCGCCCCGATGCTCGGCACGTTCTACTCCTCGCCCAAGCCCGGCTCCCCCGCGTTCGTGGGAATCGGCGACACGGTCGAGGCGGACGCCGTCGTCTGCATCGTCGAGGTCATGAAGCTCATGAACTCGGTCCAGGCGGGCGTCTCCGGCACCGTCACGGAGATCTACGCGAAGGATGGAGACCTCGTCGAGTTCGGGCAGCCGCTCTTCGCGGTCCGGGAGTCCGCATGAGGCAGCGGATCTTCATCGCGAACCGCGGCGAGATCGCGGTCCGGCTCATCGAGGCGTGCGACCGCCTCGGCTTCGAGACCGCGCTCGGCGTCTCGGCGGCGGACCGAGACACGCTCGCAGCGAAGCGGGCGGGCCGCGTCGTCGTGCTCGGCGGCCCGCGCCCCGGCGAGTCCTACCTCGCCATGAACACGGTGGTGCACGCGGCGGTCGCGACGGGCTGCACAGCCGTACACCCCGGCTACGGCTTCCTGTCGGAGCAGCCCGCGTTCGCTCGGCTGTGCGCCGAGGAGGGGCTGACGTTCATCGGCCCGCAGCCCGAGGCACTCGAGGCGCTCGGCGACAAGCTCACCGCCCGCCGCCTCGCGGAGGCCAACGGCGTCCCCGTCTCGAAGGGCGGCACGGCCACCACGGAGGAGGAGGTCTCGGCCCTCGCGGACTCGATCGGCTTCCCTGTACTCATCAAGGCCGCGTTCGGCGGCGGCGGCCGGGGCATGAAGCTCGTGCGCAGCCACGCCGAGCTCCTCGATGCGTGGCAGCTCGCCTCGGCCGAGGCGGAGGCCAGCTTCGGTGACGGCACGGTGTTCCTCGAGCGGTTCGTCGAAGATGCCAAGCACGTGGAGGTCCAGGTCCTCGGCGACCGGCACGGCCACCGCGTCCACCTCGGCGAGCGCGAGTGCTCGGTCCAGTTCCGCTACCAGAAGGCGGTCGAGGAGGCACCGTGCGCGGCCCTGCCCGAGGCCACCCGCCGGCTGCTGCACGCGAGCGCGCTGCGCATCGCCGAGGCGCTCGACTACGTGGGACTCGGCACGGTCGAATTCCTCTACGACCCCGCCCGGGACGAGCTCGCCTTCCTCGAGGTCAACCCCCGCCTCCAGGTGGAGCACCCCGTCACGGAGGCGGTGACAGGCGTCGATCTGGTCCGTGAGCAGATCCTCGCCGCCCTCGGCGCACCGCTCTCGGTGACCCAGGAGGACATTGCTGTCACGGGCCATGCGATCGAGGCCCGCATCACCGCGCAGGACCCCGCCCGCGGCCTCGCCCCGAGCCCCGGCCGCGTCACCCGCTGGCGCCCGAGCGCCGCCGGCGGGCTCCGGCTCGACACCCACATCTACGAGGGCTACCTGTTCCCGCCCTACTACGACGCCCTCATGGCCAAGCAGATCGCGTGGGGCCCAGACCGGGACGCGGCGATCGAGCGCATGGACTCGGCCCTCGCCGCGTTCGAGGTCGAGGGGCTGACCACCTCGCTGCCGCTGCTGCGCCGCATCCTCGCCCACCCCGACTACCGGACCAATGCCGTGACGACCCACTGGCTCACGGACCACTTGGAGGACATCATGCAGGCCCCCAGCTCGCGCCCCGTCCCGGCGGAGGTGCACTGATGGCCACGATCAGCCTTGTCGACGTCTCGCTCCGCGACGGCAACCAGAGCCTCTGGGGCGCCACCGGCATCACCACCCGCATGGTCCGCGGCGTAGCGCCGCTGCTCGACGCCGTCGGCTACCGGACCCTCGAGCTCGTCTCGAGCACGCTCATGGCCACGGCCGTCCGCTACCACGCCGAGGATCCGTGGGAGCGGATCCGCACCGCGCGGCAGCTGGCGCCCAACACCCAGCTCGGCTTCCTCACCACAGGCAAGCGGTTCATCACGTTCGGCCGCACGCCGGACGCGGTGTTCGAGCTCGCCTTCACCCTCCTGGCCCGCAACGGCGTGCGCAAACTGTGGGTCATCGACCCGATGCATGACATGGAGGGCGCCAAGCGCACAGCCGCGATGGCCAAGCGTGTGGGCTTCGAGGAGGTCATCGGCGGGGTCTGCTACACGATGAGCCCCGTCCACACTCCGGAGTACTTCGCCGAGAAGGCCGGCGAGCTCAGCGACAGCCCGGACATCGACGGCGTGTACCTCAAGGACCCCTCCGGGATCCTCACCCCGGACAGCGTCCGCGCGCTGATCCCGGCGCTGCAGGACTCGCTGGGCGCGACCCCGGAGGGACCCCAGTTGCGCGAGGTCCACTCCCACTCGACCACGGGCCTGTCCCCCATCACGCTCCTGGAGGCCGCGGACCTCGGCGTTCCGACGCTCCACTGCGCGCTCCCGCCGCTCGCGGACGGTCCCTCGCACCCCAGGGCGCAGCAGCTCGTCGCGAACCTGCGCGCCCGCGGCCACGAGGTGGACGTGGACGTTGAGGCCATGGACCGGGCGTCGGCGTACCTGACGCGCCAGGCCCGGATCAAGCGCCTCCCCCAGGGTCAGCCGGCCCAGTACGACGAGGCCTACTACAGGCACACGATCCCGGGCGGCGTGCAGTCGACCACGCGCCGCCAGCTGTCGGAGATCCGCCGCCCCGAGCTGTTCGACGCCGTCATCGACGAGTCGCTGCAGGTCCGCGAGGACCTCGGCTGGCCGATCGTCATGACCCCGTTCGCGCAGTACATCGTGGCCCAGGCCGCGCTCAACGTCATCTCCGGCGAGCGCTACAAGACCATCTCCAACGAGGTCGTGGACCTGCTGCGCGGGGACTTCGGCCCCCTCCCGGGCAAGGTCAACGAGGACCTCCTCGACCGGGCGCTCGCCACCCCGCGGGGCAGGGAGAAGCCGGACGACGGCGGCGAGGTCACCGTGAAGGGGCTTCGGCAGCAGTTCGGGATCCACCTCAGCGACGAGGAGCTGCTCCTCCGCGCCGTCATGCCGGGCGAGCAGGTCGACAGGATGGTCGCCGCCACGAAGGGCTCGACGACGGCGACGCTCGCCGGGCTGCTCGCGGCGGCCGGGAGCGCGGCGTCGGGCACGTCCATCGCCGTCAGCAGCGGCGACACGAAGTTCGCCCTCAGCCGAGCGGGGCACGAGACGAAGGAGGCCACGGCATGATCGCCGGGAACCTGGCAGCGCTCGAGGGCATCCGCGCGTGGGTGATCGACGTGGACGGCTGCCTCATGCGCACCACGAAGGCCGGCGGGGCAGGCGGCGAGGCCATGCCCGGCGCCGCAGACCTGGTCGGCTTCCTGCACGGCCGCGGCGACCGCCTGCTCGTGTGCACGAACGCCTCCCAGCAGCCCCCGCGCGTCTACGCCGAGCACCTGCGCGGCCACGGCATCGACGTCCCGGACGAGGACTTCGTCACCGCCGGCTCGGCGGCCGCGGACTACCTCTCGATCCACCACCCCGGCGCCCGCGTCCTCGCCGTCGGCGGGGAGGGGATCACCGAGCCGCTCGCCGCGGCCGGCCACCCGCTCGCGGATCCCCACGGCGCGGGCGAGGTGGCCGACGTCGTGCTCGTGGGCGCGGACGATTCCTACACGGCCGCGCAGCTGAACGCGGCCGCCCTCGCGGTCGACGCCGGCGCGCCCCTGTACACGACCGTGGACGTGCCGTGGTTCCACGGCGGGATCCGCAAGTCGCTCGTGGTCTCCGGCGCGATCGCGCATGCCATCGGCTGGGCCGCCGGCGTCGCCCCGACCGTCCTGGGCAAGCCGTCCCCCGCCCTCGGCGAGGCGCTCCTGCACCGGATCGGCGAGGCGGCAGCGGAACCCGGCCAGATCGCCGTCGTCGGCGACGCCCTCGTCGAGACGCAGCTCGCCCGCAGCATGGGCGCCGCGAGCGTCCTCGTGCTCACCGGCTCGACCACGCCCGGGAAGCTTGCCCAACGCACCGGCGCGGACGTGCCGGACCTCGCGCTCGCCGGCGTCACAGACCTCCACCAGCTCCTCACCGCTACCCCACCCCTTCCAGCACCCGTCCTTCCAGCGCAGTAAGGAACCCACCATGTCCCTCGACAACACCCGCCGCTTCCCGTTCTTCTCCGAGGCCCCCGCCCCCGCCGGCGGCGACGGCTGGCAGTCCATGTACCCGTACTACCTCGTTCCCTCCGAGGAGACGCAGGCCCACGAGGACGCCCAGTTCTGGTTCGCCGACACGATGCACTGGTCCCGCGGCGCCCACCCGTTCGACAGCATCGGCGCGGAGGCCGTGTACCTCGGGGTGGGGACGTTCAGCACGCGCATCTTCGCGCTGCCGGTCTCCCTCGGTCTCGACGTGCGCATGTTCAACGGCTACGTCTACATCTCCCCGCTCGCGGTGACGGACCCGGCGCAGATCCAGGAGCGCGCCGCGGTGTTCCAGGAGCGCGCGGGCTACTACTACGCGAACTGGGACGAGCTGTACGGCCAGTGGAAGGCCAAGATGGATCAGGCCATCGCCTCGCTCGCGACCGTGACGTTCCCCGCGCTGGCCGAGTACGACCCGAAGGAGGTCGTCTTCGAGGCGAAGGGCCGCTCCGAGGCCATGGCGGTCATGGAGAACTACCACCGCCTCATCGACGAGTTCTTCGCCATCTGGCAGTACCACTTCGAGTTCCTCAACCTCGGCTACGGCGGCTACATCACGTTCTTCCAGTTCTGCAAGCAGGCCTTCCCGCTCATCACCGAGCAGCAGATCTCCCGCATGGTCGCCGGCGTGGACGTCCTCGCGTTCCGGCCCGACGACGAGCTGCGCGCCCTCGCCGCGAAGGCCAACGAGCTGGGCCTCGTGGAGACGCTCGACGCCGGCGGCTCGCCTGAGGAGATCCTCGCCCGCATCGCGGCCGCTCCCCGCGGGGACGAGTGGATCGCGGCCTTCGACGCCGCGAAGGACCCGTGGTTCAACTACTTCACCGAATACGGCTTCACGCATGATCAGGTCACGTGGGCCCAGGACCTCTCCGTCCCGCTGCAGAACATCGCCCGCTACGCCACCAAGATCGCCGCCGGCGAGGACATCTCCCGCCCGATCGAGCAGCTGCGCGCCGACCGCGACGAGATCGTGGACGAGTACCGCGCCCTCCTCGCCCCGGCCGAGGGCGCGCAGTTCGACGAGCTCCTCGGCCTGGCCCGCAAGGTCTTCCCGTACATCGAGGAGCACAACATCTATGTGGAGCACTGGGCCCACAACGTCTTCTGGCAGAAGGCGGACGAGCTCGCCCAGTTCCTCGTCTCAGCCGGCTTCCTCGCCGAGAAGGAGGACTTCTACTACCTCAACCGCTTCGAGGTGGACCAGGTCCTCTTCGACGTGGTCGACTCGTGGGCCATCGGCGTCGAGGCCCGCGGCAAGCGCCGCTGGGCGAAGGAGATCGAGCGCCGCAAGCCGATCGTCGCCGCGCTCCAGTCCGTCCCGGCCGCGCCCGCCTACGGCATCCCGCCGGAGCAGGTCACGGACCCGTTCGCGGTCATGAACTACGGCGTCACCACCGAGCGCGTGAACGACTGGCTCGGCGCCTCGGACGAGTCCACGGGCGGCCTCAGCGGCATCCCCGGTTCGATGGGCGTCGTCGAGGGCCCGGTGCGCGTGCTCCGCTCCGAGAACGACCTCCCGCAGCTGCAGCCCGGCGAGATCCTTGTCGCCCCCATCACCGCGCCCTCGTGGGCCGCGGCGTTCTCCGTCGCGGCGGGCGTCATCACCGACATCGGCGGCATGATGTGCCACGCCGCGATCGTGTGCCGCGAGTACGGCCTCCCGGCCGTGGTGGGCACCGGCTTCGCGACGGCGCGGCTCACCACCGGCCAGCGCGTGCGGATCGACGGGCGCAAGGGCACCGTCGAGCTGCTCGACGCCGGCCCCGCCGAGAGCCAGACCAGCACCGCCGGCGAGTCCACCCCGTCCGACTCCGCCCTCGTCTGAGCCGACCATCCCAGAGGGAGACACCATGCTCACGCTGACCTTCACCGACGAGGCCTGCCGCGACGTCCGCGAGACGGGCGGCAAGGCCAAGAGCCTCGCCGACATGACCGCGAACGGGCTGCCCGTCGCGCCGGGCTTCGCGGTCACGGCCGAGGCCTACCGCCACTTCATCGCCGCCACGGGCCTCGCCGAAACGATCGACCGCCTGCTCGCGGACCCGCTGGACGCGCACGACCTCGCCGCTCTCGAGCGCACCGGGCAGGCCCTCATGGAAGCCGTCCGCTCCACCCAGGTGCCGCAGGACCTCGCAGACTCGGTCCGCGCGGCGTACGCCGAACTTTGCGCCACGACTGGGCTCGACGACGTCTCGGTCGCCGTGCGCTCGAGCGCCACCTCGGAGGACTCGGCCGGGGCGTCCTTCGCCGGCGAGTTCGAGACGTGGGTGGACATCCGGGGGGCCGAGGACGTCCTCGCGCACGTCCTCAAGTGCTACGAGAGCATCTTCGCCCCGCGGGTGCTCGGCTACGCGATCGAGCAGGAGCTCGACCCGCGCACCATCGAGATGGCCGTGGTGGTGCAGAAGGTGGTCCGGGCCCGCGCCGCCGGCGTCATGTTCACGCTCAGCCCCACGAGCGGGGACCGCTCCAAGATCGTGCTCGAGGCCAGCTGGGGCCTGGGCCTGGCCGTCGTGGGCGGGGAGGTCACCCCGGACCGGTTCCTCGTGGACAAGATCGGCCTCGAGATCGCGGACCGGACCCCCGGGGACAAGCGCATCGAGTACCGGACGGGGGCCGCGCCGTCGCCCGTCGACCCCTCCCGCTACGCCGAGCTCTGCCTCGACGACGCCGAGGTGACCGCCCTCGCGGCGCTCGGCAAGCGGCTCGAGCGGATCCACGGGTCCGCGCAGGACATCGAGTTCGCGGTGGACGAGGAGCTGCCCGAGGGGTCCAACCTCGTGCTGCTGCAGTGCCGGCCGGAGACGGTGTGGAGCGGCACCGAGCGCAAGCCCGCGTTCGACGCCTCCGCCGGGATGATGTCCTGGATCACCGGGTCCATCTCCGGCGGGACCGCTGCGGCGGCCGGCCACACGCACGATCTCGCGCACAAGCACTCTGCCTAGGGGAACCACCATCATGACGACGACGCCCGCCACCACGTCCGCCGACCAGCAGGGCGCGCTCCTGCGCCCCGCCCCCGCCAAGGACGCCTGGCCCGAGACCCGCCTGGGCCGCTTCCTCCTCACGGCCGAGAGGGCCACCGGCCGCACGTTCGCCGGCTACGAGGACGCATGGCGCTGGAGCGTGGAGGACCTCGAGGGGTTCTGGCAGCTCGTGTGGGACGAGTCGCGGATCATCGCGCACACGCCGCCGGAGCGGGTGCTCGGCCGGCGCGAGATGCCCGGCGCGGAGTGGTTCCCCGGGGCCACGCTCAACTACGCCGAGCACGTGGTGCGGGCCCTGCGCGAGCGGGGAGACGCCGTCGTCATCAAGGCCCGCAGCCAGACGCGGGGCCCGAGCGAGTGGACCGGCACCCGGCTCATCGAGGAGATCGGGCGGCTCCAGGCGGGCTACCGGCGGCTCGGCCTTGCGGCGGGCGACCGGGTGGCCGGATACCTGCCGAACACGCCCGAGGCGCTCGCCGCGTACCTCGCGGCGGCCGGAATGGGGCTCGTGTGGGCCGCGGTGCCGCCCGAGATGGGCCCCCGCAGCGCCATCGACCGGCTCGGCCAGCTGGACCCGAAGCTGCTCATCGCCGTGGACGGGTACCGGTGGGGCGCGCGCGACATCGGGCGACTCGCCGAGCTCGAGGAGATCCGGGCCGCGCTGCCGGGGACCGCCGTCGTGCTCCTGCGCTACCTCGAGCCGGCAGGAGGCAACTCAGCAGCACAGCTGCCCGAGGGTGCCGAACCGTACGAGGCGCTGCGCGCCGAGCCGGGCGAGTTCGAGGCGCTGCCGGTGCCGTTCGCGCACCCGCTGACCGTGCTGTTCTCGTCCGGGACCACGGGGAAGCCGAAGGCGATCGTGCACTCGCACGGCGGGATCCTGCTCGAGCATTCCAAGGCGATCCCGCTGCAGTTCGACCTCGGGCGGGAGGACCTCGCATTCTGGTACACCACCACGGGGTGGATGGTGTGGACTCTCATGGTCTCCTCGCTGCTGACCGGATGCGGGCTCGTGCTCATGGACGGCGACCCGGGCTGGCCCGCGCTCGAGGGCGAGTGGTCCCAGTGGGCGGTGGCCGCCGAGACGGGCGCGACGTATCTCGCCTCAGGCTCCGCGTACCTCGCCGCGTGCGCGAAGGGCGGGCTGCGTCCGGGCGGGACCTGGGACCTGAGCCGGCTGCGGGAGATCAACTGCTCGGGCTCGCCCCTGTCCGCCGAGGCGGCGCAGTGGGTGTACGACGCCGTGTCCCCGACGCTGCTGCTCGGCCCCACCTCGGGCGGGACGGACGTGTGCACGGCCTTTGTGGGCGGCACCTTCCTCTCCGAGGTGCGCGCCGGCGAGATGGCCACGCGGGCCCTCGGGGCCGACGTCGACGCCTGGTCGCCCGAAGGCGTGCCGGTGGCGGTGGGCGAGCCGGGCGAGCTCGTGGTCAAGCAGCCCATGCCCTCGATGCCCGTGGCGTTCTGGGGGCCGGGCGGGGCGCAGCGGTACCGGGACTCGTACTTCCACACCTTCGAGGGGGTGTGGTGCCACGGCGACTGGCTCGTGCACACCGAGGACGGCGGATGGATGATCACCGGACGCTCCGACGCGACTCTCAACCGGGGCGGTGTACGGCTCGGGACCGCCGAGTTCTACGCGGTCCTGGACCAGGCACCCGGCGTGGCCGATTCGATGGTGCTGCACTTCGAGGACGGCAGCGGGATGGGCCGGCTCGTGCTGGCGGTGGTGCCGTCCGATCCGTCAGGGGACGCGGCTTCGCTCGTGGCGGGGTTGAAGACGCTCATCCGCTCCCAGCTCTCGCCGCGGCACGTGCCGGACGTGATCGCTCCCGTGTCGAGCGTCCCGCGCTCCTCGATCGGCAAGCGGCTCGAGGTGCCGCTCAAGCGGATCGTCCTGGGGGCTGCGGCGAAGGACGTGGTGGATCCCGGGGTGCTCGTGGATCCCGAGGGGCTCGAGGCGACGGCCGCGGCGATCCGGGCGGCGCTCGGCGGCTGACTCCGGGCTCGCGCCGGCTCCCGGGCTACCTCGAAGGTCAGCCCTGGGGGCCGGCGGCCAGCCGGCTCTCGACCTCGGCGGCCGTCCCGCGCAGCGCCTCGACGATGCCAGGCATGGCGGGGCGCTTGAATCGGGAGGCGGGGATCGCCGTCGTGATCGCGGCGACCGGCTGGCCGGACGGGTCGTGGATGGCGACACCGAGGCCGACCACGCCGGACTCGGTCTCCTCGAAGTTGGTGCCGAAGCCGGCCCGGCGCACCTCGGCCATGGACTTCTTGAGCCGGCCGATCGTGGCGATCGGACTCGTGGGCCAGGGCGGGAGACCATTGCGGTAGATCTCCTCCAAGTCCGGGTTGCTCAGCTCGGCGAGCATGGCCTTCCCGCCGGCCGAGGCGAAGGCGGGCATCTGGTCGCCGCGGCGGGCGGTGACGCGCAGGACGGCGTCGGCCTCCACGCCGTCGACGAACAGGATGTTCCCGCCGCGACGCACCATGAGCTGGACCGTCTCCCCCAGATGTTCGGCGAGCTCGTGCAGCGGGCCCTCGGCGGCCCTTCGCAGCTGGGCGAGCGAGGCGCCGTGGGCGCGGTCGGGGACGAGGGCCGGTCCCACGCGGTAGCGGCGGTCGCCGGTGCGGGCGGCGAAGTTGCGCAGGACGAAGGTGGCGAGCATGCGGTGGGCCGTCGAGGGAGCGATCCCGAGTGACTCGGCCGTCTCCTTGACCGACAGCGACCCGCGCTCGCGCAGCAGCTCGACCAGCCGGAGCGTCCGGTCGACCGACTCGATCGGGATGGCCTCTGTGCCGCTGCCCTCGGCCATCATTTCCCCGTTCCGCGCCGCACGGTGCGTCCGCTGGGTTCATTCTTGCACCGACACGCCGGCCGAAATGTGACCTAGACAGACCGGTCTGTCTACTAATACTGTTCCGAGCACGGGCTACAGAAGCACCGGTACAGCTGAGAAGGCGCGTCCCAGCGCCGGAAGGGAGCAGGATCATGGGGGAAAATCCGGAACTGCAGCCGCTGTCGGATGAGGAGCTTGCCGCGGAAGGCATTACGGCGCTGCCGGACAAGGAAGTGGCGTCCATCCTTGATCTCAATGCCGATCTGAATCTGGGGATCCAGGCCGCTGCCCCCATCGACCTCGGAGTGGCCGCGAACGCGAATGTGGCAGCGCCCATTGATGCGTCTGCATCGGCCAATGTCCTGTCGGCTGGCTCTACCGCGGCAGGGGTTGCACACCAGGGGGCCCTGATCGACCAGGGCATCAACGCTGACGCCACCGCCAATTCGGTGCAGGACAGCAGCGTCGGGCACGCGGCTGGAACGGGCACGACGGACGGGTCGACGGCCCCTGCCCCTGCACCCACCGGGGGGACGACCGGTGGTGCCACGACGACGACCGATCCGACCGGAGCCAACGGCAGCCTGCTGGACGTGAACGTGAACTTGGATGCCAATGCCGGGATCGCTGCGCCGATCAACGGTGCGGCAGCAGCAAACGCGAATGTCGCCGCACCCATCAACGCAGGTGTGGCGGCCAACATCGGGACGGTGGGCAGCACGGCCGTCGCAGATGCCCAGCAGGAGGCGGTCATCAGCCAGCACGTGGACGGAGCTGCGACAGCGAGCTCTGACCAGCACTCGAACCTGCAGCAGTAGGCTCCGGTGACGGTGCCTCCAGGACGCGCGCCTGCGGCGCCGGCGTCCTCGGTTCCGGGCATCGGCGGCCCTGTCCCGGCGCGCGCGGACGGCGTCGAGCTGATCGGCGAGCTGAAGGGCTCCGGCTATCGGGACGCACCGGCGCTCGTCCGGCGCGCGGACGGCCAGACGCTGCAGCTGACCCCGCTGCTCTATTCGGTCCTCTCCGCCGTGGACGGAAGGAGCAGCGTCTCTGAGATCGCTGACCGGGTGAGTCGGGGCTCCGGCCGCCGGGTCACGGCGGAGAATGTCCGCACGCTCATGGACTCGAAGCTGCTTCCCCTGGGGCTGATCGCGCGGGCCGACGGCTCCCAGCCGGAGGTTCGCCGGTCGAACCCACTGCTGAGCCTGCGCTTCCGCTACACGGTCACCGACAAGCAGAAGACCCGGCGCCTCACGGGCCCTTTCGCGGCCCTCTTCCGCCCGTGGATTGTGGTCCCGCTCGTTGCAGCCTTCCTGTTCGTGAGCTGGTGGGTGCTTGCGGAGAAGGGACTCGCCTCGGCGACCTACCAGGCGTTCGACAGTCCGGGCCTCCTTCTGCTCGTCGTCGCCGTGACGGTCTTCTCCGCGGGATTCCACGAGTTCGGCCATGCCGCGGGCGCGCGGTACGGCGGCGCCACGCCCGGTGCCATGGGAGCCGGCCTCTACCTCTTCTGGCCGGCCTTCTACACCGACGTCACCGACTCGTACCGCCTCGGACGGGCCGGGCGCGTCCGCACCGATCTGGGCGGCCTGTACTTCAACGCCATGGTCACGGTGCTCATCGCCGGCATCTGGTGGGCGACGCAGTACGACGCCCTCCTCCTGGTGGTCCTGACCCAGATCCTGCAGATGATCCGCCAGCTCACGCCCCTCGTGCGCTTCGACGGGTACCACGTGCTCGCTGACGTCACCGGCGTCCCCGACCTGTACCACCGGATCCGCCCCACGCTGCTGGGCCTGCTGCCATGGCGCTGGGGACATCCCGAGACGAAGGCGCTCAAGCCGTGGGCCCGCGCGGTCGTCACCCTCTGGGTGCTGATCGTGGTCCCGGTGCTGCTCGGCAGCCTCGCCCTGATGGTCATCACGCTCCCACGCGTTCTGGCCACTGCCTGGGCGAGCACGGTGCGCCGTGAGGGCGCCCTTGCTGCTGCCGTCGACACTGGCGACCTCTTGGGCGCTGGCGCGCAGGCGGTCATGATCCTCGCCGCCGCACTCCCCGTCCTCGGAATGGGCCTGATCCTCTTCCGGATGGTGACCCGCGGGGCACGCAGCGTATGGCAGAAGACGCGCGGACGCCCAGGTCGCCGCGCTTCGGCGGTGATCGCCGGCGTCGCCCTCGTTGCCGTCCTCGCCACCCTCTGGTGGCCCAATGGGTCGACCTACCGCCCGATCCGGCCCTACGAACGCGGCACCGTCGCCGACGTCCTGGCCGCGCGGGCTCCCGTCACGGATCGCCTCGTGCAAGGACAGGAGGGGCGGGTCGCCGCGATCTGGCCGCAAGGGGTAGCCAAGCCGACGGCGGACAAGCCGCAGCTGGCGATGGTCCTCGTACCCCGCACCGGCCAGGCCCCCGCGCCGGGGAACGCCTCAGGTCCGGCACCGGCCCCAGCACCGGCCTGGGTCTTCCCCTTCAGCAAGCCCAGCCCGCCCGGCGACGGAGGAAACCAGGCGTTGGCCGTCAACACCAAGGACGGATCGGTGGTCTACGACGTCGCCTTCGCGATGGTCTGGGTCCAAGACGGCTCCGCGCTCAACGTGAACGAAGCGGACGCGTTTGCCAGCTGCCGGGACTGCGCCGCCGTAGCCGTCGCCTTCCAGGTGGTGCTCCTCGTCGGCCAGGTCCACGCCGTCGTCCCGCAGAACCTGGCGGTGGCCGCCAACTACAACTGCACCCAGTGCCTCGCCTATGCGGTCGCCAACCAACTCGTCCTGACCCTCGACCAGCCGCTGAGCCCCGCCGGACTTGCCCAGCTCTCCACGCTGTGGAACGACATCAACGCGTTCCAGGCCACCATCCAGGATCAGCCTCTGACGCAGATCCAAGCCCGCCTGAACCAGTACGCGGGCCAGATCCGGCAGATCATCCAGCAGGACCCTTCGACGACGCATCAGGCGCCGAGCAGCGCCCCAGCGACGACCGAACCGGCCGGTCCTTCGGGGGCGCCGACGGTCAACGCCCCCACTCCCGGTGCCAGCGTGCCCGACACCGTCACGACCCCGTCGGCTCCGGGCGCAGGAGCGCCCGCGGCCCCAGCCAGCGAAGCCCCCGCCCAGACAGCCGCACCGGGATCCACCGACGCGCCGCCGTCCCCCGCCCCCGCAGAAACGGCCATGCCCCTCCCCACCGCCTCCCCGAGCTGAGTCGTCGATCTCGTAGGCCAGCTTCGCCTCCACGAAGGCCAGCAGGTCGCTCTTCGAGACCACCGCCACTTCCCTACCGGCACGGGCCCGCCGGAGGTGCCGAGCAGTTCCGCGAGCTTGGGAAGCTGGGACGGGTCCTCGAGCGCCGACCCGACGGCGACGACCCGACGACGACGACCCGCGCGCCCGCGGCGAGGAACTCCCCCGCGTTCCCGGCATGCATGCCGCCGGTCGTGACGACTTGGCCGCCAGGAAGGGGCCCTTCATCGCCTTGATCCACTCGGTGCCGAGCACGGAGGCGGGGAAGGCCTCCAGCCAAGTCAGCCCTTCCTTGAGCGCGATCTGCACCTCGCTCGGCGTCGCCACCCCGGGCAGCGGCAGCAGCCCGGCCTCCGACGAAGCCCGCACCACCTCGAGGTCGAACCCCGGGCTCACCGTGAAGTGAGCCCCCGTCGCCCTCGCCCCCGCAGTGCATCTCGAGACGACCACGCCCAACGTGGAGGTCCAAGAGGTGGCACGGGCCTGCTACCACGGTTGGCACCAGGCCATCGCCACCGGGCTGCCTGAGCTCAGGGAGGGGATCACCACCACCACCAGGTCGGCACCGGGCCACGGCATCGAATTGGGGGCCGCGTTCCTCTCGAGGAAAGACACGTCCCGGCGACTGACGGCCCTGTAGGCATTCCACGTCAGCGAGGGCGGCGGACGATGGCGGCAGGGCGCCTCAGGTCTATGGGTTCGACGGGCGCGCGGCCGCTCAGCAGGTCCACGGTTGCCCCTTTCGCCGGTGACGGCGCTTCAGCCTCGCGAACCGCATAAACGCTCAATAAGGACTAAAGCCTCTGGGCAAGACGACTCCTCAAAGGAGCGCTAATCGACGGATTTCGAATACTTCCAGATTTCGACTGTCAGCCGGCCAGAGAATCCTGAAGGGTTGTTTCCAGGCCTCACCTAATGGCTGCAGTGGGGGTATGATCCCGTTTCACGGGCAGTCACGCCCGTGACGCTATTGGGGGAATCTGAATGCATGCAACGACCGACTTGGTCGATGTGCTGCGGGTGCGGCCTGCGGTCCTCGCGACGTTCCTTCATGTGCGCCTATCGACGCACCCACCCCGCACGATTCGTATTGCACGTCGGTGAGGTGTCCTACGAAAGGACTCTCATGAGCCATCCTAACCTCGCGCCCTATCCTCCCAGCCCCGACTACGGGAAGGTACAGCAGAGCAGCAAGTCGTTCCTCGTGACCTGGTTGCTCTCTCTTCTCGTCGGCATCTTCGGCGTGGACCGGTTCTATTTGGGCAAGATCGGCACCGGCATCCTCAAGCTGATCACTTTCGGCGGCTTTGGCATCTGGGCCCTCATTGACCTCATCCTCGTCCTGGCCAATAAGGCCCGGGACAAGCAGGGGCTCCCGCTGGAGGGCTACGACAAGCACAAGAGAATGGCCCTCATCGTCACCGCCGCGGTCATTCTCCTGAGCATCATCGTCAACTCAGCGCGGGCTTCGTCCGCTCCCACTGCGGCGCCCGCTGCCTCGGCGTCAACACCCGCCGCGGCCGCTGCCAGCGCTGCCGCCGCGGCAACCCCGACAAGGGACCCTGCTGCCGAAGCCTCGGCGTCCGCCAAGGCCGAGGCGGATGCCTCCGCGAAGGCCAAAGCCGACGCGGATGCCAAAGCCAAGGCTGACGCGGAGGCCGCAGCCAAGGCAAAGGCCGACGCAGATGCCAAAGCCAAAGCTGACGCGGACGCTGCCGCCAAGGCAAAAGCCGACGCTGCGGCTAAGGCTGCGGCTGACGCTGCCGCGGCTGCCGCGGCTGGAACGGTAAGTCAGCAGAACGCCCTGCAAAAGGCTGAAGACTACCTCGGCTACACGGCTTTCTCACGCACGGGTCTAATCCAGCAGCTGGAGTTCGAAAAGTATTCGGCTGCGGACGCGACTTGGGCCGTCGATCGGGTGCCCGTCGACTGGAACAAGCAGGGAGCTCTGAAGGCGAAGGACTATCTGAATTTCACTTCCTTCTCCCATGCCGGTTTGGTCGACCAGTTGGTCTTCGATGGCTTTACTCCCGCTCAGGCAGAGTACGGAACCAGTCAGGCCGGCCTCTAGGGAACTGGCTCCAGATGCCCCGGTCCAGATCGGATCGGGGCATCTTCCTACAGGTGCGTGACGAGCGGGTCCGGCTCCGCCTTCTCGACCCCGTCTCCCCGCTCCACCGCGAATCCGTTGCGCACCCAGTACTCGTAGCCCCCGATCAGCTCGCGCACCGCAAATCCCTCGGCCAGCAGGCGCCGCGCAGTGTGCGTGGCCCCATTGCAGCCGGGGCCCCATCCGTAGACGATCAGGGTCCGGTCGGGCGGCAGATCGGCCAGACGGTCGTCCAGGGCATTGTTGGGAAGGTGCAGCGCGCCGGCGATGTGCCCCTGGTCCCACGACGATTGCCTGCGGGTGTCCACGATGACGGCGGTGCCGTCGGCCTGCGCCTCGGCGGCCGCGACGACGTCGATCTCGTAGGCCAGCTTCGCCTCCACGAAGGCCAGCAGGTCGCTCTGCGAGACCACCGCTACTGCCCTGCCGGCACCGGCTGGCCGGAGGTGCCGAGCAGTTCCGCGAGCTTGGGGAGCTGGGACGGGTCCTCGAGTGCGGACCCGACCGCGACGACCCGCGCGCCCGCGGCGAGGAACTCCCCCGCGTTCCCGGCATGCATCCCGCCGGTTGTGACGAACTTGGCCTCGGGGAAGGGGCCCTTCATCGCCTTGATCCACTCGGTGCCGAGCACGGAGGCGGGGAAGGCCTTGAGCCAAGTCAGCCCTTCCTTGAGCGCGATCTGCACCTCGCTCGGCGTCGCCACCCCGGGCAGCGGCAGCAGCCCGGCCTCGGAGGAAGCACGGACCACCTCGAGGTCGAACCCCGGGCTCACCGTGAAGTGAGCCCCCGCCTCGACCGCCTGCCGCACGTGCTCACGGGAGACGACGGTGCCCGCGCCCACGACCTTGCCCCTCTCGCGCCCGGCGGCCGCGACGGCGCGCAGGGCCTCGACGTCGTCGGGGGTCTGGATGGGCAGTTCGACGACGTCGATGCCGAGGTCCCAGGCGGTGGCCGAGACGGCCAGGCTCCTCTCCACCCCGATGCCGCGGAGGATCGCCATCAGCGGCGCTCCGCCGAAGATGCTGCTGAACTCAGAGTTGTCGATCATCGAAAAGACCGGTCCTTTCAGGAGGTGGGCTGCGTGAGCGCTGCCGATGCGGCAGCGGGAGGATCTGCGACGAAGTCGCTCATCGAGAGCAGGACCAGTCTCGCCCGCTCGTGGCCGGCGCGGAGCCGCCCGGAGGCGCCCGCCCCGTTCAGGTCGGCTGCGAGGTAGCCCGCGGCGAAGGCGTCGCCGGCGCCGACCGCCTCCAGGACCTCGGTGGGGATCGCGGGCTCGAACACGGTTCCGTCCCGGCCCAGTTCGGTGGCGCCGACGTCGCCGTCCTTGACCACCACCCTGTCCGGTCCCGGCAGCAGGTCCCGCACGTCGTCCGGCGTCGCGCAGCCCCACAGGGCCTGCGCCTCGTCGAGGCCCACGAAGACCACGTCCGCCCGGTTGGCGAGCTGGCGCAGCACGCCGGCGGCCACACCCTCGGGCCATAGGGAGGGCCGGTAGTTGACGTCGAAGGTCAGGGTCGCGTCGCTGGCAGCCACGCGGTCGATCACGGCGTCGACCAGGGCGGCGCAGCTCGCGGACAGCACGGGGGTGATCCCCGAAAGGTGCACGATGTCGGCGTCCTCGAGCGGAATGTCCGCGACGGTGGCCGGGCTCATCCGGGACGCGGCAGACCCGCGCCGGTAGTAGAGGACTCCGTGGCCTGGGTCCTTGAAGTAGACCCCGGTGGGGGCCTCCGGGTCGGCCGTGACCCAGCGGGTGTCGACGCCGCGCTCCTGAATGGCGCGGACGAGTCGGCGTCCGAGGACGTCGTCGCCCACCGCGCTCACCCAGGCCGAGGGGATGCCCAGATGGGCGGTGTGGCAGGCGACGTTGGACTCCGCGCCGCCCGGGTGGAGGCTCACGTCGTCGGCCGTGGCGAGGGACTCCGCGCGCGCGGGCGTCACCATCATCATCGTCTCGCCGATTGTGATCAGGCGTGGGTTCGAGGTGTGCAGCATGACTCCCTATTCTCCGAGGTGCTCGCGCCTGAGGCCGCGACCCGGGGCGCCGTCGACGAGCGCGCCGCGAGCGAGCACCGGCCGGCCCGCCACGAGGACGTCGTCGATGCCCACCGCCTCGCCGAGCGGCTCCTCGTACGTGGCGGTGTCGGCGACCGTCTGGGGGTCGACGACGATGAGGTCGGCGACCCACCCGGGCGCCACGCGCCCGCGGCGCCCCAGGCCGAATCGCGCCAGGCCGAATCGCGCCGCCGGGCCGGTGGCCAGGTGGTCGGCCGCCTCCGGCCAGGACCACGTCGGCGTCTCCCTCACGAACTCGCGCAGGTAGCGCGCGAAGGTCCCGCGGGCCCGGGGATGCGGGTGGGCGCCGATGAAGATGCCGTCGGAGCCGCCGAGGTGGCGGGGGCTGGAGAAGATGGCCGCGAGCTCGGAGGTCGGTCGCTCGTGGCGCACCGCCATGATGGCGTTGACCTCGAGGCGGGAGGCCGCCAGCACGTCCAGTGCGAAGTCGATGCCATCGGCGCCGTTCCGCGCGGCAGCCGCCTCGAGCGTGAGGCCGTGGGCCCACGCGAATTCGGGAGCTCCGATGTGGGCGAGCGTGATCATCGACGGCCACTCGGGTCCGAGACTCGCGTTGCGCTCCACCTTCGGGAACCACTCGCGGCGCAGCAGCGCCCGCTGGACGGGGTCGCTGATGGCCTCGACGATGGCCTCCCCGGGCAGCAGCGAGAGGTCCGGCGGCAGCAGCGGCATGGCCAGCAGCGTGCAGCCGCGGGTGTAGGGGTAGGCGTCGAAGGTGGCGTCCACGCCTGCGCGGGCGAGCGCCTCGAGCTGCTCGGCGACGATGTGCGCCTGGGCGTGGAAGTGCGAGATGTGGACCCGGGCCCCGGAGGCCTCGGCGATGCGGGCGATCTCGTCGACCCCCGCGGCGGAGTTCGCCTCGTACCCGCCGCGCATGTGCGTGACGTAGACGCCGCCGGCCTCGGCCACCGGGGCGCACAGCGCCGCGATCTCGTCGGTGGTGGCGAAGATCCCGGGGGCGTAGTCGAGCCCGGTGGACATCCCCACCGCACCCTCGCGCAGGCCCTCCTCGACGAGCGCGGCCATGGCGGCGCGCTGCTCCTCATCGGCAGGGGCAGTGGAGCGTCCGCAGACCTCCCAGCGCACCGTCCCGGCCGGCACGAGGTAGGCGGCGTTCAGCCGGGACCGGCCGTCCGCCGCGGCGAGATAGGCCGCGACGCCGCCCCCGGTGTAGCGGGGGTACGGGCCGTTGATGGCGGCGAAGTACTCGCTCGCGTAGGCTCCGCTGCCCGGCGCGTACGAGACCCCGTCCTGGCCGGCGATCACCGTGGTGACCCCCTGCTTGAGCAGGGCCCGCTGCACCGCCTCGTCCTCGAGGAGTCCGTCGGCGTGCGAGTGCGCGTCGATGAATCCGGGCAGCACGTAGCGTCCGGTGCAGTCGATGATCCGGTCATCGGGGCCGGGCGCGATCTCGCCGATCTCGGTGATCAGCTCACCGTCGACGGCGACATCCGCCGTCCGCATCCCGGTGCTGTCGACGACTGTGCCGCCGCGCAGGAGCAACCGCATTCGTGCGCCCTTTCGTGGAGAGATGGTCAGAAGAAGGTCTGGACGAGGTCGACGACGCGGTCGTCGTCCTGCGAGGCCACGACGGGCAGGAAGCGCCACTTGTCGAAGGTGGTGCAGGGGTGCGACAGCCCCAGCGCGACGACCGAACCCATAGAGACGTCCTGGCCCGCCAGCCCCAGATAGCTGTGCTGGTCGTTCATGGCCAGGATCGAGGCCTCCGCGAGGGGCGCCCACGCGCCGTCCAGGTCGGCCGCGACGCCGCGGGGCACCGGGAGCCCCTCGTCGAACGGGAAGTCCCGCTTCCCGCCGTCGAGCAGCGCGAGGCCCCGCTCCGGGTGGGACACCACACGGGCGACGCCGCGCATCGCCGAGCGCAGTCGGCTCGCCGTTGCGGGGCCTGCGGCTCGGGCGCTCCCCTCGTCGAACGGGGAGATCTGGCGGTAGAACCCGTCGTCGTGCGTGATGTAGGCGCCGCTGCGCAGCGTCCACAGGGTGCGCGGGCCGCCGGTGCGCGAGTCGCCGGTGCGCGGATCGTCGGCCATCGCGCTGCCGTACACGTCGGCGACCACGTCGGGGTAGGCGCTTCCGCCGGCCGTGACGTAGAGGTCGCCCTCGCCGTCGTACAGCTCCTCCAGGTCGCGGTGCAGTTCGACCTGCCGCTCCACGTAGGAGCGCACGGCGGCGAGGGACTCTTCCGACCGGTCGTGCGCGAGGGAACCCTCGTAGCCGGAGACGCCCGCCAGGCGGAGGACGTCGGAAGCGGCAGCCCGCCGCGCGACGTCGTGCGCCTCGGCGACCGTCCGCGCCCCGGTGCGCCCACCGGGAGCGCCCAGCTCCACGCACACGTCCACCGGCCGGGGCGTGCCGGCCCGGCGGAGCCCGCGCTCCATCGCCTCGAGCGTCTCGATCGAGTCCGCCCAGCAGACGAAGCGGAGCTCCGGGTCCGCCAGCTCCCCGGCGAGGTAGGCCAGCGAGCGCTCGTCGACCACGGAATTGGCCAGCATGATGGACGCGAGGCCGAAGCTGCGCGCGGTGCGGACCTGCCCCATGGTGGCGAGCGTGATGCCGAGGCTGCCGGCGTCGAGCTGCTGCTGCCACAGCGAGGGAGCCATGGTGGTCTTGCCGTGCGGCATCAGCTCGAGCCCGCGCTCCGCGCACCACCGGCCCATCACGGTGAGGTTGTGCCTGATCCGTTCGCCGTCGAGGGCGACGATCGGGGTCCAGAACTCGGAGAGCCTCGGCCCGCTGGCGAGGAACTCGGCCACCGTCATCCCGACGGCGCGGTCCGGGATTCCCTTGTCACGCGCGGAGAGTCGGGTGGTGCCCAGCTCCCCCAGTCGCAGCTGCCCTGGCATGTCTTTCCTTCGAGTTTCGGGTGTTCCTCAGCGGCCCTCGGGCACTGCGGCGACCACGTCGATCTCGACGAGGATGTTCGCCAGCTGCGACCCGACCGTGGTGCGGACCGGGTAGGGCTCGGAGAAGAACTCTTGGTACGCCTCGTTGAAGGCGGCGAAGTCGGCCAGGTCGGCGAGGTGCACGGTGGTCTTGACGCAGTCGTCCAGGGTGAGGCCGCGCTCGGCGAGGACGGCCTGGATGTTGCGCAGCACCTGGCGGGTCTGCTCGGCGACGGAGTCGGCGACGGCGCCCGTGGCGGGATCCTGCGGGCCGAAGCCGGCGGTGTAGACGAATCCGTTGGCCTCGATCGCCTGGCTGTAGGGGCCGGCGGGCTGCGGGGCGTTGGTGGTGCGGAAGGCAGTCTTGGTGGTGACGGTCATGAGGTGTCCTCTTCTCTGGCGAAGTCTCAGTACGTGGGTCTAGTGGGTGGAGGTCTCGGTGGCCGTGGCCTCAGCTGCGGGCTCGTGGAGACGCCCTGCGTCCTCGGTGTCCGGCCGGAAGGAAGCGTAGGCGGTGGCGACCACGCCGATGAGGGCGATGACCGCGACGTAGATGATCACGGGCCACACGCTGCCGAAGGCGGCCGAGAGGGCGGTCGCTATGAGCGGCGCGAAGCCGCCGCCGATCGTGTTCGAGATCTGGTAGCCGATGTTGACCCCGGTGGTGCGGGCCTCGACGTCGAACATCTCGACCAGCATCGTCTGGAGGGTGCCCTGCATGGCCACGCCGGGGATCACGAAGCCGACCACCATGCCCAGCCAGATCAGGATCGCCGTCTGGGTGCTGAAGAGCGCGAAGGCCGGGTAGACCAGCAGGGCGAACCCGATGCACGCGCCGATGTAGACCTTGCGGCGGCCGATCCTGTCCGAGAGGCTCCCCCACATCGGGGCGACGAAGATCTGCAGGACGCCCACAATCATGGTGCCGATGAAGCCCACCTGGGCCTGGGTGCCCTTGGAGACCATGTAGGCGAGGCCGAACGTCAGGACGACATACCCGGCGATGCTCTGCGGCAGGCCGATGAGGATGCCGAGGATGGCGTTCTTCGGGTGGCGGAAGACCTCGCGGAGCGGGGACTTGCGCTGGGCGCCCTTGAGTTCGCGGTTCGCCGACAGCTCCTTGAACTCCTCGGACTCCTCCAGCTTGGACCGCAGCACGATCGCCACGATGGCCAGGACGAGGGCGAGGAGGAACGGGACACGCCAGCCCCACTCCATGAAGAACGACTTGGGACCGGCGCCGAAGGCCGCCATCAGGCCGGCCGAGGCCACGTTGGCGATGCCGGCACCGCTGATGAGCAGCGCGCCGTAGAGGCCGCGCTTGCCGGCCGGGGCGTGCTCAACGACGAGCGCCGCCGCGCCGCCCATCTCGCCGCCGACGAAGAGCCCCTGCAGCATCCGGAAGAAGAGCAGGAGGATCGGCGCGGCGATCCCGATGGAGCTGGCCGAGGGGATCAGGCCGATCGCCGCCGTCGAGATGCCCATGCCGATGACGGTGATCATCAGGGTGGTCTTCCGGCCCATGCGGTCGCCGATGTGGCCGAAGATCAGGCCGCCGATCGGCCGGAGCAGGAAGCCGAACGCGAAGCTGGCGAACGAGGAGAGCGTCCCGACCACGGGGTTGTCGCCCGGGAAGAACACCGCGGGGAAGACCGTGGCCGAGGCCAGCCCGTAGAGGTAGTAGTCGAAGTACTCCATGAGCGTGCCGATCGCGCCGCCAGCGACCGTGCGGCGCTGCTTCGCTGAGATCGAGCGCCACCCCGATTGCGGTACCTGGTATGCCTGTGCCACGAGAGCCTCCTTGCCCCGATGTGTGCAGATGCGGTGAGTGCGGGCGGCGAGTCGCCCGGCCCTTCGGTGATGAAGCTAGCACCCCCTTGAACAGTCTGTCTATGGCCAATACAATTTGTCTATGGCCTTCGGCGACGCGTAGGACTGACCCATGAGCGAGGTAGACATGACCCTGACTTCGGCCCAGCCGGCAGCTGACCACCCGCTCGCCCGCATGGGAACCTACGAGTCCGTGGACGAAATCCTCGCCGTGTTCCGCCCGGCCATGCACGCGATGGCCGCGGCCGTGGGGCCCGGGTGCGAGGTGGTGCTGCACGACCTCTCGGCCCCCGACGTGGACCTCGGCCATACGATCGCCGCGATCGAGAACGGGCACGTGACCGGGCGCGAGGTGGGCGGCCCGTCGTCGAGCCTCGGCGCCGGGGTGCTCCACAACCAGGGCGCGGAGCACAACGCGTTCGGCTACCGCGGCTTCACGGCCGACGGGCGCGAGCTGCGGTGCTCCTCCGTGTACTTCCGCAACTCGGCCGGGCGCATCATCGCCGCCCTCTGCATCAACTTCGACATCAGCACCATCCAGCGCCTGCAGTCCCTCCTCCAGGGCCTGCTACCGGCTGCCGCGTCCGACTCCCCCGAGCAGCCGAACGAGTTCTTCGGCCGGGACCTCGTGGCGGTGATGGACGCGATGGTCACCGAGGCCATCCGTGAGGTGGGCAAGCCCGTGGACCAGATGAGCCGCGACGACCGCATCGCGATCCTGACCAAGCTCGACCAGCAGGGCGTGCTGCAGATGCGGAAAGGGATCGACCGCGTCGCGGCACGGTTGGGGATCTCGCGGGTGACGGCGTATTCGTATCTTGATGAGGCGCGGAACCACGACACGGGCGAGTGATCGTCCATGGGCCACAGCTAGCGCCTGAACGGTAAGCGTCCGCGACCAGCGCGCCGAGAATGGACCTTTCGTCAATCTGCTGGTGACGGCAGAGCCTCCGTTGCCTTGTGCGACAGGCTGCCCGTCCGGGATCGAACGCGCCACAAGCTGTGGCATTTCTGCTGCTTCCGATAGGACGAAAGAAAGTTCCCGGCCTCACTGGTGGGCAATGACCTGGCCGCACACCTCCTCACCGGACGATTCGGCCTGATGACAGCCTTCGCCCTCGACTCCGTTGATCAAGGGACCGTGAGGTCGAGCTCGGCGATGGTGCCTTGCGGTACATCGGCAGAGAGTTCTATGGCGAAGGAGCCGTGTGCGCGGCGGGTGACGAGGATTCCGTGTCCGGGGTTGGCGAGTGCGTGTTGAATGGCCTGGTCGACGATCCGATCGAGCTCGGCTTCGAGGCCTTCTCGACTGTCTATCTCCAGTGTCACGGCGTAGTCGGTTGTCTTGGGTGCCATTGTCTCTTCTTTTCTTGAATTGGTCGGTCGCGGGGATTACGGTGCTGAGGCCGAAGTCTCCGCACCCGTGGGCCCGTCTCTGACCTGCTTCCCGGAATGGTTGGTCGCGACGGAGAGCGGCGCCATGACCGACCGCATGCGATGGGCACTGGGAAGGGCCGTGCGAGATGGTGGGTCCGAGGCGGGTGGCGGTGCCTTCCGTTTCCACCCGTCTCGGACCCGGCTTCAGGGAGCGGAACCAGTAGGACGCTCGTTGAGGTCGCGGCTCAGGGCTCGCGGTCCAGTACAGCGGGTGCTGCCGTGCGCGCTGAGCCATCGGAGGGGGTCTGTCGAGAGCTGGTGACGGCGCTGGCTTCGGCGAGGCTTCGGTTCTTGGTCTCGGGCGCAAGGACCATGGAGACGATTAGCCCGGCCGCGGTCAGGCCTGCGGCGACCATCATCGTCGGGCCGGTGCCGATGCTGTCGAGGCCAAGGGGGAGGAGGAAGGTGCCTATTGCCGCGCCGATCCTGCTGACTGCGGTCACGACTCCCATCGCGGTTGCCCGGATCTCGGTGGGGAAGATCTCGTTGGGGTAGGACCATTCCAGAATGTTGGGGCCGCCTGATGCGAGGGCGTAGAAGGCGAAGGCGCCAATCACCAGGGGGGCGGGTCCGGATGGGGCGACCGCCAGGATGATCATGGGCGCCAGCATCGCGACGAACGACCAGATCAGCAGGGGTCGCCTGCCCATGGTCTCGGTCCAGCGGAGCGCGGGCAGGCATCCAAGCAGGAACAGGAGGCTGATCAGGGTGTAGCCGAGATTGGACATGTTGCCCTCGCCGAGCCCGAAGGAGCCGAGGATCTGGGGGCCGAATGTGTACATGGCGAACAGGGGGGTGACAGCGGCGAGATAGAAGAATCCGCAGAAGAACGTCCTGCGCAGGTACTGTCCCCGCAGCAGGGCCTTGAAGCCGAGCTGCTTCACGGCGGGCGCTTCCTCGCGGGCCATGCCGGTCAGGTCCACATCGTCGCCGAACACCGATCGGACGACCTGCTGGGCCTCGGCCACGCGGCCCTTGGAGATCAGCCATCGCGGGGATTCGGGGGTTCCGATGCGCATGAGGAGGATGACCGCTCCCGGCACGATGGCACTGCCGAGCATGAACCGCCAGGATGCGTCGCCGAAGACGGCGGACATCGCAAATCCGACGAAGGTGGCGACGGTGGCGCCGATGAACCAGAAGACGACGAGCGAACCTAGCATTGCGCCGCGTTTCTTGGCCGGCAGCCATTCCGCCAGGAGCGCGGTCGCGATGGGGTAGTCAGCGCCGATAGCAATGCCGATGATCAGCCGCAGGAGGATCAATTGCCATGGGGCATTGACGAAGACGCACAGTGCCGACGCCACGACCAGGGCAATGAGGTCGACCGTGTACATCAGCTGCCGGCCGATGCGGTCGGTTACCCGGCCGAAGGCCATTCCGCCGATGAAGATCCCGATGAGAGCCGCAGCGCCTGCCAAGCTCTCCTCGCTGGTGCTCAGCCGGAGTTCAGGGGTCATGCCGACCAGAGCGATTCCGATGATGCTCAGAAGATAGCCGTCCAAGAACGGGCCGCCTGCGCTCTGCAGGAGCAGCTTCTTGTGGAACCGGGTCAGAGGTGCGTTGTCGAGGAACGATGCTGTGCTCATTAACCCTCCTTTGG
The DNA here is from genome assembly GCF_001577305.1 of Sinomonas atrocyanea. NCBI lineage: Bacteria > Bacillati > Actinomycetota > Actinomycetes > Micrococcales > Micrococcaceae > Sinomonas > Sinomonas atrocyanea. The sequence continues at coordinate 4,087,286 of NZ_CP014518.1, forward strand.
GTTGCTGGAGCTGGGGGAATGATGCGGGCAGGGAACCTTCAAATGTTGTGTGGGTCACGTATGCATGTGCGCCGCGCTACTAGTGTTCTGCAGCAAAGAACACCTGTCAAGGGTCGTTATTCTCCCGCCTCGCCTCCCCGGAATTCTTCCAGCGGATCTCCTCGCTTCAAGCCCGTCACCCCCCGGTTCTCCCGACATTGCGCCGGAAGAACTGCGAAGGAAGCCACCAACGGGCGAGGTGACCGGGCTCTGTGGCACGCCTTCCGGAGGAGGGGAACCGCTTGAGTAGGCCTCGGCCCTAGTGCACCCATTGTTTGGTATAACAGATCAAACGGAAGCCATTGCGAGGCCTATGGGACTCCCGGGACGGGGGTGGGCTTGAAGTAAGCCGCCGCACGTCATGGTTCCGGGCGTCGAGAGCTCGGGGGCTGGCCGCAGGTACGGCAATGCTGATGAAGGGAAGCGCATGCTGGTTCGGAAGCCGCAGGTTGAGGACATCGACGAAGATGCCCTCGAGGTGCATGCGCCCAAGACCGCCGCGGCGGGGGTGAAGGCGGTCGCGGTGGCACTGCAGCGGGGCCTGGCCCAGGCCGGCGCTGCCCGGACGGTGCGCGGGATGCTGCGGATCAACCAGCGCAGCGGCTTCGACTGCCCTGGGTGCGCATGGCCCGAATCGACCACCGGGCGGAGGAAGCCGGCGGAATTCTGCGAGAACGGCGCGAAGGCGATTGCCGAGGAGTCCACCGTGCGCACGGTCACCCCCGAGTGGTGGGCGGCACACCCGATCGTCGAGCTCGAGGGCAGGAGCGAGTTCTGGCTCGGCTCCCGCGGCCGGATCACCGAGCCGATGGTGATCCGGCCGGGGGAGAGTCACTACTCGCCCATCTCGTGGGGAGAGGCCTTCGACCTCATCGCCGAGCACCTCCGGGCCACGACTCCTGATCGCTGCGTCTTCTACACCTCGGGGCGCACTGCGAACGAGACGGCGTTCCTGTACCAGCTCTTCGCTCGGTCGCTGGGCACGAACAACCTCCCGGACTGCTCGAACATGTGCCACGAGTCCTCCGGATTTGCCCTCGGCCCCACCATCGGGGTGGGCAAGGGCACGGTGTCCCTGGAGGACATCCACCACTCCGAGCTGGTGCTGGTGGTGGGGCAGAACCCGGGGACGAACCACCCTCGCATGCTCTCGGCGCTGGCCGAGTGCAAGGGGAACGGTGGGAAGGTCGTGGCGGTGAACCCGCTGCCCGAGGCCGGGCTGCTGAACTTCAAGGACCCCCAGACCCCGCGCGGGGTGATCGGGGACGGGGTCTCGATCGCGGACGAGTTCCTCAAGATCAAGGTCGGCGGGGATCTGGCCCTGTTCCAGGCCCTCGGCCACCTGCTCCTCGCGGCCGAGGAGCGCGACCCGGGCTCCGTCGTCGACCGTTCCTTCGTCGAGGCACAGACCCTCGGCTTCGCGGAGTATGCGGCCGCCCGGCGCACCCTCGACTGGGAGGCGACGGAGCGGGCAACCGGGCTGTGGCGGGCCCAGATCGAGACGGTCGCGGACATGATGATCGCCTCGAAGGCGACGATCATCTGCTGGGCGCTGGGGCTGACGCAGCAGCCGCACTCGGTGAACACGCTCAAGGAGATCGTGAACCTGCTCCTGCTCCAGGGGAACTTCGGCAAGCCAGGGGCGGGGGCGTGCCCGGTGCGCGGGCACTCGAACGTCCAGGGCGACCGGACGATGGGGATCTGGGAGAAGCCCACCGAGAAGTTCATCGCCGCGCTCGAGGCCGAGTTCGGGATCCTGTTCCCCCGCGACCACGGCTACGAGTCGGTCGAGACCCAGCACGCGCTCGAGGACGGTGACGTGGACGTGTTCGTCTCCATGGGCGGCAACTTCCTCTCCGCAGCCTCGGACACCGAGAGCACGAGGGCAGGCCTGAAGCGCACGGGTCTGACGGTGCACGTCTCGACCAAGCCGAACCTCTCGCACGTCGCCCACGGGCGCACCTCCCTCGTCCTGCCCACCTTGGGCCGGACCGACCTCGACGACAGGCACCCGCGGGGGCGCCAGTTCGTCACCGTCGAGGACTCCATGTCCGTCGTCCACCGCAGCCAGGGCCGGCTGCGCCCGGTCTCCGAGCACCTCCTCGCCGAGCCGGTCATCGTCGCCCGCATGGCCCAGGCGGCCCTCGGCGAGGACCACCCGGTCGACTGGCGCGCCATGGCGGAGGACTACGACGTGATCCGCGACCACATCTCCCGCGTCATCCCCGGCTTCGAGGACTTCAACGCCCGCGTGCGGGGCAAGGACGGCTTCGTCCTGCCCTCCCCGCCACGGGACACCCGCACCTTCGCCACAGACATCGGCAGGGCGAGGTTCACCGTGTCCCCGCTGGAGTATCTCACGGCCCCGCCCGGGCACCTGATCCTGCAGACCCTCAGGAGCCACGACCAGTACAACACCACGATCTACGGCCTCGATGACCGCTACCGCGGCATCTCCAACGCCCGCAGGGTGGTACTGGTGAACCCCGATGACCTGGCCGAGCTGGGCTTCGCCGACCGCGAGCTCGTCGACGTCGTCTCGGTGTTCAACGGCGACGAGCGCCGCGCCGAGGCCTTCCGCCTCGTCGGGTACCCGACCGCCAGGGGCTGCGCGGCCGCCTACTACCCCGAAGCCAACGTCCTGGTCCATAAGGACCTCGTCGCCCGCGAGTCCAGCACCCCCGGCTACAAGGCCGTCACCATCAGATTCGAAAGGCGCGCAGCCGGTTGTCAGGCCTGAAGCCGGACATTTTCCCTTCATCGTGGGTTGCGGCCAGGGCCAGAAGCCGCCTCGCGCGGAGTGCGGGGACAGCAGGGAGCAGCATGGCATCTGCCACCCCGGGAAGCCCGGCTCATGCTGTGGGCACAGGGTGGGCGATTCGGCCGCGCTGATGGGCCACAGTCCGTCCGGGGGCACTGTGGTTCCGACGGGAGCGTCGGCGCCGGGTGGAGGAAGATGGAGACGATGCAGCCCTCACTGGCGGGGCGAGTGCGCTGGCCGAATCGCGCTGTCGTCGTTCGGTGCCAGTGTGCACCACACTGCCCTGACGGTTTCGGGCCCATCGTTCCAGAAACGGTGGGGGACTGCCGATTCGAAGGCGATGCTGTCCCCTGGGCCGAGTTCGTACTCGTCGAACTCAAGCTGGACACGCAGGCGCCCGGACAGGATGAGTCCGTACTCGCGTCCGCTGTGGCGCAGGAAGCCGTCCGGCTGGGCCGAGCCGCTTCCGACCGGGTAGACGATCTCGCGGAAGCCGACGGGCTCGTGGGTGGTAGGAGTCAGCAGCTCCCAGCGGACTCCCGTGTCCAGGCTGATGGAACGCCGTTCTTGGACACGGGTAACGAAACGTTCTTCGCCAGGGGTCCGTGCAACTCCCTCTGCAGAGCCGCTGGCCGAGACGCTCTCGGGGCTGAAGAGGTCTCCCACCCCGAGGCCGAGTATGTCTGCTATTGAATAGATGAGCGAGATCGAAGGCTTGACCAGGCCCCGCTCGACTTGGGAGATGTGCCCGGCCGAGATGCCGAGACGTCGGGCGAGCTCGCGGAGGGGCAGGCCAATCTCGAGACGTGCCGCTCTGATGCGGCCGCCGATGTCGCCGTGAGCCGTCGATCGGGCCCGGGGGTCCAGTTGGTCCTGAACCTCGCCCTGGGCCGGTTCCGGCTGCGACATTGTTCCTCCCCACACGACACGCTGTTCTCTCCACCATAACGCCTTCCGACGACTCAGGGCCGGTCCGGCAGCGGCTTGCGCTTCCGGACCGGCCCTGTTGGACCCCTTCCCCTTCTAGGCGGGATGATGGCGTGCCGATGCGCGCCGGAAGGCGTCCACCGGGGGTTCGAAGATGCCTCCGCCGATGCGTCCTTCGAGGCCTTGGCCTTCGATCATGCCGAGCAGGACTGCGGGGGCTTCTCCGGCCCTCGCAATGCGGGACGCCGATGCCCCGGTCCGGGTTGGGAGGCGCGGGTGCTCCCGCTCCATCACCCGCTCGGGGCGCTCCAGCAGCCCGTCAGTGGCGAAATCGGCCAGCGCTTCCAGAGTCAGGGGCGCATGTCGAAGGGCGGCTCCGCCGAGGCCGAAGAAGTCCACGACGGCGCTGTCTCCGATCGCCCCGAGGACAGAGAGCCCCCGATAGGCCTCGACCAGCGGGCCACGAGGCGGGGTACTGGGAACAGTGAACCAGTGCCCGGGTTCAGCGGCGACCTGGAAGCCGAATTCGACCCCGTTGCCCCCGACGCGAACGACAGCATCGGAACCTTCGATGCCTTCGGCTGCTGCCAGGGAAAGCGCAGCTGCGGCCATCCAGAGATTGAGCGCGAACGGTGTTGAGTCCGCGAGGAAGGCCTCGGCCTCCGGCCTGAACGCGCAGGAGTCGCCTGCGAGCAGAATTGCGGACACGAGGCGGCTTCCTTCAATGGTGCGGCTGTGGCCATCGTCGCCTGCGCGGAGCGCGTGTTCTAGGGGCTGCAGAAGCCCGATCGCTCCGCCTGTGGTGAGGCGGTCGCTCAGCCAGCGGGCGAACGGCCCGTGCAGCCACCGCTGGTGCTCGACCAGCCCGGGCTCGAGCATGCCGACCCTGAGACAGTTCCGCATGCCCTCGTTCAGCACTGCGTGCTGGACCCTGCCCGTCTTGGGGTCCTCGATGACGTGGAGCTGCATCGACGGGGAGATGATGCCTGCCAGGGGGACGAGGCAGCCGTGGTCCTGGGCCGCGGCCATTGACACCTGCCCCGAGGCGAAGATCACCGCTGCTTCGGCGAGGTCCGCCGCCCACCCTTCGAAGATGATCGCCTGGAGGGCCGAGTTGAGCACGGGCTGGGGCACTTCGTCCCGGGAGGCATACGGCGGCCCGGCGTGCAGCAGCACCTTCTCCCCGTCGGCCGAGGACGCGAGGACTTCGGCCAGGGGCGCCATGCCTGTCCAGACCGGCTCGGTTCCGGCGATCCGGTCTGCAGCCGTCGCGTTGGGGTTCACAGGTCCTCCACCCATGTCTCGGACATCGCGAAGCCGGCTGATTGGCCCCGGCCGTTGAGGAAGTCCCGCTCCACCGTCGAGCCCGGCAGCCTCCGTCCGTCCACCGTCACCTCTCCTGCCTGGGCGATGCGGAACACGGCGAACATCTCGTGCGCCCCCGTCCCGGACTCGGGTCCGGGGACATCGACGGCGAACGGCTCGCCGAGCCCCCGCCAGGTCAAGGCGATGCTTCGTCCTCCCGCGCTCGCCTGTTCGGTCCAGTCATCGCCATCGAGGGTCTCCTCGAAGCGGGCGCCGTCGACGTATTCCAGCTGGTCCATCACGGGCGAGGGGCGGAAGAGGAGGAACCTGGAGACGAACTCCCGGACGAGGAAGCGCGCCATCTCGGCGTTGTCGGTGAGCACCAGCCGGCATGCCGAGGGGTCTTCGGCCTGGTAGGGGTTCTCCACGACGATCGCAGCCCTGCCGGAGCCGTAGGGGGAGGAGGCGATGCGGAAGTACAGGGAGAGCGAGTTCCACGGCTCCTGCGGATCGCGCTTGAGGTAGATGAACGGATTGTCGCCGGTCCAGGCGACTGCTCCGTTCCGCACGGTCGGCTGGGCCATCGCTGTGCTTGGCTTGGTCATGGGTTAGTCCACCTCAGTTCGCGGGGGTCGGGTCGGGCAGTGGGAGTCCGGCGGCGGCGCGCATTTCGAGGAAGTTGCTCGTGGGCGACCAGCCGAGGCGTTCCTTCGCGCGGGCCGACGAGAAGACCGAGGCCCGGGGATTCGCCGTGAAGACGGCGGGGTCGTGGGGAGGGGTTTCCTCTCCGGCGACCCGTGGGTACCAGGCGAGGGTGGGTTCGGGATGGCAGGTGTCATCGGCGCTGATGAAGAACGCGTCGAAGCCGTCCACCTCGGATTCGAGGGCGGCGCGGAAGGCGCGTGCCAGGTCCGAGGCCTCGATGTAGTAGTAGAGCCAGCGGAGTTCTGGATCGTCGACGAACCCGGTGAATTCGGCCAAGGTCTCGGGAAGGACGACCGCCAGCGGACGGAGCGCGACCACCGACATGTGCGACCCGCGTGCGACGGCCTGTCCCATTGTCTCCATGATCTGCTTGCTCAGGCTGTAGGCCTGAACCGGGCGCAGCTCGTGCTCCTCGTCCACCTGGAGGTATTGGGGTGCCCAGTCGGGTCGCATCTCCGAGAGGCCGCAGGCGGAGACGCTCGAGCAGAGGACGGCTCTATCCAGGCCGTTCTCCTCTGCTGCCTGGAGCACGTTCCAGGTGCCGAGGGTGTTGACGCGGATGTAGTCCTCGGCCGGGGCCTTCCAGTCGAAGTCGATGGCCGCCAGGTGCACGACCGCGTCGGCGCCGGCCAGGGCGGCGCGGACGTCGTCCAGGTCGAGGACGTCGGTCTTGACGAATTCGGCCTCGGCGGGGGGCCGGCCGCCTGCGCCCGTCAGGGCGGGGGCTAGGTCGGCGTTGCGCACCTGGAAGATCTCGGCCAGGTTCTCCAGCACGTATCGTCCGACGCGGCCCGAACCGCCGGTGACGACTACCTTTTTCGGGGGCATTCATTTCTCCTTGCTGCGAGGGGGTTCGCCCCGGCGCCTGCAGGCACCCGGCGAGACGCGGGGGTTCAGGGCTGGACCGAGGTGAGGGCCATTCCGGCCTCCTCGCGGGCCTTCGAATCGGCTTCCCTGTACTTGGAGATCAGCCATTCGTTGAGCCGGACCAGCACGATCTCGCTCGGGGCGTAGCGGCCTCGGGGGGCGGTGCGTGAGGACATTCCGGTCTGCACCGACTCCCAGGCGTACAGGTCTTCGACCATGACCTCCTTCAGGTCGGCCACTTCCATCTCCCATTCCTCCGTGAACCCGGGCTTCTGTAGGGTCGAGTCTGGGTAGAGCCAGGTGGCGGCGAAGACGGATGTGGTGGGGCTGGTGGGCAGCCACATGAAGTACTTGACCTTGTCCGGCATGGCGATGAGGAGCAGGTTCGGGGCCACAGTGACGTAGACCAGGCGGCGCCGCTGGTCCTCGGTCAGGCCGGGCAGCACCGGCTGGAGGTTCTTGCCTGTCCTGGTGGGCGAGAGGTCCTTCTCCAAGCTGACGAGGTCATAGGCGATGATGCCCTTCTCGGGCTCATTGGATTGGCAGTCGTAGTCGATCCGCTCGGAGGCCGTGTCGTACATGGGGCACCAGCTCTTCGAATGGAGATGGGCGCAGTGATAGCACTCGTCGCCGAAGACCTTCCAGTTGCAGTTCACCGGGAAGAAGCTCTGCGGGGAGGCGGACTTCAGTTCGCTCAGGCCCCAATTGGCGAGATAGGCCGAGAGGTTCGAGAGTCTAGAGCTCACGGGCGCGATGTCGGGGTCGAAGGTGATGAAGACGAAGTTCTCCCAGATCTCCGAGCGGACCTGCGGAAGTTTGACCGATGCCTTCACGAAGCAGGGGTTCTCGTTCAGGTCGGGTGCCGACTGCAGTTCGCCGTCCAGGCCGTATACCCATGAGTGGTAGTCGCACTTGAACCGCCGCGCGTTCCCGCTCCCGGTGGCGATCCGCATGGCCCGGTGACGGCAGACGTTCGACTGCACTCTCACGCTGCCGTCGGCCTGGCGGACTACCAGCAGCTGCTCGCCCAGGGCGTCCACGGTGAAGTAGTCGCCCTTCTTGGGGATGTCCGTCGCTCGGCCGATGCATAGCCATTCGTGCCCGAATACGGCATCCAGTTCGAAGTCGTAGAACTCCTGAGATGTGAAGGCCGTAGGCGGCAGGGAGACGACGTCGTCAATGTCGCCGCAGCTGGCGTCGAATTCTTCGAGGGGGATGGGGGAGCGCATCGTTTCTCCTTGGTTGCTTCGGAAGATGTTGAGCGGTTGGCATCACGGCCGCTTTCCCATAGTGTTCTGTATCAGAGAACACTGTCAAGGCTGAAGTTTGGGGACTCGATCCGAGCGAAGGGAGTGCCGACATGGAGCTTGCAGCGCCCCTGTCGCTGAAGAAGGCGGCTTTCGCCTTGGCTGCTGGTAGGGTCCGGGCCGAGGATGCAGTGCGTTCTGCTCTTGAACGGGCGGCGTCGACGGAGGACAGCATCCACGCGTGGGTGGTGATCGACGCCGAAAGGGCGTTGGCTCAGGCAAAACGTCTGGATGGGCTTCCGCCGCATGAACGCGGCCCCCTGCACGGAGTTCCGGTGGGGGTCAAGGACATCATCGATGTCGCCGGGCTTCCCACCCGCTGCGGCTCAGTCCTACGCGGCAGCACGCCCGCCGCGGCTGACGCCGCCATCGTCGGGCGTCTGCGCTCGATGGGCGCCGTGGTCATGGGCAAGACGGTGACGACCGAGTTCGCCTACTTCAGCCCCGGCCCGACAGCCAACCCCCGGGATACGTCGCGCACTCCGGGTGGATCATCGTCGGGCTCGGCCGCTGCGGTGACGGCGGGCGTGGTGCCGCTGGCGCTGGGGACCCAGACGGCGGCCTCGGTCGCGCGGCCTGCCGCCTACTGCGGGATTGCCGGGTTCGTGGCCGCCCGAGGCGAGTTCCCCGACCAGGGAATCACCGGGCTGAGCCACTCTCTGGACTCGGTGGGCTTCCTCGCCGCTTCGGTGGGCGACCTGGCCTTCCTGAGGCGCTCCCTGGTGGGCAGCCCCAGAGCGCTGCATCACGTCTCAACCCCTGAGGCGGGCCCCGCGGGCCCCGCCGTGGTCGTCAGCTGGGCTCCCGGCAGAGAGTTCCGTGTCGAGCCCGAAATGCTCTCCGCGCTCGCCCGCGCCGAGGCGGTGCTGGAGTCCCTCGGCCACTGCGTGGAGCGGCTGGACCTGGACGGGCGTGCGGAGTCTCTGGCCGAGGCGCACACGACGGTGATGGCGTACGAGGCTGTGCGGCTTAGGGCCGCAGAGGCCGTCCGGCCCGATTCGATAAGCGGCCCTCTGGCGGACCTCTTCGCTGCCGGGCGCGGCACAAGCGATGCCGCTTACGCAGCGGCAAGGTCCCACATCGAGGAGCAGCGTCATTGGATCCGCGAGCGGCTCGCCGGCGGTCGGCTCCTGCTGGCCCCCGCCGCGCAGGGGCCAGCGCCGGTCGGCCTGGCCTCGACGGGTTTGCCCATCATGAGCAGGCCTTGGCAGGCGCTCGGCCTGCCGGTCCTAGTCGTCCCGGGTTCGGAGGACCTAGGGACCGGCATGCCTTTGGGGCTTCAGTTAGCCTGCCTGCCCGGGATGGAGGATGTGCTCTTCGCGGCCGGCAAGGCGATGGAGCAGGGGATCTCGGCCGCGGGGGCCCATCCGTGTCCCCGGCGCAGCTGCCGTCCGCGCCCCGTCGACCTTCAACTGAGGAACGTGGGTCCAGGACCTAGCTGGTAATACCCGGGGACGTTGCTTGATCTGGACCTCGTGACGTGAGGAGAACCTCCCGGCAGAGTGGAGCTGCCGCCACTTCGCTCTGGCCAAGAGGTTGTCTTGCCTCACGCTAACGCCGCTTGACGCCGTGCCGACGACTGCGCCTCAATCGGAAGGTCGTCGACGAGGAAGGGACGCTTTCCGCAGCCGCCGGCTACTTCCGCGTCTCGTGGCCGACCGCGCAGAAGTGGGCCCACCGCTATCTCGAGCTCGGCAATGAGGGCATGGGCGACCGTGCGTCTTGGCCGCACTCGCGCCCGAACAACACCTCGCAGCCGCTGGTGAAGAAGATCGTCCATGTGCGCATCAAGAAGCGGCTCGGCCCCGTCCAGGTCGCCGCACGACCGGGCATGCACCTGGCCCCACTCAAGGGGGAATGACGGAATGACGGAAGGCCTGATGGCTTGGCCATCAGGCCTTCGCGGCCACCCCTGAGCAGGACTTGTGCGGATGAGTTGCCTGTTGCTAGAGATTCAGGACAATCCGAGCCGAGCGCGCCCGCGAAACGCAGGGCATCATGGTCTCGTTCGAGGCACGCTCTGAGGGGGTGAGCACCGCGTCGCGATGATCCGGTTCCCCTTCCAGCACCTCGGTCTCACAGGTTCCGCAGACCCCTTCGCTGCAGGACCAGTCCACCGCAGTGCCCGCATCGCGGAGCACCTTCAGGCAGGAGACCCCGACAGGGACCTGCAGGGTGAGACCGGATTTCGCCAAGACCACTTCGAAGGGCCTGTCTGCCGGGCCGACGGCAGTCTGCGCCGCGAAGCGCTCACAGTGGAAGGTCCACCTCTCCGCCGACGCGGCCAACTTCTCGAGAGCATCCAAGAAAGGGCCCGGCCCGCAGGCGTATACATGGTCGGCTGCCCGGAGCTCGGAGGTGATGGCAGCCAAGTCGATCAGACCACTCTCATCGTCGCAGTGAAGCACCACCTTCTCCGATGGGAGCGCCCCGACCTCCTCCAAGAGGGCCAGCCGCTGGCGGTTGCGGGCCAGATAGTACAGCTTCCATGGCAGCCCCTCCCGTTCGGCCCTGCGGACCATGGGCAGGATAGGGGTGATGCCGATCCCCCCGGCAAAGAAGACATAGGAAGCAGCCGGTTCCATGGGGAAGTGGTTGCGGGGCCCTCGCACGGTCAGTTCGCAGCCCTCGGCGATGGTCTCGTGGATCCTGAGCGAACCTCCTCGGCTTCTCGGGTCCTTGAGGATCCCGAGCCGCCAGAGGGAGGAATCCTCGGGGTCGCCCCAGAGGGAATACTGCCGGCAGATCTGCTCGCCCCTATCGTCCTTGCCGAGGAACACGTCGATGTGGGCGCCGGGCTCCCACCGGGGGAAGGGCAGTCCGTCCGCCCTTACGAGATCGAGGGCGACGATGTCCTCCCCGACGATGCGCCGGTCCGCAACGCGCACGGCGAAGGTAGCGGTCACGTGCGCCGGGTGCTCGGTGGTTGCAGCTTCAGTCATTTTCCCTGCTCCCTTCCAGTCAGGACGGCAAGCAACGCGTCCATCCAGGCATCCAGATCGGCCGGAACCCTCGAGGTGACCAGATTGCCGTCGACCACTGCGGCCTCGTCGATCCAGCGGGCGCCGCTGCCCTCGACTTCCGGGCGCAGGACCGGGACGCTGGTGAGGGTGCGGCCCGAGAGGATTCCGGCGGAGATCGCCACCCAGGCACCGTGGCAGATCATGGCAATCGGCTTGCCTTCTTCGTTCATTCCACGCAGGAACTCCAGAGCTGCCGGGCTCCGGCGGACCAGATCTGGCGCGAACCCACCCGGGACGACGACGGCATCGTATTCCTCGTTGTCGAGGTCCTGGAGGTCCAGGTTGGCCGGGAATGGGCCATAGCCGCCCTTACCCTTGACAGGGTCTCCCGAGGGGGTCGCGACGACAACCCTGGCACCCTTGCCGATCAGCCGGTGGTATGGGAAGAGAACCTCCGATTCTTCGAAGTAGTCCGCTGTCAGAATCGCGATCGACGCGTCCTGGGCTTCCATGCGATATCCCTCCATGAGGCGAGCACTTTCAAGACAAGTGTTCTGTGACAAAGAACAGTTGTCAACAGGGCGGGCATTATTGGCGCCAGGGGCGGGGTGGGGACCCAAAGTCAACACCGATAGACGTTCGCTGTGACCCAACGCCTCATGCGATTCCGACCGGAGCCACAGGTCAGGAACGCCGTCAGATTGCGCCTCGCCCTCGCCCGGAGCTCGGGGGCCCAGGGGAAGGAGAACAATGCCGACGCACGGGGCTCCTGCGGACCGCCCCTCCAGCTCGCCAAAGAGCGATTCGGCGGCGCGCAGGGCGCGGCGGCCGCGTCGAGCTGCGCTCTAAGCTCGCGCAGCGCCTTCCTGTTGGAGGCGCCGTCGCAACGCAGCTCGCCCATGGTGCGCAGGCGGCCGCCTTCCTCGCCCTCGGCGGTGAGCGCCTCGACATGACCCCCGATCCGGCGATTGAGGAGGGCATCGGTCAGGCGAAAGAAGCGCGGCGCGGCGGGAGCTCCTGCACCTGTTTATACTCGTCCTACTCGCGCGCCGATAACCGATCTTATGTCAAGTAGAACCCTGCGTATCTCATCAGATGAATCACACGGCCCCTTCGTCCAACGTTGGCGCGGGACTGCCCTCTACACCCGGAGCTGCGCGGATCCGAGCGTGATTCCAACCTCCGATCCCGGGTTCGGCGCAGAGCCCGCAGGAGGGCGCACAGCACCGGTGCTCAGACCCGGAACTGGCCTCTGACGTGGGGATTTGCCAAGATGTTGCATCTGATGAATCATTGATTCGTTTGTTGAGCGGCGTCAGGGGTGCGAGTTGGATGTGGACCGTTCGGGCCGGGTGCTGGCCGTGGCGGGGTCGGTGCCGCTGCTGCATCCCGAGCAGCACACCTTCGAGGACATGCTGGACGGGTGGCGCAACCAGCAGCTCTCGCGCAACCTGCAGTTCGACACGATCGCCCAGCGGATCCGCTACGTGCGCCGCTTCGTGGACCACATGAACGAGTTCCCGTGGAACTGGACGCCGGCCCACGTCGAGGAGTACTTCGGCGACCTGCGCTCGATCAGGCGTCTGGCGCATTCCTCGGTCCGGGCCCAGCAGTCCGCCCTGCGGGCCTTCGCCTCCTACGTCGCCAATCCCGACTACGGGTGGGACCGGCGCTGCGAGGAGCTCTTCGGCACACACCCGGCCCAGGTGTTCTTCGACTGGAACACCGCCGCCCACGTGCAGGAGTTCGATGGCCGCCCTGCCAAGCGCCCGTTCACCCGGCGCGAGCTGCAGAGGCTCTTCGACCACGCCGACGACGAGGTCGAACGCGCCGCCGCCTCAGGCAGGAAGGGCTGGCGGGCGGCCTACAGGGACGCGGTGATGCTCAAGGCCGCCTACTCCTACGGCCTGCGGTTCAACGAGCTCCGGCACCTCCAGACGGTCGACTTCGCCACCAACCCGCACGCCCGACGGTTCGGCAGGTTCGGGGTCTGCAAGGTCCGCTACGGCAAGTCGCGCAGGGCCTCCCCGCCCAAGCCACGCAGCGTCCTGACAGTCTTCGACTGGACCCCGGGGATCTTCGAGGACTGGCTCGCCAATGGCCGCGGCACCCTCGACACACCGGACCTGTTCCCCAGCGAACGCGGCGGCCTGATCAGCGAGTCCACCCTGCTGCGGCGGCTGCGCCGCTACATCGACGAGCTCGGCATCCCCGCCGAGGGCCTGGACCTGCACTCGCTGCGGCGCTCGTATGCGACCCACCTGCTGGAGGACGGATGGGATCCTAGGTTCGTGCAGTATCAGATGGGCCATGAGCACGCCTCCACCACCGGCATCTACCAGTTCGTCAGCGACGACTTCCGCGCCAGGACCCTGCGCGCCGGGCTCGACCGGACCCTCGAGGAAGTCCTCGGGGACTCGGGAGGCGCCCGGTGAAGCGGCAGGTCGAGTACCGGTGGCGGCTCGCGGAACTGATGGCCGCCCGGGGCCTGCACAACACCACCGACCTCATCCCGCTGCTCGCCGAGCGCGGGATCGTCCTGTCCCGCCCACAGGTCTACCGGCTCGTGAACCAGAAGCCCGAACGCGTCGCCCTGCAGCTCATCTCCGCGATCTGCGACATCTTCTCCTGCGGCCCCGAGGACCTCATCACCGTCACCGCGGCCGACGTGAGGGCCCGCAGGACCGGGACCGCACCGTCCCCGAACGTCGTCGACCTCAACCGCACCGCGCGCCCCCGGCGGGCCCGGATCATCGACGACAGTGAGTGAACCCGTCGGCCTGAGCCCACGCAGCACCACCCGCGGCCGTCCGCGCACCACGGGCACCGCTGTCTGCGTCCGCTGCGGCCGCGGCGCCGGCAGGCCCAGGGTGTGGTGGCCGGAGGGGAAGGTCTGCGGACCCTGCTTCACGGTCGCGACCCGGACCCGCGGCATCTGCCCCGGCTGCGGCCAGGACCGCCTCCTCCCCGGCCCGCCCACCCCTGACGGCGGGCCCCGGTGCGGTGAATGCGCGGGCATCCCCCACGACTTCCACTGCACCCGGTGCGGGACCGAGGGCGAGTCCTACCGGCGAGGAACCTGCGCCCGCTGCGCCCTCCGCGACGACCTCACCGCCATGCTCCTCACCGATCCCGCCGACCCGGCCGCGATGGCCCGGCTCGTCGACGTCCTCTGCCGGGCCGACCGGCCGGAGAGCATCATCACCTGGAAGCGCTCGCCCAAGGTCCAGGCCCTCCTGGCCTCGCTCGCGGCGGGGACCACGCCCCTGACCCACGAAGGCCTCGACGCCCGCATCGGGACCGACGGGCGCACTGTGGACCACCTCCGGGCCCTCCTCGTCCACCACGGCCTGCTCCCCTACCGCGACCCATACCTGGCCCGCTTCGAGGCCTGGATCGAGGACAAGCTCCGCCCCCTGGCGCCTGAGGTCGCCAAGCCCGTCGAGCAGTTCGCCAAGTGGCACCACCTCAGGCGCATCCGCTCCACCGCCACCCCGGACGCCACGGCCCGGGGTCCGGTCCACTCCGCCAAGCAGGAGGTCACCGAGACCGCCAAGTTCCTCCAATGGCTCTGGGACACGCATCACCGCACCGCGGCGGCCTGCACCCAGCAGGACGTGGACGAGTGGAGGGCCAGCGGACCCACCACCCGCAAGCAAATCAAGACCTTCTTCGGCTTCGCCCGCAGAACCAGGCTCAACACGGCCGTCGACGTCGGCAGCTACACCGCCCGGACCCGCCCCACGCTCGCCCAGGACCAACGCCTCGCCTGGCTCAGGGAGCTCCTCACCGGCAACAGCGAATCCCGCCCCTACCGGGTGGCGGGCATCCTGCTCCTGCTCTACGCCCAGCCCCTCGTCCGCGTCGCAGCGCTGCGCACCGAAGCAATCACCATCGACCCCGCCACAGGCCAGGCCGCCATCACCTTCGCCGAGCGCCCCATCCCCGTCCCGGGTGGGTTCGCCGAGCTGCTCCGGGACCACCTGGAAGCCCGGCCCAACCTCCGCACCGGCGTCGCCGAGAGCCCATGGCTCTTCCCCGGCACCATTGCCGGCCAACACCTGCACCCGAACGGCATCATGGACAGGCTCCGCTCCCTCGGCATCGAGCTCGCAAGCGGCCGCAACCGGGCCCTAGACGAACTCGTCACCCAAATGCCCCCACCACTGGTCGCCGACGCCCTCGGCTATAGCTATCAAGTCGCCTTCCTCCATGCCAGCGCCGCGGCAGAGCCATGGGCGCGTTACGCCGGTCTGAGGCCTCATCCGTAAGAAGCTGAGCCTCGAGAGGGATAACGACACGTCTTCGGACCGAAGCGGGGCATAGCATCGGTCGGATTCTCTTCCGGCCTCCGCGTCCGCTACGCGGACGAAGGTTAGGCAGACGTCCGGATTCGCGATCGTGCGACCCAATAGGATCGAGGTCATGAGTGCAGAGACCTTCGCGGTAAACCAGCCTCCGAACGCTGAGGTTCGAATCCGACAGTTCTTGGACCTCTCTGCCGAGTATCTGCGTCTGGTGCCGCCCCGCACCGAGTCTCCACTGTATTTCACGGCAGAAAATGAGGATGCCCTTGCATCACTCCGTGAGGGTTTGCTTGCTCATGTTCTTATGAGGAAGTTCATCACCAAAGGTGAGAGTGTTTATCTCCCTCGCGTTTTCGAGGCATTGCTCGAGGACTACAAGGACAGTATTCCCGCCGACTTGGCAAGGCAGCTTCGCGTCTATATGTATGAGCTGAGCGCAGCACTCAAGAAGATTACAGAACACGGAGTCCAGTACGGCATCAACGGGGCTGACGCAGTGTCGGACAGGGTCATGCTGGATCGGTATCTCAACGGTAGACTACTCCACTCTGACCATGACAAGTGGCAGCAGGCCGATTCAAGTGCCTTCCGGGTGATGCTCGGTTCTTGGCTTTCTACGCGTGCCGAGTTTCGCGATCACCTTCAAAATTCACGGCATAACGTTAGTTTTGCGGTTGGGTCGTACGCATTGTTCCCATTACCCCCGGAGAGCTGAGATGATCTCCGACTCAATTCCTTGGAGGGATGAGCTGCTGCGGGTTGCAGAACGGCTTGAGCGGAAGTCCCTGCAGCGACGCTGGACTGAGCGGAGCAGCTTCATCGTAGAGCGGGACGTTATGACGAGCGCCTATGCGATCAGGCGGCTCCTGGAGGCAGGCAAGGTCTCTAGAGCGACTTATTCCGCCACCGTTCCTGTCCTTAGTCACCCCGCGAGAGGTGTGAGGCCGGACGCGTGGAACCGGCACGAAATTTGGGACCTTTACGACCTTGAATCTCCGCAGAAGGTGCAGCTGGCCCTGCGGAAGTACTGCAATCAGCTAATTCACAGCTTTGTCTGGGCGATCAGTGCAGATGAGCACAAAAACCTGTTTGACGGCGTGTTCGCCGCCTCCGAGAAGGAATGCCGCGAGCGGCTGTACTTCGTGCCAGTTGAGAGCATCATTGACATATGCAGGAGGATTGGCGGGGAAGATATTTGGGGCGTCAACCTGCGCAGAGATAGCAGTGGGGCTGCATATTGGGTCTCGCTAACGCGAGAAGAGGTTGAGGCTGAACACTTCGAGATATAGGATCCCGGCGTCGTCGGAAGATTCGTCGACTTATGGAGCGAGCCGGGCCGAATCGAGCCACTCGGCGTCATTCCAAAGCACGGGCATGGCCCCAACCGGATCGAAGCTGATCCGAGGATTGTCGCTTTGGACAAGGCACATCATCCTGCCGCCATACAGGGCGGCTTCTCTGGACCTGCTGGCGACGACATCGAGAAGTACCTGTGCTGGTCGTGGACAGGCCGACGCGAAAGCGTCGAATCCCATGAGAACAAGAGCGAGACCTGTGGCGCTCGCGTCCCAGCCATACTCGTGCACGATGACATCACGGAGGCAATCGTTCAGAGCGTCGAGGTTGCGCCCGTAGTATCTCGGGAACCCAAGCGCCTCAGAGATCGCCCGGTGCATGTCCGCTTCGTGGGGCCACAATGATGCATCCAGAACGGTGACTTGGTAGCCCTGTTCGGCCAGCCAAGCGCACGTCTCATCGAGCACCTGCCGACGGTGGAACAGCGAGACCGCTGTGTTCATCAGTAGGCGGAAGCCCAAGTCCTGCCCGAGATCCGCCTCACGGTCAAAAGCGTTCACGCGGCGATCTTACGGCCTTTACGCGACAGGAAGCGGCTCCGGCGGGGCAGCCGTCCCCGAGGAATACGCCTTATCGTGATACGCAGGGGTGCCAGTAACCGTTTCACAAATCGCCGCGACAGCCTCCAAAGATAGCGCGCGTGCTCGTCTCTTGCGGAGCGGATCACCTGGCAGAGCCGCGGATTCGACGCCTGCAGGAGTTCCTCGTCGGCCGGTAGCTGCTGGCCGATAATGCCGGTTGGACCCACGCACGAGATCTTCGATCTGCCGACGGTCATCCGCACTCACATCAGGACAGAGTGCTATCGCTACCTCGACGCCCTCTTCCGTGACGCGGAGATCGTCAGCCGGCCGGCATCACGCACGGATGACTCGCATCTGCCCTAGCTCGAGCGTTACGGGTCGTTCCTGGGGATGGCGGCTCTTCGCGGTTCCGCGGGAATGGTCCTGCTGGATGAGTGTCACGCCGCTGTCTGAGCGGCGCTCCTGAGCAGGATACGGGAACGGTAGTTCTCCGGGTTGCGGAAGCCGCGGCCGGTGCGTTTGATGTTCTTGATAGCGGTGTTGTTCGCCTCGACCTTGGCGGTCGTGGCGCCGGTGACGATCAGGACCTCGATCTCGGCCCACCACCGCGTCACGGTGCGCAGGAGCCGCTTCGTCTCCGGAGTGGGGGTCGCCCCGACGAGGCCCTCGAGGATCCGCAGGTGGTCCCCGGCCTCCTCGAGCGAGCCGGAGGAGAGCAGGGCCCGGAGCTGTTCCTTGGCCTCCCACGCCGCCTTGAGCTGCCCGGTCGGGTCGTCCGTGTCGAAGACCGTCCGCAGCCGTGCCACTGCCCGGTCGGAGAGCGTCTCGGCCCCGCGCAGGAGCAGGCGCCGGTTCGCCCATCCCGGGTCGAGCGCGCGTCCGCGGCGGCCCCGGACCTCCTGGGAGAGCCGCTGCCTGGCCTCGGTCACCGCCTGATTGGCTAGGGAGACCAGGTGGAAGGCGTCGACCGAGACAGCGGTGCGGGGCAACCACATGCGCAGGGCCTTGCGGAACGCCGCAGACGGGTCGATCGCGACGACCTCGACCCCGAGCCGCCACGCCAGCGGCCGGGCGAAGAGCCACTCGCCCACGCCCTCGCTGTCCCTGCCGTCCACGATGCCCAGGACCTGACCGGTGTCCAGATCCACGATCGTTGTCATCCACGGCTCGACCCGCACCCACGGAGAGGACTCGTCGGCGCGGAAGAACCGCACGGAGCGGTAGCGGTGCTCGTCGATCCCGAGCCGCTTCGGCGCGAGCGCGTCCACGTCCGGCAGGGTCGCCACGGCGGCGTCGAGGGCCTTCTGGACCAGCCACCAGGACACCCCGTGCGCCGCCGCCGCCTCGACGGCCGCCCGGCCCGAGGCGACCACTGCATCGACGAGCGCGCCCAGCAGCCGCGCGGTCGAACGCGCGCGGCGGGGCACTTGGCCGGTGGCCTCGGTGAACGACCCACGGGGGCAGGCAGGCTCGTCGCAGAAGAACCTGCGCTTTCGCCACAGCACCACTGCGGGACCACCTACTGGGACATCCCGCAGGCGCTGGAAGCGGGTGTCCTTGACACGTTCCGAGAGGACGCCGCAGGACGGGCACCCCGACACCACACCGGCGGACTCGACCACCACCCGGCGGAGCCCGAGGGCGGTGACGGCAGCGGAGAGGACGCGGTATTCGGGCAGGTTGAAGATCACGGTGGCAGCACAGGGCTGCCCCGACGTAGGCTCGATCAAGGCTCGTGGTTCCTGACGGTCGGATGCTTAGACAACACCCATTCCAGCAGGGCCACGAGCCCCTTCACGCTCTACGCCACGAACCCGTTTCCCGACGAACCGCGAAGAGCCGGGATGGCTGGCAGGTCCCGGATCGGCAGTTGGGAGTCCCAAGCGGATTCCTGCTCGTAGACCTGGGCGATGCGCAAGAGAAGTGCGTCGGAGAAGGGCAGTCCCATGAGGTGCAGGCCTACGGGCTGGCCGTGCAGTGTTCCGCACGGGACACTGAGCGCTGGGAATCCGGTGAGGTTGGCCGGAGAAAGCATGCGCAGGGCCCCGGCGAGCGAGTCTTCGCCGGTGGGACCCGTGAGCTGACGCGCCATGCGATTGCTGTGGGGCGCAATGGCGGGGAGTGTGGGGGCGATTAGGGCAGCAACGCCTGTGCGGGCAAACGCGTCGGAGAGGACCTGTCGGAGATAAGCGCCGATCCTGTGGCCGAGTTCAACGTCACTTTGGCTTATCAGGGCGCCGGTCTCGATCATGATTCGGGTTTCCGGCAGGTAGTCCTCCGCCCGGCGGGCGAGGAGCGATCGGTGGTGTTCCGCCGACTCGGAGAGCGAAACGGCAAGGCTCGCAGGGAGTGCCATGTCCATTTCGGAGAGATCCAGTTCCACAACATCGATGCCTAGGACCTCGAGGTCCACGATCGCGTCCTCGATCAGTCCTGCCACATCGTCCGTGACACCATAGGAGGACCACATCCTCCTGTCCACGGCCACGCGGCCGGGAGGAGCCGACGCTCCTAGACGGGGGGCCACTGGCCCCCCGAGGCGTGCGAGTCCGTGCTCCTCGGCGAGTCCGTCGAGGAGCAGGGCACAGTCCGTGACAGTGCGGGCCAGGGGGCCGATGTGGTCAAGGGTGCGGCTCACATGGAGCACTCCGGTTCCGGCCACTACTCCTCGGGTTGGCTTCAGGCCCACGAGCCCGTTGACGGCGGCGGGATTGCGCACAGATCCGCCGGTGTCGGTACCGAGCGCTCCGGGGACACTGCCGACGGCGACCGCGACTCCGGAGCCGACGCTGGATCCTCCGGGATAGCGCTGCGGGTCCCGGGGGTTCCGGGTGGGCGGGGCGCCTTGGCCAAACGCGAACTCATGCGTTGTGAGCTTTCCGAGGAGCACGGCCCCGTTGGCCCGCAGCCGGGCGACTGCACCTGCGTCCCTGCTCGCCACGTGGCCGGACAGGGCCCTCGAGCCGGCCTCCGTTGGCAGGCCTTGGACGTCGATGACGTCTTTGACGCCGAGAGGGATGCCTGTCAGGGGGCCGGCGTCCCCTGCGCGACGGGCCCGGTCGGCGGCGCGGGCCGCGCGTCTGGCGCCGTCGGCGTCGACATACGCCCACGCCCGCGCAAAGCTTTCCGTCTCCTCAATCCTGCCGAGTACCGATTCGAGGAGCTCGACGGCGGAGAGCTCGCCCTGCCGCATGAGTTCCGACGCGTCTGCGATCCTGAGCGTCCATGGTGCGCCGGTGAGGCTGGGGGCCACGGCCGTGCCCGCGGGATCGGGTGCCCCGCGGAGGCGGCCGAACATAGGGCTCTGTCGGAGCTCCTCGATCGCCGCACGGAAGTCTGTGTAGGCGCGCGCCACTGCTGCTTCGTCCGTGCGCGCGATGTCCGCCCCGACCAGCTCGCTGAGAGCGCTCCGCTGCGCTTCGGTCAGGAGATTGGCGGGCGTGGGTTCCTGGGGGGCGCTCATCGTCGTGCTCCTGCCGCGAGCTGGCCCTCGGCTACCACTCGTTCGCCACCCACGAAGACGTCCCTGACCCTGCGGAAGTCTCGGGCGTCGGCGACCACGACGTCGGCGACGAGACCGCGCCTGAGAGTCCCGCGTTCGGGAGCGATTCCGGGGATGAGATCGGCGACCGACGACGTCGCCATCGCGACCGCGTCCTGCAGACTGCGGTGGCCGCGCTCGGCGATGTCCTGGACCGCGGCGATGAGTCTGTCGTGCTGCCCATGGTGGCCGTAGTCCGTCCCGATGATCTGTACAAGGCCGGCTTCGGCGAGCAGCAGGTCCCAGTGTTCACGGGTCTTCACGGTGTGGCGGCGGTCAAGCAGGTCGAACGCGGAGGCTTCGCCCGCCCATCCGTGCTCCCGCCCCAGCGCCGCGAGCTCTCGGGCCTCGGTCGGGGTGTGCGAGGTGTGGTTGACGTGGGCAGCGACGACCTTGGCCCCCCGCGCCCTCGGGTCCACCATGAGTTCGCGAAGGACAGCTGCAGTCGCCGATGCGCTGTGGACGATCGCCGGCACCCCCAGTCGTGCCGCGGCGTGGACGCCCTGCCTGATGCCCTCGATGGCGGGCGTCACCGAGGGTGTGACGGTGCTCCTGATGAGCTCTGCGAGGTCGTGCAGGTCGATGACGTCCGCCAGGCGCGCCTCGCGGGCTGCCTGCGCGAATTCCTCGAAATCGTAGTGTGTCGCATCGACGAACCGTCCGAGCACGGCCTCCTTGAGCCGTCGTGCCTCGTCCTGGCTCACGCGTACGCCCGTGCGCCGCCCGATCGCCGCGGGCAGGTACACGAGGTCCTGCCCTCCCCCACCGAGCGTCTGGCCTCCGCCGAGCTCCCCGATGGCGACCGCTCCCTCGGAGAGCATCTGTTCGACGCCGATGCCCTCTTCGCGTCCGCTGAGGCCGGCGCCGTCAGCGATCTGGGCCGCGGAGATCGCCGAAGGAAGGTGCGTCGTTGCCCCGCGCACGTTCACGGCATGCCGCTTGTCGGCTTCTCGGACCTGCTCCATGGTCGCAAGGCCACAGAGGCTGAGCACGGTGGTGGTCCCTGCGAGGAGGTGCCGGTCGAGGTTGCCGAGCCAGGCTTCCTCGGAGAGCGCGCGCGCGGCGCTGGGGAAGAGCGGACCGGGCGTCACTCCGTGGCAATGGCTGTTGACCAGGCCCGGCATGATCACGCAGCCGGAGGCGTCGATGATGTCGCCGTCGTAGTGCTGGCCCGGAGCCCAGTGGTCGAGGACGGCCTCGATCCGCCCGCCAGCCATGATGAGTGCTCCGCACTCGACGGGCGCGGTGCCCTCTCCGGTGACAAGGGTTCCTCCGTGGATGAGCGTGGACATCGTCCTCCCCTGGCGGTACATTCATAATATCGAAGACTTCTTCACTATAGCCCCTCAAACTGGACGGGGGAATCCCCGGAGAGGAAGGCCGCGGATGCCCGCATCCTCGTACCGCGATGTCACCGGCTATGGCGCCAACCCGCCCTCGTTCACCTGGCCCGGCGGCACGAGAGTCGCCGTCTCCCTCGTGATCAACATCGAAGAAGGCGCCGAGCGGGGCACAGCGCCCGGCATGCAGACCGCCTTCGACTACGGGGCACGCGCGGGCATCTGGCGCATCCTCCGCACCCTCGACCGGCACGGGGCGCCGGCCACGGCCTTCTGCTGCGCTGTCGCGCTCGAGGCCAACCCTGCAGTCTCGGCAGCCCTGGTCGACCGCGGGTACGAGATCGCGGACCACGGTTACCGCTGGGAAGGCCACAGCGGACTGGACATCGGGGCCGAGCGCGACCTCATCGTCGCCTCGCGTGACGCGATCCGAGCTTCGACCGGCATGCGGCCGACGAGCTGGTACTCGAAGGACGGGCTCAACGTGTTCACCCGCCGGACCCTCGCTGCCGAGGGCTTCGACTACGAATCGAACAGCTTCAACGACGACCTGCCGCACTGGGGTCCGGCCGACGAGGGCACACGCCTTCCCGTCCTCCCGTACGCGGGCGACACCAATGATGCCGGCTTGGCCTCCCAGTTCCCCACCGGCAGCGCGTTCGCCAGGCACCTCATGGACACTCTCGACTTCCAGCTCGACGACCCTAGGCCGGGCCCTTCTGTCATGAGCGTGGGGCTGCACCCGCGCGTCATCGGCCGGCCCGCGTACGCGGGTGCCCTCGACCGATTCCTTTCCCACGCGGCTGAGCGAGGGGCATGGATCGCAACCCGGCAGGAGATCGTGCGGTGGTGGCTCGACCAGGGCGGAGGGCACGAGGCGCTATGAAGCACGTCGGCGCATGTGCTCAGACGGTGCGCATGAGGCGGCCCCAGCCGTCGACCGGCTGCGGTGTGCCTGCGAGCCGCAGGAGCTGCCATGCGGTGGCCACGGCGCTGTCGACGACTGGGACTCCGGTCGCGCTCTCGAGTTCCTCGGCAAGGTAGCCCGATCGCAGGTTCGTCCCGACGCACACGACGGCGTCGACGGCGGGCCTGAACGCGGGCTGCATGAGTGCTGCGATGTCGTCGCGGGATAGGCGCGCTATCTCCGGATTCGCCAGCACGGTCGCCGGGCTCGAGGTCGCGATGACGTGGAGTCCCTGTTCGGCGTACTCGGCTGCGATCAGAGGGAGGATGGCGGCCGGTCCGGGGAAGACGACGGCAATACGGCTTGCCTCCAGAGCCCGGAGGGCCTCGACGACGGCAAGGGAGGCGGTGGTCGCGGGTGCATCCGTGCGTTCGCTGAGCCGCTGGCACAGGTCGCGGTCCCCGTCGAGGCCCATCCAGGTCCCGGACGTGCCGTGGAAGGCCACGGCGTCCGGTTCGGCATCGGCAAGGAGGTCCGGCGCGGCGCCGAGGACGGCGGCGTCGATCATCTCGTCCAGCGACGGCGGCAGCCGGAAGCGGGCGTAGTGCACCCCGACATCGCCCCGACTCGTGAGCAGGGCAGCGGTGAGGGACTCGGCATTGGAGTTCGAGGACGGGACGAGGATCCCGAGCCGTGTCGAGGGACCCGGGGCGCCCATCAGTGGGCCCTGCCCAGCGAGGGCGGGGTCGAGATGGCGAGCATGACGGCGGCGGAGTCCGTCCGGTTGTGCCACCAGTGCGGGAGGGAGGAGTCGTAGGTGAGGCTGTCCCCTGCCTCGAGTTCGAACTCCTGTCCCGCAACAGTGGCCACGAGGGAGCCGGACTGGACGATCACGCATTCCTCGCCCTCGTGCGAGTCCGAGGTGTTGGCCCCGTCGAAGTGCGCCGGGATGCGCATGCTCACCACGCCGAGCTTGCGCTCGGTGTCAGGCACGATGAGCTCCATCACCACGCCCTGGGACGGGACTTCGATCCGGCGCCTGTCCGCCTTCCGGACGAGCATGTTGTGGCGCCCCTCCTCCGGCTCGTTGAACATCGTCGCGAGGGGGAGGCCAAGTGAACTCGCAAGGCGCAGCAGGGTCGCGAAGGAGGGATTCCCGATACCGCGCTCGATCTGGCTGATGAGGCCCGCGCTGACTCCCGCGCGTTCTGCCAGCTCCTCGACGGTGAACCGGCCAGTCCGGTGCTCTCGGATGGTCGAGCCGATTCTGGCGATCCAGAAGTCGCGGTCGCTGCCGTTGGCTGCATCGCCGCCCCTGGGCGCGGCGTCGCTGCCGTTCGGAGAGTCAACCACAAAGGACCCCTTCCGTGTGTCGGCCTTCGCGGCATTATATCGGGATGGGGTCACGCTATCTGTCCTCATCCTCGCTGCACCATGGCGAAATCGCCGAGCAGCGATGCCAGCTCGCGCTCCCAGTAGACCGCGGCGCGGTCGGCGCCGCGGTCGAAGGCCTCGTCGGCCCGGGCCATCGACGGCGCCGGGATGCCTACGCTGCGTCCTGCGTCGCGCAGCGCGTCGATGACCGAATGCCCGGCCTTGTCGAGGTCTTCGGGACGGTCCATGCCGCGCCTGGCCAGGTCGGAGGCGAGGTCGGTCGGCCCCAGCCACCCGCTCGCGAAGGCCGCTGACGCCGCGAAGTCCCGGACGCATTCGACGGCATCGACGGTCTCGAACAGCACGCTCAGTCCTGGATGACGGCTGAAGTCGCTGCCGAAGCCGGAGGCCGGGGAGACCTGGCGCGACCGCCTGCCGGCGGGCGCGTATCGGACAGCCTCGAATGCGGCTTCGAGTTCCTCGGGCCGTCTCAGGTGGGGGAGCACGAGCTCGTCTGCTCCGGTGTTGGCGAAGGCCACGAGAGTGTCCGGGGACAGGTCGGGCACACGCACCGAGACGTGGACGCCGGAGCCGCGCAGGCGCAGGACAGCGTCGGTGCACTGCTGCAGGGTCAGGGGGGTCTGCTCAGCGTCGAGGACGACGAAGCCGATCCCTGCGTGCGCGCACAGGGCGAGCAGGGTCGCTCCCGGGTCGGCGGTGATGAGGCCCACCGAGCGTCGCGGTCTGCCAATCAGGGGGTCGAAGGGCATGTGGATCCTCCTGGGATGTCGGTCGGGAGGGGAAGTGGGGCGCTCATTCTTCGTGGACGAACTCCCAGTCGGCCGGCTTGCTGACCCCGACCACGAGGTCGACGGCCTCATCCGTGTCGTTCAGCGCCCCGTGCCTGAGGCCGCGGGGGATATAGATGCCGTCGCCGGGCTTGGCGCGGTATGCCTCGTCCCCGAGGTAGACGAGCGGGGAGCCTGAGATGACGACGTAGAACTCGGAGGCGTCGGGGTGGTGGTGGCAGAGGTGGCGCTGGCCCGGCAGGATGCGCCCCCAGCTCACGCAGAGGTCGTCGGAGCCGCTGAGGTCCCGAGAGATGAGTGTGGAGACGAGTCCCTGATCGCGCTGCCCGCTGAGCCCGACACGGTCCAGCTCTTGGAAGCCCTGCTCGTGCACGTTGTGGACCAGTCGGGACAGCTCGGCGGTGGGGCGGCTTCCTGCGCTCACGAGGCCACCTCCTGGAAGACGCCGGATGGCTTCCCCTCAGGGGCATGTTCGAGCCACCAGCGGGCGATCTCCTCGCGCGTGGCGAACCAGACGCCGTCGAGGCCCAGCGCGTACTCGAGGAACCGGCGCACCCCCGCTGCGACGCTCGGACGGCCGCCGATGCGCAGGTGGATTCCGACGGACATCATCTTCGGGACGGTTCCGCCTTCTGCCGCGAGGCAGTCGAGTGTGTCCTTGAGGACCGTGAAGAGGTCCTCACCCGTCGCGAGGCTGCCCGGGCCCCAGAAGCGGGCGTCGTTGGTGTCCCCCGAGTAGGGGACCACGAGGTGCCGCGCCTCGCCGGCCGGGACGAAATAGGGCAGGTCGTCCGCGTAGGAGTTCGAATCGTAGAGGAACCCCTCCTCGGCGAGGATGGCCCGGGTGTTCTCGGTGATGTCCTCGCGGACGTACCAGCCGACCGGGGTCACCCCGGCAGTGGCCTCGATGGCCGCCTTGCAGGCGCGGATCTCGGCGCGTTCCTCGTCGGGAGACATTCCGACCATGCCGCGCCATCGGTATCCGTGGCCGCAGATCTCGTGGCCGTCGCGGGCAATCGCGCGCGCCGCCTCGGGGTTCTTCTCGAGTGCCTCTCCGCATGCCATGAAGGTGGCCGGAACCTTGTACTCGCGCAGCATCGCCAGGTAGCGCCAGATGCCTACGCGGGTGCCGTACTCGAAGAAGGATTCCTTCATGAGGTTGCGCCGGGACGGGTCGGAGGACCAGCCGCCGAAGATGACGATGTCTTCTTCGGCGGCGTCGCCAGCGGCGATGGACCGCTCGGCGCCCTCCTCGTAGTTGACGACGAGCGATACTGCGACCTTCGCGCCGCCGGGCCAGCCGACGGCGGGAGGGTTCTCGCCGTATCCGATGAGATCTCGCATTGGTCCTCTCCCAGCTCGATTCACTTCAAAACCTGTATCTGTTTCTGTCTTCACTGCGGTGATCTCTCGGCCCCGTAGACCCTCCGGTGGGCAGCGAGCGAGGTCCGTAGCATGCCGTCGACGTCGTCGATGACGTTCCCGTGCGCGGGGGCTATGAACGAGGTCGGCAGTTGCTCCAGCGTGTCCTCGATGTCCGTGAAGGCTGAGGTGACGTCGACGAACCGTGTCCAGTAGAGGGCGCGGCCGGTGCCGTACGCGGCCTGCTCGACCGACGGCGGCTCTGGCATCTCTCCCGAGAAGAGGCGGCACTGCCCTGGCAGGTGGACGGGCTCGTCGTCTTCCTCGGGCTGGGGGATGTCGTGGATGAAGGAGAAGCCGTCGGAGACGAACAGCGTTCCGGATCCGCTGTCGTGGGCCCAGAGCGTGTTCTCCAGGTCACGGATGTGGGCCGGGAGGAAGCGGATCTCACGGCCTCCGAGGTCGAGGCTGTCTCCGGCGCTGCGTCGCTCGAGGCGGCCGTCGAATTCGGGGAAGTGCAGGTGGTAGTCGCGGGTGTCCCCCACGATGCGGGCGTCGGGGTACGCGGCCAGCAGCATCGGGAGGTTGCCGGCGTGCGGGATCTCCGGATGGGTGGGGAAGACGTAGTCGAGCGGCCGGCCCCCCAGGGCGTGCTCCAGCTGTGCCAGCACGAGGAGAGCATGCCCGGGGTCGCCGGTGTCCACCAGGATCGATGCCCGCGAGCCCATCACCAGGTAGGCGGAGACGTGGTAGTGGACCTCGTGTCCGGAGGAGAAGGCCGAGAGGCACCCGCCCAGCCAGAAGACGCCCTCGGCCATCTGCCGGGGCCTGGTCGCTTCGGTGTTCATCGCAGGCCCCCGTCGAGGAGCGCTGCGAGCTCGGCTGCCGCGTGCCCGCACGCGGCGCGTCCGACGAACGGGGCGCCGTAGCCGGGGCCGATCGCCGTGACCTGCCGGCTCTGGATGTTGGCCAGGACATCTGCCGCGATCGGCGCGGTGTCCGCCTGGCGGAACCAGGCGAATTTCACGAGCCCCTCGCTGGGGTCCGACGACGCAGAGCCGTCGCCGTGCGTGAAGGCGTCGGACGTCAGCAGCACGCCGGACGCCGGGTCGAAGACCCACAGGGTCGGCAGGAGACGGAGCAGGGGCGAGATCAGCTCGACCGTGAGGCCGTCGATGACCTCGACCTCGCGCGAGGTCCCGGGTTCGACGGAGATCCGCCGGACCGTCGCGGCGGACCGCGGCACGGTGATCCCGCCTGTGTACCAGACGGAGTCCACCGGGAAGTGCGCCTCGACCGCGGGGATGTTGAGGCAGCACTCCATCTCCGTCCGCGTCAGGAGGACGGCCAGCCGCTCCCCGGGCTTGAGGAGCTCCTCGAGTTGGTCCAGGATCTGGCGCTGGTGGCACCTCAGGCCCGTGTCAACGAGGAGGGAACCGTTCTCGCCTCTGATGAGGTAGGCGTTGACGGACTGCTTCCGGCGGATTCCCGGGGGGCACCAGCTGACGTCCTCGTCGAGGAGTATCTCGCCCCCGAGCCGGAAGACCCTGCCCGGGGACAGGGCCTTGGGCCGCTGGCCCTCCGGTGCCGTGATGCTCATGGGTGGCCTCCTACGCGCTCTTCGCGGCGGGCTGCTCCCGGTCCCACACCGCCACGGCGTCGTCGACTGTGCATACGTCATGCCGTGCACGCATCACCGTGAGCGCGGCCTCGTGGACGACCGTGTCATACGCTCCGACTGCGTCTTCGAGGAGCACCGCGTAGAAGTCGTTGTGGACCGCGTCGCGCAGGGTGGCCTCGACGCAGCCGCCCGTCGAGACGCCGATGAGGGCGACCGTCTCGATGCCCTGGCTTCGCAGGAGCAGTCCGAGCTCCGTGGCGACGAAGGCGCTGGGGCGCCGCTTTGTGATGACGGCCTCGCCTTCGATGGGGAGGCATTCGTCGCAGAAGTCCGTTGCCGGGTCGCCTTTAAGGCTGAGTCTGCCGAGGTCGATCGGCCTGCCGTTGGCGGCCGTGTAGAGGGACCGAAGCCAGGCGGGCGGGGAGCTGGCGCCGTCGGGCAGGTTCTCGACCCGGATGTGGAAGACGGGCACCCCGTTGCGGCGGGCGGCTTCGATGGCGGCCCTGCACCGCTCCCGCACTGTCGGCATCATGGTCAGGTCGTGACCCGAGTCGCCGATCGCTCCTCCAGGGGAGACTGCGCCCTTCTGCATGTCGATGACGACAAGCGCGGTCGTGGCCGGGTTGAGGAGCTCTTCGAGGGTGTCGCGGACGAGCTTGCCGCAGATTTCGATCATCAGAGTGCCTTCTTCTTGCAGGTGGTTCCGGTGCCGGCCGCGGGGGCCGGCCGGCACCGGAGAATGGGGCCCTAGCTGCCCAGGGCGTTGAAGTAGATCTGGCCGTTGCTCAGCGGGGTGGCCCCGGAGAGGCCCTTCTTCGCCGCGATGAGTCCGCGCGTCTCGACGAGGGACAGGATCGGTGCGCCCGCGTCGACGGCGGCGGTCATCTGCTTGATGAGCTGGGTCCGCTGCTCGGCCTGGTCCTGGGGTGTCGCGGCCAGTTTGGTACGGAGCTGGTCGAAGTTGGCATCCTTCCAGCCGGTGGTGTTGCTGGGGGCGTTCCCTGCGTAGTAGGCGAAGCTGTAGAACGCAGGATCCGCGATCACGATCGGTTCGGAGTAGAGCACGGCCTGGAACCGGCCCTGGATGAGCGCACTCGAGAAGTCGGTCGAGCTGGCCACGTTCTGGAGCTGGACGTCGACGCCGATCTGGCTCAGCATCGACTGGATCAGGACCGAGGACTTGTTCGCGACCGGGCCGGGCCGCGTCGCGCTGTAGCTGAGTGTGAGCTTGAAGCCGTTCGCGTAGCCGGCGTCAGCCATGAGCTTCTTCGCCCCGGCCACGTCGAACTTGTACGTGTCGGCCGGGTCGCCTCCTGGGAAGGTTGCCTGGGCGGCCTTCCCGTAGCCGGCGTAGGCGCCCTTGACGAGGGCGTCGCGGTCGATGGCCATCGAGATTGCGTGCCGCACGCGGACATCGGCGAGCGGTCCCGTCTTCGTGTTGAACATGAGCGTGTCGCGTGTGGCGCTGGGGCAGTTGAGCACGGTCACGTCCTGTGACTGGCCGAGGGATGCGTACTGGTCGTAGTCGAACCCGTTGGCGATCTGCGCCTCGCCGGACTGCACGAGCTGGCTGCGGGTCGAGGTGTTCGGCACGGCCTTGACGACGACGCGCTTGACGGAACCGCGCCGGCCCTCCCACTTGGGATCCGCTGTGACTGTGAGCGAGGTGCCCGGCGTGAACTCTTCGAGGTTCCAGCCGCTGTAGTCCGCCAGGTTCTTGGAGAGCCACTTGTTCGCCGTCGGGTCGTCGGCTGTGGCGTGCTTCTTCGCCTCGACGCTGTCGTGGATGTAGAAGAGGTTGTTCTGGAGCGACTCGATGCTGAAAGACGTGATCGCCGTCGTGTTGAGCTCGACCGTGCGGTCGTCGATGACCGTGGCCACGTTGTTGACGTCGAAGCCGCTGCTCGAGAGCGTGCCCTTCATGACCGGCTGGCGCTGCATGCCGATCATCAGGCTCCATCGGACGTCTTCGGCCGAGAGCGTGTGGCCGAACTGGCTGGTGAGCTTCTTGAGTTTGACGATGATGCCCTTGCCGTCGGGGCTCGGGGTGGCGCTCTCGGCGAGCCGGCCCGAAACCTCGGTGCTGGGCTGGCCGCACTGGTCAGAGCTCGTGGCTGTCGGCTTGTACTCGAGCAGCTGCGAACCGAGGCCGCTGAGGACAACATGGGAGGCGCTTCCGCCCCAAGGGGCGGGAGTGAGGCTGTCAGGCAGGGCTCCGACGGCTAGGACGACGCTGTCCGGCTGTGCCGGGGAAGCGGTGCTGCCGCCTCCGCAGCCGGTCAGGGAAACCGCAAGGGCGGCGGCCAGGCCGCCGGAGAGCAGGCGCAAGCGATTCATGGTCTCGACACCGGTTTCTGTGGGTGGGGTGGGGAACGGGTAGGTGCATTGCGATGGAGGCCGGGGGCTAGTACCGGTAGGCCTGCTTGTGGCCGGCCCGGATGATCGGCTCGACATCGCAGATATTCGTGATGACGTTGCCGTGGGTGGGCGCGACGGTGGTCACGCCGAGCTCTTCGACGAGGCCGAGCACGCGGTCGTAGACGGCGTCGGCGTCATTCGCGAAGCGGGCCCAGTAGAGCGCGCTCCCGGTGAAGAAGGCCGCGTTCTCCACGGCCACGGGACCCGCGAGCTCGTCCGTCGTGAGACCGCATTCGCCGGGGAGGTGCACCGGGTCCTCGTCGTCGAGTTCCGGACGGTGCATGTAGCAGAAGCCGTCTGCGGTGAAGAGCACACCGGACCGGGGCACGAAGCCCCACTGCGTGTTCGGCAGGTCGCGGATGAGAGCCTCGACGATGAGGAATTCGTGTCCGCCGAGGTCGATGCTCTCGCCCGGAACGCGGGCCTGGAGGCTCGCCTCGATCTGCGGGTAGAACAGGTGGTAGTCACGGGTATCCCCCACGATCTGGACCTTGGGGTACTTCTGGACGAGCCTGGGCAGGTTGCCCGTATGGGGAAGCTCCGGGTGGGTGGGGAACACATAGTCCAGTTCCCGGTCGCCGAGGAGCTCGTCGAGCTTCTCGGAGATGATGGGCCAGCTCGAGGGGTTGCCCGTGTCGACAAGGAGCGAGGCCGTCTCGCCCTGGACCAGGAACGTCGAGTTGTGGCCGTGGATGACGCGGCCGTCGATGTTGAACGGGAGGCATGAGCTCAGCCAGGTCACGCCGTCTGCGACGCTCCGCGGGAGGTCGCTGCTCATTGTCTCAACAAGTTCTTCCACTGTGTCCTCCTAGCCGGCCTGCGGCACGAGTGCGGCGTGCTGCGGTTCGAGGGCCTTGAGCATGAAACCGAGGTGGCGGCGCACCACGTCGCGGCCGCGCAGCACGCATCCGCGCGAGGGGGCGATGATCTCCGGGTCGAGCTCGTCGAACTTGGCCGCAATCCAGTCCCGCAGGGGTTCGCGGTTCGCGCGCGGCAGCCATTCGTACTTCGCGAAGAGGTGGCCGGCCACCTGTTCGGCGGTCGTTGCGTCCTCGGTGGTCGAGTCGATGACCCGGGTTCCGTCCGGGCGGTCCATGACGCCGTGGGTGAACGTGTCCGAGGTGAAGAGGGCCCCCGTCTCAGCGTCCCAGCCCCAGAACGTCATGAGCAGGCGCAGGAGGGGCGCCTCGATCTCGAGCGTCCGGCCCGGCGCGACATCGATGGCGGCCGAGCGCGCGAGCGAGTCGCCGTGGCTCGTGCGCTGGGCGTCGATCTGGCGGCGGCGGCTGCGGAGGCCGGCTCGGGCGAGGTCCTCGAACGCGTCGAACGGATTGATGACTCCGCCGGTGAAGAGTCGCTCGACGTCGAACCTGCGCACGAGGGGCTCGAGGTTGGAGACGCAGTCCATCTCGGCCCTGGTGAAGAAGACCGAGAGTCCGGCGCCCTCGCCGATGAGGGAGGCGAGGTCTCCGAGGATCTCGTCGCCGTGGACAGCCAGGCCCGAGTCGACGAGAAGTCGGGGGGCGTACTCGCCGCCCTCGGCCCCAGGCTCCGAAAGCAGGTAGCAGTTCGAGGGCTGGAATCCCCGCGACTGCGGGGGGACCCAGCTCACACGGCCATCGAGGGGGATCAGCCCACCGAGGACGACCAGCCTGTCGTTCTTTAATGTAGTGAACATGTCTTCAATCTATTGAGGCAGAGGTGGGGTGTCAAGGGTCACACGCGGGGCGCGGGCACCCTCTTGGAACGGCGCAGCGGGCGGATGGCGAGGCCGCGCGTCCTGGGGTCGAGCAGTGTGATGAGCACGTCGAGCACCACGTACCCGAACAGGCTCGTCGAGCCCATCACCAGCACGAAGCCCTGGATGACGGGCAGGTCTCCCTTGAGCACGCCGTCGAGGGACCACCCGCCTACGCCTGGCCACGAGAACACGCTCTCGACGATCGCGGCCCCGCTCAGTGCGGCCGCGAACAGCAGCACCATGTACGTCATGAGGGCGGCGCGCACATCGCTCAGGGCGTAGCGGTACACCTGGACCGGCCGGAGTCCGCAGGCCTTCGCGAACTCGATCTGGGGCGAATGGAGGATCTGCAGGAGACCCGTTCGGACTGTCTTCCCGAAGGGGGCGGCGAAGAACAGGCCCATCGTGACGACGGGGAGCACGGCCCGGCTGGCGACCGAGCCGAGGATCTTCCAGTTCCCCGCGATCACGGCATCCACGAGCACCGAACCCGTCACCTTGGGGGGCGGGATGTCGGCACTCGCGAGCATCCCCAGGGGCGCCGGCGCCAGATGCAGCTGCTGGTAGAAGATGAACAGCAGCACGAGGGCGAGCACGAATTCGGGCACTGCCATGAGCACCGACACGCCGGCGGTGAAGGCCTTGTCGGGGAGC
This sequence comes from Sinomonas atrocyanea, assembly GCF_001577305.1. Taxonomy (NCBI): domain Bacteria; kingdom Bacillati; phylum Actinomycetota; class Actinomycetes; order Micrococcales; family Micrococcaceae; genus Sinomonas; species Sinomonas atrocyanea. The sequence continues at coordinate 4,120,114 of NZ_CP014518.1, forward strand.
CTGCCGCTGCGGTATGCGGCGAAGGTGCCCATTCCGATGCCGAGCAGGAGCGCGAGGGCCAGGCCCGGGACGAGATAGACGAGGGTGTTGGGCAACCTCGTCCAGAGCTCCTGGGCGACCGGGGCTCCGGTGAAGAACGAGTGGCCGAGGTCGCCTCCGAGCGTGCGGGCGAGATAGTCGACGTACCGGTCCCAGAGGGGTTTGTCGAGGCCGAGCTCGGTGTGGATTCGGGCGATGTCAGCGGGGGTGGCATAGTCGCCGAGGAGTGCAACGGCGGGATCTCCAGGGAGGAGCGAGACGAGGCCGAAGCTCAGCGTCACGAGGCCGAGGAGCAGGCCGAACGCGATGGCCAGTCGCGAGGCGATGTACCGGATCATGCGTTGGCCCCCTTGGTGGGGATGGGGCGGGCGCCGCCGTCCGGTGAGACGAGGGCGCTGCCTTCGGCGGCTGGAACGTAGGGCAGCGGCGGCATCGCTGCCGCCATGAGGGCTTGCGTGTAGTCCTCCCGCGGGCTGTCGAGCACCTCCTGTGAGGGGCCGGACTCGACGAACCGGCCGCGGTGCATGACCGCGACGCGGGAGCAGAAGTGGCGGACGGTCTCGATGTCGTGCGAGATGAAGACGTAGGTGAGTCCGCGGGCCCGCTGCAGCCGGGAGAGCATCCGCAGGATCGAGGCGCGGATCGTGAGATCGAGCGAGGACGTCGGCTCGTCCAGCACGACGATGCTCGGATCCGTGACCAGGGCCCGTGCGATGCCCACGCGCTGCTGCTGGCCGCCGCTGAGGTTCGCGGGGCGGCGCTCGAGGAATTCGGCCGAGAGCCCGACTTCGCCGAGCGTCCTCTCGACCTTCTCGAGACGCGCTGCGCGGGACCCGCCGAGCTTCGCGACGATGAGCGGCTCCTCGACGATCTGGCGCACCGTGAGGCGGGGATTCAGCGACGCGAACGGCTCCTGGAACACGATCTGCCAGCGGCGGCGCTTCCGTCGCAGCACGCGCGGCGGGAGGGCACGCAAGTCCTGCCCCTCAAGCAGGATCGTGCCTGAGTCAGCCTCATGAAGCCTCACGAGGAGGCGCCCGAGGGTCGACTTCCCGGAACCGCTCTCGCCGATGATCCCGAGGCACTCGCCGGGCTCCACATTGAAGGAGATGCCGTCGACTGCCGTCACGGTTCGGCCCTGGGGCGTCTGGAATGTCTTGCGAAGGTCCTTCACCTCGATGATGGGCATCATGCGCCTCCTGTCTCAGACAGCGCTGCCTCGGCCTGCCGCGTCCTGGAGGCGGCTTCGGCGGACGGGCCCCCACGGAGGGGCCAGGCCAGCCGCTCCCCCGGCCGCTCTCTGCGGTCGGTTCCGGGGGGCTCGATGGGCCCGGTGACCGAGCTGAGCAGTGAGGCGGTGTACGGGTGCCCGGGCGCTGTGAAGACCTTGGAGACGGGCCCCTCTTCGACGAGCTTCCCTTGGTACATCACCAGGACGCGGTCGCAGTACTCCGCCACGACGCCGAGGTCGTGGGTCACGATGAGCATCGACCGTCCGCTCCCGCTCGTGAGCCGACGCAGCGTGTCGAGGACCTGGCGCTGCACGGTGAGGTCGAGCGCCGTCGTCGGCTCGTCCGCGATGACGAGCCGTGGGTTGAGGTAGAGGGCCATGGCTATGACGACTCGCTGCGCCATCCCGCCGCTGAGCTCGTGCGCGTAGCCGCGGATCACCCGCTCTGGATCGTTCACGCCGGTGGCCTCGAGGAGGCGGAGCGCCCGGTCGCGCGAGGCGGCGTCGACGCGCACGCCGTGTGCCTTGGCGATGTTCGCGAACTGCCTCTCGAGCCGCAGCACGGGGTTGAGGGCGCTGAACGGATTCTGGGCGACGAAGCCGATCTCCTTGCCCCTGATCTCGCGCATGCGCCGCTCGGACAGCTCGAGCAGCGGCCGGCCGCCGAAGACGACGCTTCCCTCGGCCACGCGCCCGGGGGGCACGAGCAGCCGCGTGATCGATCGGACGACGGTGGATTTGCCGGACCCGGACTCGCCCACGACGCCCACGATTTCCGTCTCCCCCACGTCGAAGGAGATCCCGTGGAGGGCGCGGACCGCGTCTCCACGGCCTGCGAATTCGGCGACGAGGCCGCGCACCTCGAGCGCCGCGGTCATCGTGCACGCTCCACGCGCTCGATGCGGTTCTCGAGCGCGCCCGCGAGGATGTTGAGCGAGCCGATGGCGAGGACCATCGCGGCCGTCGGGAAGGCCGAGGCCCACCAGTCGCCGCGGATGAGCATGCTGAAGCCATCCGAGATCATCCCGCCCCAGCTCGGCTGCGGCGGCTTCGCCCCCACGCCCAGGAAGTTGAGGGCGGCGATCGTCCCGAGCGCATTCGCCGCCGTCAGGGTCGCCTGGACGAGCACGACGCCGTAGGCATTGCGGAAGATGTGGTTGAACGCGATGCGAAGCGGGGAACAACCGGTGGCGACAGCAGCCTCGACGTAGCGGGCGGAACGCAGCGAGAGCGCCGCCGCCCGCGAGAGCCGCACGAAGCGGGGCGCTCCGACCACTGCGATCGCCACGACGACGTCGAAGACTGTGCCGCCCATGAGCTGGATGCCCACGACGGCGATGACGATCGTGGGCAGCGCCGCAAACGCATCGACGACCCGCATGAGGACGTCGCCGACCCTGCCGCTCGTGGCGAACAGCCCGAGAGGGACGCCGACGGCAAGCGCGAGGGCTGTTGCCCCGACGGCGATCGGGAGGTCGAGCTTCGCCGCCTCGATCGTGCGGGAGAACACGTCCATCCCGTTGCCGTCCGTGCCGAACCAGTATGTCCCGTTCGGCGCCACCGCGATCGCATTGGGATCCGGCCTGAGGGGGCTGTGGGGATAGGGCAGGACGAGGGCCAGGAGCGGGAGGCCGATGACCACGGCGGCCGCCAGGGCCGTCACCGCAAGGTGGGACCGTGAGAGAACCTCTGCCCTCCCCCTCCTCGCCCAGTCGGCGACGCGCAGTCCCGGAGAGGTGCGGGGAATCCCCTGAACGCTCATGGGGCGTCCTTCGGGGTCGAGGCACGCACTCCGTTGTGCATGCGCGAGTGGGGGGCCGACACCTGGGACATGCGGGCTCCTCGTCCTGAATGTCGCGAGAGTTTGAGCATGAATCGAAGCACCATCACTTTATTGAATAGGCAGTCTTCAACTTTGGAAAGGGGTTGGCATCCCAGCGGGGCGCCTTAGCCGGTCAACCGGCGATTATTCCGCCTTGTTACGGAAGATTGGCACCGGGAGAGTCTGAAAGGAATTCACAGAACCATTGACACCGCCCTGTGATCATCTTCAATATAGTGACACACACCATACGTTGTTGAAGTTGATCTGGGAAGAGGAGCACACGAGAGATGTCGACGCTGCGTGAAGAAGCGCCCCTAACCTCGCCCGCACCGGGCCCGGCAGCACCGAAGGGCGGTCCCGCGGTGCGCTATCTGCTGCGCGACGGTGAACTCGTCGAATACGACGACGCCCGACTGCACGTGCTCAGTACAACGCTCAAGTACGGAGTCGGGGTCTTCGAGGGCTTCCGTGCCTACTGGAGCCAGGACGACCAGCAGCTGTACGCATTCCGGGTGGGCGACCACATGCGCCGGCTTGTGGACTCGATGCGCGTCGTGGAGATCGACGGGCCCCAGGACACCGACGCCCTGAGCGAGCAGCTGCTGGGACTCGTCCGTGCCAACGGGCTGCGCAGCAACCTGCACATGCGAGCCCAGGTCTTCGTCGACTCGAGCGACGGCAAGCCCGAGGACACGGGGCCGGCGACCGTCTTCATGGCTGCGATCCCTATGGGCAATTACTTCGGGTCCACGGGCCTCGCCATGCAGATCAGCAGCTGGGCGCGCCTATCGGACCGCTCGATGCCGCCGCGCATCAAGTCCATCGCGAACTACCAGAACGGGCGGCTGGCCATGCTCGAGGCACGACGGAACGGCTACGACGCCGCGCTCCTCATGACCGAGTCCGGGCATGTGGCCGAAGGCGCCGGCTACAACGTCTTCATGGTCCGCAAGGGCAGGCTGTGCACGCCACCCACCACCGACAGCATCCTGGAGGGCATAACGCGGGACAGCGTCCTGCACCTCGCACGCACCGAGCTCGGACTCGATGTCGACATCCGGCCCATCGACCGTACGGAGCTCTACTCTGCCGACGAGGTCTTCGTGTGCGGGAGCGCGGCCGAGGTCAACCACGTCACATCCGTGGACCGGACGCCCATCGGGTCCGGCGCCGCCGGTGAGATCACCGGGCAGATCCGGCGGCTCTACCTCGACGCAGTGATCGGTCGCGCGGCGGCCGATCGAGGCTGGGCCCAGCCCGTCTACGACGGGTAGGACACCGTGGCCACCCCCCTAGCCGGGCCCTTCGCCCACGCTGGCTTCGATCATGCCTCCGCTGTCTTCACCGCCCTCGCCGAACCCGTCCTCGAAGTCGACCAGGCCGAGCTGTTCACCCTCGGCACGCGCAGCCTGTTGACCGGCGGCTTCTTTGAAGCTGGTGAGTTTGAGAAGTGCTCGATCCCGGTGACCGGTCCCGTCCTGGTCCGCGGCGTGCGCCCTGGCGACGCGCTCCGCGTCGACATCCACGGCATCCGAATCGCGGACCGTGGGGCCATGGTCACGCTGCCGGGACGGGGTGCGTTCAGCGAGCCGCTGAAACCCTTCGGGCACATCGTTGCGATCCATGACCGCGAGGTTCGCTTCGCCGACGGCGTCTGCATCCCCGTGCGCTCCATGGTGGGCAAGCTCGGCGTCGCGCCTGCTGATGGCGCCCCGAGCTCGAGCACCGTTGGCCCCTACGGGGGCAACATGGACTGCAAGGACGTGACGGCGGGCTCAGCCGTCATCCTGCCCGTCCAGACCACCGGCGGCCTGCTGTTCGCGGGCGACCTCCACGCTGCACAGGGCGACGGTGAATGTTCCCTCACGGGCGTCGAAGTGGAGGGCTCGGTGACGCTCTCGTGCCGCGTGCTTCCAGGCGTCGCCATCCGCCGGCCCGTCGTCCTCTCCGGCGGGCGCGTCATCACGATCGGCGACGGCGACGACCTGGATGAGGCAGCGAGAGCGGCGCTCGACGCAATGCTCGACCTCGTCGTCGCCGACCGCTCATGGCCGCGAGAAAAGGCCGCGATGCTGCTCAGCGCAGCCGCCGACGTAGCGGTCTCGCAGCTTGTCAACGCACGCGCGTCCGTCAAGGTCAGCCTCGCCGAACGCTACTTCCTGCACCCCCCCTTCTAGCTATGGAGGCTCCCATGCTCGATCTCCTGCTCACGAACGGCCTCGTCGTCACCCCCTCGGGCGCCCGCCGCCTCGACATCGGCATCGCGGGGGGCACCATCGCCTCCCTCACCGCGCCCGAGTTCGGAGCACCGGCCACGGCCCGCCGCACCGTGGACCTCCGCGGACAGCTCGTCGTGCCCGGCGGCGTCGACCCCCACGTTCACACCAACAGCGTCCTGCCGACCGCCGCGGACAGCGGCATCAAGTGCTTCGGCCCCGACCGCGTCAGCGAGGGCGCAATCTACGGCGGGACCACGACACTCGTTGACTTCGCGCACTGGAAGCCAGGCGACGAGCTGTCCGAGTCCTTCGCCCGCAAGTCTGCCGAATGGGCAGGGAGCAGCTTCACCGACTACGCCCTGCACGGGACGTTCAAGGAACCCGAGATCCCTTTCGAAGTGCTGGAGCAGATCCCGGACGCCGTCGCCGCCGGACACGGGAGCTACAAGGTCTGGATGACGAACACGACCCCGACCAGGCCGCGGCAGAAGACCGACCTCGGCAACATGTGGGGCCTCATGGAGCAGACCGCCGCGGCCGGCGCCATGCTCGCCGTCCACGCCGAAGACGACGACATCGTCATGTACTCCTACAAACGACTCGAGCGCACAGGGCAGACCGGTCTCGAGTACATGTCCCACGCGCACAACAACCTCTCTGAGAAGCTCTCGTTCCAGCGGGCCATCACACTCGCCGAGCACGTGGGCGCACCCATCTACCTCATGCACGTGAGCGCGCGCGAGGGCGTCGACGCGATCCGGGAGGCGCGCGGCCGCGGGCTCCCGATCTACGGCGAGGTGCTCCCGCACTATGCGCATTTCACCGCCGAGGACTACCGACAGGAGAACGGCGCGATCTATCACACCTACCCGTCCCTCAAGTCAGCCGATGATCGCGACTCGATGTGGGACGCGCTCCTCGAGGGCGTCCTGAGCACCCTCGCGACCGACGGCGTGTGCACAGACCTCGACGTCAAGACGCGTGGGAAGACGATCTTCGATGCCACCGGCGGCCACGCAGGCGTCGAAATGCGCATGGCTGTCGCATACACCGAGGGCGTCACGAAGAGAGGGCTCGACCTCACGCGATTCGTGGACCTCACATCGGCCAATGCCGCCAAGATCCTCGGCCTCTACCCGCGCAAGGGCGCGATCGCCATCGGCAGCGACGCCGACCTCGCCATCCTCGACACCACTGAGGCCCGCGTCGTCACCGCGAGCGATCTGCACGAGGCAGACTACACACCGTGGGAGGGCTACGAGGTAACCGCATGGGCCACCATGACCGTCCTCCGCGGACAGATCATCGTCGAAGACCGCGAGCTCAAGGCCGGCCCACAGGGCCACCGCCTCGAGCAGCGCGTCTCAAGCGACGTCAGGAACCGGCCCGCGTGCTGACAAGGAGGAAACGATGAAACGCCGAACGACGCGAGCCGAACTCACCCTGGACACCACAGGGACGACCCACACCGCCAACCACTGCCCGCCAACAGGCCGCCCAGCCCCCTCGGCGTTCGGGCCGGCCCCAGTCATCCGCGAGGACTCCCCCATGCCTCCCCAAGGGCAGCCCAAAGCCCAGACGACCCAGGACAGACCCTGCGAAACCTCGGCCTGCAGTCGAGCATGCAGCCGCTGCGCAGCCTCTCGTCCCTCAGCCGCAAAGCCAAGGAACGACCTCCCGTGAGCACGCAGCAGCCGGGCCACCTTATCGAGATCAGGGTCGAATCTCGAAGGAACATGGAATATGAGCTCGAGCAAGCCGTACGGACCCTGCGGGAACGAGCGGAACAAATCAAAGACCGAGGAATCCTCGTCACCCGACGCTCTCCCCAGGACTTCACCATCGAACTGCACCCAGACGTCCCCTACGGGCTCACGAAGGAGCTTCAGAACTGGTAAACCGCCAGCTCCCGGGCAAGGCGCTCGAGCATCTTGCTGCCCCAGGGCTCCGCCGCCTGCCGGTCCAAAATGGTCCGCCCGATTCCCCAGTAGAGCTCAAATCAGCGCGGTAATCAGCACACAGCTGGAGCATTGGGGAGCTGAGGTATTGGGCGCCTCTGGCCTACACAGATGATCTGGCTGGGAGTGGCCACCGGAGGCCCCGCCTCCTGTCCCTGACCCAAGAATCCGCCTTGTCTCAAGCGGCTATTTGATGTCGTGCCCGAATCGCGTCCGCGAGCGTTTGCTCACCTCCCATCAGAGCGGACTGGAGCGCCGTTCTGCGTGCGGTCGAATGGCGGGGGACGGGTCCTGGCGCAGGAAGTTCGCGGTCGGACAAGCTCTCCGCGTCCAGGGTCAAGCTCTCCGCGTCCAGGGTCAAGCGGTCAGTTCCCGGGGGGCGGCAGACTGGGTGGACTCGGCCTTGTGCCGCGGAACTCATCAGGAGCAGACCATGTCCCTGCCTATTGCCCAGTCGCACGTCAACGTCTACTCGGATCCTTCGACCTGGCTCCCCCTTGACGGGCTCGCCCCGGGGTTCGATGCCGCCAAGGCAGCGCCCGCCCTTACCCTGGAGGGCCGTGAAGTCGCCCTCGACGACGGATCCCGGTACCGGTTTGCGGACGGCCACGTCGACTGGAGCGTTGGGGAAAGCAGGGGGCGCGCCTCCTACGAGGCGTTCGAGGTCGACGAAGGGCTCCACTACGTGCAGTACGCGGTAGAGGGTGGCGGGACTGCCGGGGGCGGGGAAGCGACCGAGGCGGTGTCGCTCGTCATTGATGCGGCCCGGGGGTGGGCGCTGCGGGTGACGTCGGAGATCGTGGGCGCGGCCCCAGGCCGGACTGCCGTCGCGCAGCGGTTCGACACGGCGGCGCTCGTCGGGGCGGTTCCAGTGGGCGAGGCGCCGGCCCCGTCGGCCGACCTCGTCGGACGGCGCGTCCTGTGGGTCTACAGCGGCGAGCACGCGTACGAGCATGCGTACCTCTCGCCCGGCCTCTACACATGGCAGTGTCTGGCCGGCCCCGAACGCGGCCTGGCCGACACCGACGAGTGCACGGTCTACCAGGTGCGGCCCGGCATCTATGTGTTCGCCTGGAGGGAGAAAGTCGTCCCGTGCGCGTCGGTGACGGTCGCCGACCATCGCCGGCTGGGCGCGATGCGTTCCCACGGGGTGCTGTTCGGCCGCGACGGATCCGGGGAGGGCACTGTGCACTTCACGTTCGGCGCCCACGGCCGGCTGCTGAGCCAGACCGTGCACCCCGCCGAGTTCGATCCCGCGCGTCCCGAGCAGGGCTGACAGGACCGGCCATCATGAGGGGGCCAGCAGGTTGCACGCACGGTGGCGCGTCAGCGCGCCACCGTGCGGAAGCCGCAGTTGCCGCTCGAGGAATCGGGGGTGCTGGAGCTGCGTGCCGCGACGCGGTACCGGTTGCAGTACGAGTGGTGGCACAGGTAGGAGCCGGGAGCCTCCCCGCATGACCCGCGCCGTTCCGCGGGCCGGACCGGTTGGTGCGGTCTGGGGCGACTGGGCGTAGTAGACGCGGAGAACCAGTCGGCGCACCATTCCCAGACGTTGCCGCTGGTGTCCCACAGGCCGTGGCCGTTCGGGGCGTAGGAGCGCACAGGCGGGGTCCCGATCCAGCCGTCCTCTGCTGTGTTGACGGTGGGGAAGGTGCCCTGCCAGATGTTGCAGCGGTGCTCTCCGTCCGGCACGAGCGGCATCGTCTCCCCATGGGTAGCGCGCCCCAGCGAGGCCGCCGCGCGACGTACTCCCACTCGGCTTCGCTGGGGAGCCGGCGGCCGGCCCAGCGGGCGTAGACGAGCGCGTCATGGTGGGAGAGGTGCACCACGGGGTGGTCTGGGAGGTCCCGCCACGAGGAGCGCGCCCGGCAGGGTGCGCCCAGTCTGCGCCGCGGACCGTCTACCACCAGTGCGTTGCCGGCGACGGGGCCGAGCACCGTGTCCGTCGGTGAGTCGACGAGCAGGTGGAACACCGCAGAGCCCCCGAGGTTCTCGGCGTCCGTGCCGTAGCCGGTCGCCTCGATGAAAGCGGCGAACTGGGCGTTGGTCACCGGCGCGGTGTCGATCCGGAAGCCTTCGAGGGCTACCCGGTAGACCGGCCGCTCGCGGTCCGCCCGGTAGCCCTCGTCGAAGTGGCCCCCCCATGAGGTGTGCCGCTGCTGGGATCCACACGTCGTCGTGCACCGGGGCCGAGGAGCGGGCGCGACGTGCCGGTGGTGCGGCGCCAGTCTGGGCGCCGGGCGACTCGGCGGCGCCGGCGCCCGAGGCGGATGACGGCGGTGCGCAGCACCGCGGCGCCTCCTCCTCTGCCGACTCCCCCGCAGGGGAGGTCACCGTCGGCCGTGGGAGCTCGCCCGGCATCGGATGCCTCCTGTCCTGTAGTCCCAGACTATGCGGCGGCCGTGGGCGCAGTTCCCTCGTCGGCAAGGACCGCCATCTGCGTCACGAGCGCTTCCGTGAGGCGGCGCTCCAGACCGGCGTGCTCGGGGCGGCCGGCAACATTGTGCAGCTCTCCCGGGTCCTGGGCATGGTCGTAGAGCTCGACCTCGCCGGCGCCGAAGTAGCGGGTGAGGCGTCCCTCGCGGGTCACCACGGTGCGCATCCGCACCGGTCCCGGCAGACCGGGCAGGCCGAACGGCTGGTCCTCCTCGATGAGGAGGGCGCAGCGGTGGACGTCCTCGCCGCCGTGGAGGATCGATGCGAACGACCGTCCCTGGATCCCCCGGAACTGGTCTGCGCCGGTGAGCTCCATGAGGGTCGGCACAAGGTCTGGGCTCGCCACGAGCGCCCGGCTCCTGCCTCTCCCCCGGTGCTCCGCGGCGCCTGGGAGCGCCACGACGAGCGGCACATTGGTGACGGCCCGGTAGTGGCAGAAGTGCTTGAGCATGAGGCCGTGGTCTCCGAAGAGGTCTCCGTGGTCGGCGGTGAACACCACGATCGTGTCCTCGGCGAGGCCCTGGGCTTCGAGCTCGTCGAGGATGCGGCCGATCTGCTCGTCCATGAGCGTGATCAGCCCGTACTGCGCGGCGGCGGCGTGCCGGTACTGCTCGGCGGTGGCCGCCCACGTCATGGTCGGGTCGGTCCCCGGTTCCCCGCGGCGCTCCACCATGTGGCGAATGTGGCGGGGCGAGTGCGAGTGGTCCTGGTCGAACCCGACTGGAAGCGGGATGCTGTCCGGATCGTAGAGCGTGTCGTAGCCCGCGGGCGGCGAGAAGGGGTGGTGGGGGTCGGGGAACGAGACGAACAGGAAGAACGGGGCGTCCTGGCCCGCGGCATCCTTGAGGTGCTCGACCGCCTTCTCCCCGATGTACGCGCTGGGGTGCAGCTCTGCTGGGACGGCGGTGCGGTACACCTGGTCCCACCCGGGGTAGACCGCCTCCGAGCCCTGCGGGCCGCCGACGGTGTCGGGGTCGAGGCCCCGCTCTCTGGCCCAGTGGAGGTAGTGCCCGCCGGGGTGGTCGCCGTGCCCGATGACCAGGTCCACATGCGAGTACCCGTAGTAGTCGGACGGGAGCGGCACGAACCGGGCCTCGTGGGCTTCCCGGTCCTCCCACCGGTCCCAGCCCTCTCCGCTCCCGCGCGGGCGGGCGTCCTGGGCGGTGCTGTCGAGCAGGAGGGGGGCGGTGGCGAGGATCTCGGCCTGCTGCTCGGGCTCGAACTCCCAGCCCATGTTCTGGTGGTGCAGCTTGCCGACCGCGAGGGTGCGGTACCCGGAGTCGGCGAGCGAGCGCATGAGCGTGCGCGAGGCGGGGTCCAGGGGGATGCCGTTGCAGCGGGTCCCGTGGGAGGAGGGCCACCGGCCCGTGGCGAGGGAGGCTCGGTTGGGCATGCAGGTCGGGTTGGCCACGGTCGCGTTCTCGAACACCACGCCCCGCCCGGCCAGTGCGTCGAGGTTCGGGGTCCGCACGACCGTGTTGCCGCCGAAGCCCAGATGGTCGGCCCTGAGCTGGTCCGCGACGATCATGAGGACATTCGGGCGCCGTCCGGGGGGCGCCGCGGGTCCGGGTGCGCCAGCTGCGGCTGTCATGCTGGCCTCTTGATGAGCGAGAGGACTTCGGTGCGCTGGGCAGCGAACTCGGGCAGCGAGCGGGTGGTGATCTGGTCCCGCGGGGAGGGCAAGCCGACGTCGACCACCCGCAGCACTCGTGCCGGCTTCGACCCGAGCACGACGACGCGGTCGGCCAGGTACACGGCCTCGTCGATGTCATGGGTGACCACGAGGATGGTCATGCCGAAGTCCTGGCGGATCTTCAGGCACAGGTCCTCAAGGTCGAATCGGGTCTGCGCGTCGACTGAGGCGAAGGGCTCGTCCATGATGAGTATCTCGGGCCGGTACGCGAGGGCGCGGGCGATGGCGACGCGCTGCTGCATGCCGCCCGAGAGCTGCCAGGGGTACTGGTCTTCGGCGTGCGAGAGCCCCACGGCTTCGAGGGCCTGGTCGCAGCGGTCCTTGAGCTCGGTGCGCGCCAGGTGCAGGTGCCGCAGCGGCAGGACGAGGTTCTTCCGGACGGTGAGCCAGGGCATCAGGGACCGGCTGTAGTCCTGGAACACGAGCGCCATCTCCGGCGGCGGCCCAATGATCGTCCGGCCGTCGATGCGCATCTGTCCCGACGTCGCGGGGTGGAGCCCGGCGAGGCACTTCAGCAGCGTCGTCTTGCCGATGCCGGAAGGTCCGACTATGCAGACCACTTCGCCGGCATCGACGCTGAAGGTGAGGTCCTCGATGACCGTCTTGGCGGTCGCGCCTGTGCCATAGGCCTTGCGCAGGTGGTCGACCTCGAGGCGTGCGCGCCCGGTGTCGTGCCTTGTCGTGGTCTTCACGGGGGTGGTGTCCATGGAGTGGCCTGTCTGGGAAGAAGTGGGAGACGGTGCGGGCAGCGGGCGGAAGGTTGTCATGATGCACGGGCCAATCTGCGGGACTCGATGTACCAGGCCAGGACTCTGCGCCGGACCAGGTCGAAGGCCAGATTTGCGGCGAAGCCGATCAGGCCGAGCAGGAGGATGCCGGCCCACATGTCCGGGATCATGAAGCTCTGCTGGGCAAGGAGCGTCATAGCCCCGATGCCCTGCGACGGACCGAGCATCTCGGAAGCGATCATGACCACGAACGCTGTCTGCAGGCTCACCTGCAGCCCTGAGAAGATCTGCGGACCGGCTGCCGGGAGCATCACCGACATGACGCGTTCAGCGGGCCGCAGGCGGTAGACGTGGGTGACGTCGACGAGGTTGCGGTCCACTGCGCGCAGCCCGTCCACGGTGGCGATGAAGGTGGGGAAGAAAGCCGCCAGTGCGATGCTGGCGATCCGCATCTCGGGACCGAACCCCATGAGCGAGATGAATATCGGCACCAGCGCAACGGGCGGGATGCCGCGCAGGAAGTGGATGAGCGGATCGACCGCCCATCTGACGGGGGCACAGAGCGCGGTGACGAAGCCGACGACCACGGCCCCCAGCGCAGCCGCCGCGAAGCCGAGCGCGAGGTTGCGCAGGCTCACGAGGACGTCCGAGGCGAAGTGGTCGAAGAGCCACAGGGCACGGAACCGGTCGAGGATGTCGGCAAGCGGCGGGAAGAAGGTGTCCGTCGAGGAGGCGGATCCGAACCACCACACCGCGAGCAGGACAACAGGGATGCCGATTCCGAGGATCCACAGGCCAAGACGCCTCATGAGTGCACCGCCTCTCGGTACGATTCGTGCCAGTGCAGCAGCCGCCGCTCGGCGATCTGCGTGGCGGCCTGGAAGGCGAGTCCGAGGATGCCGAGGATCACGACGAGCGCATACATGGTGGCGTAGTCGCCGCCTGCCTGCGCCAGGTACAGGCTCTGCCCCAGACCCGGGCCGCCGCCGAGGAGTCCCGCGACCACGGTGATGATGAGTGCGGCCGGAGCGGTGACACGCACCGCTGTGCCGATGTAGGGCAGCGCGCTCGGCAGCACGATCCGGGCGAGGACCTCGCCGGGGCCCAGTCCGAAGGAGCGCGCCGTGTCCCTGGCCACCGGATCGGTGCTGTGGACGCCGTCGACGGTCTGCATGACGATGGGCAGGAGGCAGCCGAGGAACACCAGGAACCACGACATCTCGCCGGTGGGCCCGAGGACGAGCACCACCAGCGGGAGGATGACGATGGGCGGGATCGGCTTGAGGAACTCGAGGACCGCCCGCGTCGCGTAGCGGACGGGCTCGAAGCTGCCCACCAGGATGCCGATCACCACGCCACAGATGCCGGCAGCGGCGAGCCCCAGGACGGCTATGCCGACCGTCGCGGCAGCAGCTGCCCAGAAGTCGGCGCTGGCCCCGAGGGCGGCAAGCTCGCCGAAGACCCGGCCGAGCTGCGGGAGCGACCCGCCGGCAGCGCCGGATCCCGCCGCGATCTGCCAGATCAGCAGCGCCGCCGCGATGCCGGCAGCGCCGACGGCGGTGGACTTGAGTGAGAGTCTCATGAGGGTATTCCTCTGGTGCCTCGAGGGTGTGCTTGGGAGGAGGGCATCAGTTGCCCAGGGTCAGCTCGGAGGGGAGCTTGACCGGTTCTTTGAGGTAGCCGAGCTCGGCCATCGCGTCGTCGACGCGCTGGATGTCGTCCGTCGTGACCTTGTCGGGCCAGTAGTTCACGGCGCCTGCCTTGATCACATCGATCGGGTTGTTCGTGATCTGGGCGCTGAGCTGCTGGGCCTCGTCCAGATGGGTGTTCGCGTAGGCGTTCGCCTTGTAGATGGCGCTGCGGAAGCCCTCGATGGCCTTGCGCTCCTTGGCCAGGCTGCTCTTGCCGGTGACCCAGAGGCCCACGGCGCCGGCCTTGAAGAAGGCCACGCCCGGGGAAGCGAGGAGGCGGTCACCCTGGGAGATCGCCTTGGAGACGAACGGGGCGACGAGGGAAGCTGCGTCGACGCGGCCGGAGTTGAGGGACTGCAGGGCCGAGGACGGGTCGAGGACCATCCAGTTGACCTTGGAGGGGTCGCCGCCGTCGTCCTTGACGAGCTTGCTCACCGTGACTTCGAGCTGGGCCTTGCGTGCCGGGACCGAGACGGACTTGCCTTCGAGGTCCTTCGGGCGCTGGATCGGCGAGCCCTTCTGGACTACGAGGCCGGTGTCGTCGACCTTGGTCATGTCCTTGCTCGCCATGGCCTGCTCTGAGTAGCCGTCGGCGGCGGCTACCACAGTGAGCGGGACATTGTTGCTGAGCGCGTTCAGGAGCGGGATCGAGGGCGTGTAGGTGAGGTCGAGCTGGCCGCTCTGGGCGGCGGCGATGCCGGCCGGGGGGTTCGCCACGACCGAGGTCTTCACGTCGAGGCCCTGCTCCTTGAAGTAGCCCTTGTCGATCGCGAGCCTGATCGCGGCATCGCTGCCGATGCCGATGGTGCCGACCTTGAGGGTCGTCAGGGAGCCCTCAGAGCCGGCGGAAGTGCTTGATGCGGCGCTGCCGCCGCAGGCGGATAGGGCTAGGGCGAGGACGGCGGCCAGGGCCGCGGGGATGCTTCGTTGCATGGGGTGTCTCCTCAGGAATGGATGGACGGGTGGGGAAGGCTGAAGTCAGCGGGGAGCGTGCTCGCGGGCGGGTACGCCGTCTGCGATGGTGAGGGCGACGTCCGTCTCGAGGAGCTCCTCGATCCGGTCGTCGTCGGGCCACTGGCCGGCAAGGACGCACAGGTCGGCGGCCATCCCGGGGGCGATGGTGCCCTTGAACTGCTCGGCGTGGTCCTGCCAGGCCGCGTCGGCCGTCATCGCGGCAAGGGCTTCGAGGCCGCTGATGCCCTCGGGGTCGCCGGGAATCCCCGGTGATGTCCGGGTGCCGCGCCGCACCGCGGCCACGATGGTCTCTCGCCAGTCGGTGCTCGCCACAGGGGCGTCGGAGGCGAGCGTGAATGGGACTCCTGCAGTGGCCGCGGTCCGCAGCGGCTGGTGCCGGGCGAAGCGCTCCTCGCCGAGGAGGCGGCGCATCGCGTCGCCGGCGCCGTGGCGGATGAGCGGGTTGGTGCTGTATCCGATCCCGTGCTGCGCCATGCGTGCGAGGGTGGTCTCCGGTGTGCTGAAGGCGCCGTGGATGATGTAGTGCCGGCGGCCGGGATCCGTCGCCGCGGCGAGGGCATCGGCTGCGGCCTCGGTCGCCGCATCGCCGGTAGCGTGGATGCCGGCCTGGAGCCCGGCCCGGTCCACCAGTCTGAGGATGTGGCGGAGCTCCTCCACCCGGTCCTGTTCGGTGGCCCCCGCGATGACGAGACTCCCCCGGGTGCAGTGGTCGCCGTAGGGCTCGGCCATCCACGCCGTGCCGCTGCGCGGGATGCCGTCGGCGAAGACCTTCACGCCGGCGATCCGGAGACGCTCCGGGGCGATCCCCCGGTCCGTGTAGGCGTGCCGGAGCCGGCTGGCGAGCCCGGCCCCGATGGCGGCGCTGTCCGCGCCGCCGGTTCCGGCGAAAAGCATGAGGACGGCCACTCGGAGCATCAGCTCTCCTGACACGGCCAGGTCGCCGAGCAGTCGGATCGCCTCTACCGAGCCGGACCCGTCCAGCAGCCCCGCGCTTGCAGGACCGAGCCCTGGCTCTGTCAGCGAGGTGATCCCTTGGGTGTGGAGCCGCCGCTGCATGGCAAGGACCGCCTTCCGCAGCGTCGCCGCCGGGACGGGCGGGAGTGCCCGGTTGACGATCTCCATGGCGGCGTCCTGGAACAGCCCTGTGGGTTCGCCGCCCTCACCGCGGACGATGACCCCGCCCGCGGGGTCCGGGGTGGAAGCAGCCAGACCCGCCCTGCGGAGAGCCTCCCGGTTCGCAACAAGCTGGTGGCCCGTCGAGTCGAAGGCCACGACCGGCGTGTCCGGACGGACGTCGAGGATCTGCCCGGCTGCTGGACCGATGAGCACGTCGTCCCACCCCCGTGCCCGGACCCACCCGTCCTCACCCGGCTCTGCCCCCTCCAGACGGCGGGCGACTGCATCCCAGCCTGGTGCGATCGGAGCGGACACATCGAGGTAACCGAAAGCGGCCATCGACGCACCGACCAAGTGGAGGTGGGCGTCATTGATGCCGGGCAGGACAGCTCCGCCCCTGGCATCGATGCGCCGCGTCCGGGGGCCGGTCAAGGCTGCGACATCGCGGCTGCCGACTGCGAGAATCCGTCCTCCGCCGACTGCGACCGCGTCCGCTGGAATCCGGTTGCTCCCCCGACCACGGTCCATGGTCAGCACCTGCGCATTGACAATGGCCAGGTCCGCCTCGGCTACTGCCACGGGGCGTTTCGGCATGACGTTCCTCCTCGGCTGCGGGGCGGCCCTGTGTGATCTGCCCAACATCATGCACCAGAACTTGGTCGCTTGACTAGATCAAATGACCAAGTTCTGGAGTATGATTTTTCTGGCAACGCCCTGAAGCTGGGCGCACTGACTACCCGCCCTAGGATGGTCGGATGACAGAGGAGGACTGACGGATGTCGAGGATCCCGGCCGAGGAACGGCGGCTGCAGTTCGTCGAGGCCGCAGCCAGAGTCATCGCCTCTGAGGGCCTGCAGGCTGCCACCACGCGGCGCATCGCGGCCGAGGCCGACGCGCCGCTGGCAGCCCTCCACTACTGCTTCCGCAGCAAGGAGGAGCTCCTTCAGGATGTCTACCACTACCTCAGCCGCGACTATGCGAAAAGCCTCTCGCCCATACACGACATCGGCGCAGGCCTCCCCCACGTAATCCGCCAGCACGCACACCGCATCTGGGACCGCATTCGCGAACGGCCACACGAGCAGGTCACGACCTTCGAACTGCTCCTGCGCCGCTTCCGCGAGGCCCCCGACCACGAGCCAATAGCCAGGGCGCAGAACCGATCAATGTACGAGGGATGGGTCACTTCCACGGCGCGGCTCTTCCACTCCGCCACACAAGCCGCGGGCACCGACGCCCCGGACAATCTCGACCTCCTCGCGCGGCTCTTCATATCGGGCATCGACGGGATCAGCATGCAGCACCTCGCCGACCCCGACGACGAGCGGTCCCGCCTCCTGATTGACATGCTGGCCGACTCCCTCATAGCGCTCCTGCCTGTGCCGGCAGGTGCGGCCGCTCGGCAGGCGCAGAGCCACTAGCCACTCCTTCCGCACAAGCGCTGGCATGTCATCAACGCGCCTGAGAAGCAGCGTGGCGGTGCGTACGGGACGGCGCTGCAGATGGCCTCCTGCCTCACCAACCGCCAGGTCGCCCGCTGGGTCACCCGCAGGGCGAGAAGATCCGCGGCCGCAGTTCGATCCGGCCGGCTTCGCCCGCTCCAGGGGGCCCCGTACAGCCTGTCCAAGGAGGGCAAGGGCACCGCTGGCCCCCTCGTCACCGCCCTCACCGTCGCCACGGTGGAGGCCTACGTCGAGTACGACCTGGCCTCCGATCCCGACGAACTCACCGGGATCGGCGCCGAAGCCGAGCCTCGTGAAGTAGCCTGAGCCGCATCGAGATGACCGCTGAGGAGAGACCGTGAACAACGCCGGCCACGAACCGCACTCGGTTCCTCCGTCCTGCTGCAGCCCAGGCCGAGTGGCTACAGCCGGTTCCCAGCCGCTCACGCTCCGCGCGCGCCCGGCCACGGCCCCAGACACGCCCGCCGTATCGCTTCACAACGCCGATGTGGTGATCCCGGCCGGCGAGTTCCTCATGGGTGACGGGCTCGGGGAGGGGTACGCCGCGGACGGCGAAATCCCCGTCCACGCGGTGGAGCTCGACGGATTCCGGATGGATGCGACGGCGGTGACCAACCGCATGTTCGCCGCGTTCGTGGAGGCGACGGGGTACCGGAGCGAGGCCGAGCGGTACGGGTCCTCCGCCGTGTTCCACCTCCTCGCCGACGCCCCCGACGCCGACATCCTCGGCACGGCTGCGGGCACGCCGTGGTGGCTGAACGTCCAAGGGGCCGACTGGGCCCACCCCGCCGGGGCCCGCTCCCACTGGCAGGACATCCCCGACCACCCCGCCGTCCACGTCTCCTGGCACGACGCCCAGGCCTACTGCGCCTGGGCCGGTCGGCGCCTGCCCACCGAGGCCGAATGGGAGTACGCCGCCCGCGGCGGCCTCCACGGCGCCCGCTACGCCTGGGGCGACGAGCTCACCCCCGGCGCGGAGCACCGCTGCAACATCTGGCAGGGCACCTTCCCCACCCACAACACCGCCGAGGACGGCTACATCGGCACCGCACCCGTCCGCTCCTTCCCACCCAACGGCTACGGACTCTACGAAGTCGCCGGCAACGTCTGGGAATGGTGCGCCGACTGGTTCCTCCCCAGGTACTACGCCAAATCGCCCCGGCACAATCCGCAGGGGCCCTCGATCGGCAACGGCCGCGTCATGCGCGGAGGCTCCTACCTCTGCCACGACTCCTACTGCAGCCGCTACCGCGTCGCCGCCCGCAACCACAACACCCCAGACTCCTCCAGCGGCAACTGCGGCTTCCGCACCATCGCCCTCCCACTCCCGGAAGGGCAGGGCCGGTGAAGCTCAGGGAGCCGCAGTGGCGGCGCGAGGGCGAGATGCCCGACTACCGGTTCTCGATGGCCAACGAGCGCACGTTCCTGGCCTGGATCAGGACCTCGATGGCGATCCTCGCCGGCTCCATCGCCATCGACCAGCTCACCCCCGACATCGCCCCCGCCCCGGTGCGCATCGTCCTGTGCCTGATCCTGGCCGCCATCGGCGCCCTGCTGGCCCTCGAGGCCTACCGGCGCTGGTCCCTCCAGGAACAGGCCATGCGCAACAAACGCGAACTCCCCCACGCCTGGCTGCTCGTGGCCATGACCACCGTCGTCGCCCTCGCAGCCCTGGTCTTCGCCATCCTCATCCTCTCCACCCGATGACACCCAGCCCCACGCCAGACGAGCAGACCCGCGACCCCGGGCTGCAGCCCGAACGCACCTCCCTGTCCTGGGGAAGGACCCTGCTGGCCCTGCTCGTCTCAGACCTGCTCATCTGGCGCGCCTGGAGCCGGTCCCTGTCCAGGCACGAAGGCAGGATCGAAGGCAACGCCCTCACCCTAGGCCTGGCAGCCGGCACCGCCGCCGCGGCCACCGCCGTCATCGCCTGCTGCGTCATCTACCGCACCCGCACACTCCGCACCGACACCCAGGCGCCCCCAGCGGGACTCATGCTCACCACCACGACCGCCCTGCTCGCCCTCGCCGCAGCCACCACCGTCTCAATACTTCTCACCAAATAGGCCGCACGCGGGTGCAGAACAGATAAATACACCCGTTCCTGATACGCAGGGGTGCCAGTAATTCTTCAGATCCGGCAGTCCCCCTTCCTTCTAACAAGCATGTTCGGAGTCGGAAGGGCGACTTGCACTGGAATGCCAAGCGGAACTCCCACTCTCGACCATGACCGGCGGCGACCGGACGATTACCCTGGGCGCCTAGGCCCCTGCATACCCGGACGGACCACGGCAGGCAGAGTCCGCTTAGGCGCGCCCTGGCCCCTCCCCCGGGGCGCCCCGTGGGCGCGCCGCCAGCAAGGGCCTTTGCGATGGTTGCGAAAGCCGGGTGCGCCGCGGTTCACTGCATGGGAATCAAGGGCGGCACGGTCGATCTCGAAGCTCGACAGCGGCCGGCCGCATCAATACTCCGAGTCCATCGGGAGTCAGAGATCGACAGCTCTCGGCGTCGTAGCTTACCGCCCCCGTCATGGGTTCAGTGAGATTGGCGCGGAGAGACCGATACCTTCGGGCATGGGTTACTCCTGGGCATCAGCCAGTGGAGATGGTTTCCCTACCTCGATCCGGCGGCAGCGAGCATCGAGATGGCTTCGTCGACGATATCCGGCGCCGGGAAAGTGGGCCGCCTCAAGCCGGCCATCTGTTCCATGACCCGAATGACCTGCGAGCTGTAGCCAAATTCGTTGTCATACCAGACGTAGAGAATCACGCTGCTGCCGTTGGAGATGGTTGCGAGGCCGTCAACAGTGCCTGCGCTGCGGGAACCGACAAAGTCGGTGGAGACGACCTCGGATGACTCGATGTAGTCGATCTGGTCGCGCAGATCAGAATGCAGTGACACCTCGCGCAGGTAGTCGTTCACTTCTTCCTTGGTAGTCCAGCGTTCCAGATTGAGGTTGAGGATGGCCATAGAAACGTCCGGCGTCGGGACGCGGATCGCGTTGCCCGTGAGCTTCCCCGCCAGTTCTGGCAGTGCCTTTGCTATCGCGTTGGCCGCACCGGTCTCGGTGATCACCATGTTCAGA
Source organism: Sinomonas atrocyanea (assembly GCF_001577305.1). Classification (NCBI taxonomy): domain Bacteria; kingdom Bacillati; phylum Actinomycetota; class Actinomycetes; order Micrococcales; family Micrococcaceae; genus Sinomonas; species Sinomonas atrocyanea. Next base: position 4,140,573 of record NZ_CP014518.1, read on the forward strand.
GCTGCGGAGCGCCCGCGTCGATCACCACGGTGGAAGTTGTCGATCAGATTCTGGTCGTTGGTGAATGAGTGGACCGTCTCAATGTGGCCGTTCACGATCCCGTACCTGTCGTTGATGGCCTGCAGAACGGGCGCGATCGCGTTAGTAGTGCAGGAGGCTGCAGTCACGATCCGGTCGGTAGCGGTGATGTCGTGGTGGTTGATGCCGTGCACGATGTTCTTCAGTTCGCCCTTGCCTGGGGCGGTCAGCAATACACGCGCAACGCCTTTACTCCGCAGGTGCTGTGCTACCCCCTTGGTGTCGCGCCACTGGCCCGTGTTGTCCACGACCAGGGCGTCCTTGATGCCGTAAGCGGTGTAATCGATGCTGGCGGGGTCATCCGAGTAGATGACCTGGATCTGAACGCCGTTGGCAGTGATGGTGTCAGAGGTGTCGTCTACCCTGATGGTGCCTTCGAAAGAGCCATGCACGGAATCGCGGCGGAGCAGGCTGGCGCGCTTGGCTAGATCGCGGTCGGAGGCGCGCCGGACGACGACCGCGCGCAGGCGCAGGCCGTGGCCTCCCCCGGTCTTTTCTACCAGAAGGCGTGCCAGCAACCGCCCGATCCTTCCGAATCCGTATAGCACGATGTCCGTGCGGGCACAATCATCGGCGCCGCGCTTGCCCACCACATCGGCCAGTTCGCGGCGCAGGAATTCCTCCAAACCGCAGGCCCCGCCGCCGTCCCTGAATCTCTGGTTCAGCAGCGCGATATCAATGTCGGCAGCGCCCAGTTCTAACTGCGACAGGGCCGTCAGCAGAGGTGCCGTCTCCTCCAAGGGCAGTTCCTCCTTGCTGACGCGGCGCGCGAAGCGGTGCGCCTTCAGGATCTCCAGCGTGGACCTGTTGGTCAGTGCCCGACCATAGACGGACATGACGACATCGTTCTCGCGGTACAGCCGGCCGATCACCGGAATCATGGCTTCCGCGAGGGCTTCTTGGCCCATCCACGCATGGAGACAAGAATCTGAGGTTTCCATCGCCGGTTGCCCTCCAAAAGAGTCTCTCGAGTGCGGTCCCGTCGATCATCCTTCACCCACTGCCCACGGGAAACGCTAATTCGGATTGGCGTGGACCATTCTTTTGGGCAGTCCCCCGCAAGAATCTCGTGGGCCAGCCCTTAAGTGTAGTGAGAACTATCAGAAAACAGTGTTACCGGGCGCTGTCCATCCCGGAATCATGAATGCCAACCGCAAGAAGCATCCGCCGGCCAACGGGGACGCGGTTCGAGTCGAAAGGGAAACATCGTGAATTCAACAGCCATCGGCACGCTGACCGCGCCCGTCGAGCCAGGAGACATCGTCCGCAGCCTGTTCCTGGTCAAGGAAGAGATCGCGGACACCACGGGCAAGGTTAACGAGCACGAGGTCGCAGCCGTTGCAGCGCATCTCGCTCACCCAGGCCGCGTATTCGTCGCCGGAGCCGGGCGCAGTGGCCTGGTCCTACGCATGGCCGCCATGCGCCTGATGCACCTGGGCATGACCGTTCATGTGGCCGGCGACACGACCACTCCCGCGATCGGCTCCGGTGACCTGCTCCTGGTCGCCTCTGGATCGGGCACCACTTCTGGGGTGGTCAAGGCGGCCGAGACCGCCGCGAAGGCAGGAGCCCGCATCGCGGCTTTCACCACCAATCCCACCTCCCCCCTCGCCGGGCTCGCAGACGCAGTCGTCACCATCCCTGCTGCTCAGAAGACCGACCACGCCTCCAGCGTCTCCGCCCAGTACGCCGGCTCCCTCTTCGAGCAGGTGCTCTTCCTCGTCACTGAGGCACTCTTCCAGTCCCTCTGGGACAACACGGACGCTCCCGCCGAACAGCTCTGGCTGCGCCACGCCAACCTCGAGTAGTCCCGGCCCCTCCCCTCCCACCAGCAGTTCCCTACCGAAAGAATGCGAAGACCATGAAACTCCAAGTCGCCATCGACCTGCTCACCACCGAAGACGCGCTCGAGCTCGCCGGCAAGGTCGCCGAGTACGTCGACATCATCGAGCTCGGCACTCCCCTGATCAAGGCCGAAGGCCTCTCTGTGATCACCGCCGTGAAGGAAGCCCACCCGGACAAGATCGTCTTCGCCGACCTGAAGACCATGGACGCCGGCGAGCTCGAGGCCGACATCGCCTTCAAGGCCGGCGCCGACCTGGTCACCGTGCTCGGCACTGCCGACGACTCCACCATCGCCGGCGCCGTCAAGGCAGCCAAGGCACACAACAAGGGCGTCGTGGTGGATCTGATCGGCATTGCCGACAAGGCGGCCCGTGCCAAGGAGGTCCGCGCCCTCGGTGCCAAGTTCGTCGAGATGCACGCCGGCCTGGACGAGCAGGCCAAGCCCGGCTACGACCTCAACGGCCTCCTCTCCGCCGGGACGGAATCACGCGTCCCCTTCTCCGTCGCCGGAGGCGTCAAGCTCGCCACCATCGCCGACGTCCAGAAGGCCGGAGCCGACGTCGCCGTCGCGGGCGGGGCCATCTACGGCGCCTCCGACCCGGCCCTCGCTGCCAAGGAACTCCGCGCCGCCATCAACTAGGTACTACGAGAGGCCTCCGGGGTGGGGGTGCGGCCACACTGCACTTCTCTTCTCTCAGGAGGCCTCTCTTCTTGCGCGGCCAATCCGGCCGCTAGGGCCGACCCAAGTGGCAGCATGCGGGTAGCTTCCTGGGCAACCCGACTGCTGGCACGGATCTTGGACGACCTCGCGCAGGAGGCGGCCCCGGCCCCGAAACCAGTCACGGTCCGTCTCCAGCCGCGTCAGGCATCCGCACCGGAGCTGACCGTAAGGCAGCACTGCGGATTCTCACCATCTTCAATGACGAGCGGCACGAGCGTGTGGGAAAGCCCGACCCACGTGGCGCCGAGGCCCCCCCTCCCGACCCGTTTGCTCTCACGCTGGCGTGGCATAGGCCTGCTTCCGCCGACCGCACCGGGCCCGCGCAATAGCGGGGCGTCGGCCATTCGCCCCACACCGAATTACGAGGTCGGAATTCGCCGGGTTTCGCACCAGTCCTTAAGTGTAGCGAGAACCATCAAAAAACAGCGTTACCCTAGCCAGCTCGTTTCGGAATTATGGATGCCACCAGCAGTTCCCTACCGAAAGAATGCGAAGACCATGAAACTCCAAGTCGCCATCGACCTGCTCACCACCGAAGACGCGCTCGAGCTCGCCGGCAAGGTCGCCGAGTACGTCGACATCATCGAGCTCGGCACTCCCCTGATCAAGGCCGAAGGCCTCTCTGTGATCACCGCCGTGAAGGAAGCCCACCCGGACAAGATCGTCTTCGCCGACCTGAAGACCATGGACGCCGGCGAGCTCGAGGCCGACATCGCCTTCAAGGCCGGCGCCGACCTGGTCACCGTGCTCGGCACTGCCGACGACTCCACCATCGCCGGCGCCGTCAAGGCAGCCAAGGCGCACAACAAGGGCGTCGTGGTGGATCTGATCGGCATTGCCGACAAGGCGGCCCGTGCCAAGGAGGTCCGCGCCCTCGGTGCCAAGTTCGTCGAGATGCACGCCGGCCTGGACGAGCAGGCCAAGCCCGGCTACGACCTCAACGGCCTCCTCTCCGCCGGGACGGAATCACGCGTCCCCTTCTCCGTCGCCGGAGGCGTCAAGCTCGCCACCATCGCCGACGTCCAGAAGGCCGGAGCCGACGTCGCCGTCGCGGGTGGGGCCATCTACGGCGCCTCCGACCCGGCCCTCGCTGCCAAGGAACTCCGCGCCGCCATCAACTAGGTATGCGGCTGTAGGCGGCGTCCCGCAGACGCAACCCGCGGGCCGCCGCCTAGGCGATACCGCCTCTAGGACCAAGACATGAAACAACTGGCGTCGGGATCATACGGTGGGAACCGCAGATCATCGGGCAGGTCGCACATCGAGGACTGGGCGTCCCTTCAGATCGGGGAACGTGTAGAAGTCTGGCCCACCATCTCGTTCCGCTATACGGCCTATGTGGATGACCGTGCCGACGACGGCCGATTGGTGTGGCTCGTCGAGCACGGCACCGGCTCCCGCCGTCTCTATGTTCGCGGCGACGCGGTCGAGATCTTTGCAGGCTCACACAAGGAGTTTGATCCTCATGGATAAACGCTCTGACGCCCACTTGGAAGTCGTCGTCGCCGAGCCAGGCCGGCTGCAGGAATTGCTGGACGAGGCCGAAGCGGTGCTCCGCCAGGCGGCGATGTACCAACGGAGCTGCGGCATTCTGGTCACGCGCCACAATCCTGGGCGGTACACCCTCGCGCTCAGCGACGCAGTTCCATTCGGAGAGACCCGCGAGCAGATACTCGCGTGAACGTCTTGAGGCGGCGGCCCCGCCCCTGAAAGGTAGAAGGCGACTATGTCCATCACTTACGTTGATCCGGGTGCGAAGGGACGGCCAAATCTGCTGCGGGACCCGCGTGATCGCCGGCTTTCCCGGGTTGCAGGCCCCTCATCGTTAGTGCTTTTCGGAATCACCGGAGACTTGGCCCGCAAGAAGCTCGTGCCTGCCCTGTACGACCTGGCCACGCGGGGACTGCTGCCGCCCAGCTTTGGGCTCGTCGGATTCGCTCGGCGGAACCCGGACAACGACGACTTTGCGGCCGTGCTCAAAGAGTCGGTCAAGACGCATTCTCGCGCCCCCTTCGATGAGGATGTCTGGGCCCAGCTTTCCGCTGGCATGCGGTTCGTCGAGGGAGAATTCGACGACGACGATGCCTTTGGGCGGCTTGCCCTCACGTTGGCTGAGTTGGAGGAGCAGCGCGGCACGCTCGGAAACCACGCCTTCTACCTCTCCATCCCCCCGAAGACCTTCGAGCAGGTGTGCAGGCAGCTGTCCAAGCACGGTCTAGCCAAGGCCGATGGGGACGCCTGGCGCCGTGTGGTCATCGAGAAGCCGTTCGGCCATGATCTCGCTTCGGCACGCAAGCTCAACGAGATCGTCGAATCGGTCTTCCCGCCCGACTGTGTGTTCCGCATTGACCACTACCTCGGCAAGGAAACGGTCCAGAACATCCTGGCACTACGTTTCGTCAATCGCCTCTTCGAGCCAGTCTGGAACGCCAGCCACGTTGACCACGTCCAGATCACCATGGCCGAGGATATCGGCACGAGTGGCCGAGCCGGATACTACGACGGCGTAGGCGCGGCCCGCGACGTGATTCAGAACCACCTGCTCCAACTGCTGGCCCTCACCGCCATGGAGGAACCCCTCTCATTCAATGCCGAGGACCTCCGGGCCGAGAAGGAGAAAGTCCTCGCCGCAGTCCAGCTCCCGGCGGACCTGTCCCAGCAATCGGCACGAGGACAGTTCACAGGCGGCTGGCAGGGCGGCGAACTCGTTCAGGGCTACCTCGAGGAAGACGGCATCGCCGCCGATTCCACAACCGAGACGTATGCGGCGATCCGGCTCGACATCAACACCCGGAGATGGGCAGGCGTCCCGTTCTACCTGAGATCTGGAAAGCGGCTAGGCCGCCGCGTCACGGAAATTGCCGTGGTGTTCAAACATGCGCCCAACCGTCTTTTCGCCGGCCAGAGCCAGGACGACCTCGGCCAGAATACCGTCGTGATCAGGGTCCAGCCCGATGAGGGAGTCACTCTCCGATTCAGCTCGAAGGTCCCCGGCACCCAGATGGAAGTCCGCGACGTGACGATGGACTTCGGCTACGGCCATGCGTTCACCGAGTCCAGCCCCGAGGCCTATGAACGGCTCATTCTGGACGTCCTCCTCGGGGAGCCGCCGCTGTTCCCCCGCCACCGGGAGGTGGAACTGTCCTGGAGAATCTTCGACCCCTTCCAGGGCTACTGGGCCTCGCTGACGGAACGGCCCGAGCCATACGCTCCGGGAAGCTGGGGACCGGCCTCCGCCGATGAGCTGCTCGCCCGAGATGGACGAAGCTGGAGGAGGCCATGATCCTCGACCTCTCCAACACCACCAGCTCGCAGATCGCCAAGGGACTCGCTTCCCTTCGTGAACACGGCGGCGTCACGGCCCTGGGGCGAGTCCTCACCCTGGTCGTCATCACCAAGTCCGGAATGGAAGAAGAGGCGATCAACGCCGCGAACGTGGCAAGTCGAGAGCACCCCTGCCGGATCATCGTGCTGGCCGCGGGCTCTCCGGGGGAACGCACCCGGTTGAACGCCCAGCTCCGCACTGGCGAGCATGCCGGAGCATCAGAGGTCATCGTGCTGCGGGGCCGTGGGGAACTCGCGATAGGAAGCGAGTCACTCGTCGCACCTCTTCTGCTCCCAGACGCTCCAATCGTCGCCTGGTGGCCTCGCAATGCCCCCAAGAATGCTTCCCAGACCTCGATCGGGCGCATAGCGCACCGCAGGATCACGGATTCCGCCAACGAGGTGGACCCGCTACTGGCTCTGGAGAACATCGGAGCGACCTACAGGGCAGGTGACACGGACTTGGCCTGGACCCGGCTGACCAACTGGCGCGTCCACCTTGCTGCGGTCCTCGACCAGCCCAGCCCCTCGCCGATCATCTCCGTAGTGGTCCAGGGAGCCTCCGATTCCCCCAGCACGATCCTTCTCGCGGCCTGGCTGCGGCGCGCGCTGGACGTCCCCGTCGCGATTGTGGCCGATCCTCCGGGCACGGGAATCCGCGGCGTCCGGCTTCGCAGGAGCTCAGGGGACATCTGTCTGCACCGGCCCGGATTCGCCGTGGCTGAGCTAACCAAGCCGGGGCAGCCGACACAGCGGATCTCCTTGCCGCGCCGCACGCTGCAGGACTGCCTTGCCGAGGAACTGCGCCGCCTCGATCCAGATGAAGTATTCGGCGAAACGGTCCTCAGCCTCGGGGCTTCCACGATCCGTCACGAGAACGCCCTGACCACCGTCTGATGCGGCTCCGCAATACAAGCCGCCTTCCTCGGGAGAATGCTAGTCTCTGGCGACTCGTCCGCAAGCAGGGCGAGCCCTGCCCAACGGAACGAAAGCTGGTTCCACGTGTCTGCCCGTGATCGCTTCATCACTCCCCGGTCGCCGGTGGAGGGTTTGAGTCGCCGGAGACTCTCCTTCCTACCTGTCTTCGCCCAGGCAGTTGCCGCTGTGGCACCTGCCGGGTCAATGGCCGTCATTCCTGCCCTTGTCGCCCCTGCCCTCTTCCTCGGGTTCAGCGGATCAAACCTCCTACTGACGTTCGGTGCCGCCATGGTCGTGATCGTCCTGGTTTCCTTCTGTTTGAGGCCCATGGCCAAGCGCATGGCCGCCGTCAGCGGCCTCTACAGCTACACGGCCAAGGGGCTCGGCCAAGGACCAGCAATTACCGTCGGGTGGTCGGCCATGTTCGGCTATGCCTTCGTGGCGATGGGCAGCCTGTTGGCCGTGGGCACCTATGTCGTTGAGTTCTTGACCAATCTCGGGGCCCGGCTGCCAGATCCCCGGATGTTCACCGTTCTGACGATTGTCGCCGCCGCAGCCGGCGGCTGCCTTCTCATGGTCAGAGGAATTCGGATATCCTCGTGGTTCACGCTCTCGGTGGAAGCCGCCGCCATCGGCGTCATCGCTGTCCTCATGATTGTCTACTTCGTCCTCAACGCGCCGAAGGCCAGCTTCACGAGCGAATTGATATGGAATGGAAACATCGATTCGCTGTGGCTCGGCACCGTCGTGGCCGTGAGTGCATTTGTCGGCTTCGAGAGCCCGACAACCCTTGGGGGCGAGGCGTACAAGCCTTTCATCAATGTCCCTCGGGCCATTACGTGGACCCCACTCGTGACGGGTGTGCTCTTCATTCTCGCCGCGGCCGCTCAGGACCTGGCCCTCAAGGAGGCGCCGTCATCCATCAGGGCGAGCCCCACGCCCTTGTCCGACCTGATCTTCAGCACTTCTCCATTGTTCGCCGCAGTCCTTGATCTCGGGATCGCGGCTTCGTGGTTCGCGTGCGCCATCGCTTCCATGAACGCCCTCGCGCGGATCCTGTTCTGCATGGGGCGTGAAGGCGTTGCGCCCCGGATGGTTGGGCGGACCCACCCCGTGTTTCGAAGCCCTTCGACAGCGATCATGGCGGCCATGCCTGTGGTTGCCGCGGTTCCGATTGCGGTCGTCGCCTCTGGTGTACCTCTCCAGCAGGGTCTTGCGGACCTCTTCACGCTTGGCGCCTACGGGTACCTCGGGGCCTACGTGCTGACTACCGCATCGTTGCCGTTCTTCCTGCGACGGATTGGCGAGAGCACCTACGCCAGCTGGGTCCTGGGGCCGGCGACTTCCTTGGCCATCGTAGCGGTGCTTGCGGAAGCTGCGACGGTGTCGATCCGCAGTGGCAACGCCGTGAGTCTCGTCTATGGTGCTGTCCTCCTCCTCAGCGTCGTCTACGCCATCATCCTCCGCCTCCGGTTCCCGCAGCTCCTCGCATCCGTGGGCATCTATGACGAGACCCGGGAGCTGGACCTTTTCAGGGGGGAACCTGCTCCATGAACGGCGGTGGCCCCAGCACAGTGACTAACTCTCTCCGGATCCTGGAGATCGTGGCGCGTTTCGGCACCGGGACGACGGCAAAGGAGATCACCGACTCCCTCCAGATTCCGCCCGCTACTGCCTACCGGGTGCTGAATGCCCTCGTCGGCGATGAGTATCTGGCCCGCACCTCAGACCTCCGCGGATTCGCGCTCGGACATGCGATTTCTGGCCTGATAACGGCGGCGGCCCCGCCGACCGTTCCCACCGCGGCCCGCCGGCTCATCGAGGAGTTCCGCAGCGGGAACCGTTTCGCGGTGCATCTCATCATGTTCCGCAACGCATCCCTCAGGATCGCCGACGAGGACCCTGATTACCCGCTTCAGTCCGCATTCAACCTACTCCGCTACCCGCATGCCTCCGCTGCCGGCAAATTGATGCTCGCTCATCTCGACGATTTGGCTTCGACCCTCCCACGCGGGCACCTGCAGAAGCTGACGCCCAATACCATCACGGACAAGCGGCGCCTCAGTGAGATCCTCGAGGAGATCAGGACGAAAGGGGAGGCTACGGAAATCAGCGAATTGGAGGAGGGCTCTTCCAGGCTCGCGCTTCCGGTGTGCCTCCCGGATGGCTCCGCTGGCGCGGCGCTCTGTCTGTCGGCTCCCGCTGAACGCTTCACCGCCCTGCGAGAACAGGCCGGCGCCGCCCGCGAGGTGGCCACGCAGCTGGCACCGTTCCTCTTCTAGAGACAGGTAGGGGAAGCAGATGGCACAGCCAGCACGGCCGCTATGGACGAATTCAGACGGCCGTTGCAGCAGTCGCCACGGGAGCTGCTACCTAGCCGAAGAGGACGCGGGCCTCGTCGTAGCGGTGCTGGGGCACGACCTTGAGCCGACCGAGGGCCTCCTCGAAGCCCACGTGGGCGATCTCCGTGCCGCGCAGCGAGACCATGGTGCCCCAGCGGCCCTCCACCACGGAGTCGATCGCGGCCGCGCCCAGGCGTGTCGCGAGGACGCGGTCGAACGCGGTGGGGACGCCGCCGCGCTGGATGTGGCCCAGGATCGTCGCCCGCGTCTCGATTCCCGTATAGAGCTCGATTTCAGGCGCGAGCTGCTCGGCGATGCCGCCCAGGCGCGGGCGGCCGAACGTGTCGAGGCCGCGCTCCGAATGCGGGGCGTCCATGCCCTCGAGCACGAATCCCTCGGCGACGACCACGAGCGGGGCCCTGCCGCGATCGTGGGCAAGCTTGACCCACTCGGCGATCTCGTGAATGCTCACGCGCTGCTCGGGGATCAGGATGCCGTGGGCGCCGGAGGCCATCCCGGAGTGCAGCGCGATCCAGCCGACGTGGCGGCCCATGACCTCGGCGATCATGCAGCGGTGGTGAGACTCGCCCGTGGTGCGGAGCCGGTCGATCGCCTCGGTGGCGATCTCCACGGCGGTGTCGAAGCCGAACGTGTAGTCGGTGGCGTCGAGGTCGTTGTCGACGGTCTTGGGGACGCCGACGATCTTCAGGCCCGCGTCCGTGAGGCGCCGCGCAGCCGCCAGCGTGCCCTCGCCGCCGATCGCGATGATGGCGTCGATCCCGAGCCGCTCCATGTGGGCCTTGATCACCTCGGGGCCGCCGTTGTTCTCGAACGGGTTGGTGCGGGAGGTCCCCAGGATCGTGCCGCCCTGCTTGGCGATGCCGCGGACCGAGGTGCGCGGCAGGTCGATGACGTCGCCCTCGACGACCCCGCGCCAGCCGTCCCGGTAGCCCACGAACTCCTGGCCGTGCACGGCGATGCCCTTGAGCACCGCCCCACGGATGACGGCGTTGAGGCCGGGGCAGTCGCCGCCGGAGGTGAGGATGCCGATCTTCATGGGAGGCCTTTCGAGGTCGCCGCTGCCTAGGGGACAGGCAAGGCGTCTGGGGCAGAATGACTTCGGCGGGCAGGACGTGCGGGATGTCCGCCGAACTGGTTCCGGAGCGCGGAGACCATTTTCATGCCGGGAGAGCTGTCCTCGCGTGAAGCGAAGCGGGCGAAAAGGGCAGCTGTGATGGCCGGTGCGGGCACGGCATTCGCGATCGCCTCTTCCACGGTCCAGCGGCCTTCGCCCGAGTCCTCGACATAGCCCTCGATCGACGCCAGCCCGGGATCTTCCTCCAGCGCTTTGACCATGAGGTCCAGAAGCCAGGACCGTACGACGGTGCCCTTCTGCCAGGCGCGCAACGTCGCCGGCAGGTCGGTAACGATCTCCTTTGCGGCCAGGAGTTCGTAGCCTTCCGCATAGGACTGCATCAAACCGTATTCAATGCCGTTGTGGACCATCTTCGCGTAGTGCCCAGCACCGACGTCGCCCACGTGGACGAAGCTGTCGGCCCGCTCCCCCTCGGGACGGAGCGCGTCAAAGACGGGAAGGGCCCTTTGGACATCGTCGGGGTGGCCACCGACCATGAGGCCGTATCCGTTCTCGAGGCCCCAGACTCCGCCGGAGACGCCGCAGTCGGCGAAGTGAATGCCTCTTGCTGCGAGCAGTTCGCCGTGTTTATGGTCTTCGGTGAATCGGGAGTTTCCCCCGTCAATCACCAGATCACCTTGATCGAGCTTGTCTGCCAGTTCGCCGATGAGGGCAGCGGTAGCCTCACCTGCCGGGACCATCACCCAGACCAGCCTAGGAGCTGGGACGGATGCCAGCAGTTCATCGATGGTAGGAACATCGGTCACTTCACGATTTCGGTCGAAGCCGGTGACATCGATGCCCCTCCTGCGCAGGCGTTCGCGCATGTTGAAACCCATCCTGCCAAGGCCGATCAATCCAATGTGCACGTGCGGACTCCTTCTACGGATTTATTGCCGGGAGCGCAGGGCCTCCGGGTCTCAGGAGGCCCTGCGCGCCGCGCTAGTGTGCCGGGACGTTCCTGGCGTCGGCGAGGGCGGCTTCGACGTCGGCCAGGAGTTCGCTCCAGCTGGCCACAAACTTGTCCAGCCCTTCGGATTCGAGGACCGAGACGACCTCGTCGTAGGAGATGCCAAGGTCTTCGAGGGCGGTGAGCACGCCGTGGGCTTCCTCATAGGTGCCTGCGATGGTGTCGCCGGTGACCTCGGCGTGGTCGAAGGTCGCCTCGAGGGTCTTCTCCGGCATCGTGTTCACCACGCCGGGGGCGACGAGGCCCGTGACGTAGAGGGTGTCGGGGAGCGAGGGGTCCTTGACCCCGGTCGAGGCCCACAGCGGGCGCTGGGGCAGGGCCCCGGCGTCGGCGAGGAGCTTCCACCGCTCGGTGGTGAACTCCTCCTCGTAGATCTGGTAGGCGAGGCGGGCGTTGGCCAGACCGGCCTTGCCCTTGAGGGCCGCAGCCTGCTCGGTGCCGATCTTCTCGAGGCGCTTGTCGATCTCGGTGTCCACGCGGGAGACGAAGAACGAGGCAACAGAGTGGATACCGGCGAGGTCGTGGCCGTTGTCCTTGGCCAGCTCCAAGCCGGTCTGGAAGGCGTTGATGACGGCCCGGTAGCGGGTGAGGGAGAAGATCAGGGTCACGTTGACGCTGATGCCCTCGGCCAGGACGGCCGTGATGGCCGCCAGGCCTTCGAGGGTTGCGGGGATCTTGATGTGGACATTCTCCTTGTCGACCTCCTTGTACAGACGCTTGGCCTCCGCGATCGTGCCGGCGGTGTCCCAGGCGAGGCGGGGGTCGACCTCGATCGAGACGCGGCCGTCGATGCCCTTGGTGGCGGCGGCGATCGGAGCGAAGAGATCGCAGGCGTCGGCCACGTCGGCGGTCGTGATCTCGAAGATCGTCTCCTCGGCGCCGGTCCCCTGGGAGGCGAGCTCGGCAATCTTGCGGTCGTAGTCCGTGCCGGAGGTGATCGCCGCTTGGAAGATGGAGGGGTTCGTGGTGACCCCGACGACGTTCTTTTCATCGATCAGCCGCTGAAGGCCTCCGCTGGAGAGCCGGCCCCGGGACAGGTCGTCAAGCCAGATGGATACCCCGGCCTCGGAGAGCTGGGCGGTGGGTGTTGCGTTGGTCATGGTTGTTGCTGCTTCCTTGAGAGGGTCGGGCGGCTAGTTCCGGGTGGCCGCGAGGGAGTCCTTCGCGGCGGCGGTGACCGCCTCGGCGGTGATGCCGAACTCCCGGAAGAGGGTCTTGTAGTCGGCGGAGGCGCCGTAGTGCTCGAGGCTGATGGACCGGCCGGCGTCGCCAACGAATTCCTTCCATCCCAAGGCCAGGCCTGCCTCGACCGAGACACGAGCCCTGACGGCGGCCGGGAGCACAGACTCGCGGTACTCGGCATCCTGCTTGGCGAACCACTCGACGCAGGGCATGGAGACCACACGGGTGGGAATGCCTTCGCTCTGAAGTGCCTCGCGGGCCTCGACGGCGAGCTGGACCTCCGAGCCGGTGGCGATCAGGAGCACCTGGGCCGGGACGGTCGCCCCGTCCTCGGACGCCTCGGCCAGGACGTAGCCGCCCTTGGCCGCGCCAGCGGCGGAACCGAAGGTGTCGCCCTCGGCGGCGCCGGCGCCGCGGGCGTAGGTCGGCACGTTCTGGCGGGTCAGGATGATGCCGGCAGGGTTCTCGTGGTTCTCGAGGATGGCCTTCCACGCCCAGGCGACCTCGTTCGCGTCGCCGGGACGGACGACGTCGAGATTCGGGATCGCGCGCAGGCTCGCCACCTGCTCGACCGGCTGGTGCGTCGGCCCGTCCTCGCCAAGGCCAATCGAATCGTGCGTCCACACATAGATGGACGGGACGCCCATGAGCGCGGAGAGGCGGATGGCCGGGCGCTGGTAGTCGCTGAACATCAGGAAGGTTCCCGAGAACGCCCGGGTCTTCCCGGCCAGAGTGATCCCGTTCACGATCGAGGCTGCCGCGTGCTCGCGGATCCCGAAGTGCAGCACGCGCCCGTAGGGGTTGCCCTTCCACGCCTCAGTGGACCGGGATGCCGGGATGAACGAGGGCGAGCCCTCGATCGTGGTGTTGTTCGATTCGGCGAGGTCGGCCGAGCCGCCCCAGAGCTCCGGCAGGAGAGGGCCAATCGCGTTGAGGACCTTACCCGATGCCGCGCGAGTAGAGACCTCCTTGCCCCCGGGGAACTCCGGCAAGGAGGACTCCCAGCCCTCGGGGAACTCACGGGCCTCGATCCGCTCATGGAGCTCGGCGGCCTCGCGGTTCTCCGTGGCCCAGGCGTCAAATGTCTCCTGCCACGCCGCGTGGGCCTCCCGGCCACGCTCGAGGGCGCCGCGGGTGTGCGCCAGGACCTCGGGGTCGATGTCGAAGGACTTCTCCGGGTCGAAACCCAGGACCTGCTTGAGGGCCGTCACCTCCTCCGCGCCCAGCGCCGAGCCGTGGATCTTGCCCGTGTTCTGCTTGGTCGGGGAGGGCCAGCCGATGACCGTGCGCAGGGAGACGATCGAGGGACGCCCGGTCTCGGCCTTCGCCGCCAGCAGGGCAGAGTAGAGCTCCTCGACGTCCTCGACGTAGTCGCCGGTCTTGGTCCAGTCGACCCTCTGGGTGTGCCACCCGTAGGAGGCGTACCGGGCCAGGACGTCCTCGGTGAAGGCGATGTCGGTATCGTCCTCGATCGAGATGTGGTTCTCGTCGTAGATCACCACGAGATTGCCCAGCTCCTGGTGGCCTGCGAGGGAGGACGCCTCCGAGGTCACGCCCTCCTGCAGGTCCCCGTCGGAGGCGATGACCCACACGGTGTGGTCGAACGGCGACTCGCCGGCGGGAGCGGCGGCGTCGAACATCCCGCGCAGCCGGCGCTGAGAGTACGCGAAGCCCACCGAGGAAGCGAGACCTTGGCCCAGTGGGCCCGTGGTGATCTCCACGCCCTTGGTGTGCTTGTACTCCGGGTGCCCCGGGGTCCGCGAGCCCCAGGTCCGGAAGGCCTTCAGGTCATCCAGCTCCAGTCCGTAGCCGGCGAGGTACAGCTGGATGTACAGGGTGAGCGACGTGTGCCCGGGGGAGAGGATGAAACGGTCCCGGCCGATCCAGTCGGGATCGCGCGGGTCGTGGCGCATGAGCTTCTGGAAAAGCAGGTACACGGCCGGTGCCAGGCTCATCGCCGTGCCCGGGTGCCCGTTGCCCACCTTCTCCACCGCGTCCGCGGCCAGAACCCGGATGGTGTCCACCGAGCGCTGGTCAACGGCGGTCCATTCAAGCGGCGAATCGGAGTTGGTCGATGCTCCAGCGGGCCTTTTCGCGTGGGATGTGATAGTTGCTGTCGGATTCAAGGCTCTGTCCTCTTCCGCTTGGTCATCGACGCAAATTTGTCGTCGATGAATGCTTTTCTTGCTGGCATCAATAATCCGGATATAACCGGGTAGGGGTAACACTGTTTTATGACAGTTCTGACTACACTTTCGGATCGGGCGGGCACCGTCTCACCTGAGCCCGCGGCTGTGTGCCAGGGCGATGGCCTCCGTCCGCGAGCCGACATCCAGCTTCCTGAAGAGGTTTCGGACGTGGAACTTGACGGTGTTCTCGCTGATGCCAAGTGCGAAGGCGATCGTGCGGTTGCGATGTCCGGCAACAAGGTGCTGGAGCACTTCGAGCTCGCGCTCGGCGAGCTTCCATTCCGCGACGTCTCCCCCGGGCCGCGAGGTTGGGGCGTCCAACGGGAGCGTCACGAAGACGTCCGCCCCCCAACCGGGCATGACCTCCAGATGCAGACGGCCATTCAGCGCCTCGACCCGGCGCTCCAGACGGCCGACGCTCGGGGCGTCCACAGAGAGCGAGCCGCGGCCGTCGTCGCGGATGTTGATCAGGAGGTTCTCCCCGTCGCAGTCCCATTGGGTCCGGATCCTGGTGACGTCGGGCTGTTCCATCATGGCCAGCACGAGTCCGCGGACAATTGCCCGTGCCGTGTGGGCGACTTCGCCGGGAAGGGCTCTTCCGTTCAAGGGAGGTTCGATGAACTCCACCTCGATGCCGCCGAAACGTGTGAGTGGCCGGAGGTCCTCGCGCAGTCGCTCGAAGGCTTTGGCCACCGGTTCTTGCGCCATGTCCGCAGTGCGGTAGCTGAGGGTGCGGAGCCCCACCAGCGCCTTGACTGCAAGATCGGTCACTGTGGAGCGGGCTGTGGCGTCGTCGAGCGAAGCCGAGCGCAGGGCCGCCAAGAGGGTTTCCAGGGTGGTGGAGTGAAGGTCTGTTAGCTCGGCCGTCACGCGCACGCGTTCGGCTGAGGCGGCCCGGGACTCGAGAAGATAGGACGGCGGCGCATCGGCCACTTTTTCTTGGATCCGCCGGGCCGCGATACCCCAGAGGTAGGAGACCCAATCCAGCCCTGTGCTGTGGTCGGGATGGGCGCCGTGGGGATCCGTGAGAACAAGGAGAGCATGACTGGCGGCATCCTTCAGGGCAAGCACCGAGCGGGACCTTCCCCCGATCTCCGCTTCCCCGAACCATGGCGCCTCGTAGGGAAGGGCCGCACGAAGCGCCTCAAGTTCGGTGATCGAGACCCGGGAAATGATCTCCTCCTCTCCCGCCTTCTTCTGCGGCCGCCCAGTGCAGTCCTCCGTGAAGACAACCAGGGCGCTGCTTGCCAGGTAGGGGTGGATGGCCTCACGCAATCGCTCCGCAATCTGCGTCAGCGGGGCATCCGCCAGCGCCGCCACAGTCTGCAGGAGCGGCCACGGCAGGTCGCGGGCAGGCATTGCTGGTTCCCTCTGGAACTGCGGGTCCATCCTTCGTGGGACGTCTTGGCCGCCGGCCGGGACGGGTCCACGGACGTGTTGATCATTGGGTCCGGGCCTGCCCGGCGTCGGGAGGCGCGTGCCAGCCAGCTTCATCGCCGGCGGAAGTGCCACGCTACTCAACGACCTCACCGGTCGCCTCGTAGGCTGCAATCTTGCCGATGCGGCGAGAATGGCGTTCGGCACCGCTGAAGGGCTCGGACAGGAAGGCCTCGATCAGCTCGGTGGCCTCCTCGACCGAGTGCTGGCGGCCGCCCAGAGCCACGACGTTGGCGTCGTTATGTTCGCGGGCCAGCTTGGCCGTCTCCAGGTTCCATGCGAGGGCTGCTCGCACCCCTTCGACCTTATTCGCGGCGATCTGCTCGCCGTTGCCCGAGCCGCCCAGAACGATCCCGAGGGCATCGACGCCCTCGGCGCGGTCGGCCATGACAGCGCGCGCGGCGTTGATGCAGAACGCCGGGTAGTCGTCTTCGGCGTCGTAGACGGCGGGTCCGTGGTCAACCATCTCAAAGCCCTTGGCGGAGAGAGCGGTGATGAGATGCGAGCTGAGCTCCATGCCAGCATGGTCGGTTGCGATGTGAACGCGCATGAGTGGTCCTTCAGCGTGTGTCGGGAGGTCGGAACGTGTGGTCAGGAAGCGAATGAGGGCTGCTCCAGTGGTTCCCTCGTAGTCCCTCGGAGGGCGAGTGTGCCGTTGGCCCGCAGTGAGTCGATGGCATCAGCAGGCGATGGCTTGCCGTACACGGCCGAGCCGGCGACGAAGACGTTGGCCCCGGCTTCTGCGGCGCGGGCTATGGTTGCCTCGGTGATGCCGCCGTCTACCTGGATCGCCACGCTGACCCCCGACCCATCGACGGCAGCGCGGGCGCGACGGATCTTCGGCAGCACGACGTCCAGGAAGGCTTGGCCTCCGAATCCTGGCTCAACGGTCATGATCAGCAGCATGTCCAGTTCGGGGAGCATGTCCAGGTACGGTTCCACGGGGGTGGCGGGCCGTAGTGCCATACCGGCTTTGGCTCCGCGTGCTCTAAGTTCGCGGGCGAGCTTGATGGGGGCCTCCGCTGCTTCGACGTGGAATGTCACCGAGGCGAGGCCTGCGTCGGCAAACTGCGGTGCCCAGCGGTCCACGTTGGAGATCATGAGATGGGCGTCCAAGGGGATAGGGCTGACTTTCTGAAGTCGTTCCACTACGGGCAGGCCGATGGTCAGGTTCGGGACGAAGTGATTGTCCATGACGTCGACGTGGACTGCGTCGGCGTTGCTGATCCGGGCCAGCTCTGTCTCAAGATTGACGAAGTCGGCCGAGAGGATGCTGGGGTTGATGCAGCATTTCACCGGAGAAGCGGGCATGGCATGGGCCTTTCAGTATCTGGTTGTGCGGGATCAGGCCGACATGGCGGCGGCCATGATGGCCATGGCACCGGCTCCGAGTGCGTCGACAACGTGCTCCGCGCTGCGCGACAGGCGCCGCCCAGTGTTCTCGCGGCGAAGGTCCTTTGCCGCCTGAGTGCGCAGCAGGAGGAAGATGAAGAAGACCGCCGCTGCACCGAACAACGCGGTCACCGGAAGTGCCAGGTCCAAGGGATGGCCTGCTATACCCGCGCTCGTCCCGGAGGGGGAGATCGTCATGGCGTGGTGGCCCATGGACATCCCCATCGAGGTGCTCTGGGCTGGAAGGGTCCCATAGCCTGTCCCCGTCACATGTCCCATCATCGCGACCATGAGGGCAGAGCCGGCCATCGTGAGGCTGTGGTAGAGGCATTTCATCCGGCCGGCTCTGCCTGCGCACAGCCGCTTGACCTCGGGGTGAGCGACCGCTTGGATGAGGAACCAGAGTGCTGCCACTGCGAGGAACAGGATCTGGGCCAGCAGGGTGGATGGCATGAGGTCCCACAGCATGGCGGCCATCACGAGGTGCATGAGGGTGTGGAGGACGTTGTTCACTCGGTCAGTGAGTTCACTGGACCTCATCGCTTGCCGAAGTGTGTAGCCTGCGGTGAGCAGCAGGACTGCCGTGAGGCTCCAGGTCATCGCTGGGATGTTGAACACGAGGATCACGCTCTCTTCGGTGCCGTTGGATGAGAAGCGGTCAGGTCCCCCGGGGTGGCTGCGGGCCGCGCCGGGGGACCACCGTTTAAGCCAGGGATCAGGACAAGTCCTCGTCCCGCTCCAGCTCGCGTTCCAGCTCGAGTTCATCGCGCAGAGTCAGCTTGCCGTGTGTGCGGCCGAGCTCGTTTGCGACGCTGAGCTCCACCGGGCTGAGATGGGTCTCGTCCTGTTCGTCGAGAACCGGGCCGTGACCGTCGTCAGCCATGGCGACGTGGCCGATGGTCTCGTATCTGACCGGATTGGTCCTTCGCAGGTACAAGGCCTGGGCGGCTCCCGTGATGAAGAGCGCTGCGGCGATATAGGGGATGAGCTTGAACAGGAGCGACGACGCTGCTGGGCCGGCCGCCGTGTCCAGGTTCATGCACATCATGACGACCACGCCCAGCATTCCCACCCCACCGAGTATGGGAGCGACTTTGGTGCGCCACACCTTCTCCTCGGGGTGGTTCTTGCGGAAGTAGTTGAACACCGCCGCCATCGTCACGGTCTGCACGATCAGGAGCGAGAACGTCCCGAGAACCGCTAGGAGGACGAAGAGGTCCAGATAGGGGTCCTTGTTGAAGGCCCAGAAACCGAGGACCCACAGGATGGCGAAGCCGGTCTGGAGGAACGATGCGACGTGGGGAGAGCCGTGCTTCTTGTGGGTCCTGCCGAGCGGGCTCGGCAGGATCCCTTCCCTTCCCAGTGAGTACATGTATCGTGCCGCGGCGTTGTGGAAGGCCATCGCGCAGGCGAACGAGCCTGTCATCATCAGCCACTGCATGGCCATGACCCACCCGTGGCCGACGAAGACGTCCGTGGGGTGGAAGAACATCTCAAGGGGGTTGTCGCTCTGGGCCAGGGCGATGGCGACCTTGGCGCCGTTTCCGGCGACAGACATCCAGGAAACGAAGAGGTAGAAGATGCCGACGCCGGTGACGGCGATCAATGTGGCGATGGGGATGATCTTCTTCGGGTTCTTCGATTCCTCGCCGTACATGACGGTCGACTCGAAGCCGGTCCAGGACCAGAACGCGATGAACATGGCGAGCCCTGGGGCTGCGACCTTCAGCCCGTTCGGCAGGAACACATTCACCGGGTTCAGCGTCTGGGGCATCAGTCCGTCAGGGCCTCCGCCGTGGAAGAGGACCCCGAAGGCCATCACCGCGAGGATGCCGATCTCGGTGGCCAGCAGGAGCGTCAGGATCTTCGCGGCGAAGCTGATCTCGAAGTAGGTCAGCGCACCGATGATGATCAGCCCCACAAGGGCTATGACGACCCAATTGATGTCGAGGCCGAATTGGTCCAGGAAGGCCTGATGGCCGAAGTAGGCGAAGATGCCGATGATGCTGGCTTCGAAGACGATGTAGCTGAAGGTGACCATGTAGCCGGTCCCGAGGCCGAACACCCGCCCGAGGCCACGGGAGATGAATCCGTAGAAGGCCGCCGTGGAGGTTACGTAGCGGGCCATCGTGACGTAGGCGACGGAGAAGACCGTCAGGATCACTGTGGCCCAAATGTAGGTGGCCGGAGTGCCCGTCCCGACACCGTAGCCGACGGCAAACGGCACGTTTCCACTCATCACGGTGATCGGCGCCGACGTTGCGACGGCCATGAAGACGACGTCCCACAGGCCGAGGGTGTTGGCCTTGAGCTTGCCCGGTTTCGGGTCGCGCGCTGCTACGGTGTCCGCGGACCGACCCCTGGTCACGATTCGCTCCCGTGGTGGTGCTGCTCACCGTGGCTGCTGAGGCAGTGTGAAGCGCCTCCCGCCTTCTCCGACGGGAGGTCGAGCGTGGGGTTCTCATCGAAGAAGCCGTAGGGCTCGATGAAGAAGCCGGTCATCTGCTTGGGCATGACGGGCCAGTCCTCGATGCGCACCACGTGGTTGAGGCCGAAGGAGTGCCACATCACGACGTCCTCGTTGACGATCGACTCGTCGGCCTCGATGTAGGCCGGAAGCCCGTCGGAGTCCAGACGTGCGCTCTGGTTCGGGTACTCGCCGGCCGGGTAGCGCTCGCCCTCTTCGTACTTGGAGACCCAGACCGTCTTCGTGGCGAACTGTGCCCGCTTGGTGACCCAGTTGTTCGGCTTCTTCTTCATGAGGACCGGGTCGGTGGGCATGATCCGGTAGGCGGTGTTCTCGCCGACCTTGTTGGTGCGTGATTCGCTGGCCACCATCCACCAGCGGTGGCTGAGCGGGCTCGCTTCGCGGGCGGCCGCCTTCTCCGTCTCCAGGAGGGTGCGCTTGGCGTAGAAGGGGCTGACCATCGGGTCGTCGCTGTCCTCGGCCACCGTCTCGACCTCGAAGACCGAGTTCTTCTCGCCGTCCAGGGCCCAGTCCAACCGAGCGTTGAAGATGTGCTCGTGGATCGGGGCGTAGAGGCCGTCCGTGTTGAGCAGCTGCCCGTACTTGGTGGTCTCGCCCGGCGCGATGCCGCCGGTCGAGAGGATGCCGGTGGCCTTGATCTCGAACTGGATGGTGCCATCGAGGTGCAGCGTCCAGTAGAACGCGTACTCGTAGTTCGCCACCGTGACGACGAAGGAAACCACGAGCTTGCGGCCGCGGCGCGTCTGGGCGTCGTTGGTGCGGAAGTCCCAGTGCTTCCACTCCAGCCCGTCGTCCTCCTCGTGGAGGCAGATCGCGTTGGTGATGGTGTAGGGCTTGCCGAAGGAGTCGACGAGGTTCGCGTCGAAGTACTGGATGTCGCCGAGGCAGTCGCAGCCGAGCTCGAGGGAGTTGGTCATGTAGCCGAAGTTGTACTCGCCGGCGTCGAAGGCATTCTTCTGCTGCTGCGAGCGGCTTGGCGGGCCGTAGGGAACGACCATCTCGGTCAGCGACGCGCGGTGGAGGATCGGGCGCAGTTCTCCCTTGTCGCGGAACCCGATACGGTGCAGGACCAGACCCTCGCGCGGTGTGAAGCCGAGGTCGAAGGACCAGTTCAGCCAGTCGATGTGGTTGCCGTTGACGGTGAAGTTGCGGCCCTGGGGGAAGCTGATCTCGATCGGCTTGATGTCGGTCCGGGCCGGTCGGACGAAGTCCGGATGGTAGTTGTTCTTCTCCAGCGGAACGTGCAGGAATCCGTCGTCCTCGATGCCGATGACCTCCTGCTTGTTGAGGTCCACGAGGACGGTGAAGTCCTCCATCGGGTGCGCGTACGGGTTGTCGTTCGGCTCCAGCCGGGTGAACATGAGCGCCCGCATGATGCGCTTGCCGCCCTGGTCCTCTCCCCAGTACCCGATGGACCACGGCTCGGCCGCCACGAGGGACATGTCCGTGATGCCGCGCTTGGCCAGTGCCTCCTGGACCAGTGGGGAGGCAACTACCGCGGCCTCGCACTCGGCAAACTCGTCTGCCATGATCGGCGGCTGGGTCCCGGCCGGCAGCTCAACCCACTTGCTGATCGTCGACGCGTCCAGATCGATGACGGCTTCGTACGCGAGGTCCGTGGCCCTGTCGACTAGCACGGCTTCGGCCTCTCGGGCGTAGACGCCCGACTTGAGGGCAGACTTGCTCGGCTCGCGCAGGGAGACACTGCTGAAGCGGAAGCTTTCAGCAGCCGCGGGACCGGACTTGAGCAGGCCCACCGCCCGCGTGAGCTCCTCACGTGAAAGCTGCTCGAACGGGCTCGTGATGGTTTCGGTCTTTTCGATCGTCATTGCTAGTACCTCGATCTCCTAGTCCCTTTTCAGGGACCCCAAAATAGGCCATGCCAGGCAGTTTTCCTGACAGCCGATTGATTCGCGAACAGCGTCCGAAGTAGCCCAATTACGGCATAGGCGTGTCCTTTTAGGCCACGTTGCCAAATCGGAACCCCTCTAATTCATAGAGGTCAGCCTAGAGCTCTGCTCCGAGCCCCAGCTTTACGTGATGTGGGTTACATTCCGTCCTTCGGTGAACCAAACCTACGTCACAGAATTCGCGCACGCGACCCCCTTTTATGAGAACTTCGAGATCACATTTTCCCGCCCCAGTTAACATGCCCGAAACATACGGGCGGAGGTCTACTGGTACCCTCCCGGGCCCCCGGGCGCACCCGATGTCGGCCAGGAAGGCACCAGTGAGGGGACTCGCCCAGCCGGCGCCCCTGTCGATTCGTTCGGGAAGCAGCTGTTGACAGGTCGGGTGAACCAGCGACGGATCTGGCCGGCGGCGGCCTGAACTCAGCGGTGTCGTCAATGGGTCCACTCCTGAGCTTCGCCGCTCGGCGCTCGGGGCAGCGGCACTTCTGGGCAACGGCGTGGCCCACCGCCGGTACTGATGCCGATGGGGATCAGTTGGACCGTCGGCCGCCGGACTCGTGCAGCCGAACGTTGCGTCCAAATGACGACTGTGTTTCCAACATGTTAACCAGAGTGAGAAGAGTGCATCCAGATTTTCTCAGCGCACGGCCCATTCCCTATGACGTGGAGAGGATCGGGGGAAGTGAGTCATGCGGCTGTCGGGCACAAATGAAACTGAGGCATGCAGTTGCCTAGCGCCAAAGCCTTAGCGACGCGCAATCTACCCGGCTAATCAACCCAGCTTCTATGGCTGGCCCTCGTTTACCACCGGCCGACGGCTCGCACGCTCAAGCTTTGCCCACTTTCGGACGTCGGCGGCGGCTGAGCGGCCTATTCAGATTTCGATGCAGTCTTTACTGGCGAACAACAGTCCGTGCGCGAAGGGTAAGTGCTGGCGCTGCCGGCAGATGCGGTCGCCCCGCGGGAGGCTTCGCTTCAGGGCGCGACGGGCGGCGGCGCGAGGGTGCACATCTTCGGCACTCGTCGGCGGGCAGCGCCGGGCGCACTTGCCCCCGTGGGGTGGTGGTCCCCCCATGTTGTGGCGGCCGCGCACGCCTTCTCGACGTCGCGGCCATTGGCGGCGTCCCATAGCCGGTCGTCTATGACAGGGGCGAGCTGCGCGCAGGCGGCTGCCCGTGGGCGTCGAACCGGGCGTGCAGATACTGGGCCTGCGCTTCTCCGGCCGCCTGGCCACGGCGGAGTTCCCGCTCGCGTGCTCGGGCCAGCTCTTCGCCGAGCCGTCGGCCCGACCCGAAGCATCCCCTCGACTGTTTCCTCGATTCCTTCGGATTGGCCCAGGTTTCCCCCTCGTGATGGCTGTCTCTCATCGTCCGAGCGGGCGGTCCCGCCCCCGCTGTTCACAGGGCTGGGCCAGAGATGATCGCCATCAAGACGCCACCCCGGGGACCGAGCGATACTCAGGGCGTCGAGGGGGTCCACAGCCGACAACTCAGTCAAGCTGCTTCCACCCAGTGGAAGGTGATGCAGCACACCTACCGGTGATCAGGACCACACTGGAACAAGACGCAGAGGCCCGGCCCCCAGCCGCGCCGGAGGCCACCAGATCAAGGAGTGCTGATGTCACTGGAGACTCAGGGAACCGGCTGCCCGTTCGGGTTCGGCGCCCAGGCGGGCACCGACACAGGTGCGGCGCCCGCGAGCGCCGGCCACGCGCCGTCGGCCGCGCACAACGCCACCCACCACGGCTACGAGCCGTTCCAGATGAAGAACCCCTTCCCGGCGTACGCGGCCCTCCGCGCCGAGGAGCCGGTCATGTACGACGAGCGGATCGACCTCTTCGTGGTCACCCGCTACGACGACATCAAGGCCGTCTTCGACGACTGGGAGACCTTCTCCTCCGAGAACGCCCAGGCCCCGGTCCGCAAGCGCGGCCCGCAGGCCACCCAGATCATGAACGAGGGCGGCTTCACCGCCTACTCGGGCCTCTCCGCCCGCATCCCCCCGGAGCACACCCGCATCCGCGGCATCGTGCAGAAGGCCTTCACGCCGCGCCGGTTCAAGGTCCTCGAGCCATTCATCCGGCAGAACGTCGCCGACCGCCTGGACGCGATGATCGCCCGCGGCCAGGACACAGCCGCCCACCACGGCGAGATCGTCAAGGACCTCGCCTACGAGGTCCCCACCATCACCATCCTCACCCTCATCGGCGAGGACCTCGCCAAGCTGGACGACTACAAGCGCTGGTCCGACTCCCGCGCAGCGATGACCTGGGGCGACCTCTCCGATGAGGAGCAGATCCCCCACGCGCACAACCTCGTCCAGTACTGGCAGGCCTGCCTCGCCCTCGTCGCCAAGGCCCACGCCGAGGGCGGCGACAACCTCATCGCGGACCTCGTCACCGCCCAGAAGGACGGCGCCGAGATCTCCGACCACGAGATCGCCTCGGTGGCCTACAGCCTCCTCTTCGCCGGCCACGAGACCACCACCACGCTCATCTCCAACGCCCTCCGCCTCCTCGCCGCGGACCCCGAGACCTGGCAGCAGCTCGTCGAGGACCCCAAGAAGATCCCCGGCGCCATCGACGAGGTGCTCCGCTACTCAGGATCGATCGTCGCCTGGCGCCGCAAGGCCCTCAAGGACGCCGAGATCGGCGGGGTGAAGATCCCCAAGGGCTCCGGCATCCTGCTCGTGATGGGCTCGGCCAACCGCGACGAGTCCAAGTTCGAGGATCCCGAGACCTTCGACATCGCCCGCCCCAACGCCCGCGAGCACCTCTCGTTCGGCTTCGGCATCCACTACTGCCTCGGCAACATGCTCGCCAAGCTCCAGGCCAAGATCGCCCTCGAAGAGGCCACGGCCAAGCTCCCCCACCTCACCGTGGACGACCCGGAGAGCATCGAGTTCCGCGAGAACCTCTCCTTCCGCGTCCCCGTCTCCGTCCCGGTGAGCTGGACCGAATGAACGCGCCGACCACAACCATGGAGCAGACCATGCAGGACACGAACTTCCAGGACACGCAGTACATCCAGTTCTTCGACGGCGGCACCGAGCCGACCCTCGCGAACCTCGGGGGCAAGGGCGCCTCGCTCGTCACGATGACGTCCGCGGGCATGCCCGTCCCCCGGGCTTCGTGGTCACCACCGCCCAGTTCGACGCGTTCATGGCGGAGAACCAGATCACGGAGAGGATCCACGCGCTCCTGGCCGGCCTCAACCCCGAGGACGTCGCCGAGGTCGACGCCGTCTCCGCGACCATCCGCGCGAGCATCGAGGAGTGCCCAGTCCCGGCCGAGGCCCGCGCCCAGACGGTCGCCGCCTACGAGGCCCTGCAGTCCCGCTTCGACTCCCCCGTCCCGGTCGCCGTCCGCTCGTCCGCCACGGCGGAGGACCTCCCCGACGCCTCGTTCGCCGGCCAGCAGGACACCTACCTCTGGCTCGAGGGCTTCGACGCGGTGGGCGAGCACATCCGCAAGTGCTGGGCCTCCCTCTACACCTCGCGCGCCATCATCTACCGCCTCAAGAACGGCATCCCCAACGAGGGCCTCTCCATGGCCGTGGTGGTGCAGAAGATGGTCAACGCGAAGGCCTCCGGCGTCGCCATGACCCTCGACCCCACCAACGGCGACCGCTCCAAGATCACCATCGACGCCTCCTACGGCGTCGGCGAGATGGTGGTCTCCGGCCAGGTCACCCCGGACAACATCGTCCTGGACAAGGTCACCCTCGCCCTCGTCACCGAGCACCTCGGCGACAAGCACGCCGAGCTCGTCCCGGACGCCACGCGCCGCCTCGTGGAACGCGAGGTCGACGCCGAACGCCGCTCCCGCCGCTGCCTCACCGACGCGCAGCTCACCGCAGTCGCCACGCTCGCCAAGCGCGCCGAGAAGCACTACAAGACCCCGCAGGACATCGAGTGGGCCCTCGACGCCGACCTCCCCGACGGCGAGAACCTCCTGCTCCTGCAGGCCCGCCCCGAGACCGTCCACTCCTCCAAGCCCGCCACCGCACCCCAGCCCGTGGTGAGCCAGAGCGCGCAAGCCGGCGCCGCGCCGTCGTCCGCCACCACCGGCGGCTTCAGCTGGGGCTCCATCAAGCTCACCGCGTAGCACCCCTTCCGCAGCACCCCACAGAAGACAGGACACACCAATGTCGATGAAGTCCTTCCCGAAGCCGTCCGAGCTCCCGGTCCCTGCCGGAGCCGAGGGCTGGGAGAAGCTGTACCCCTATTACCTCGTGTTCCAGGACAAGCTCAAGGAGCAGGAGGACGCCAAGTTCTGGTTCTGCGACAGCCAGCACTGGCCCACCGTCTTCAAGCCGTTCGAGACGATCGGCGGCGAGTTCGCGGTCAAGTGCCTGGGCCAGTACAACGCCCGCCACCTCATGATCCCGAACGCGAACGGGATCGAGTTCCGCATCCACCTCGGCTACCTCTACATGAGCCCCATCCCGGTGCCGGAGGACCAGATCGCCGCGCGCGTGCCGGCCTTCGAGGAGCGCGTGGGCTACTACTTCCAGAACTGGCCGCGGCTGCTCGAGCAGTGGCACACCAAGGTCAAGGGCACCATCGACGAGATGGAGAAGATCACCTTCGCCAAGCCCCCGGCCATCGTCCCGATCGAGGACATCCACTCCGGCAAGGCGAAGGACGGCTCCGAGGTCCTCCTCGACAACTACGACCGCCTCATCCAGCTCGCCTACCAGAACTGGCAGTACCACTTCGAGTTCCTCAACCTCGGGTACATCGCCTACCTGGACTTCTTCAACTTCTGCAAGCAGGTCTTCCCGAACATCCCGGACCAGTCCATCGCCACGATGGTGCAGGGCGTGGACATGGAGCTGTTCCGCCCCGACGACGAGCTCAAGGGCCTCGCCGCACTCGCCGTCGAGCTCGGCCTGCAGTCCGCCTTCGAGAACGCGGACGACGCCGACGCCACCTTGGGCGCGATCCGCGCCTCCGCCGGGGGTGACCACTGGATCCAGCGCTGGGAGGAAGCGCACGAGCCGTGGTTCAACTTCACCGTGGGCAACGGCTTCTACGGCCACGACAAGTACTGGAACGAGCACCCGGAGATCCCGCTCAACTACATCAAGGACTACATCGCCCGGCTGGACGCGGGGCAGGAGATCCTCCGCCCGGTCGAGGCGCTCATCGCCGAGAAGGAGCGGATCGTCGAGGAGTACCGCGAGCTGCTCGACGGCGACAACCTCGCCGCTTTCGACGCCAAGCGCGGCCTGGCCGCCCAGTGCTACCCGTACGTGGAGAACCACAACTTCTACATCGAGCACTGGACCATGGGCGTGTTCTGGCGCAAGATCCGCGAGCTCTCCCGCGTGTTCCACGCCGAGGGCTTCTGGACCGAGCCGGACGACCTCCTCTACCTGGGCCGCAACGAGGTCCGCGACGCGCTGTTCGACCTCGTGACCTGGTGGGGCGTGGGCGCCTCGGAGCCGATCGGCCCGAGCTACTGGCCCGAGGAGATCGAGCGCCGCCGCAAGATTGTCGACGCGCTCAAGACCGCCCGGCCCCAGCCCGCACTCAACACCCCGCCGGCCTCCATCACCGAGCCCTTCACCCGCATGCTCTGGGGCATCACCACCGAGCAGGTGCAGCAGTGGCTCGGCGAGGGCGAGGCCGTGGAGGGCGGCGGCCTGCGCGGCATGGCGGCCTCCCCCGGCGTGGTCGAGGGCCCGGCCCGCGTGGTCACCGACGCGGACCAGCTCTCCGAGGTCCAGCAGGGCGAGATCCTCGTCGCCACCGTCACGGCGCCGTCCTGGGGCCCGATCTTCGGCAAGATCGCCGCGACCGTCACGGACATCGGCGGCATGATGAGCCACGCGGCGATCGTGTGCCGCGAGTACGGCCTCCCCGCCGTGACCGGCACAGGCTCGGGCTCCACGACCATCCGCACGGGCCAGATGCTCCGCGTGGACGGCACGAAGGGCACCGTGGAGATCCTCGACGCCGCCCCCGCCGCCACGGTCTCCGGGCCCGGCGCGCACAGCCACGCGCACGGCGAGTCGGGTCACGAGCACAGCCAGGAGCCGGCGCATGCCTGATCCCCAGACCACAGCTCCCCGGCTCGCGCTCATCACGGGCGCGGCCGGGGGCCTGGGCCGGGCCTTCGCCCTCGGCTTCGCCTCCCGTGGCTACAAGGTGGCCGTCGCGGACGTGAACGCCGCCGGCGCCGAGGAGACCGCGCAGCTCGTGCGGGAGACGGCCGTCGAGGGCACGCAGGCCGAGGCCCTCGCCCTCAAGGTCGACGTCACCGACGTCGCGTCCACCGAGGCGATGGCCGCCGAAGCGGCCGAGTTCGGCGGCGGCCGGATCGACGTCGTCGTCAACAACGCCGCGATCTACGCGACGGTGACCCGCAGCCCGTTCGAGGAGATCGACCCGGCCGAGTGGGACCTCGTGATGGGCGTGAACCTCAAGGGCCCGTGGCTCGTGACCCGCGCCGCCAGCCCGTACCTGGGCGAGGGAGGCCGCGTCATCAACCTCTCGAGCGCCACGATCTACTCCGGCTCCGAGCAGTGGGCCCACTACGTGGCCTCCAAGGGCGGCGTCGTGGCCCTGACCCGGGTCCTGGCCAAGGAGCTCGGCAAGCGCGGGGTCACGGTCAACGCGATCGCCCCCGGCTTCACGCTCACCGAGGCCAGCTACGGGCTCATGGAGAACGCCGAGACCTACGGCGTGGACCGCGGCTCCATCAAGCGGGCCAGCCAGCCCGAGGACATCGTGGGCGCCGCCCTCTTCCTCGCGAGCCCCGACTCCTCCTACATGACCGGCCAGACCCTCGTGGTCGACGGCGGCCGGCAATTCATCTGAACCCTTTAGACCACCCTGCCACCGATTCTCAGGAGAGCACCCCAATGACCACCACCGTCCACTACACCGACGCGGAGGGCACCGTCCGGGACATCGAGGGACGCCCCGGCGACTCCGTCATGGAGACCGCCGTGCGCAACGGCGTGCCGGGCATCGTCGCCGAGTGCGGCGGCTCGCTCTCCTGCGCCACGTGCCACGTCTTTGTCCGCGAGGACTGCCTCGACACGCTCCCGCCCATCGAGCCCATGGAGGACGAGATGCTCTACGGCACCGCCGTGGACCGCGAGGAGAACTCACGCCTGTCCTGCCAGCTCAAGCTCACCGAGGGGATGGACCTCTACGTGACCACCCCGGAAACCCAGGTGTGAGATGACCGCCCCAGATGCACCCACCGCAGAGCCCACCGGCCTGCTGGTCATCGGCGCGAGCCAGTCCGGCGTCCAGCTCGCCATCTCGCTCCGCGCCCTCGGCTTCGAGGAGCCCATCACCCTCCTCGGCGAGGAGAACCACCGCCCCTACCAGCGCCCGGCCCTCTCCAAGGAGTGGCTCCAGGGCGAGGTGGGCAACGAGTCGCTCATCTTCCGCTCCAACGAGTACTGGGACGAGCACCACGTCACCCTCGTCAAGGACCAGCGGATCACCCGGATCGAGAAGAACCCTGACGGGTCCGGGGTCGCGATGGCAGCCTCGGGCGCCGAGTTCCCGTTCAAGCGCCTGGCGCTCACCGTAGGTGCGCGGGCGCGGAAGCTCGCGATCGACGGCGGCGATCTGGCCGGCGTCGTCTATCTCCGCAACGCCGACGACGCCCTGGCCCTCAAGGCCATCGTGGGCAGCGCGACGGACGTCGTGGTGGTGGGCGGCGGCTTCATTGGGCTCGAGGCCGCCTCGAGCCTGAAGAAGATGGGCAAGAACGTGGTGGTCCTCGAGGCCGGCCCGCGGCTCGTGGGCCGCGCCGTGGGCGAGGAGACCGCCCAGTTCTTCCTCGACGCCCACCGCGCCCGCGGCCTCGACATCCGCCTCGGCGCGAAGATCACCCGCTTCGTGCCGGGCCCCGGCGGAACGGCTTCCGCGCACGACGCCGCTCCTGCGGTCGCCGGCGTCGAGCTCGCCGCGGGAGAGAGCACGGAACCCGAGGTCGTCCCGGCGCAGATCGTGCTCGTGGGCATCGGCGTCGTCCCGAACACGGAGCTGGCCGAGCAGATGGGCCTGGCCGTGGACAACGGAATCGTCGTGGACCAGTACGCGCTCGCCTCGGACGGCACCACCGTGGCCGTGGGCGACTGCGCGAACATGCCCAACCCCGTGCCCGGCTCCCCCGCCGGCGAGCGCATCCGCCTCGAGAGCGTCAACAACGCGATCGAGCACGCGAAGGTCGCGGCCTACTCGCTCATGGGCCGGCGCGAGGAGTACGCGGGCATCCCCTGGTTCTGGTCCAACCAGGCCGACCTCAAGCTCCAGATCGCGGGCCTGTCCATGGGCTTTGATCAGACCGTGGTGCGCCGGGACGACGAGCGCGGCAAGTTCTCCGTGCTCTATTACCGCGCGGGCCGGATCATCGCCGCCGACTGCGTCAACGCCCCGCTGGACTTCATGGCCGTCAAGAACGCCCTCGCCAAGGGCCAGAACATCCCGGCCGAGGCGGTCCAGGCCGCCGCCGCGGACGTGCAGCTGAAGACCCTGGCCGTCCCGCTCGCCACCGCCGTCGCCGCGGGAGGAACCCGATGACCGAGAACACCCTCGAGATCGACGCCGCCCGCGCGGACGCGTTCGCCGCCGCGTACCCGGTGCGGCCCGTCCCCGCCGAGGGGCCCGTGGACACGCGGCCCATCTGCGAGACGCCAGGGACCGCGGGCCCCGGTGGCCGGCTCGACCCGCTGTGGAAAGCCGTGGTCCGGTACACCCGCACCCGCGGCAACGACATCCACCTGCCCATCTCGGTGGCCTACGCCGAGCGGCTGTGCGACGCGTACCCGGCCTCGGCCCGCGAGCTCGTGCTCGTCGCGACCCTCCTGCACGACACCGGCTGGGCCCGGGTGGACGAGTCCCGCATCCTCTCCGAGGGCTTCACCGGGGACTGGCGCAAGGCCCAGATCCGGTACGAGCACGAGCACCAGGGCTGCCTCGTGGCCCGCGAGGTGCTGCCCGGGCTCGGCTATTCGGAGGAGTTCGTCGAGCGCGTCACCGCGATCATCGAGGGCCACGACACCCGCCACGTGGCCTACTCCCTCGAGGACGCCCTCATGCGGGACGCCGACCGGCTCTGGCGCTTCGACCGCGCCGGGATCGCCCTCGCGTCCTCGTGGTTCAAGATGGACCCGTCCACGTACGCCGACCGGCTCGCGGCCGAGATCGTTCCCGAGCTCATCACCGCCGCGGCCGTCGAGATGGCCACCGCAGACCTCGCGCGCTCCAACGCGCTGCTCCAGACGGGAGTGCTCCGATGACTGTCCCCACCCACACCGGCGCCACGACCGCGGGAGGCGAGCGGCCGGCGTCGTCCGCCTCCGGCCCCGACGCCCGGGCGCGCCGCGCCGCCCTCTCCCTGCCGTACACCCGCGTGGACGACGTGTTCATCGACGGCGCGTACGTCCCCGCGCAGGCGACGGGCCGCAACCCGGTCACCGACCCCGCGACGGGCGAGGTCTGGGGGTCCGTGCCGGACGGCTCGGCCGACGACGTCGACGCCGCCGTCGCCGCCGCGCGCAGGGCGTTCGACGCCGGCCCCTGGCCCCGCCTCTCGCCCTCCGAGCGCGCGGCGTACCTGCTGAAGATCGCGGACGAGATCGAGGCCCGCGCCGAGGCCCTCGCGCAGACGAACACGCGCGAGAACGGCTCGCCGATCACCGAGACGCGCGGGGCGGCGGCGAACGCGGCCGGGATCTTCCGCTACTTCGCCACGCTCGCCGAGTACCTCGAGCGCGAGGACGTGCGGCCGTTCCCGTTCGCCCCGGGCCAGGAGTCCGTGGTGCGGCGCGACCCGGTGGGCGTGTGCGCGCTGATCGCGCCGTGGAACTTCCCGATCAACCTCGTGGTCATCAAGCTCGCCCCGGCGCTGCTGGCGGGCTGCACCGTGGTGATCAAGCCCGCGTCGCCCACGCCGCTGTCGATCCGGTTCATCGTCGACGCCGTCGCGGCGGCGGGGGTGCCGGCCGGCGTCGTGAACCTCGTGACGGGGTCGGGCCGGATGGGCGACGTGCTCGTGAAGCACGCGGGCGTGGACAAGGTCGCGTTCACGGGGTCGACGCCGGTGGGCCGGCGCATCGCCGCCGCGTGCGGGGAGCTGCTGCGGCCCGTGACGCTCGAGCTCGGCGGGAAGTCGAGCGCGATCGTGCTGCCGGACGCGGACCTGGACGCGATGTCGAAGGTGCTGATCCGGTCCTCGATGCGCAACACCGGCCAGACCTGCTACATCTCCACGCGGATCCTCGCGCCGGCCTCGCGGTACCGCGAGGTGGTGGACATGGCCGCGTCGGTCATCGCGGCGGCGCCGCAGGGCGACCCGCTCGACCCCGCGACCGTGTTCGGGCCGAGCGCCACGAAGTCCCAGTTCGAGACCGTGATGGGGTACGTCGAGTCGGGCCTCGCGGAAGGCGCGCGGGCCGTGGCGGGCGGCAGGGCGGCGTCGTTCGCGGCCGGAAGCGGACTCGAGGGCGGGTACTTCGTGGAGCCGACCGTCTTCGCCGACGTCACCCCGTCGATGCGGGTGGCGCGGGAGGAGATCTTCGGCCCGGTGCTGACCATCCTGAAGTACAGCGACGCGGGGCCGGGTCGTGGGGCCGACGAGGCCGTGGCGCTGGCGAACAACACCGAGTTCGGGCTGGGCGGGCTCGTGTTCTCCTCCGATCCGGAGGCGGCCCTGGCCGTCGCAGACCGGGTGGACACCGGCTCGATCGGCATCAACTTCTTCGCCTCGAACCACGCGGCGCCGTTCGGCGGCCGGCACGATTCCGGCCTCGGGACGGAGTACGGGATCGAGGGCCTGGGCGCGTACCTGACCTACAAGTCGATCCACCGGAAGGCGCGGTAGACGCGCGGGCAGACGGAAGGGGCCGCGGGCCCGTCATCTCGGGCCCGGCCCCCTCCCGATGGGTGGAACGGCGTAGGCTTGGGATCGCACCATACGGGGCCATCGTGAGGGCCCCGCGCAAGGAGGCTAACCCAGCATGGACGAGACCATCGCCGGACAGGTGCCGGAAGCTGTACTGGCCCGGGCGCAGGAGGACGAGCTCCTCGACCTGTTCCTCGGGAGCGTTGACCTCGCGACGTTCCTGGCGCGGGTCGCCGTCGTCGCTGCCCACGACCTCTCGAAGGACCCCACCGTTCCCGGCACGGTCACGTGCAGCGTCACGGTGGGCCGGCACGGGCGTCGGGCCACGGTGGGCAGCAGCGACCCGGCCGCGGACGTCATGGACGAGCTGCAGTACGCGAGCGGCGAGGGGCCGTGCTCCGAGGCCGTGGCCACGGGCCGCACGATCTATGTTCCCGACCTCAGCGTGACCACCCGGTATCCGCGCTATCGGGACGCCGTGGCCGGGGCCCCGCTCCGCTCGGTCTTCGCGACGCCGATCCCGCTGCCCACCTCCGCCGACGCCGAGGCCGCCCTCAACTGCTACTCGGCCAAGCCTGACGGCTTCCCCGACGAGCTCCGCGCGCGTGCCGAGGAGCTCGCCTCCCTGGCGTCCCGCTCGGTGCACCTCGCCGTGCGCTTCGCGCGCGAGACCGATCGGGTGTCGGACCTCGAGTCCGCCCTCGAGTCGCGCACCGCGATCAACCTCGCAGCAGGGGTCATCATGGCGCAGTCCAACTGCACGGCGGACGAGGCCATCGACGTACTCAAGACCGCCTCGATGAACCGCAACCAGAAGCTGCGCGACGTCGCCGCGCTGATCCTGTCCCGCTACGGCAGCGACGACCCCAAGACCATCTTCACCTGACAGGCCGGGCGGCCCTTGACCTCAAGGTCGCTTGAGCCTGTTGGGTGGTTCCCATGCGCATCACCTCAGTCGCCTTCGACACGGACGATCTGGGCCGGGCCGAGTCGTTCTACGGCTCGGTTCTGGGGCTACCCACCCGCTACGGGGACGGCGCCTTGACGGTGCAGGCGGGCGCTTCGCGGCTGGTCCTGCGCGAAGGCGATCCCGGCCCGGGCAGGCAGCACCTCGCGTTCACCATTCCGCGGCTCATGTTCGACACCGCCAAACGCTGGATCTCCGAACGGGTGCCCCTCCTGCGCGATTCCGAGGGCAGAGACGACTTCGAGACGTCCCCGCACTGGAACGCGCACTCGCTCTACTTCGAGGACGCCGACGGCAACATCCTCGAGTTCATCATCCGCCGGGACATCGCCGATGACCGCACCGGGCCGTTCCGTCCGGAGCACGTCCTCGCCATCAGCGAAGTCGGGGTTCCAGTCGGGGACGTCCCGGCGGTCGCAGCTCGGGCCGAGGCAGCGTTCGGCATCGAGGCCTATGGCACCGGAACATCCGACTTCCGGCCCATCGGGAACGTCGAAGGCCTTCTCATCCTCGTCGCCCCCGGTCGGCACTGGTTCCCGACGACGGTGCCGAGCGGGAGCACGAGCCTCTCGGTGCACATCGTCGGGAAGGCCGCGGGATCGCTGGAGCCCGCTCACGGCATTACTATCCACTCGGACATTATGCGAATCTAGTTTCGGATTACTCTAGTAACTATCGTAAATATATTCTAAAGTAGCTGTATGGGGACGACGGGCGGGGTCGGGAGGCAGCGGGGCGTGGGAGCGTCCCGGGCAGTCAGCCTCGACGGTCTTCCTCCCGATGACGAGCTGCTTACCAAGGAGTACGAGGAGTACGGCTTCGTCGACCCGCTGAGCCCCGAGGGCAGGGCCTCCCTCCCGGTCATCGACGACTACCTCACCCTCGTGGAGGGCCTCGAGGCAGGAGAGATCGAGCCGGATTCCCTAACCCCAGCGGTCCTGGCGCTCGTCGCGCCGCATCTGGCCGAGGGGCGCCCCTTGGAGGCAGCGGAGACCGGCTCAACACTGCTTGACCCAGCCGCGCTTGAGCCTTGGACCGTCAGCGCGGGCGAGTGGGAGGCTCTCGGCATCCCCGCCCCTCGCCGTGACGACGACCTCGAAGGCGCCGCGCGGGCGCTCCGCCTCGAGCATGCGGCGGAGATCGTGCGGGCCATCGAGGAGACCGAGGTCGAT
Organism: Sinomonas atrocyanea; assembly: GCF_001577305.1. NCBI lineage: Bacteria > Bacillati > Actinomycetota > Actinomycetes > Micrococcales > Micrococcaceae > Sinomonas > Sinomonas atrocyanea. Next base: position 4,175,519 of record NZ_CP014518.1, read on the forward strand.
CAGGCGCGCCTGGATGCCCAGCGCGCCCGACTCATGGCCGAGCTCGTGCAGATCCACGAGCGGTCAAGGGATCTCCAACGGCACCTCGAGGCCCCAGCCCTCGCGGCCTCCGAAATTGCCGCAGCACTCCGCGTGTCCCAGCGGACCGCGCGGGCGAGGGTCGAGGAAGCCCGCGCCCTCGCCGATCCCGCCCTGGCCCCGGTGCTCGCCGCCATGCGGGCCGGGCGTCTGACGCGGCAGCGTGCGGCGGCCGTGCTCGACGCCGCCATTCCGGTCCCGTCCGCGCGCCTGGAGAATTTCGCAGCGGCGGCCACCGCCATCGCCGCCCCCGAGGACCCGGACCACCGGCCCACCCTTCCCGCCTTGGGGCAGCGCCTGCGACGCCTCGCGGAGGACTACTGCGAGGAGCCCCTCGCGGCGCGCAGGGCCAAGGCCGTCACGGACCGCCGTGTGGAGGTGACTCCGGTGGGCGACGGCATGTGCTACCTCACGGCGCTCCTCCCCCTCGAAGTGGGTGCGGTGGTCGACACGCGCCTCACCGCGATCGCGCGTTCGCTCCAGTCGCCCGCCGAGGCACGCACCGTCAACCAGCTTCGCGCCGACGTCCTGACCGACCTCCTGCTGGACGACCCGGGCCGGCAGCTCAGCGGCACCCCAGTCACCGGCGGGGCGCCGCTCGGTGGCGTGCGCCTGCAGCTCGTGGTGACCGCATCGGCGTCGACCGTCGAGGGCACCGGCGACGCACCGGGCGAGATCCTCGGCTACGGCCCCATCGATCCCGGCACCGCACGCCGCCTCGCCGCGCAGGCCTCGACCTGGACGCGGATGCTCGTGAGCGCCCGGGACGGAGCGCCGCTGTCGATCGGCCGCATCCGCTATGCACCCACCGCAGCCATGCGGCGGTTCCTCACGGTGCGCGACGCGACGTGCCGCTTCCCCGGCTGCGACAAGCCCTCGGCCGCCGCGGAGGTCGACCACACAATCGAATGGCACGAGGGCGGCCAGACCGACGTCCGCAACCTTGCCCTCCTGTGCCCCGAGCACCATCGCCTCAAGAGCCTCGGCCTCTGGACGGTCCGGCACCTCGGAACCGACGCGGAGGTGCCCGGCACAAGGTTGCCGGCCGGTACACCTGCACCGCCGCCCCGCGAGCGGGCGCCGAGCCAGACGTCACCACCCAGCCCCGAGCCCCCGGGCACTCTCGAGTGGACCGCGCCCTCAGGACGCCGCTACATCACCCACCCGTACCGCGAGGATCCGCCACCGTTCTGAGCCCAGCCCTGCGATCTGTCCCGCTGCCCACGAGCCGGGCCATTCGCTCCCCCGTGTCGGAGCCGGGCGCGGGGAGGTAGGCGACGATGTGCAGCGTCGGGGCATCCGCGGGCACGAGCTGGTGCTGCTCGAAGTCCAGCCGCCCGGCCACGGGATGGAGGAAGGTCCGGGCGCGGGAGGCGAAGCGGCGCACCTCGTGGTCGTCCCAGGCTCGGGCGAAGTCCGCGGAGTCCTCGCGCAGGCGCGTCACGAGCTCGACGTGCGCGGCCCGGTCCGCGTGCGAACCGGCCTCCGCGCGGTAGTCGGCCAGGAAGCTGCGCACCGTGACCTCCCAGTCGGGCAGCATGCCCCGCACGTAGGGGTCGGTGAAGGTCAGGCGCAGGAGGTTCCTGTCGCGGGCGGGCACGGTGGCGATGCCCGGGAAGAGGGCCTCGTACCCGCTGTTCCACGCGCCGATGTCCCAGGTCGAGGTCACCGCGAAGGCCGGCGAGGGATCCAGCGCATCGAGCAGGTGCTGGACGTGCTCGGGCACTGGCTCCGGGGTGCCGGGAACCTCGCGGGGCGCCGGCGCGAACCCGCTGAGGCCCAGGATGTAGTCGTGCTCGGGGGCGCTCAGGCGCAGGTTCACGGCCACGGCGTCGAGCACCTGCCGGGACGGGTGGATGTCCCGGCCCTGCTCGAGCCACGTGTACCAGGTGACCGAGACGCCGGAGAGGAAGGCGACCTCCTCGCGCCGCAGACCCACGGTGCGGCCCCGGCCCACGGGCGGCAGGTCGTAGTCGGCCCGCACGGCCCGCTCCCGGCGGGAGCGGAGGAAGGCGCCCAACTCCTTGCGGCGCGTCTCGGCGGGCGTGGCGGTGTCCAGGGAGGCCTCCTCGAACGCTAGCAGTTTCACTACTAGTATCGCTGCCGTCTGGCAGCCCGTCGCGCGCGCGTGGTGTTCTAGTCCAATGCCAGCTCTTCGCTCTCGTACCGTCACCCATGGCCGCAACATGGCCGGCGCCCGCGCACTGATGCGCGCCTCCGGCGTCGCCAACTCGGACATCGGGAAGCCGATCATCGCCGTGGCCAACTCGTTCACCGAGTTCGTCCCCGGCCACACGCACCTGCAGCCGGTGGGCCGCATCGTCTCCGAGGCGATCCACGCTGCCGGCGCCATCGCCCGCGAGTTCAACACCATCGCCGTGGACGACGGCATCGCCATGGGCCACGGCGGCATGCTCTACTCGCTGCCCTCCCGCGACCTCATCGCCGACTCGGTCGAGTACATGGTCAACGCCCACTGCGCCGACGCCCTCGTCTGCATCTCCAACTGCGACAAGATCACCCCCGGGATGCTCATGGCCGCCCTGCGCCTGAACATCCCCACGGTCTTCGTCTCCGGCGGCCCCATGGAGGCCGGCCGCGTGACCCTCACCGACGGCTCGGTCCGCTCCCTCGACCTCGTCAACGCGATCTCGGACGCCGTGGACGAGTCCATCTCGGACGCCGACATCGACCTCATCGAGCAGAACGCCTGCCCCACCTGCGGCTCCTGCTCCGGCATGTTCACGGCGAACTCGATGAACTGCCTCACCGAGGCGATCGGTCTCTCCCTCCCCGGCAACGGCTCCGTCCTCGCGACCCACACCGCGCGCAAGGCGCTCTACGAGCGGGCGGGCGCCACCGCCGTCGACCTCGCCAAGCGCTACTACGAGGACGACGACGACTCCGTCCTCCCGCGGTCCATCGCCACCGCGCAGGCGTTCGACAACGCCATGGCCCTCGACATCGCCATGGGCGGCTCGACCAACACGATCCTGCACCTGCTCGCGGCCGCGCAGGAGGCCGGCGTCGAGTACGGCCTGGCCGAGATCGACGCGAAGTCCCGCAAGGTCCCGTGCCTGGCCAAGGTCGCCCCAAACGTGGCCAAGGACAAGACGTACTACATGGAGGACGTGCACCGCGCCGGCGGCATCCCGGCGCTGCTGGGCGAGCTCAACCGCGGCGGCCTCCTGCACACGGACGTGCGCTCGGTCCACTCCCCCGACCTCGCCTCGTGGCTCGACGCGTGGGACGTCCGCGGCGGCAAGGCCACCGAGGTGGCCCAGCAGCTCTGGCACGCGGCCCCGGGCGGCCAGCGCTCCTCGACCGCGTTCTCGCAGTCGAACGAGTGGACCTCGCTCGACACGGACGCCGAGGGCGGCTGCATCCGCTCGGTCGAGCACGCGTACTCGAAGGACGGCGGCCTCGCGGTGCTGCGCGGCAACGTTGCGGTGGACGGTGCCGTGGTGAAGACAGCTGGCGTGGACGAGTCGATCTGGACCTTCGAGGGCCCCGCCGTGGTGTGCGAGTCGCAGGAGGAGGCCGTCGAGAAGATCCTCAACAAGACGGTCAAGGAGGGCGACGTCGTGGTGATCCGCTACGAGGGCCCCAAGGGCGGCCCGGGCATGCAGGAGATGCTCTACCCGACCTCGTTCCTCAAGGGCCGCGGCCTCGGCAAGAAGTGCGCCCTCATCACGGACGGCCGCTTCTCCGGCGGCACCTCGGGCCTCTCGATCGGGCACATCTCGCCGGAGGCGGCCTCGGGCGGCACGATCGCCCTCGTCGAGGACGGGGACCTGATCCGCATCGACATCCCGAACCGCTCGATGGAGCTCGTGGTCGACGCCTCGGAGCTCGACGCCCGGCGCGAGCGGCTCGAGGCCACGACCGGCTACCACCCGGTGAACCGTGAGCGTGCCGTCTCCGCGGCCCTGCGCGCCTACGCGGCCATGGCCACCTCGGCGGACAAGGGCGCGGTGCGGGACATCGACGCGCTCACCCGCCTCACGTCGCCGCAGGCCCAGCCCATCGGCTGAGGCGCATCGGCTGAGACGCCCGGGCACTTCGACACAACTCAGGCGGCTCCTGCCCCCGAAACGGGGCCTGGGCCGCCTGAGTTGTGTCGTTCTGCACGCCGCTGGGCCCGCGCACGCCCACGCCCGGCTCAGCGCCGCCGGTAGTAGTCCCGCCAGATGAGCCGGTGGAGCGGGATGATCCGGGGAATCGACCGCAGGCCCGGGATGAAGGGCAGGAACATCAGCGCAAGGGTCAGGACCACCATGATCCCGGTGACCACGAGGTCCGCGTTCGCGAGCCCGTTGAACGGCGGGACCTGGTACCAGAAGGAGTAGAGCCACAGCCACGACTGCCCGGGGTAGTTGCCGGTCTCGTTCATCATGCCCCACTGGTCGCCCGTGAGGTGCTGGTCGGCTGCCAGGCCCTTGAAGTAGGTGCCGTCGCCGAGGAGCAGCTCGGTCCGGGTGCGGTCGAGGCCGGCGGCAGTCCCGCTGACCGCCCCGCCATCGAGGACCCGGTCGAGGGCGCCCGAGCGGGCCATGCCCAGGAGTGAGCTGGTCAGAGCGGGCACCGGGCCGTAGTTGCCGGGCGCGACCTTGCTGGGATCGCCGTCGGGCGCCTTGGTGAGGGCGTCCGAGTACGCGGCGGTCCAGTCGGCGCGCTGCTTGTCGGTGGCACCGGTCCACGCGGAGAGCGCCGAGGGCGGCTGGGGCAGCGCCGCGAGGGGCGCCACCACGAGGTCCTGCGCGGTGTCGATCGGCAGGCGGACCCCCGAGAGGCTCTGCAGGTCGATCGGGCCGAGGGTCTGGCTCACGCCCTGGGTGGCGTTGTACGGCGGCCCGTACTGGGCGGTGTCGCTGGTCCCCCCGAGCTCGGCCGTGGCCGTCGCCACGAAGTCCGACGGCGCCGCGCCAGCCCACGAGGCCAGCGTCACCGGGGCGTCGTCCGGGGACCCGACCACCGCCGCGAGCCCCAGGGTCAGCACCCCGACGACGACGAGCGCGTAGACGAGCTCCTTGACCAGGTCGTACTCGCGGACGGCCCCGCGCCAGGGCCTCCGGTCGAGATCGCGCCGGCCCTCGAGATCGTGCCGGCGGTCGAGGTCCCGTGGCTGGCGGGAGCGCGGCTGGCGGGAGCGGGAATGGCCGTGGCGCTCAGGGCCCGCAGCAGGCGGGCGGGACATGGTCGTCATGCCGCACCGCCCTCGGTGGCGCGAGGAGCCGCCTCCGCGTCCGCGGCCTGCACCCCGCCGAGCGGGGAGCCGCTGAGCTGGGAGCCTCGGAGCTGGGCGTCGGTCTCGGCGGCCTCGAGCGGCGGGGCGACCCCGTGCACGCGCACGAGGAGCACGTGGAGCACCACGACGGCGCCCACGGCGAGCGGCAGCAGCACGATGTGCCACATCAGGACCTGGCCGAGGTTCGCCACGTTGAACCACGCGCCGACCCCCACGGCGTTGAGGGCGTCCTTCGCCTGGAAGGCGATCCACTGTGAATCGAAATTCGTCTGGAGGAGGTACCCGGTGAACGCCGTGACGATCGAGACGACGAACGCCAGGACGCCCGTGATCCAGGTGAGGGTGCGGCCGCCGCGCCACGACGCCATCCAGAACTTGCCCCAGAGGTGGATGACCATCGTCATGAAGAACAGCTCGACCGACCACAGATGGGTGCTGTTGACGAAGTGGCCGAACGCGGACACGTGGTACCACGAGGGCCCGTCGAGCGCGAGGACCAGCCCCGAGATGACCACGTAGGCGAGCGCCGCGATGGCGGCCATCCCGAACACGTAGATCCACGAGGCGACGTAGCTGGGCTGGGTCTCGGGGAGGAGCTTGTCCGGTGGCAGGGTCCGCAGTCCCCAGCCCCGGAAGCGTCCGGTCCAGTTGACGATCCGGCCGCCGGGCTCCGGCTGCGAGGGCTGGGCGGTCACCGCTTGTCCCTCCCCCCGGGGAACGGCAGGAAGAGCGCTGCGACGAACAGCGCGATCATCGCGAGGATGACGATGAGGTTCCCGAGTTGGACCGTGAAGGAACCCCAGCCGAGATAGATGCCGGCCGCCTGGAGACGGAGGGCGCCCGCGAGGGCGGTCAGTGGCGTGTCCACGCCATTACCGTCCGCCCCCGCGGCCGGGGGTACCTAGAGACTTTGTGCCTGCGCTCCCGGATTACCCCCCATTCCCGGCGAACTCACAGGACCCAGAACAGACTCAGAACGGATACGGCGCGATCTCCGGGCGCATCGTGAGCCACTGCACCTCGGTGAAGGCGTCCATGTTGGCCGTGGCCCCGCCGAAGCGGGCGCCGGTCCCGGACGCCCCCACGCCGCCGAACGGGGCGTTGGCCTCGTCCGAGACGGTCTGCTCGTTGATGTGGACCTTGCCGGAGTGCACGCGGTCGGCGATCTGCATCGCCGTGCCGACGTCGCCCAGGATGCCCACGGACAGCCCGTACTCGTTGGCGTTGACCAGGTCCACCACCTCGTCCACGCTCGTGAACCTCGTCACGGGCGCCACCGGGCCGAAGATCTCGTCGGCGAAGGCGGGGTTGTCCAGGTCGAGGTCGGCCAGGACGGTGGGCCGGTAGAACAGCCCCTCGAAGCTGCCGCCGGCCGCGAGCCGCCCGCCCTGGGCCACCGAGGCCTCGACGATGCCGTGGATGCGGTCGCGCTGCCGCTCGTCGATGATGGGGCCGAGCGCCACCTGCCCCGTGGCGGGATCGCCCACGGGGAGGTGCTCGGCCTTCTCGGCGAGGGCGGCGACGTAGTCCTCGTACACCGTCTCGTGGACGAAGTGCCGGCCGGTGGTCATGCAGATCTGGCCCTGGTGCATGAAGGACCCGAAGGCGCCCGCGGACGCGGCCTTGGCCAGGTCGGCGCCCGGGAGCACGATCAGGGCGTTGTTGCCGCCGAGCTCGAGGTGCGCGCGCTTGAGCAGCCGCGCCGCGGTCTCGCCGACCTTCCGGCCCGCCGCCGTGGAGCCGGTGAAGGAGACCACCCGCACCTCGGGCGCCTCCACCACGGCCTGGCCCGTCTCGGCGCCACCGGGCAGGAGCGAGAGCACGCCGGCGGGCAGGCCGGCCTCCTCGAAGACGCGCATGAGGGCCACGCCGCCGCACACCGCGGTGCGGGGGTCCGGCTTGAGCAGCACCGCGTTGCCGAGCGCGAGCGCCGGCGCGACCGAGCGGATGGAGAGGATGAGGGGGAAGTTGAACGGGGCGATCACGCTCACGACGCCGACCGGCCGCCGCCGCGCGAAGGACCACCGGTCCTCGTCCGAGGTCAGGACCTCACCGTGCGGGTGCGAGGGCAGGGCCGCGGCCTCGTAGCACTCGTTCGCGGCGATGTGCGTCTCGAGCTGCGCCTTGGGCGGGATGCCGCCGGACTCCCGGACGATCCAGTCCTGGACCTCTGCGGCGTGGTCCTCCCACAGCTGGCCGGCCCGCCGCAGCACCGCGGCCCGCTCCTCGGGCTTCTTCGCCGCCCACGCGCGCTGCGCCTCGGCGGCAACCTGCGCCGCCCGGTAGACGTCCTCGCGCGAAGCGGTCCCCACCGAGCCGAGCGTGGCCCCGGTGGCGGGCTCGGTGACGTCCTGCGTCCCGCCCGCCGCCTCCGTCCAGCCACCGATGTTCACCTTGCCGCCCCACAGGGCGACGTCATCGAGAAGTGCCATTGCCGTGTCCTCCTTGATCACTCACATGTCACTGAACGAGCTGGGGGCGCTGAACGAGCCCGGGTGCATAACGAGCCGTCAGGCGGCCCCCACGGCGCGCGCGGCCTCGGCGATCGAGGCGGCCGCCGCCTGCAGCTCGGGCACGAGGCGCGCGACCTCGGCGTCCCGGCCGGCATTCCGGCCGTCGCCGTCGATCCTGGCGGGGAGGGCCATGTTGATCGCCGCGACCGTGCGCCCGTCCGCCCCGAGGACCGGGACGGCGAGCGAGCGCAGGCCCACCTCGAGCTCCTGGTCGACGACGGCGTACCCCGCCTCGCGTACCCGGCCCACCTCGGCCTCGATCGCCTCGCGCGAGGTGAGGGTGCGCGGCGTGAGCGGGGCAAGCTCGGCGCGGGCGAAGTAGGCGGCGAGCTCGGCCGGGGTGAGGGCGGCGAGCAGGACCCGGCCCATCGACGTCGCATGCGCGGGGAACCGCGTGCCCGGCGAGATGCCCACCGAGATGATCCGGCGGGTGTGGATCCGGGCCAGGTAGACGATGTCGGTGCCGTCGAGGATCGCGAGGGAGGTCGACTCCCCGTGCCGGTGCGAGAGCTCCTCGAGGATGGGCTGGGCGAGCTCGGGCAGCCGCTGGCCCGAGAGGTACGCGTAGCCGAGCTGGAGCACGAGCGGGGTGAGCGAGAAGGTCCGCCCGTCCGTGCGCACGTACCCCAGCTCGACGAGCGTGTGGAGGAACCGGCGGGCCGTGGCCCGCGTGAGCGCCGTCCGCGCGGCGACCTCGGAGAGGGTCATCTCCTGGTGCTCGGCGTCGAACGCGCGGACCACGGCGAGTCCGCGCGCGAGCGACTGCACGAACGCGTCGCCCGGTTTCGGCTCCGCGTCGCTCCGCTCAACCACCGGAAGCTCGGCCACAGGTTCCCCTCTGCTCTCGGGCTGCGTGTGCCCAGGCTGTGTGTACTCAGGCGGCGGGCAGCAGCGGCACGTCGACGAGGTCCTGGAGGTCCTCGAAGCTGATGCCGAACGTCTCGCGGACGCGCACGCCCTCCTCCGTGATGAGGAAGACGGCCTTCTCCGTGTACACCCGGGTCACGCGGCCCACGCCGGTCACAGGGTACGTCAGTTCGGGGACGAGCTTGGACTTCCCGTCCTTGGTCAGCAGGGTCATCATCACGTAGACGTCCTTGGCCCCCGTGGCGAGGTCCATGGCGCCGCCCACGGCCGGGATCGCGTCCGGGGCACCGGTGTGCCAGTTCGCGAGGTCACCCGTGGCGGAGACCTGGAACGCGCCGAGCACGCACACGTCGAGGTGCCCGCCGCGCATGATCGCGAACGAGTCGGCGTGGTGGAAGTAGCTCGCCCCCGGAAGCTCGGTCACCGGGATCTTGCCGGCGTTGATGAGGTCCTCGTCGATCTGGTCGCCGACCGCGACGGGGCCCATCCCGAGCATGCCGTTCTCGGTATGCAGCGTGACGTCCTGCTCCTCGGTGAGGTAGTTGGACACGTTGGTCGGCTGGCCGATGCCGAGGTTCACGAACGAGCCCGGCTCGATGTCCTTCGCGACCAGCTTGGCCATGTCGTCGCGGCCCAGGGGTGCGTCGCTGCTCCGGGGCACGGTGCTGGTCTCCGGCTCGGTGCCCGCCGAGGTGATGCCCGACGTCGTCTGCTCGCCCATGCGTTCAGCCCACCTTCACGATCGTGTTGACGTAGATGCCCGGAGTGATCACGTTCTCCGGATCGAGGCCGCCCACCGGCACGACCTCGGAGACCTGCACCACGGTGTGCTTCGCGGCGGCGGCCATGATCGGGCCGAAGTTGCGGGCCGTCTTGCGGTAGACGAGGTTGCCCTTGCCGTCCGCCTTGAGCGCCTTGATGAGGGCCACGTCGGCGTGGATCGGGGTCTCGAAGACCTGCCACTTGCCGTCGAGGAAGCGCGTCTCCTTCCCCTCGGCGAGCATGGTGCCGTAGCCGGTGGGGGTGAAGAAGCCGCCGATCCCGGCACCGGCGGCGCGGATGCGCTCGGCGAGGTTGCCCTGCGGGACGAGCTCGAGCTCGATCTCCCCGGCGCGGTACTTGGCGTCGAAGTGCCACGAGTCGCTCTGCCGCGGGAAGGAGCAGATCATCTTCTTCACGCGGCCTTCCTTGATGAGGAGCGCGAGGCCCTCATCGGCCTGGCCGGCGTTGTTGTTGACCACGGTGAGCTCCTTGGCGCCGCTGGCGAGCAGCGCATCGATGAGCTCGAACGGCTGCCCGGCGTTGCCGAACCCGCCGATCATCACGGTCGAGCCGTCCTGGACGGCTGCCACCGCCTCCGCGGCGGTGTCCTTGAATTCGAGGGTGTGTGCCACTGACGGCCCTTCCTTACTTCGCCGAAACGTTCTCGAGCACCACGGCGAGGCCCTGGCCCACGCCGATGCAGATGGCCGCAACGCCCCACCGCTGTCCGCTGCGCTGGAGCGAGCGGGCGAGCGTGCCGAGGATGCGGCCGCCCGACGCGCCGAGGGGGTGGCCCATCGCGATCGCGCCGCCGTGCTGGTTGACGATCTCGGGGTCGATCTTCCACGCGTCCACGCAGGCGAGGGACTGGGCGGCGAAGGCCTCGTTGAGTTCGACGGCGCCCACCTCGTCCCAGCCGATCCCCGCCTTGGCGAGGGCCCGGTTCGCGGCCTCGACGGGCGCGAAGCCGAAGTACTGCGGCTCGTTGGCGGCGGCGCCGCGGCCGGCGATGCGGGCGATCGGCTCCAGGCCCAGCGTGCCCGCGGCGGCCTCAGAGCCGAGCAGCACGGCGGAGGCGCCGTCGGAGAGCGGGGAGGCGTTGCCGGCGGTGACGGTGCCGCCCGCGGTCGAGCCCGAGCGGTCGCCGTTGTCCTTGCGGAACACGGTCTTGAGCCCGCCGAGCTTCTCGGCGGAGGAGCCGGGGCGGATGCCCTCGTCGCGGGTCAGGTCGGTGCCGGGCACCGGGACCACGAGGTCGTCGTAGAAGCCGGCGTTCCACGCGGCGTCGGCGAGGTTGTGCGAGCGGGCGGCGAACTCGTCCTGGCGGTCGCGGCCGATCGAGAAGCGCTCGCGCAGCTGCTCGGTGGCCTCGCCGAGGGACACCGTCCACTCGGCCGGCATGTTCGCGTTCACGAGGCGCCAGCCGAGGGTGGTCGAGGCGAGGTTCATGTCCCCGGCCGGGTAGGGCTTCTCGGTCTTGGGCAGGACCCAGGGGGCGCGGGACATGGACTCGACGCCGCCCACGAGCATGACGTCGGCGTCGCCCACCTGGATCTGGCGGGAGGCGATCATCGCGGCGTCGAGGGACGAGCCGCACAGCCGGTTCACCGTGGTGCCGGGGATGGAGACGGGCAGGCCCGCGAGGAGGGTGGCCATGCGGGCCACGTTGCGGTTCTCCTCGCCGGCGCCGTTGGCGTTGCCGAAGATGACCTCGTCGATCGCACCGGGCTCGCCGTCGCTGCCCTCGAGTGCCTCGGGGGTCAGGCCGGGCGCGCGGTCAACGATCGAGCGGACCATGTGGGCCGCGAGGTCGTCGGGGCGCACCCCGGCGAGGCCGCTGCCGAACTTGCCGAACGGGGTGCGGATGGCGTCGTAGACGAAGGCGTCAGTCATGAGTTCGAATCCTTGCTGGCATCAATCTGGTCGAGAGTGTTCTGGGCCACCTTGAAGGCGGTGTTGGCCGAGGGGACCCCGCAGTAGATGGCGCTCTGCAGGATCACCTCCTTGATCTCGTCGCGGGTGAGCCCGTTGCGCAGGGCCGCGCGGACGTGCATCGCGAACTCGTCCCAGTGCCCATGCGCGATCATGGCCGTGAGCACGGCCACAGAGCGCATCTGGCGGCTGAGGCCGGGGCGGGTCCAGATGCCGCCCCAGGCGATGCGGGTGATCATGTTCTGGAATTCGGCGGTGAACTCGGTGGTGTTCGCGTTGGCCCGGTCCACGTGCTCGTCGGAGAGGACCTCGCGGCGCACGGCCATGCCGCCGTCGTACAGCTCGCGCTGGGTCGCGTCCGGCTGGACGGCCCCGGCCTGCTCCTGCGGGACCCAGTTCTCGCCGGCCTGCTGGTGGCTCATCGCGCCTCCTGCCCGGCTCCGGATCCGTCCACGCCGCTGAGCTTGCGGGCCGCCGCGGCGAAGTGCTCGCGGAGCAGGTCCGCGACAAGGGCGGGGTTCTCGGTCGGGGCGATGTGCGCGACGCCCGGGATCTCGACGGCGGTGCCGTCCTGGGCGTGCTCGGCCATCCACCGGGCATCGGCGATCGGGCAGACGGAGTCGAATTCGCCGGCCACAGCGAGGAACGGCACGGCGATCTCGCCGAAGCGGTCGCGGACATCATAGGCGGCGATCGCGCGGCAGACCGCCGCGTAGCCGAACCGGTCGGCGTCGCGCAGGGTGTGGAGCAGGCGCGAGGACTGGGCCGGGTGGGAGCCGAGGAAGCCGGGGGCGAACCAGATCTCCGCGGAGGCCTGCAGGCGGACTGCCGTACCCTGCTTCGCGACCTGGTCGGCGCGCTCGGCGTAGCCCTCGGCGCCGTTGAAGCGGGCCGACGAGCAGAACATCGCGAGGCTCAGGAGGCGGTCCGGGTGCCGCAGCGCCAGCTCCGCGCCCGTGGCCCCGCCGACGGAATCGCCGGCGTAGTGGAAGCGGACGGGGTGGCCGTCCTGGGCGGGGAGGATCGAGTCGACCAGGGCCACGACGGCGTCCGCGAGCTCGCCGACGCTGAACTCGGTGTCCGGCTCGGCGGCGGGCGAGATGCCGTGGCCCGGGAGGTCCCAGCCGAGGATGTCGTAGTCCTCGCCGAGGAGGCGCGCGGCGTCGTCCCACATCACGGTCGAGGTCCCGAGCGAGGGCCCGAGGACCACGAGCTCCTTCTCCCCGAACTGCTCGCGCGGGCTCAGCCGGACGGCCTTGATCTTGGGCACGCTCACGTGCTCGTCCTTTCCCTCAGGTCTGTCGTGGATGTCGTGGTGCGGGTTCAGACTCGTGGGAGCTGTCCCCGCAGCGGTTCGCGGCGCTGGGCCACGGTGGCCTCATAGTAGGCGAGGATGCGGTCCACGATTCCGGCGGCGTCGCCGCGGTAGCCGGCCGGGTCGAGCAGCTCGTCGAGGCGCTCCTCGCTCACCTGGTCCGGGCGCACGACGCCGCGCAGCGCCTCGCGCAGGACCCTCGCCTGCTCGTCGGGGCCGGCGCCGTCCCCCGCCGCGCCGATCGCGGCGTCGACGGCGGACTGGACGCCCTCGCGGCCGCCGTCGGCGACGGGGGCGAGCTCGAGCATGATCCGCTCGCTGGTCAGCAGGGGGCCGGAGAGCGCGAGGTTGGCCCGCATGCGCTCGGGGAAGACCCGCAGGCCCTCCGCGAGCTCGCGCAGCGCGGCGGCCGCCCCCGAGGTCAGGCGAAGCAGGGTGCGCAGGGCGGGCCATTCGGTGTGCCAGGCCCCGCCCGTGCGCTCGTCCTCGGACAGGGCCGCGGCGAGCTCGACCTGCGCGGCGTGCGCGGGGGCCTGGAGCGCGGCGGAGCGGATGAGGGTGGAGAGGGCCGGGTTCTGCTTCTGCGGCATCGCCGAGGAGACGCCGCGCCCGGCGGCGAGCGGCTCGCCCAGCTCGCCGATCTCGGGGCGCGAAAGGAGCATGACGTCGTTGGCCACGTGCCCCGCGGCCGTGCAGGCGGCGGCGAGGGCGTGGGCGAGGTCGGTGACCGGCCCGCGGAAGGACTGCCACGGCGCCACGGCCGCGTCCAGGCCCGCGCGGCGCGCCCAGTCGGCCGCCAGCGTGGCGGGCTCGGCGCCGAGCGCGACGAGCGAGGCGTTGGTGCCCGCCGCTCCCCCGCACTGGACCGGGAACCGCAGCTCGGCGAGCCGGGCCTCCGCATGGGCCACTCCCTGGAGCCAGTTGGCGGCCTTGAGCCCGAAGCTCGAGGGGAGTGAATGCTGCGCGAGCGTGCGGGCCACCTGGGGGGTGTCCCGGTGCTGCGCCGCGAGGTCCGCGAGCGCGTCGGCGGCCCCGGCGAGGTCGGCCGCGACGGCCACGACGGCACGCCGCGCCACGAGCTGGAGCGCCGAGTCGAGCACGTCCTGGCTCGTGAGCCCCTGGTGGACGGCCCCCTTGCCGGGGCCGTCCGGGTCAGCGTCCGCCACGGCGGCCCGCAGCGCCTTCACGAGGGGGATGACGGGGTTCCCGCCGCCCTGGCCCGCCTCGGCGAGCCGGGCGGCGCTGAGCGGCCCGTCCGGCGAGCCGACGGCGGTCCGCACTGCGGAGCGGACCGCGGCGCCCGCGCCCCGGCCCGCGAGGCCGGCGGCCTCGAGCGCCTCGGCCCAGCAGGCCTCGAGATCGGCCATCGCGGCGACCAGCGCGGCGTCGCCCGTGGGGGCCGCCACGGAGGGCGAGGCCCAGACGGGGGCGAGCAGGCCGACGTCGGCCGGGTCGAGGCTGGCCGGATCGAGGCTGGCCGGGTCGAGGCCCGAGGGGCTGGCCACAGGACCGGTGGGCCCGGGGGTGGCGGGAACCGTCATCGCTTTGTCCTCGCCCCGGCTACGGCTGGCCGTGGAAGTCGAGGAACACGGTCTCGTCCTCGCCCTGCAGGCGGATGTCCCAGTGGAGCGAGCCGTCGGCGAGGCGCTCGGCGATCAGCGTCTTGCGGCGGTCGGGCTCGAGGACGGACAGGACGGGATCGTTCGCGAGCGCCTCGGTGTCCTCGGGCAGGTACACACGGGTGAACAGGCGGTTCAGCAGGCCGCGGGCCAACACGGTCACCGCGATGAACGGGGCCTTGCCCGGCTCGGTCGGCCCGGGGTTGACGGTCGTGAAGACGTACTTGCCCGTGTTGCCCACCGCGACGCGGCCCCAGCCCGTGAAGGTGCGGCCGTCGCGGACCAGCGAGCCGGTCTCGGCCACCACGTTGCCCTTGGCGTCCGCCTGCCAGATCTCCAGCAGGGCGTCCGGGATGGGGTCGCCGTGGCCGTCCAGCACCGTGCCGTGCAGGGCGACGCTGTCCGGGGAGCCCGGCGGGACGAGTTCGCCGCCCTTCTCGAACGGCAGCGCGAAGCCGTAGAACGGGCCGATGGTCTGCGCGGGGGTGGCGGTCAGGCTGGTCTTCGTGGTCTCAGTGCTCATCGTCGCCCTGCTCTCCGTAGGCTTCGTTCTCGGTCCACGTGCGCTTCTGGCCGGTGAGGATGATGTCCCACTCGTAGCCCAGCGCCCACTCGGGCGAGGTCAGGTCATGGTTGTACTTCGCGATGAGGCGGTCGCGGGCGTCCTGGTCCACGATCGACTGGTAGATCGGGTCGAGCGGGAACAGCTGGTCGCCCGGGAAGTACATCTGGGTGACCATGCGCTGCGTGAACTCCGTGCCGAAGAGGCTGAAGTGGATGTGCGCGGGGCGCCACGCGTTGAGGTGGTTCTTCCACGGGTAGGGGCCGGGCTTGATGGTGAGGAACTCGTAGGAGCCGTCGGGCCCGGTGATGCAGCGGCCCACGCCCGTGAAGTTGGGGTCGATCGGGGCCGGGTGCTGGTCGCGCTTGTGGATGTAGCGGCCGGCCGAGTTGGCCTGCCAGATCTCCACCAGCTGGCCCGCCACGGGGCGGCCGTCGCCGTCGAGCACCTTGCCGCGCAGCACCATGCGCTCGCCGAGCGGCTCGCCGTTGTGCTGGATGGTCAGGTTCGACTCGAGCGCGTGCACGTCCTGGTGGCCGAACGCCGGGCTGTAGAGCTCGATCGTCTCGGGGTCAGCGTGGTGCAGGCTCTTGGTGGGGTGCCGCAGGATGGAGCTGCGGTACGGGGCGTAGTCGACGCGGGGCTGCGTCTCGGCGGGAGCGCCTGCTGCCCGCCCGGCCTTGTAGGACTCCTCGATGTCCCGGATCTCCTGGCTGACGATCGCCTGATTGTCCGCCGCGGCGTCCGACGACTTGACGGGCTCGCCCATGGGCTCTCCTCCTCTAGCTTCCTTGCAGAGAGTCGTTTCTCAGCAGAGTGCCCCGCGCTTCGCCTGGCCTCCTGCTTCAGAGTAGCGCGATGTTCGCATACTGTACAAGTGTTCGCGATGCGAACATGTCAAGGCGCCCAGGTCCAGCGGGGCTGTGCTGCCAATGTAGGTCTGCAGACGCGGCGTGATCTACAGAACTTCCGATCAACGGAAGAAGTCGTGGACCGACAGGCAGGCGAGGGGCAGGCCCCGCCCCCGTTTCGGTCCCCGGTGCCGCGGGTACTGGTCGGAGGTGCTGACGGGAGCCGTGGCCATGGGCCACGCGGCAAAGGTCTTCTCCTCGACCCACTGGTTGGGGATTCCCATCGCGCTGCTCGGCGCCGTCTTCCTCGCCTTGGGCACCATCTACCAAGGACGTGGAGTCGGGGCGCATGCGACGCGGGAGACGAGCCTGCGGGCCCTCGTGCGCAGGC
Organism: Sinomonas atrocyanea; assembly: GCF_001577305.1. Lineage (NCBI taxonomy): Bacteria > Bacillati > Actinomycetota > Actinomycetes > Micrococcales > Micrococcaceae > Sinomonas > Sinomonas atrocyanea. Next base: position 4,191,657 of record NZ_CP014518.1, read on the forward strand.
CCGTCTGGCTCGCGGGGAGTGCGATGCTCGGCGCCGCCGTGCTGCTGCAGCTCGCGGCCCTCCGGTTCTCCCCCCTCATGGTCGTCCAGCCGATCGGCGCCGCCGCGCTCGTGGTGACGGCGCTCGTCAATGCCCGCGCGGCCAGCCGGGCTCCCGGCCGGAGGCAGACGGCGGCCATCCTCCTCAGCGTCGTCGGCATCGCCGCGTTCGTCGCCGTGGCAGCGGTCTCGGCGCAGGACGTCGAGATCAGCGACACGCACCTGCGCACCATCCTGATCCTCCTCGCGGTGGCCGTTGCCGCGGCGCTGGCCGTGGGCGCCCGCAACCGCACGCACCCCAGTGCCACCCTGTCCACGGCCGCGGCCGGCGTCCTCTACGGGTTCGTGGCGACGCTCGTGAAGGCCGTGATGGGCCGCCTGGTCCAGGGGGACTTCGCTTGGCTCTCGCTCGTGGGCGTGGCCGGACTCGGCGTGGCGGTCGTCGTCGGCGCCCGGCTCGTCCAGAAGGCGCACGCCGGCGGCAGCGACGAGCTCGTCGTGGCCGGGCTGACCGTCGTCGACCCGATGACCGCCGTCAGCCTCGGCATCGTGGTCCTCGGCGAGGCCGACGCCGCCCCACCGGCGTCCTTCGCGGGCTTCCTCGCCGCGGGGGCCGCCGCAGTGGTGGGCGTGTGGCTGCTGGCGAAGTCCCAGGAGCACCACCAGCCCGCCGCCACCGGCAGCCGCACGAGGGAAGGATGAGCATGGGCACCGTCTCACCCGCGACTATGCCTTCGACGAGGTCACGAGCGGGAGCGTCGGGCCGCCCCGGGGCAGGCCCTACTCCCGCCTGCGGCGCCCAGTGAGAGCGAGGCGCAGGGCGACGAGGCCGATGACCGAGACTGCGACCAGGCCCGCGAGGTAGAACTCGGAGGACAGCGACGCCACCGCCTGGTCGGTGCCGGGGCAGGAAGCCGTAGTCGAGGGCGGGAACGGCGTTCCCGAAGACGACCGCGCCGAGGAGCGCAGTCCAGAGCCCGTGGCCGAGCGGGGTCATCACCGAGCGCATCACCTCGGTCTGCAGCAGGGAACCCACATCGATCCCGTTCTGGGTCAGGGCCGAATTGAACGCATAGCCCGCGGACTCGAAGGCCGCGAACAGCACCACCGAGAAGGGCACGAGGAAGCTTCCCAGCAGGATCAGGGTGGGGACCAGATTGCTGTTGCCGGTCTGCGCCGTCACGACGATCGTGGCGAGTGCCCTACCAACAACAAGACGACCCGGCAGCCGAGGGGCTGCCGGGTCGTTCCGCGTCAGGTAATCAGGCGCGGCGCTGCTTGCGCACGAAACCCAGGGTCGCGACGATCGCGACGCCGAGGACGAGCGCGCCGGCGCCGATCCAGACCATGAGCATCGGGAGCGAGGCACCCGTCTCGGCGAGGGCGGCGCCGCCGGCGTTGCCCATCGAGGCGCTCGTGCCGGTGTTGGCGACGCTGGCCGGGACGACCGTGATGGTGGCCGTGCCGATGTTGCCCGAGGTGAGGCCCTTGGCGGTCAGCGTGTAGGTGCCCGAGGCGTCAGCCGGCAGGGTCACGTTGAAGGAGACGGCGCCGGTGGCGGACGCCTGCTTGGTGAACTGGGTCGTGACGGCGGCCTTCACGACGGAGAGGGTCACCCCGGTGTTCCCCGTCACGGAGGCGCTGACCTCCTCGTTCGGAGCGAAGGAGCCGGCGGCGAAGTTCACGGTCACGGTTCCACCGGGCACAGCGTCGCCTGCAACGGTGATGTTGTTGCTCACGACGTAGGCGGCATTGGCGGCGGACGGCGCAGCGACCAGCGCCGCGACGGCGACGGCTAGGACTGCGAGGGCTTTCTTCAGCATCACGAGGCTCCCCCAGAAGGTGATTGATAGTTGACAGTCGGTTCTGCAACCGCCCGCGACGATGGTTCTAACACGGACACGTTACCGAGCTACATCTTTGCATGAAAGTGCCGATAGAGAAAAGGCAGGCTTATTAACAGTTGGTGTCGAAATCAAGCCTGGCGTTGTTTCGGCGTGTTCCCCACCGAGGAATTGGAGGCGCAGCGTCGTCGAAGCGCCCGGCGCCAGAGACACGTAGGTCTGAGCGACGGGGTAGCCGGCGTCGGCATCGCGGTGCACATCGAGGGGCTTCGAGTCCTTCCAGGCCCCGAGGAACACGGCGGACTGGGGAGCGTACACATTGACCTGGGTCTTCACCACGCCCGGCGGGACTCCGAACATCCCGCCGCCAGTCACATACCGCGGCAGCGCCGTGGCCGCGTTCGGCGGGGCGGCGCTCGTCAGGGTCACGTCGACCTGCCAGGTGGGCCTGCCGTCCTGGCGGCACATGCCCCCGCTGACGCTGTAGGCCTCGCGGAGGTAGTAGTCCATCTTGGCCCCGGTCGCGTCGTTGAGATAGACGCCGAAGGAGTCCTTGGACGAGCTCGAGGCGGGCGGCCAGCCGGCGAGGTCCGCGGCGGCGATGGCGTCCTGCTCCTGCTTGTCAGGGCTCCATGCGAGGAGCCTCCGCTCCGATGCGGCATGTGCCAGGGCGTCGAGCATGGCCTTCGGCTGGAAGCCTCCGGCCGAGACCTTCTGGAACACCGCCGCCGCGGCCGTGGCGAAGAACTCGTCCTTCTGCTGGACCACGCGGTAGTCGGCGTACGCATCGCTGAGGAGCAGCCGCACCGCGTTGCCGCTGTCCATGGTCTCTCCGCTCGGCAGCTTGACCGGTCCCGTGGCCTTGAGCAGGTAGCCCAGGGCCACGGGGTCGAGGGACACGACGCCGTCCACCTTCTGCCCGAACTGGCGCCGCCACATCTCGGTGGCCAGGCGGGCACTCACCGGGAACTGCGGGGTGAGGTTCACGTCCTGGAAGTACTGGCCCGTGATGGTCTCGTAGAGGCCCTGGGTCTGGTCCGTCAGCGGCAGGACGGGCTCCTCGAACGGCCCGATGTTCTTGCCCGCCGCCTGCCGCCCGAGCGTGATCTTCCCGTGGTCCACCCGGACCTCGGCCGCAGCGCCGGGGATGCCTCCCGTGGCCCGCAGCTCCGCGTTGTTCTGGAAGATCACCAGATAGGTGCGCGGACCGTCGCTGCCCAGCATGGCGGGAAGCACGCTCGTGGCCGTGTCCGCGGCCGACACCTGCTGGGCCGCCTCGCCCACCACGGTCTTGAAGTGCTCGAGCCCGTCACGGACGGGAGGCAGCGTCCCGTCCCCGGGCGTGAGCGCCGCGAGCTGGGCAGAGGCATCCTTGAGCGCCTTGTCGGCCTGGACGATCGCCGGGCGCGCGGCCGAGACCGGCTTCAGGTCCACGGCACCGTGGGACGGCCTCAGCGTGGCCGGGCTGATGGTGCCCGCGACGTCGGCCAGCGGCAGCACCGCCTGGTGCGTGACCGTGCCGAGGATGTCCGCGAGCCGGGAGACGGTGGAGAAGTTGGTGCCCACGAACGGCACGTGGCCGGCCAGGCCCCAGACCGGATCGTCCACGTAGGAGCGCCCGGCGTCGACGTGGGCGGCGAACTGGCGGGCCGAGTCCTGGGCTGCGCTGCCCTGTCCCGCGACGACCTGGGTCTGGATCACCTTGGCCAGGCGCTGGGCCTCGCCGATCTCCTGCTGGGCCAGGAACGCCCGCACTCCGAGCCACACGCAGCACCCGAGCAGGAGCAGTACGGCGACGGCGGCACCGGCCAGCCACGCTCCCTTGCGCCCGCTCGGCCAGCGCAGGCGGCGACCGCCGGAGCGGCGGCCGGCCACCCGGCGTCGGCCGCTCTCGGGTCGGCCGCCCTCGGACGGGCCCTCAGCATGCGCCTGCGGTGACGGCCTTCTTCGGCGCAACGGCTGGTCCTTCCCCCTGGGCCACACGGCAGCGAACGCCCCGGCCCGGCGATCCTGCCGTGGCGGCGACGTTCGGCACCGCCATCCTACGGGACGGGGACGGGCCCGGTGGTAGCCTTCGATCCGTGCGCCGCCGGGCGCCCGGATACCCGCGATGACGGCCTGTGATGCCGCCCTGTGAGTGGAGGACCATGGTCACGAAGACCTCCCGCCGCGTCCCGCGGCTCGTGTGGGCCGGCCTCGGGCTGGTCGCCGCCGTGCTGTGCGGCTGGACGGTGGAAGCCGCCGCGTCCGCCCGCCTCGACCCGGCCCTGCTGGGGATCGCCGCCTACGTGCTCGTCTGGGTCCCGCTCGTCCTCGCCCTCATCCTGAGCTTCGCCGGGCAGACCATGCGCGAGGCGGCGGCGTTCCTGGGCCTGCGGTTCCGGGCGATGGACCTCCTGTGGGGCGTGGGCATCGGGTGCCTCGCCCGCGCGGCGGACGCCCTCATCCGCACCGTGGCCACCGGCTCGACCGGCCTGGCTCCCCAGCCCACGCTGAGCTCGATCGGCGGGATCGGCGGGATCGGCGTCCAGGCGCTCGCCCTGGGCGTCATCGCGCCCGTGGTCATCGCGCCGATCCTCGAGGAGACCTATTTCCGCGGCCTCGTGCTGCGCTCCCTCGCCGCCGCCCTCGGCAGGCTCTCCGCCGCGGCGAGGTGGGGCGCCGCCGTCGTCATCACCGCGGCCGCGTTCGCGCTGGTGCACGCCCTGCTGCTGGCCGGCACGCCGGGCGAGGCGGTCCTCACCGGCGTCTCGACGTTCCTCTTCGCTCTCCTGGCGGGGGCGGTCGCGGCGGCGACCCAGCGGCTCGGGGGCGCCATCGTGGGGCACGTGGTCTTCAACGGGCTGGGCGTGCTGCTGACCTGGGCCGTCTGACGCGGCCGAGCACCGAGGAGATTCGGGGCCAGGCGCGACTCAGGCCTTCGGCTGGCGCCCGATCAGGCAGGCCCCCTGCGCGACCGGGGCCGCGAGCTCGGTCGAGATGCTCGCGTCCGAACGGACGAACTGCCCCACGAGGCAGTCCGCGCCCACCCGGACCGAGACCGTGAGCACGGGGGCCTGGAGGTTGGCGCTCGTCTGGTCCGCGCTGCGCTGCATCGCCGACGGCGCGAACCCCGCAGCGGCCAGCGCCCCGGTCAGGGTGGCCGCGTCCACCGACGAGGACGACGCCGACCGTGCCGCGCCTTCCAGCGTCCGCGTGAACACCCCGAGGTTCTCCGTCGGCGAGGCGGCGGGGTCGAACCGGTTCAGGCTACGGGCGGGCGAGGGCGTGGGGGACGGGGTGGCCGGCGCGCTGGTCGCGGGAGCCGCGGTTCCGGGCTGGGCGCTGGGCGTGCCCGCGGCGCCGGCAGTGGAGCCGGCACCGGCCGCGGCACCGAGGTCGAGGCCCTGCAGCGCACCGGCAAGCCCGATCCCGCCGACCGCCAGGAGCACCACCACCACGGCCGCCCACACGAGGTTCTTCGTCCGGCTGCCCCTGCCCTCGCTCATGCGCCCCCGCCCACGGTCGCCTGGTCGTCCACGAAGGTCGCGGCGAGCCAGGGGAAGACCCACTGGTCGAGGACGATGAGGAGCACCGCGGCCATCAGGGTGAGGATCAGGATCCTCGCAAGGAGGGGGCCGGGGAGGGACCTCCACAGGGCTCGGTACATGTCAGCCGTCCTTCGCGAGGGTGGGGGCGAGCTCCGCGGGCGGCGCCGTGTCGAAGCCCACGAACGTCCCGTAGGCCGCCACCCGCTCGAGCGGGGGGAAGATCGCCGGATAGCACGTGGTCAGGGTGATGAAGCGCTCGCTCCCGGCCGTGCGGGACACGGTGGGCACGGCGTTGAGGACGTCGATCGCGTCCGGCTGGACGAACTGGAAGTTGCGGAACGTGTAGGTGTACCAGCCGAGGGAGGTCTGGATGTAGACCTTGTCGCCGAGGCGGAGCTTGCTCAGGTTCAGGAAGCTGTTGCCGTAGCCGATGTCGTGGGCGGCGACCGCGAAGTTCCCGACGCCGCCGGGCATGGCCGTGCCGGTGTAGTGGCCCACGCCCGCCGTGACGCTGTTGAGGACCCTCTCGGTGTCCACGGACTGCCGCACGATCCGGCGCCAGCCGTCGCCCAGTCGGGGGATGTAGATGACGCCGATGGTGTCCGCGACGGCGGGGGGCTCAGCGGCGACGGGGATGGTCGCGGCGGCCGGGGCGGCCTTCGGGCCGGCGGTCGCGCCCGAGGGCTGCGGCGCCGGGACTGCCTGCGGCGTGGCCGGCGCCTTGGCCTTGAGCTGCTGGGTGAGCTGCCTGCTCTGCTCGGCGGCCACCTTGTCCTGGCGCAGGCCCACGACCCACGGATTGAAATACGCGTACCAGAGGATGAACAGCCCGATGATCAGCGCGAACGTGATCAGCAGTTCCCCGGTCACGCCCAAGGCCTTGATCAGGGCCGCCCGGCCTGCGGTCCCGCGTGTCGCCGCCACGTTCCTCCCCCACCAGCTTCGGCTCCCAGCCCTTCGAGGATACAAGCCCGCCCGCGGCGTCCGCGCCGGGCGCCCGCGCTGCGGCTACGGTGAGGACCATGTCCACACCCCCTCCCATCCGCGTCCCGTACGGCCCCCATCCCGACCAGTGGGGCGACCTCCACCTCCCGGCCCCCGGCGGCGGCCGTCCTGGCGGCGGGTGGCGCGGGATCGCCGTCGTGATCCACGGCGGCTACTGGCGGGACCGCTACACGGCCGAGCTCGGGGCCCCTGTTGCCCGTGACCTCGCCGAGCACGGCATCGTGGCGTGGAACCTCGAGTACCGCCGGGCGGCCACGGACGGGCCGGACGGCAGCCGGACCGCGGGCGACGGCGGGTGGCCGGCCACGTTCCTCGACGTCGCCGCCGGGATCGACCGCCTCGCCGACGTGCCCGTCCTCGACCTGCTCGCGGGCGACGACGCCGCGCGGCTCGCGGAGCTGCTCTCGGCTGGGCGGGTGGTCAGCCTGGGTCACTCGGCCGGCGGCCATCTCGCCGTCTGGGCCGCCGGGCGGCACCGGCTCCCCGTGGGCGCGCCGGGGGCCGCCCCGGCCGGCGAGGGGCCCCGGGTGGCGCTGCGCGGCGTCGTGAGCCAGGCCGGCGTGCTGGGACTCGCCGAGGCGGAGGCGCGCGGGCTCAGCAGCCACGCGGCGAGGAATCTGATGGGCGGCGCCTCGACGGACTCGGCCGAGCTCGCCCAGGCGTTCAGGCTCGCCGACCCCATGTGCGCGCTGCCGATCGGCGTGCCTGTCCACGCCGTCCACTCGCGCGACGACGACGCGGTGCCGTTCGCCCTCTCGGAGGCCTACGTGGCTGCGGCCCGGGCGGCCGGCGATCCCGCGGTGCTGCACGTGACCAGCGGCGACCACATGGCCGTCATCGACCCGGCGCACGAGGCATACCGCCTGTGCCGCAGCCTCGCGGAGGAGCTGCTGGGCTGAGGCATCAGATGGCCCGGTCGGCATCTTGACCGACGCAGGGCAGCGGACCGACAGTGTGCTCTGTGAGGCGCGAGGCAGTCCGCGAATACCTGGCCAGTGCGCTCTGGGCGATGCCGACTGCTGCAGCCGTCCTGGCGCTCGTCGTCGGGGCGGGACTCTCCTCGGTGATCGTCGACCCGGCGTCGCCTTTCGCTGCCCTGGTGTTCCAGGGGACGTCCGATGACGCGCGCAACCTGCTCGTCAGCATCGCAAGCACCATGGTCACCGTCATCGCCCTCGTCCTCGGCCTGACGGTGGTGGCCCTCCAGCTCGCCTCGACGCAGTTCAGCCCGCGGCTGTTGAGGAACTTCCTCCGCGACATTCCCAACCAGCTGACCCTGAGCGTCTTCGTCGCGACCTTTGCCTACAGCACGGCAGGGCTGTACACGGTCGGCATCGCCAGCGGCCAGCGGGTCGAGACCTACCCCGCCTCGCGGTCAGCGGCGCGCTGCTCCTCCTGTTCGTGAGCATGGTCATGCTGGTGTACTTCGTGCACCATCTCGCGCATTCGATCCAGATCGACCAGGTGATGAAGGGCGTCGAGAAGGCGACCCTGAGAGTGCTCGAGCACTCCTTCGTCGAGGGGGATCCCACGGTGCGCCTTCCGACGCCGCCGCCGGGCGCGATCGCCCTGACTGGGACGCGGTCCGGCTACGTCCAGGCGGTCCACGCCGAAGCCTTCGTCGCGGCGCTGGAGGCCAGAGGCCTCAGCGCCCTGATCGTCCCCATCGTAGGGCGCCACGTCGTGGCGGGGACGGCGCTCGCGTGGGTGTGGGGCACAGAGGACAGCGGCACACCCGACCTTGATCCGCGGTCCCTGGCAGACCTCCACCGGGTGATCCTGCAGACCGTCAGGATCGGCTACGAACGCACCCTCGAACAGGATGTCGCGTTCGGCATCCGCCAGCTGGCCGACATCGCGTCCAAGGCGCTCTCGCCCGCCGTGAATGATCCCTACACCGCGAACCAAGCGGTGGACCACCTCGCATCGATCCTCGCCGCCCTCACGGTCCGTCAGCACGGGCCCCGGGCCGTGAAGGACGGGAAGGGCAGGGTGCGGCTGCACGTGCCGGCTCGGGACTTCGAGTACCTCCTGGAACTCGCTCTGGGGCAGGTGCGCCGCTACGGCGCCAACGAGCCCAGGGTGGTCCGTGCTCTCCTGCGGGTGTGCCGCGACGTCGGAGGGTTCGGCGACGAGGCCCACCGCGCCGTCGTCCGACGCTACGTCACGACGCTCCTCGACGACGTCCAGCGCATGGTTCCCCAGGCTGCGGACCGCGAGCCGCTGCTGGCGGAGGGCGCCGCGGTCTTGGCGGCGCTCGCCTAGGAGGGAGGCGGCAGCCGGCCGTCATCAGGCATCGTCGGCGATGCCCTCCTCTGCCTCGGCTTCGGCGTTCCGCATCCCCCGGGGCCGTCCGGCCCTGACCCAGGCCGCGAAGAGCCCCGCGGCGATCAGGACCGCGGCGGCGAGGCTGATGGCAGGGAGGCCGCGGGCAAGGTTGGCGACCAGGGTGAAGGCCACGACCAGGGCGCCCGCGACGTTCAGGACCAGATGCCCACGGCGCCCGTCCCGGTGGGAGAACAGGGCCATGGACACCAGGCCGGCAAGGAAGCTCAGGAACACGGACACCGCGTAGAACAGCACGAGCTCCTGATCGTCCCCGTCCGCGGCGGCGGTGACGGCTGCGGCCAGGAGGACGAACACCGCGGTTCCCCAATAGGGCGTGTGGTGGACGTTGGACCTCCCCAGAGGGGACGGGAGGATGCCGACGCTCTCGCCGCGGGCGTCCGTGTGCCGGGCCAGGGCCTTGAGCAGCCCGGGACCTGCCTGGAAGGACGAGCTCGCAGCGGAGAGCAGGAGGAGCGCGGTGACCAGCTGGAAGGCGGCGAAGACGGGCGCAGGGGCCACGAGGCGTGCCAGTTCGGCGATCTGGGTGCTCTCCGCGGGCGGGATGCCCACGCCGAGGTGGACGGCCTCCAGGGTCAGGCCGAGGGTGATGGCGCCGACGACACCGAGGGTGAGCCAGAGGGTCACCCGCCCGAAGCGGGCGCGCCCGGCGTTGTCGAGCTGGCCCAGCTGGGCGATGGCCGAGGAGGGTGCCTCCACGCCGGTGGCCAGGGCCATGGCCACCGGGAACGCCAGCACGACCGCCAGCACGGGGCCCTGCACAGGTGCCGCGCCTTGGTGCGCCGCGGCCTGGGGCTCGGCAAAGAGCGCGTAGGCGAGGACGAAGCCGGACACGGCGATGAAGGCGAGGGTCATGGCGGCGAACACCAGCCGGCCGAGGTGCCCGAACCACGTCATTCCCCCGACCACGAGCACCAGGGCGACGGCGAGAGGCAGCCGCCATGGGGCAAGGGCGGGGAAGTACGCGATCACGGCAGAGGCGCCGGCGGAGACGCTGATGGCGATGGTCAGCACGAAATCCACCACGAGCGCCCCGATCGGCAGGAAGGACCAGCCGTCGCCGAAGGCTTCCCCGACGGCGGCCGAGGCCCCTCCCCCTCCCGGGTAGCGGCCCACCAGTTGGCGGTAGTTGAGGATGACGAGGGCGATGATCGCCACGACCAGCACCATGGTGGGTGCAAGCAGGGCCAGGTTGCCGTCCAGGGCACGCAGGGCGGCCTCGATCGCGTAGGCGACAGAAGAGACCGGGTCCGCCATCACGGCGAAGGCGAACCCCAGGAGGAGGGCGGACTCTGAGCGCAGCAGACCGGGGCCGAGCTGGGCAGGAGTGCGGGATGACGTGCGCATGGGAACCTCCGGTTCGGCAGCAGTCCGATACGACTGCCGACCAGACTTCCCGGCGCACCTGCCCCCAGCCTAAGACTCCGGGACGGCCCGCGGAGGGCCCTTTACGCAACCTTTGCGTGGCCCGGGCCGACCCTTCTCGCCCCTTCACAACGCCGCCCAAACAGCGTAGACACGGAAGGTCAACCCAGCCCATCCCTAGGAGCACCCCCATGCGCTACCGCAAGCTCGGAAGTTCTGACCTCGAGGTCTCGGAGATCTCACTCGGCTCGTGGCTCACGTACTCGGGCGGCATCGAGGAGGAGCAGACCCGCGCCTGCACGGAGGCCGCGTTCGACGCCGGCATCAACTTCTTCGACACCGCGAACGTCTACGGTCGGGGCGCCTCGGAGACGGCCTGGGGCGAGATCCTCTCGAAGCACCCGCGCGATTCCTACATCCTGGCCACGAAGGTGATGGGCCGGATGTCCGACACCGACGCCGGCCTCGCCCCCGAGCAGATCGCCAAGCAGATCGATGCCTCCCTCTCGCGGCTGCAGACGGACTACGTGGACCTCTACCAGGCGCACCGCTTCGACACGTCCGTGCCGATCGAGGACACGATCGAGGCGTTCCAGAAGGTTCTCGAGCAGGGCAAGGCGCGCTACCTCGGCTTCAGCGAGTGGACCCCGGAGCAGATCCAGGCCGCGATCGACATCGCGGGACCTGACCTGTTCGTCTCCTCCCAGCCGCAGTACTCGATGCTCTGGCAGGCGCCCGAGGCCGAGGTCTTCGGGCTGTGCGCGGCCAACGGCATCTCGCAGATCGTCTGGTCCCCCCTCGCCCAGGGCGTCCTGACGGGCAAGTACAAGCCGGGGCAGGACATTCCCGCGGACAGCCGCTTCGCCAACGACTCCATGAACATGGCCAAGGACCTTGTGCTGTCCGATCCGGTCCTCGAGGCCGTGCAGCGCCTCGTCCCCATCGCCGAGGGCGCCGGGCTGGACCTGCCGACCATGGCCCTCGCGTGGGTCCTGCGCCGCAGCGAGCTCGCTTCCGCCATCACCGGCGCCTCCCGCCCCGAGCAGGTCCACGCGAATGCGGCCGCGTCCGGGGTCGAGCTCTCCCCCGACGTCCTCAGTGCCATCGACGAGGCCCTCGGCGACGTCCCGATCCGCGGGCCGAGGCTCGCCCCCAATGCGCAGGAAGGGGTCCTGCACCGCGCCTGAGGCGAGGGCGCGCGGCGGCGGCGACCACGCGCCGTCGTGCGCCCGGGTGCGCTACGTCCCCGGCTAGCTAGCCCGCGACCCAGGAGCGGGTCACGCCGAGGACGCGCTCCCCGTCGAGATCGGCGAGCGAGGCGCCCACGAAGCGGACGGCGACCTCGGACGTCTGCCAGCGGAAGCGGTAGGCGGTCGAGGTGGCGGCGTCGGCGATCGCGGCCCCGGCGTCCGCGGCGGTCTGCGCCCCCGCGAAGGCGCCCGAGGTGCGCGCGAGGTAGGCCTCGAGCTGGGCGCCGTACGCGCCGACGTCGGCCGGCCGCTCGACGTTCGCCACGAACTCGCTCGCCACCGCGGCGGGCTCGACGATGCTCACCCGCACCCCGAACGGCTCGACGACGGGTGCGAGGGACTGCATGAAGCCCTCGACCGCGAACTTGGCGCCGCAGTAGGCGTCGGCGAAGGGCTGGCCGACGGCGCCGCCCACGCTCGTCACGGTCACGATGCGGCCGTGGCCGCGCTCGCGCATGCCCGGGAGGACGAGCCTGGCTAGGTGCACGGGCGCGAGGTAGTTGATCTCGAGCTGGTCCCGGATCACGTCCATCGGGAGCTGCTCGGCCGTCCCGACGCAGCCCCTCCCGGCGTTGTTGACGAGGACGTCGATCCTGCCGTGGTCCGCGGCCACGGCGTCGACGAGCCCCTCCGCGGCGGCGTGGTCGACGACGTCGAGCGCGCGGACATCGAGGACGACGCCGGCCGCCTCCGCCGCCTCGCGGAGGGCACCGGCGCGCGCGGTGTCGCGCATCGTGGCGACCACGGTCAGGCCGCGGCGGGCAAGTTCGACGGCGGCGTGCAGCCCGATCCCGGACGAGGTGCCTGTGACGAGCGCGACATCGGGCATGCGCACAGGGTAGCAACGCCCCGTGGATCGGCAGCGCGGGAATCCGGGACCTCGGACTCTGGGGACGCGGCCCCGGACCGCGCAAGGTGGGGTGGTCAGGCCGCCCGCAGTGCGGGCGGGACCGGCGGAGTCGGGAGGCATAATGTCTGGCGCAGGAGAATCGCCGGCGACGGGACGGGACGAAGGCTCCCAGCCGCTCGCAGGCAGCACCCCGAAGGGCAGCGAGGCGAGGGGCTCCGCGGATCCGACGTCCTACGGGACGGCGCCGGCTCCCGAGCGGGGCTACAAGTACGGCTCGGGAACACGCGAAGGCTGGAGCGAGACCGAAGAGGTCGAGCCCGGGCCCGAGGACGATGTCCTCTGAGGCCCTGACACAGGCCGGGCACTGATGGCCGGCCCCCTGACGGGACCCCTGCTCGTGGGCGCGCCCACGGACGGGGTGCTGGGGCGGGTGCGCGAGGAGCTGGAACGCCGCGGGCAGGCCGCGGCCGTGCTCGCCCCCGCGGCGTACGCGCGCCGGGTCTCCGTGACGATCGGCGGCCGCACCGCCAGGGTCGAGCCGGACGTGCCGCTCCTCCTGAGGTCCCGGGAGCCGGGGGCGGACACCGCCGGCGCCGGCGCCGTGGCGGAAGCCCTCGCCCTCGCGGGCGCCCTCTCGGCCTCGCCGGTGGTCAACAGGCCCCCTCTGGGACTCCCCGCGGCACCCTCGTCGCGCGAGGCGATCGACTGCCTCATGTCCGCCGGCAGGATGCGCCCGCCGCTGCTCCTGGCCGAGCGCCGCAGCGGCGCCGGGCCCGTGGACCCCGCGGCCTTCGAGCAGGAACCGCTCCCCGGCCCGGACGGCGCGGAGCACGGCACGGCGGTGCGGTTCCGTGAGCGGATGCCGCCGGGGTGGCTCTATCAGAAGGTCCTCGTGGTGGGCGACCAGTGCTGGCTCTACCACGAGACGGTGGCCGCGGCACCCGAGATCCGACGACTGAGCCTCGAGACCGCCGCGGCGTCGGGGCTGGCCTTCTGCTGCCTGTACTGGCGCACCCTCCTCCCCGAGCCCGGGACGGGCCCTCTCCTGCTGCGCCTCGCGCGGGTCTCGGCCCAGCCGACCGAGGCGGAACTGGCGGACATGGCCGGCACGGCGGTGTCCGCGGTCGCTGACCTGCTGCTCGCATGAGCGTCCTCCTCCTCGGCCGCGGCCACGACCCCGTGCTGGCCTATCTGGCCGACCGGGGGCGCGCGCTCGGGGTGCGGTGCGATGCGGTCGACGCCGGGCGGATCGCCGCGGAGGGGTCCTGGGACCTCAGGCTGCCCGGCGGCGGGGTGCTCCGCTCGGGCACGGCAGCCTGGGACCTCTCGGCCTACACCACGGTCATCGCGCGGGGCCTGGAGCCCGAGGCGGCCGGCTGCCCGGCGCCGCACGGCTGGGCCGGATTCGTCGACTCGATCGGCCCGTGGCTGCGGACCTGCCGGCCGGCGGTGGTGAACCCGCCCGCACGCCCCGGGGGCGCGCCCCCGGCCGCCCTGGCCCTGATGGCCGCGATCGCCGCGAGGCTGCCCGCGGCGGACTGGCGGTGGGAGCTGGACCGGGCGGCCCGGGCTGCTTCCGGCGCCGCGGGCAGGTCGGCCAGCAGGGCTGCCGACGGCTCTGCCGTGCACAGCCTGTACGTGGTGGGCGAGGCGGTCCTCCCCTCCCCCGCCGGGCCGGGCGGCGGGCAGCTGCCCGGCCCCGAGGTCCACAGCGCGCTGGCCCGGGCGACCGCCAGCCTGGGCTGGCTCCTGGCCCGGTGGGACGCGTCCGTGGACCGCGACGGCGTGTGGCGCTGGCGCGGGGCCGACCCCGCGCCAGACCTCCGCCGCGACGACGGGCTCCTCGACGGCGGCGTCTCCCGCGCCGTCCTCGCCCTGCGTTCCCGCCCGTCGAGGAGCACCCTGGCGTGGCCGGCCTCTGCCCCGCGGGGACCTGCCGTTGGCCCCGTTCTCCACCGCGGCGCGTGCCGGAGCGGGCTCGATCCCTGCCCCTGCGGATCGCCGGCCCGGATTGACCTCGTGGACCGGCTCCTGGCCGAGGCCGCTGACCGACTCGACCACGGCCTCCAGGCCCCCGAACGCTGGCAGGGGCCGATGCGGCGCGAGAGCCTCCGCTACGGGACGGCGCCGGAACGGGCGCACTATGAGGACGCGTTCAACCGCCTCGCGCGGGATTCGTCGTCTGGGGCGGTCCCGCCGCTGACGGTGGACCGCCTGCGGGCGCTGCACGTGGAGGCCGGCGGGGATGGGGCGCTGCGCACCGTGCACCTGTGGATCCCCGGCGGCCACACGTTCCCGCACCCCGCAGCCGTGCTCCCGCTCCTGCAGGAGCTGTGCGCGGCGTACGAGGAGGACATCGGGGCCGCGTCCGCCGGCGGCCCCCGGACCGGCTACAGCGCGGCCCTCCGCCTCCACCTCGGGCTGCTCACGATCCATCCCTTCCGGGACGGGAACGGCCGGCTCTCCCGCCTCGTGGCCGCACGGGAGCTGATGCGCGGCGGGTACCGCGCCCGGGTGCTGACGATCCTGGACCAGCACTACGAGCAGTGGCCCCACGTGTACACCGATCTCCTGACCGCGGTCGAGGACGGGCGGATCTGCCGGCCGGCCTGCGTGCTCGGGATGCAGCTCGCGGCCCTCGCCCGGGCCTGGCGCGAGGCCCCTGCGCTCGCCCGCACCCAGCGGCCGGCGATCGGCGCCCTCCCGACCGTGGGCGAAGGAGCCCTGGCCCAGATCCTCGGGCCCGTCCTCGCGGACGTGGCGGCGGCTGACGAGGGGAGGTGACCCCGGGCCACACGGAAGGTGACCCCGGGTCACGCGGAAGGTGACCCCGGGTCGGGGAGGCGACCGCGGCGTCGTGCGTCCCGGAGCGCAGGCGCGCGGGGGGCTCCGCCGCCCGGCCTTGTGGGCTGGCCCACTCCTCGCGTACCATCGTTGTGAGCGATATTAGAACACGGTGTTCTATTATGGAACATCGAGCGAGACATCGGACAGGCAAAGCGATGGCGAGTGGTCGCCACCCCACAGAGAAGTGAGGAAACCCGTGCAGTTCCACCATCACGGCTACGTCTCCACGAACCCCAAGGTTCAGCCGGCCGCGGGCGTCGGCCTCAACCGCCCCGAGGAGCTCCCCGACCAGGTCGACGTCCTGATCATCGGCACGGGCCCCGCGGGCATGATCACCGCCGCTCAGCTGTCGCAGTTCCCGGACGTGACCACGCGCATCATCGAGCGCCGCCCCGGGCGCCTCGAGATCGGCCAGGCGGACGGCATCCAGGCCCGCAGCGTCGAGACGTTCCAGGCGTTCGGCTTCGCCCCCGAGATCATCGCGGAGGCGTACCACATCACCGAGATGAACTTCTGGCAGCCCGACCCGGAGAACCCCCAGAACATCGTCCGCACCTCCCGCGCGGTCGACGACGAGATGGGCATCAGCGAGTTCCCGCACCTGATCGTGAACCAGGCCCGCGTCCTCGACTACTTCGCCGACGTCATGCGGAACTCCCCCACCCGGATGACCCCCGACTACGGCTGGGAGTTCCTCGGCCTCGAGATCGGCGAGGGCGAGTACCCGGTGACCGTGCGGATCGTCGGTTCCGGGCCCGAGAACCAGGGCCAGGAGCGCACCATCAGCGCCAAGTACGTGGTGGGCTCGGACGGCGCGCGCTCCAAGGTGCGCGACGCGATCGGCTGCGAGATGAGCGGCGACCGCGCCAACCACGCCTGGGGCGTCATGGACGTCCTGGCGAACACGGACTTCCCGGACATCCGCACCAAGTGCGCCATCCAGTCGCACGACGGCGGCAGCATCCTCCACATTCCGCGCGAGGGCGGGTACCTGTTCCGCATGTACGTGGACCTCGGCGTGGTGCCGGACGACGACCACGGCAAGATCCGCCAGACCCCGCTCGAGGAGATCATCGCCCGCGCGAACAAGATCCTCCACCCCTACACCGTGGACGTGAAGAGCGTCGCGTGGAACAGCGTCTACGAGGTGGGCCACCGCGTGACCCACCGCTTCGACGACGTCCCCACCTCGCTGGCCGGCACCCGCACCCCGCGCGTGTTCATCACGGGCGACGCATGCCACACCCACAGCGCCAAGGCCGGCCAGGGCATGAACGTCTCGATGCAGGACGGGTTCAACATCGGCTGGAAGCTCGGCCACGTCCTCGAGGGCCGCAGCCCCGAGAGCCTGCTGTCGACCTACACCGCCGAGCGCCAGGTGATCGCGCAGAACCTCATCGACTTCGACCGGACGTGGTCCTCGATGATGGCCAAGAAGCCCGAGGAGTTCGAGAACCCCCAGGAGCTCGCCGACTTCTACGTGCGCACCGCCGAGTTCCCGGCCGGGTTCATGACCGAGTACACCCAGTCCATGATCGTGGGCGCGGCCAGGCACCAGGCCCTCGCCACCGGCTACACCGTGGGCAAGCGCTTCAAGTCCGCCCGCGTCGCCCGGATCTGCGACACGAACCCGCTGCACCTCGGCCACCTCGCCGCGGCGGACGGCCGCTGGCGCATCTACGTCTTCGCCGATGCCGCCAAGCCCGGCACCGCCGGCTCGACGCTCGAGAAGTTCGCGGACTGGCTCGCGACGGACCCGGCCTCGCCGGTCGTCGCCACCCCCGAGGGCCTCGACCGCAACGCCTGGTTCGACGTGAAGGTGGTCTACCAGCAGGACCACCGCGCCTTCGACCTGAACGACGTCCCGGCCGTGTTCAAGCCCCAGGTGGGCGAGTTCGGGCTCAACGACCTCGAGAACGTCTTCGGCACGCTCCCGGACGATGACATCTTCGCCCAGCGCGGGATCGACCGCGACGGCGTGGTCGTGGTGGTCCGCCCCGACCAGTACGTCGCCGACGTCCTGCCGCTCGCGGCCACCGACGAGCTCGGCGCGTTCTTCGCCGGCGTCCTCAAGGGCCACGCGGCAGCGCAGGTCTGAGCCGCTCGGCCGCACCGCCACACGAAGCACGACGGCGCGGGGCCGCCTTCCGTACGGGAGGCGGCCCCGCGCCGTCGTCGTCCGCGGAATTGCGGAAATGCGTCTGCAGGCGGCCTTCGGCGCGCGAGGTGAATTGTTTCCGGGTGAGGGCCACTGGGCAATTGCGGGCCACAGCAGCATCAAGCGAAACATTGATAACGGAAGGCCTCGCCATGATCGACTCACTCACTGCGGGTCTCGCCGAAGTGGCGCGATTCGTCCCGCAGTTCCTGCTCTTCCTCGTCATCCTCATCGTGGGCCTGCTGGTGGCCAAGGCCATCGCCAAAGCGCTTTCTCGGCTCCTGGCAAAGGTGGGCTTCGACCGCTGGGTTGAGCGCGGCGGCGTGAAGCGCGCCCTTGCCAATTCCAATCTCGACGCCAGCGAGATCGTCTCGAAGATCATCTACTACGCGCTGGTGCTCTTTGTGCTCCAGTTCGCCTTCGGCGTCTTCGGGCCCAACCCGGTCAGCACCCTGCTCGCCGCGATCATCGCCTTCCTTCCCAAGATCGTGGTGGCGATCATCATCGTGATCGTGGCCGCCGCCATCGCGGCCGCGCTCAAGACCCTCATACAGGGCTCCCTCGGCGGGCTCTCGTACGGCCGCACCCTCGCCAACATCGCGAGCATCTTCGTGATCGGCATCGGCATCATCGCCGCGCTGAACCAGGTGGACATCGCGGTCACCGTCACGACGCCGATCCTCATCGCGGTGCTCGCGGCGATCGTCGGTGTGGTCATCGTCGGTGTGGGCGGAGGCCTCATCAAGCCGATGTCGCAGCGCTGGGAGCGCTACCTCTCCCGCGCCGAGGAGGAGGCCCCGCGTGTCAAGGCCCAGGCGGACGCCGCTCCCCCGGCCAGCGAGCAGATCAAGCAGGCGGCCCGGGCGCACATGCCCGACTCGGCCGACGGCGGCGCCCACAAGTACTGAGCGCACACTGGGCCTAGGGCGCGTACCACGCCAGAGCACGACCGGACGCATGAAGGAGGAACCGCGATGCTCACCAACGCAGACCTCGAGGACCTCAAGGACGGCCACGGGAACGTGGTCTCCCAGGACGGGGAGAAGATCGGCGGCATCGGCGACTTCTACCTTGACGACGAGACCGACGTCCCCACCTGGGTCACCGTGAAGACCGGGCTCTTCGGGACCAAGGAGTCCTTTGTGCCCCTCGAAGGGGCACGGATCGCCGAGGAGAATCTCGTGGTTCCCTACACGAAGGACCACGTCAAGGATGCGCCCCGGGTGGACGCGGACGAGCGCCTCGAACCCGGCGAGGAGGACCGCCTGTACCGGCACTACGGCCGCTCGGCGCCGGAGGATCTGGCGGACACGGAGCGGGCGCAGAACGAGGTGGCCCTGCAGGAGGGCCCCGTCGGGCAGCTGCGGGAGAGCCGCCTCCGCAGGCACCAGCTCGGGACCAGCATGAACCAGCCGGTCCCGGTCGTCACCGACGTTGACCGCACCCCGGTCGAGACGGACAGGAGCCTCGATGACGACGGACCCCGCTGACGGACAGGACGTCGCAGGCCAGCGCGCCGGCGGGGAGCAGCCACCGGCCGCTCCCCCTCCCGCCACCCGTCCGACTTCCACGCCGCCAACCGGACCTCGGCGGGAGGAACCGGAGGTGCAGCCCGCGCCCGCGCGGCAGGGCGTGTCCCGGGCGGGAGCCACCTGGACCGCCGTCATTGCGGGGCTCGTGGTCTTCATCCTGCTCGTGGTGTTCTTCATCCAGAACCAGGACATGGTCCAGGTCCATTTCCTCGGTCTGATCGGGCCTGTGCCACTGGGCCTCGCCCTGTTCATTGCGGCGGTCGCCGGCGGCGTGCTCGTGGCGATCGCCGGGGCCATCCGGATCATCCAACTCCGGGCGGCCGCGCGCCGCGCGCGGCGCGGGACCGCACGGTAGCCGTCTGCGCAGGCGGCCGCCCGACGGCGAGCGCAACCCGGATGTTGCCCGCCGCATGGATGAGGACCGCGACCACGAGGAAGGCGGCGAGCACCTGGCCGGTCGTGGCAGCCACGGCCGGCCACCCGCCGTCGAGCGTCGGATCGAGGAACGTGTAGACGTACCAGCCGTCGATGCCGCCGCGGATCCACGAGAACGCGAGGAACGCCGCCGGGTAGGCCATCCACGCGATGGGGCGCCACCACCGGCCGCGGACGGTGCGGGTGACGAGGAGCCAGTCGAGCGCCATCACGAGCGGGACGATCCGATGGTGGATCATCTGCGGCCAGTACAGGTCCAGGGTCCACCACGGCTCGTTCGGCGGGGCAACGAGGACCACGTAGATGATCCCCGTCATGACCAGGTAGAACGTGAGCGCGCCGAACAGGTGGTCCCACCTGAGCGGGAGGCCTGCGCGCGGGAACGCCGCGGACAGGATGAGGACGAGTCCCACGGCCAGGTTGGACTGGACCGTGAACTCCGAGTAGAGCTGCGGGATGTCGACGTCATTGGTCGGCAGCGTGGCGTCGACCGTCTTCTGCATGAGGGCCACCAGCGCCGCGACGCCCACCGTGGCGCGCACGAGACGGACCCAGAGGCGGTCCGGGGACAGCGCGTGGTTGGCTCCGAGGTTGCGCGCGACCGGGGGAAGGAGACTCGATGTCGCGCTCATCGGCCCAGTCTGCGCCGGCACCGGAGCCAGGCCCAGAGACGAAAGTACCGTCAGCCGCCCCGGGCCCCGCTCCACATCTCCCCGGCTCAGAACCCGGACGGCATCCTCGGTGTGTAGTGCTCCTCGAGGGCCCTGACCTCGTCCTCGGTCAGCGCCAGCTCAAGGGCAGCGGCGGCGTCCGGGAGGTGATGGGGCTTGGTCGCGCCCACGATCGGTGCGGACACCACCGGGTTCCGCAGCACCCAGGCGAGCGCGACCTGCGCCATGGGCACGCCCCGGGCCTCCGCCACGCGCTGGAGGGCATCGACGATCGGCTTGTTCACCTCGCCGGAGTAGCGGCTCTGCAGGGGATCGGTCGTGGCGCGCGCGGTCTGCTGGTCGCTCCACGGCCGGGTCAGGCGGCCCTTGGCGAGCGGGCTCCACGGCATGCTGCCCACGCCGGTCGTGGCCAGCAGCGGCATCATCTCGCGCTCGTCCTCGCGCTCCACGAGGCTGTACTGGTCCTGCATCGAGACGAAGCGCGTCCAGCCGTTCGCCTCCGCGGCGTGCTGCATCGCCTGGAACTGCCAGGCCCACATGGACGAGGCGCCGAGGTAGCGCGCCTTTCCGGCCTTGACCACGTCGTGCAGCGCCTCCATCGTCTCCTCGACCGGGGTCTCGGGGTCGAAGCGGTGGATCTGGTACAGGTCCACGTAGTCGGTGCCGAGGCGGGCCAGGGACGCGTCGATCTGCTCCATGATCGCCCGCCGGGACAGGCTGCGGCCGCCGGGGCCCTCGTGCATCGGGAAGAAGACCTTGGTGGCCAGCACCACGTCCTCGCGCCGGGTGTACTCCCTGATCGCGCGGCCCACGATCTCCTCGCTCGAGCCGTAGCCGTAGACGTTCGCCGTGTCCCAGAACGTGATGCCGAGCTCGACGGCCTGGCGGAACAGGGGCTCGGCCGCGTCATCGCCGAGGGCCCACTCGTTGTAGCCCCGTGAGGGGTCGCCGAAGCTCATGCAGCCGAGGGCGAGGCGGCTCACGCGGAGCCCAGAAGTGCCGAGACGGGTGTACTGCATGGGAGAAGAGTCCTTTCGTCAGCGGTCCGGATGGAACCGACGCTACGCCGCCGGGCCACGACGAGGGAGGCCCTGCCAGTACCCGGCTCGGCGGGTTGAACCGCCCGGGCCCGGTGGCCGAGGCTGGGACGATGAACGAAACGGCCTGCCGCGTCCGCATCCGCTGTACCCCCGAAGCGCTGTGGGGCGCGCTCACCGACACCGAGGTGCCCCGGCCGTGGAAGGGCGGGGAGACCGTCCACAGCTCGTGGGCGCCCGAGGCGGCCTACGAGCTGCGCGCGGGCGGGTCGGTGGTGGCCCTCGGGCACGTCATCGCGATCGACCCTCCGCGGCGGCTCAAGGCGACCTTCGATCCTCGCTGGGACCCGGCCGTGGTGAACGAGCCGCCGGGGACCCTCGAGTACCGC
Source organism: Sinomonas atrocyanea (assembly GCF_001577305.1). NCBI lineage: Bacteria > Bacillati > Actinomycetota > Actinomycetes > Micrococcales > Micrococcaceae > Sinomonas > Sinomonas atrocyanea. Next base: position 4,212,954 of record NZ_CP014518.1, read on the forward strand.
ATCGAGGCCGCCGAGGAGGGCACCTGCGAACTCACGGTCCGGATCACGGGGCTAAGCGGCGCCTCGGCCGCCGCGGTGGAGCGGGACACCTCCGCGACCTACCTGCGCCTGAAGGAGTGGATCGAGGCGGGCAGGGACCAGTAGACCCGGGGGCGGAACCGACCGGCTTTCGCGTTCGGTGGCGCCCGAGCCCCGGCGTGTCCGGGTGACACGCCGGGAGTGCGGCCTCATAGCAGGTCGGAATCGCTGCCCACCCCAGAAGAAAGGCGCCCGCAGCCCTTCCATCTGAAAGTCATCTCCTGAAGGTCAATGTCCTGACCATGCCCCACAGGAGCTGACCTACAGAAGGTGCCCACAGGAGCTGACCTACAGAAGGTGCCCACAGGAGGTGACCCACAGGAGGTGCCCTGCAGAAGCTGCCCCACAGAAGCTGACCCACAGACGGGGCGGCCCCTTGGCGCTGGCGCTCACTCCGTCTCCTGCTGGCGGGCGAGGCGCACCTCCTCGGCGTCGAGCTCGCCCTCGATGGTGCGCAGGACCGTGTCGTCGATCGTCTTCTCGTCGCGCAGGCGCACCACCGTGGCCCGCTTGTGGCCGATCAGCGCCAGCCGCAGCCGGGCGTACTGGCGGGTGCGCGCCACGGCCGGGTGGTCCTCGTCGTCGAAGCCGGCGGTGATGGCGGCCAAGTGCTCGTCGTACTCGTGGTGGATGCGCTCGAGCACCTCGTCGTCCACGTTGATCTCGCGGGCGAGGTCGGGCAGCGCCTTGAAGGCCTCCTCGATCGCCGTGCGCTTGGCGAGCAGGAGCTCCTCGGTGACCTTCGTGTCCTCGGGGATGCGGGACCACCGGATGACCCTCGGCAGCGCAGAGCCCTGGAGCGCTAGCGACGCGACCACCACGAAGGCCGTGACGAACACGATCGCGTCCCGCGCCGGGTAGTCCTGCGGGACCGCGAGCGCGACCGCGAGCGAGACGGCGCCCCGGACGCCCGCCGTCGTGCTCATGACCCGGGCGCGGTTCGTGGTGCGCAGCTTGCGCTGGTGGGGGCGGCGGTCCACGGCCCTGATCACGTAGGCCGAGACGACGAGCACCGCCAGGCGCGTGACGAGGATGGTGCCGTACACCGCCGCGGCGACGAGGAGCACACTGCCGAGCGGCTGCCCATGCTCGGCCTGCCCGGCGACGATCCCGCCCAGGGCGGACGGCAGCGCCAGGCCCACGAGCACGAACAGGGCACCGTTGAGGAGGTAGCTGCCGATCCCCCAGACCGCGACCGTCTGCTGGCGCGTGTAGGCGGAGACGGCGAGCGGGGCGGCCTGGGAGATGTACAGGCCGCACGAGACGACGGCGAGCACGGCCGAGGCGTGGACGAGCTCGCCCCCGAGGTACGCCACGAAGGGGGTCAGCAGGGTCGCGGCGTTGCCGGCGAGCGGGTTCTCGATGCGCCGGCGCACCCAGAGCATGGCCCATGCGAGGGCGACGCCGACGGTCACCCCGCCCACGAAGGAGTAGAGGAACTCGCCGGTGACCATGAGCGGGCTGATGTCCACGGACCCGGTGGCGAACCCGACGGCGACCCCGTAGACCACGAGGGCGGTGCCGTCGTTGATGAGGCTCTCGGCGTGCAGCACGGTCATCTGCCGGCGCGGGAGGAGCCCGTGGGCGATCGCGGCCACCGCCGTGGCGTCCGTGGGGGCCACCGCGGCGCCGATGATCCAGGCGGGGCCCCAGTCCATCCCGAGCGCGTGCGCCACCGCCGCGACCGTGCCCGCGGTGATGACCACCAGGAGCGTCCCGCTGAGGATGATGCCGCGGATGAACCTGCGGATCTCGCGCAGGGACGTGGTGAGGCTCTCCCAGTAGAGCAGCGGCGGGAGGAACAGCAGCAGGACCGTCTCGGGAGGCAGGCCCACGCCGCGGAACTCCGGGACCAGGGTGAGCGCGAGGCCGAGGAGTACGAGCAGCAGGGGCTGGGTGATGCTGATCCTGGGTGCGAGCAGGCTCCCGACGACCACTGCCGCGCCGAGGGCAACGACGAGTTCCAGACCGAGCATGTCCAACCTTTCGAGCAGGGCCCCGCACTGAATGTAGCGCCGCGCCGCCGCGCTTGGGAGGCACTGCCGGTCCAGGGATCGGCCCTGCCTCCCGCAGACGGCCGCGAGCGCGTTGACTGGTGTAGTTACCCGCTGGACCCACGGAAGGAAACCCATGGACGTCTCACCCGTCTGGCTCATCACCGGCTGCTCCACCGGGCTCGGCCGCGCCCTCGCCGAGGCCGTCCTCGCCCGCGGCGACCGCGCCGTCGTGACCGCGCGCGACGCCGCCTCCGTCTCCGACCTCGCGGACGCCCACCCCGAGACGGCCCTCGCCGTCCCGCTCGACGTGACCGACCCGGCGCAGGTGGCCTCCACCGTCGCCGCCGCCCAGGATCGCTTCGGGCGCATCGATGTGCTCGTGAACAACGCCGGCTACGGGTACCGGGCAGCCGTGGAGGAGGGCGACGACGCCGACGTGGCCCGCCTCTTCGCGACCAACGTGTTCGGCCCCGTGGCCCTGATGAAGGCGGTGCTGCCGGGTATGCGTGACCGCCGCTCGGGGGCGATCGTGAACATCTCCTCCATCGGGGCGCGGCTCTGCCCGCCCGGCTCCGGCTACTACTCGGCCACCAAGGCCGCGCTCGAGGGCATCTCGGGCTCGGCCCAGAAGGAGCTCGCGCCGCTGGGGATCTCGGTGACCGCCGTGGAGCCGGGCGCGTTCAGGACCGACTTCGCGGGCCGCTCGCTGACCCAGTCTGCCGAGCCCATCGCGGACTACGCCGAGACCGCCGGGCAGCGGCGCAAGGAGCACGACACGGTCCACGGGACCCAGGCCGGCGACCCGGCCAAGGCCGCCCGGGCCATCATCGCCGCGGTGGACGCCGAGCAGACGCCGGCGTTCCTGCTGCTCGGCCGGGACGCACTGGCTGGCTACCGCGCGGTGGCCGAGGCGCAGGCGGCGGAGGTCACCGCGTGGGAGTCGGTGAGCGGGTCCACGGGGTTCGAGGGCTGAGGCGCTGAGGGGCTGAGGGCGCGATTCTGCTCACGCCCGGCCGACCCGAGGGTGCGACCCCGGCGTGTCCGGCCTCGGCACGCCGGGGCGCCCCTCGAGCATGAGCAGAATCGCTCGCGCAGGCCCTCGGATCAGGCCTGGGCGTGCTCGGCGGGCACCGAGCCGTCGTCCTCGTAGCGCTCGGCCCGGGCCAGCTCGCGGCCCGCGACGTACCCGAACGTCAGCGCCGGCCCGAGATTGATGCCCCCGGCCGGGTAGAAGCCGCCCATGATGCTGGCCTGGTCGTTGCCGGCCACGTACAGGCCCTCGACCGCGGAGCCGTCGGCCCGCAGCACCCGGGCCCGCCCGTCCGCGGCGAGCCCCGCGAAGGTCCCGAATGACCCGGGCACCACCTTGACCGCGTAGAACGGGCCCTTCTCGATCGGTGCGAGCGAGGGGTTCGGCCCGACCTTCGGGTCGCCGCCGTACCGGTTGAACTCGGTCTCGCCGCGCTCGAACTCGGGGTCCGCCCCGCGCCGGGCGCCCTCGTTGAACCGCTCGACCGTCTCGCGCAGGCCGGCCGGGTCGATGCCGCACGCCGCGGCGAGCTCCTCGAGGGTCCGCCCGCGCTTGAGGTAGCCGGAGCGCAGGTACGGGAACAGGGGCACGGGAAGCGGTTTGGCCATGCCGAGCGGGTACCTGCGCACGAACCGCGAGTCGGCGATCTGCCACGATTCGACCGCTTCGCCCTCCGGCGTCGCGGCGACGAGCGCTGAGACGTAGTCGTAGTAGCCGTTCGCCTCGTTGACGAACCGCTTCCCGTCCCGGCGCACGCCGATCGATCCGGGCTTGGCGCGGTCCATGATGTGCGGGAAGTTCCCAACCCGGCCGCTGCGGTACGGGACGAGCGAGACCGGGCACCACGCCGCGGGCGACTCGACATCGGTGACGAACTGCGCCCCGACCGACTCGCCAAGCGTGATCCCGTCGCCGTCGGCCTCCTTCGGCGCGAGCGTCCAGTGCTCGCGCCCGGTGGGCGTCTTGGGGAACAGCGCGGCGCGCCGCTGCACGTCGTTCGGGAACCCGCCGGCCGCGAGGACGACGCCGCGCGCGGCCTCGATCTCGTACCGTCCTTCCGGTCCGCTCACCACGGCGCCGGTGACGCGCCCCGAGTCGTCGGTGGTGAGCCGGACGGCGGGGGTCGAGACCCGCACGTCGACGCCGAGGTCCTCGGCGCTCTGCAGGAGCCGCCCCACGAGCGCGGTCCCGTTGACGAGCTGCATGCCCCTGCGGTGCACGGCGAGGTCGAGGACGTGCCGCCCCACCCGCCAGGCCGCATACGCAAGGCCCTGCAGCGAGCCCTGGGACGCCGAGAGGAACCTGGTCAGGTCCGGGCCGGCCATGATGCCCATGCCGAGGAACGAGGTCTCGTAGAGCTGACCGCGCAGGAGCCTCCGCACGCGGGGCGAGAGGCGGCGGGCGTTGATCGGCGCCGGGCCGACGGAGCGGTGTCCCGTCCCCGCGCCGGGGGTCTTGCCGTAGATGTCCCTGATCTTCGCGCCGGGCGTGAACTGCAGCCACGTCCTGCCCTCGAAGAAGCCGACCATGTGGGGCACGGCGTCGAGGAACGCGTCGATGCGGGCGGCGTCGTACCGGTCTCCGAGCCGGTGGCGGAGGTAGGTGCGGAACTGCTCGGGGTCCTCGTCCACGCCGTCGGCCTTCGCGAGCGGGTTGCCGGGGGTCCACGCCCAGCCGCCGGACCAGGCCGTGGCGCCGCCGCAGACCTCGGCCTTCTCGACCACCACGACGCGCAGTCCGTGGTAGGCGGCCGTCACGGCCGCGGACAGGCCGCCGGCGCCGGAGCCGATGACGAGGACGTCGGTCTGGACGGCGGGGGCGGCAGAGGATGTCGGGACGGGGGCGGTCATGCGGAGGCTCCGTTCGGTGCAGTGCGGGTGGGGTGGGCGGGTCCAGTGGCCCGTGCCTGGGCGAGCGCTTCGGCGTCCGCGAGCACGCGGTCGGCGCCCTGCTTCAGGCGGCGCGCCCAGCCGAGCGCGCCGAGGCGCTCGACGTCGCGCGGAGACGGCGCCTCGACGCTCACCGGCAGCGTCGGGGCCAGGGCGGCGACGATCTCGGCGAGCGCGAGGCCGCCCTCGCCCGGGACCAGGCGGGCGGCGCGGGACTCGTGGACGAGGCCCTCGCGGTCCCCGGGGCGCTGGGCCGGGGCGTCGCAGAGCTGGAGCATCGGGACGAGGTCGGCGATGGCTGCGAGCTCCCCGAGCGTGCCGCCGAAGCGGCGGAAGTGCAGGGTGTCGACGACGACCTGGGTGCCGGCGGCCCGGGCTGCCGCAGCGGCCGCGGGCAGCGAGCTGATGCGCTGGTAGGAGATGGGCTCGAGCGTGGGCGTGATGCCGAACTCCCGGCCGTCCTCGGCCATCCGGGCGAGGTTCTCGGCGAACCGGGCAGGCTCGGGATCGGCTCCGGCCACGGTCACGGTCCGGGCGCCGAGGGCGTGCCCGGCCTCGAACATGCGCAGCCAGGCGTCGCGCTGGCCATGGACCCCGCCCGTTCCGTCCATGAGGAGGAATTCGATGTCCACCACGCGCACGCCGGTGGAGCGGACGTTGGCGAGCGTCTCGGCGAGCATCGGTGCTCCGGGCTGCAGGTCGTACGGCCGCTCGGCCGAGGTCACGGGACGGACGCGGGCGCCGATGAAGTCGAACCCCGCCTCGGCGGCGAGGAGGACGAGGTCCGGCGGGGCGGTCCCGAGGAGGGAGAGCTGGGCGAGGCCCACGGGGCGCCGCGGCGCGGACGCGGTCTGGGCGGCGGTCATGCGGATGCTCCTTCGAGGATCGGGGCGGAGGGGGTGGGCGATGCGGCAGGTGCGAGGGCGGCGGCGAGGCGCTCGGCGGCGTCGTACCCGCTCTTGATCGCATTCGACGCCGTGGGCGGGGTCTGGTCGACGACCGTCCCGGCGAGCACCACCGGAACGCCCGCGCCGAGCCCGAACGCGGCCTCGCGGCCCTCCCGGTCCACCGCCGCGCCGAGGGGCACCACGCCGCGGGAGACCAGGAGGGGCCCGGGCGCCTCGAGCCACCGCTCTCCGTCGGCCCCGACGACGCGGACGCGGCCTTCCGGGGTGCCGGGCGCAACGGCCTCGACAATGCGGGCGTCGAGCACGATCCGCACGTGCGGGCTGGATTCGAGCCGCGGGACGGCGAGGATCTTGGCGCGGCGCCCGGATTCCGGGGCAATGGCCTGCTCGGGCCCGACGAGCAGCACGCGCGTGCCGTGGGCCGCGAGGGTGTCCGCCACGGACAGGGCCACCGAGTCGGCGCCCCAGATCGTCACCGCGGCGGGCCAGGCGCCCTCTTCGGGCGGCGGTCGCCGGCGAGGAGGCCCGGGCGGGCGGCGAGCCAGTCGCGGACGTCGAGCACGCCGTCGGGCGCCTTGGCGCGGCCGCCGGTGACCGGAAGGCCGGGCGCGGGGCGGGTCCCGCCGGTGGCGAGGACGATCCCGTCGGCGCCGAGCGCCCGCGCGAGGCCTGCGAGGTCCCGCACGTCCGCGGCGGCGCCGAGGCGCACCTCGACCCCGAGGCGCGCGAGCTCGGCACGGTTCCAGTCGAGGTAGCGGTGGAAGTCGGGCGTGGGGCGCATCCCGGCGGCGAGTGCGAACTGGCCGCCGATCCGCTCCCCCGCCTCGAGCAGCGTGACGCGCGCACCGGCCTCGGCGAGCTCGCGCGCGGCGGTCAGGCCCGCGGGCCCGGCGCCGAGGACCACGGTGTGGGGCGGGGAGGAGCGCACGACGGCGCCCGGCCGGCCCGCGTCGTCGGCCGCCACGAGGCGCGGGGCCGGCACGGGAACCCGCGAGCGTCCGACCGCCGGGTTGACGGTGCACGTCACCTGGCCGAGGCCGAGGTTGTCGATGCAGACGTTGCAGGCGATGCAGGGCCGGTACGGGGCACCGTCCAGGACGCCCTGGACGAAGGCCGGGTCGGCGTGCACCGCACGGCCGAGGGAGACGAAGTCGCACACGCCGTCGGCGAGCACCGCCTCGATGGCCTCGGGCGAGTTGAGCCGCCCCGCGAGGCCGAGGGGCAGGCCGAAGCGGCGGTAGGCGCGGGCGTAGTCGGCGAGGACGCCGGGCCTCCACTCCCCCGACTGCACGATCCACTCGCCGGCCTCGTAGGAGCCGGCGGAGAGGTCCAGGAAGTCCAGCGCCTCCAGGTCGAGCCGCGAGACGACCTCGAGGGTCTCCTCGGCGCCGAGTCCGTCCGGGACGCCCTCGAGCACGGAGAGGCGGATCCCCACGAGCGCCTCGGGCGCGGCCGCCCGGACGGCCCGGATCACGAGGTTGGCGAAGTGCTCCGGGGCGCCGAACTCGTCGGAGCGGCCGTTGGTGCGGGCGGACATGAACTGGTGGACGAGGTAGCCGTGCCCGCCGTGGATGCTGATGGCGTCGAACCCGGCCGCGACGGCCCGGCGGGCCGCCTGGGCGTAGGCGTCCACGAGCTCGTGGCACTCGCGCGTGCTGAGGGCCCGGGGCAGCTCGCCGCCGGCGACCTCGCACGGCACCGCGGCGGGCGCGACGGGCGGGAGACCGCTCACCGCGGACTGGGCGGTGCGTCCGCCATGGTTGATCTCGACGGCGGCGAGCGCGCCCGTCGCGTGGATGGCGTCGGTGAGCTCCCGGAATCCCGGGAGGACGGCGTCGGTGTGCAGGCCGAGCTGGTGGGTGCGGCCCTTGCCGTCGGCGCGCACGTACGTGGCCTCGGTGGTGACGATGGCGAGGCCGGCCCGGGCGCGGGCCACGAGGTAGTCCGTGTACTGGGCGGTGATGCGCCCGTCGGTGGTGCCGTAGTTGCGCTCCATCGGGGAGCTCACGAGCCGGTTGCGGAGGGTGCGCGCCGGGCGGCCGTTGCGGCCCAGTATGAGCGGCTGGGAGGCGTGGTGGGTCATGAGGCACCTTCTGGGGTGGCGGCGGGCTGGGCCAGGCGGACCGGGCGGCCGGTGCGCGAGGACTCGTAGACGGCGAGGAGGATCGTCAGGGCCGCGGTGGCGTCGTGGCCCGTGACGGCCGGCTCGCGGCCGGCGCCGAGGGCCTCGACGAAGTCGCGGATCTGGGTGGTGTGGTGCGGGATGAGCTGGCCGTTGATGGTGGCCAGGTCCACGTCCGGGTCGATGCCGGCGGGGTGCGCGGGCTCGGAGTCGATCGTGCGGCCGCGGGCGAGGATGGTCACCCGGCCGTCGGTGCCCTCGGGGAACTCGGTGAGCTCGGCGGTCGCGCCGGTCTCGCCCGTGATGCGGATGCTGACCCCGAGGCTCGGGGCGGCGGCGGTCGTCGCGGAGAGCGTGGCCATCGCCCCGGAGGCGAAGCGGAGCACGGCGGCCGCGGTGTCCTCGACCTCGATCGCGTGCGTGAACGTGCCGAGGTACCCGTGCACCTCGACGACGTCGCCCATGAGCCACTGCAGGAGGTCGAGGTAGTGGATGGCCTGGGTCATGAGCACGCCGCCGCCGTCGGTGGCCCACGTCCCCCGCCAGGCGGCGGCGCTGTAGTACTCCGGCTCCCGGTGCAGCAGCACCGAGGCGTGGCCGAGGATCGGCCGCCCCAGCGTGCCGTCGTCCACCGCGGCGCGGAGGCGCTGCGCGGCCGGCCAGAAGCGGCGCTGGAACAGGACTCCCAGGCGCACGCCGGCGGTGTCGCACGCGGCGACCATCCGCTCCGCGGAGGCGAGGTCGATCGCGATCGGCTTCTCGCAGAGGACGTGCGCCCCCGCCGCCGCGGCGGCGAGGACCACGGCCTCGTGGGTGGGGTGCGGAGTGCACACCGAGACGAGGTCGACGCCGGCGGCCAGGAGCTCCCCGACCGAGCCGAACGCGTGGGGGATTCGCCAGCGCTCGGCGGTCTCGCGGGCACGGCCCGGGTCGACGTCGCACACGGCCACGACCGTGGCCTCGGGGATCGCGGCGAACGCCTCGAGGTGGTTGCGGCTGATGGCCCCGCAGCCCACGATCCCGACGCGGTAGGGCGCACTCATGACAGCTCCGTTCCGGCCTGCGCGGCGAGCTCGAGGAAGTGGGCGCGCATGCGGGCGCGGTCTGCGCGGCGGCCGGTGAAGAGCTCGAACGAGTCGGCGGCCTGCGCCACGGCCATCCAGCCGCCGTCGAGCACGCGGCACCCGGCGGCCCGGGCGGCCTTCACGAGCTGGGTCTCCAGGGGGCGGTAGACGACGTCGGCCACCCAGTGCCGCGACGTGAGCGCGGAGGCGTCGAAGGGGGTGCCCGGGTGCCCGACCATGCCGATCGGCGTCGCGTTGACCACGCCGTCGGCCTCCGCGAGGCGGGTGGGCACCTCGTCAAGGACGACGGCGGCGACCCGCCCCGCGCCGTCGGCCGCGGCTGCGTTCCCGGCTGGTTTCCCGGCGCGGCGCCCGGCGAGGCGGGCGGCGAGCTGCTCGGCGCGGGCAGGCTCGGCGTCCGCCACGAGGAGGGTCCCGGCGCCGGCGTCGAGGAGGGCGCGGGCCACGGCCGAGCCGGCGCCGCCCGCGCCGACGAGCAGCACGGTGCCGAGGGCCGCGCCGGGCAGGCCCTCCAGGAGCGCCGTGCGGAAGCCCGTGTGGTCGGTGTTGCGGCCGGTGAGCCGCGCGGCGGCGCCCGATCCGCCGCGGCGCGGGCCGCGATCGTGCATGTCGATGACGACCGTGTTGACCGCCCCCAGCTCCCGCGCGTCGTCGGAGAGCCCGTCGAGGCCGGCGATGACCGACTGCTTGCACGGGTGCGTCACGTTCAGGCCCGTGTAGCCGAGCCGGGCGGCGTCCCGCGCGAGCTGCCCGGCGTGGTCGGGCGCGAGGCCGAGCGCGTCGAGGTCCAGCGTGCGGTAGGCGTAGCGGAGGCCGTGGGCGGCGGCCTCGCGCTCGTGCAGGAGCGGGCTGAGCGAGCCGGCGACGTTGGCGCCGATGAGGCCGATGAGGTGGCTGGGGGCGGTCATGGTGGTCCTTGTCGGTGGGGTCAGTAGGTGGCGCGGCCGCCGGAGAGGTCGTAGACGAACCCGGTGGTGTAGGAGGCGTCCGGGGAGGCGATGTACTCAACGAGGGCGGCGGCCTCTTCCGCGGTGCCGAGCCGGCCCATCGGGATCCGGGCGAGGTCCGCGTCCGTCACCGCGAGGTCGCGGATGAGGGGCGTGGCGACCTTGCCGGGCGCCACCGCGTTCACGGTGACGCCCGAGGCCGCGTACTCCTTGGCCAGGGCCTTGGTGAGGCCCATGATCCCGGCCTTGCTCGCGGAGTAGGCGGCCATCCCCGCCACGCCCTCCTTGCCCGCGGTCGAGGCGAAGTGGATGAGCCGGCCCGAGCCGCTGCGGGCCAGGTGCGGCAGGACGGCCCGGGAGACGAGGAACGCCCCCGTGAGGTTGACCCGCAGCATCCGCTCGAAGGACTCGACGGTCTCCTCGGCCGCCGGGCGGACCCCGCCGACGATCCCGGCAGTGTTGACGACGACGTCGAGCCGGCCGCCGGTCTCCGCGAGGGCCTTGGCGACGCCCGCCTCGACGGACGCCGGATCGGTGACGTCGAGGTCCACGTGGGCCACGCCGGCGTCGGCGCCGTGCCGCGGGGCACCGGGCAGGTCGGCGGCGACCAGGGCCACCGCGGCAGGGGCCAGGCGCTCGACCACCGCGCGGCCGATGCCCGAGGCGGCCCCGATCACGAGGCACCGGCGCCGCGCCGGGACTGTCCCGCTGGCGGGCATCAGTTCCCCGCCGTTCCCCGGGCCGGGACGGGGAGCGCCTCGGACGGCTCCGCGCGGCGGGAGCGGCGGCCGAGCTCGTCCTTGGGCACCCGGTACGTCTCGCGCGCCGAGAGCACGGCCAGTGCGGAGACGAGGCAGAAGGCCACCGTCATCCAGCCCACGGGGCCCCAGTTGGCGGAGTCGCCCGCGGTGATCGCGGCGCCGATGGCCGGGGTGAAGCCGGCCACGACGAGGCCGAGCATGAGGCTCACGGCCATGCCGGAATAGCGCGTCCTGGCCGGGAACAGCTCGGGGAAGTAGGCGGGGTAGACGCCGTTGGGCATGGCGTAGAAGACGCCCGTGAGGCCGATCCCGGTGGCGAAGATCAACGGCCAGCTCCGGGTCGAGAGGGCCCCGAAGAACGCGAACACCATGACGGCGCTGCCCAGGGCGCCGACGATGAAGACCGGCTTGCGGCCGATCCTGTCCGCCAGGAGCGCGAAGAGCGGCTGCGTGAAGACCGTGACGGCGTTGGCCACCGCGATCACGACGAGCATGGTCGGCTTGTCCAGCTTCACCACCGCGGTCGCGTAGGTCAGGGCGAAGACGGTGAAGACGGTGCCGACCATGGTCACGAGGGCGGCGAGGGTCACCCGGACCACGTTGGGGAAGTCGTTGCGGAACAGGTCCACGAGCGGGACCGCGGCGGTCTTGGCGTCCTCCTTGATCTCGGCGAACAGCTCGGGCTCCTCGAGCCGGCGGCGCAGGTAGAAGGCGACGAATGTGACCACGGCGCTGAGCAGGAACGGGATGCGCCAGCCCCAGGACATGAGGACCGACTGCGGGAGCATGGTGACCGGGATGAACACGATGCTCGAGACCACGATGCCGAACTGGATGCCGCTCATGGTGAAGCTCGTGAAGAAGGCCCGGCGGCCCTCGGGCGCGTGCTCGAGCGTCAGGGAGCTCGAGCCCGGCGACTCTCCGCCGGCGGAGAGCCCCTGGATGAAGCGCAGCGCGATGAGCGCGGTGGGCGCGAGGCCCCCGACGGCGCTGTAGGTGGGGAGGCAGCCGATGAGGAACGTCGAGGCGCCCATGAGCACGAGGGTCAGCAGCAGGACGTTCTTGCGCCCCATCCGGTCGCCGAAGTGGCCCCAGATCACGGCCCCGAGCGGGCGGGCGACGTAGGCGACCCCGAGGGTGGCGAACGAGAGCAGCGTCCCGGCCGCGCCGGAGTCGGGGAAGAACAGCTTGCCGAAGAACAGGGCCGCGGCGGAGCCGAAGATGAAGAAGTCGTAGTACTCGAGCGTGCTGCCGAGGAAACCGGACAGGGCCGCAATCCGCGCGTTCTGGGTGCGCGGCGTGCGGGAGTCGGCGGATGTCGACGCTGACATGGATGCTCCCTTCGGGTGATGCCGCTCACGGGAGGTGGCGGCTCATCCAGCATGGGGGCGCCCATTGTGGCGCGTCCAACACTTAGTTGATCTAGGACTATGTGCAGTTCGCACACAATCCGGAAGGGTCACTCCACGGCGGGAGCCGAGGCCTCCTCGGGCCGGGCCTGCGAGCGCGGACGCCGGAAGGTCAGCAGGAACGCGACCACGGCCGCGATGAACAGCAGGCCGGAGACCCAGGTGTTGACCCGGAGGCCGAGGATGAGGTTGGCGTAGTCCGAGCGCATGAGCTCGAAGACGAACCGCCCGGCCGTGTAGACCGCGACGTAGAGGGCGAGCACGCTCCCGGCGCCGAGCCGAACCTTCCGGTCGAGCCAGATGATCGCGGCCGCGGTCACGAGGCACCAGATCGACTCGTAGAGGAAGGTGGGCTGGAAGTACCCGAGCACCACCGGGTTGCCGGCGGCGTCCGTGACGGCCCGGCCCGTGGAGAGGTCCATCTGGTGGATCTGCAGCCCCCAGGGCAGCGTGGTCGGGTCGCCGTAGAGCTCGTTGTTGAACCAGTTGCCCCACCGGCCGATCCCCTGCGCGGCGAGCACCCCGGGGGCCACGGCGTCGGCGAAGCCGAGGAAGGAGGCGCCGGCGCGGCGACAGCCGATCCACACGCCCACCGCGCCGAGCGCCACGGCGCCCCAGATGCCGAGGCCGCCGTCCCAGATGGCGAACGCGTTCCACGGGTTCTTCCCGGGCAGGAAATACAGCTCGGGGTCAGTGATGACGTGGTAGATGCGTCCGCCCACGATCCCGAAGGGCACGGCCCACAGGCTGATGTCGATCGCCTCGCCGGGCCGCCCGCCCCGCTGCCGCCACCGGCGTGCCGTGATCCACACGGCGACGGCGATGCCGAGCATGATGCACAGGGCATAGAAGTGGATGGTCAGCGGTCCGAGATGGAAGCCGCTCACGGTGGGGGACGGGAAATAGGCCGGGACCGACACGCTCGCGCTCACCGCCGGATCCTACCAATTCCAGATGGCCGGCACCTGGCCAGCGGGGTCACGCCGGCGTGGGCAGCACCTGCTCGGCGACCTCGAGCACGTGCGGCAGCACGCGGGAGGGGTTGGCGGGGGCCCACGCGAGCCCGTGCTGGAGGTAGGGCTGGGGGCCGGAAAGCGGGACGTACACCGCCCCGTGCGGCAGGATGTCGCTCATGCCCTCGCTCACGAGGCTCACGCCCATCCCGGCGGCGACGAACGTGAGGATCATGAACGGGTCGCCGATCGTCTGCACCACGCGGGGCCTGAACCCCGCGGCGACGCAGGCTGCCGTGGCCGTGCGCTCGAGGTCCGAGCCGCCGCCGGAGGGCATCATGATGAAGTCCTCCTCGCGCAGCTCGGCGAGGTCGAGCGCGGCGCGCTGGGCGAGGGGGTGGTCCACGGGCACGACGGCGCCGAGCGCCTCCCGCGCGATCAGGCGGGAGGCGAGCGGGGACGGGTCGAGCGGGAGTCCCACGAACGCCAGGTCGAGCGTTCCCTGCATGAGCTGCGCGACGGCGTCGCCCGTCACCACGCGGCCCTGCAGCGAGAGGACCACGTCCGGGTAGCGGCGGCGCAGCGCCCGGGTGAGCCGCGGGAGGGTGCGGTGGTTGATGGCGCCGGTGAAGCTCATGGTCAGGTGCCCGTAGACGGTCCCCACCGAGGCGTGGGCGGCCTGCCGGGCGACCTCGAGCTCGTCCAGGGCGCGGTAGGCGTGCGGCAGGAGGGAGCGGCCGGCGGGGGTGAGGGCCACGCTGCGCGTGCTGCGGTCGAACAGCGGCACGCCCATGTCCTTCTCGAGCTTGCGGATGGTCTGGCTCAGCGGCGACTGGGCCATGTGCAGCCGCGTGGCCGCGCGCCCGAAGTGCAGCTCCTCGGCCACCGCGACGAACGCCTCGAGCCACCTGATCTCCACGGGCCCATTCAAGCACCTGCCAGGGGGCTCTCCCCGCGGGAGGCCCGGGCGCGCCCCGTGGATTTCGGGACCGGAGCGAGCCGGGAACTCGCGTGCAACTGGGGGGAGGAGCCGGGTGCACGGGCAAGCGCCCGCAGGGCTGCGTCTTCGCCCAGACGTCCGGCCGCGTCGCCGCGGTGGGCGGGAGGGCAACCTGCGAGGTGATCCGCGAGCGGCTCGGTGCGCGGGCCGCGCTGGGCACCCTCGTGACGCCCTTTCCTGGTGAGGGGAGACGTGTCGGGGATGCCGGAGGCGCGGTCCGCGCCTGGAGTGTCGATCCCATTCATTGGGATGCTGCCTCCGGACCCGGGATCCGGCCCAGCAGACTGAGCGGGACCAAGCCCACCCCCTCGAGAACCCCGGAGGACCCATGGCGCTCTTCGCCGTCACCTACGAGTACACTGACGCGCCCCGGCAACGGGACGCCCACCGCCCCGAGCACGTCGCCTTCCTGTCCGGCCTCCACGAATCCGGGCGCCTCGTCGTCTCAGGCCCGGCCGACGGCGGCACCCGGGCGCTTCTGGTCTTCTCAGGGGAATCGGCGGACGACGTCGCGGCCCTCCTCGACGACGACCCGTTCCGCCGGGAGGGGCTGATCGCTCGCCGGACGGTCTCGGCCTGGAGCCCGTTCTTCGGCAAGGAGCGGCTGGACCCCGCTCCTGCCGAGGAGCCGGCCCGATGAGGCTCGCCCGCACCGTCGCGGCCGAGACGATCCGCTACGAGGAGGCGCCGATCCCCGCGCCCGAGCCGGGACGCGGCGTCGTGCGCGTGCGGAGCGTGACGCTGTGCGGCACCGACGCGCACATCTGGGAGGACGACTACGCGACCGAGCTGCCGATCGTCCAGGGCCACGAGTTCTCGGCGACGATCACGCGGCTGCATCCGCAGGACGAGGGCGGTCCGTTCGCGGTGGGCGACGACGTGGTGGTCTCGCCCTTCGCGGCCTGCGGCCGCTGCTACGCCTGCACGATCCGGAGGCCCAACGCCTGCGCTCACATGAGCGTGTACGGCTGCTATGACGACGACGGGGCGCTCGCCGAGTTCATGCTCGTCCCGCTCGCCCGGACCCGCCGGATCCCCGAGAGCCTGCCCGTGGACCTGGCGCCGCTGTGGGAGCCGGTCTCGATCTCGCTCCAGGCGGTCCGCCGCGGCCGGGCCCAGCGCGGGGAGCGCGTGCTCGTGAGCGGAGCGGGGCCCATAGGGCTCTTCGCGCTGCTCGCCCTGCGCGAGGCGGGGTGCAGCGTCACGGTGCTCGACACCGACACAGAGCGCCTCGGCCTCGCGGCCGGGCTCGGCGCCGCCCACGCGTTGGCCGTGGAGCGGGGGTTCCCCGACGTCGCCCACCGCGCGGTCCTCGATGCCTGGACCGACGGACAGGGCCCCTCCCTCGTCATCGACGCAACCGGAGCCCCCGCCTCGCTCGCTACGGCAGTGGACCTCGTGGCCCCCGCCGGGCGAGTGGTCGCGGTCGGCATCAGCGACCGCGAGCTCACCCTGTCCATGCGCTCGCTGCCCATCAAGGAAATCGACCTGCTCGGCTCGCGCAACTCCCTGCATCTCGACGACGCGCTCGCGCTCCTGGACCGCAACCAGGACGCGTGCCGGCCCCTCATCACCCACCGCTTCGGCTTCGACGAGCTCGACGGCGCCTTCCGGCTCCTGCGCGACCGCACCCAGCGGGTCGGCAAGATCGCGGTCGACCTGCCGGCCGCGGCCCCCGACCGCAGCGCCCGGGATGCCACTGCGCTCTGCGCCCGAGGCGGCCGCTCGTGACCGCGCCCTTCCTGACCCCCGTCGCCGAGCTGGCTCCGGCCTACGACCTCGCGGTCATGGGCTCCGGCGCCGCGGGGCTCGTGGCGGCGTGCCGGGCCGCCGCGGCGGGGCTGCGCGTCGTCGTCCTCGAGAAGGCCTCCCGGCTCGGCGGGACCAGTGCCACGGGCGGCGGCGTGATCTGGGCGCCCGACAACCCACTCATGTCCCCCGGCACCGACTCGCCCGGGCGCGCCGCGGCATACCTGCGTGCGGCCACGGAGGGAGCGATGACGGAGGAGGAGATCGACTGGTACCTGCGCACCTCGCGCAGGGCCATCGAGTTCCTCGACCGGGAGACCCATGTTGCGCTCAGGCCCCTCGACCGGCCGGACTACCACATGGAGTGGCCCGGCGCCGTGGCAGCGGGCCGCAGCCTTGACAACGACCCCTTCAACCCGGCCGACTTCCCCGGCGCCCCCGGCCTCGCCGAGGCCCTTCGGCCGCCCACCTACCTGCCGCTCATCTCGATGAACGAGCGCGACCACCTCCACGGCGCCTCCCCCGATCCGTCCTTGCTCCAGCGGCGCGCCGTCGCCGGGGTGCGCACCATGGGCGGGGCGCTCGTCGGCACCCTGATCGCCACCGCGCTCGAGCGCGGCGTGCACCTCGCCGTCTCGGCCCCCGTGACCGGGTTCGAGGCGCACGACGGCGAGGGCTGGCTCGTGCGCATCGGCGACGGTAGCGCACAGCCCGCCACGCTCGAGGTCCACGACGTCCTCATCGCCTCCGGCGGGTTCGAACGCAACGAGGCCCTCGCGGGCTCGCTCCTGAGGTTCCCCATCACCCCCATCGGCGCGCCGTCCAACACCGGCGACGGGCTGCTCCTCGGGCTCAGGGCTGGTGCCATGCTCGCCCAGACGGGGGCGATCTGGGGCGTTCCCGTGATCGCCCCCGACGGCTGGGAATACGACGGCGCGCCGACCGGCCGTATGGGCAACGTCGAGATGACCCTGCCCGGCTCCATCACGGTCAACGCGGCGGGGCGCCGGTTCGTGAACGAGGCCATGAACTACCACGACCTCTCCCGGGTCTTCGCGAACGTGGACTCGGGCACATCGAAGCCCGCGAACAGCCCTGCGTGGCTCGTGTTCGATGCCGCCTACCGGTCGCGGTACCCCGTGGCCGGGAGCCCGGTCGGGACGGTGCCGGAGTGGATGCACCGGGCCGAGACCCTCGCCGGGCTCGCCGAGGCGATCGGAGTGGACGCCACGGCCCTCGCCGTGACGGTGCGGAGGTTCAACGCCGACGCCCGGGCGGGGGTCGACGCGGAGTTCGGCCGGGGCTCCACCGAGCAGGACCGGCACCTCGGCGACCCGGCGGTCGGGCCCAACCCGTGCCTTGCCCCGCTCGAGACGGCGCCGTTCTTCGCGGTGCGCCTCCACGCCGGGGCGCTCGGCACCGCAGGCGGCCTCGCGACGGACCTCGACGGCCGCGTCCTCACGCCGGGGGGTGAGCCCATCCCGGGCCTGTACGCGGCGGGGAACTGCTCCGCCACCGTGTTCAAGGACGCCTACCCGGGCGGCGGTGCAACCCTGGGCTCGGCGGTCACCAAGGCGTTCGCCGCCGCCTCGCATCTCGTAGAACGGCGGGCCTCCTACCGTCGCATCCACGCCCCCACACCGTAGGGGCGGCGCTCGGCACCCATGGCCCGGGACAGGCCGCGGCCAGCGGCCACGAGGACCGGCAGCACGAGCTCGGCGCGGTCCTCGTCGCGTGGCATGACCACCGAGACCGCCCCGATCACGGCCCGTCCGGCGCCGAAGACCGGCACCGCGTAGCCCACGTTGTCCTCGCCGAGGGCGCCCACGAGCCGGCTGTAGCCGGTGCGGCGCACCTCGGCGAGGGTCGCGCGGAGGTGCGGGCCGGCGTCGTGCGCCGAGGGCTCCGGAGAGGCGGCAGCAGCGGCGATCACGCGCTCGCGCACTCCGGGCTCCTCGTGGGCGAGGATGGCGAGGCCGGTCGAGGTGCCGGTCAGGGCCAGACGGGCCGCAACCTCGCCGAGGTTCCCCTCGGCGTTGCCGTGCCGGTCGAGGCGCTCGATGTACAGGACGGTGCCGCTCTCGAGGTCGGGGACGGCGAGGGAGACGTGCTGGCGGACGGCGGCGTGGACGCCCTCGAGGAACGGCAGGCCGCGGCGGCGGAACTCCTCGAGCGGGTTGGAGCGGGCGGCCAGCTCCCACATCCGCGCCCCCACCGCGAACCGGCCGTCCTCAGTGCGCGCCAGGAGCCCTTCTGCGGCGAGCCCGGCGGCGAGACGGTACGCCGTGGACGTCGAGAGGCCAGTGGCGCGGGCCAGCTCGGCCGAGGTGAGGGCCGGGCGCTCACGGGTGAAGGCCTCCATCACGCGCACCACGCGACGGATCACTGATTCGCCTGACGCGCTGTTGGCCATGGCTCCAGCCTAGGCTTGAGGCCGTGGCAGTGACCAAGGAAGGCGCGCAGCAGACAGCGCCGGGCACCATCCCGGACCGGGTGCTGATGTCGATCGGCTTCCTGTCCTTCTTCGACCGGTTCGCCACGCCCCCGATGCTCGTGGTCCTCGCGGCCCGCACGGGGCTGACCCTGGCCGAGGCCGTGGGGCTCGTGGCCGCCTACTCGCTCCTGTACGCGCTCGGGCAGCCGGTGTGGGGGTTCATCAGCGACCGGTTCGGCCGCGTGGCGGTGCTCCGCACGGCGCTGGTGGGCCTGGCCCTCGCGGCGGTGGCCAGCACCCTGTTCAGCGCGCACGCGCGGCTGCTCGTGGCCCGCTCCGCCGCCGGGCTCATGGCCGGCTGCCTGTACCCGACGCTCCTGACGGTCATCGGCGACACGCGCAGCGGCGTCGCCAAGGCCCGCGGCCTCTCCGAGCTGCAGGTCTACTCGGCCCTGGGCACCACGGCGGCCACCCTCGCGGCCGGCAGCATCGCCGCCTTCACCGACTGGCGCGTGGTGTTCGGGCTTCCCGCCCTCGGCTGCCTCGCCCTTCTGGTCCTCCTCCGCCGCGCGCACGACGGCGGCACGCACCGCCGCGGGCCCGTCGACTTCCGCGCGGCCTTCTCGGGCGCCGCGCTCGGGGTGTACGGGGTAGCGGTGCTCGAGGGCGCCGTGCTCATGGGCGTCCTGACGTACTTCGTGCCTGCCCTGCAGCACGCGGACGTGCCGATCGCCCTCGCCGGCGTGCTCGCGGCCGGGTACGGCGTCGGGGTGATCGCGGGCGCACGGCTCATGCGCCGGCTCGTGCAGCGCCTCTCCCGCACGCGGCTCATGGGGCTGGGCGGGACGGTCCTGCTCGCCGGGTACGCGGCGTCGTCGGTCGCGCAGAATCCGGTGACGATCACGGCCACCGCGGTCCTCGTCGGCGCCTCGAACGCGATCCTGCACTCCTCGCTGCAGGGCTGGGCCACCGAGGTCGCGCCCGCGGCGAGGGCCACGGCGGTGGCCCTGTTCGCGTGCGCGCTGTTCCTCGGCAGCTCGGTGGGCACCTTCCTCACCGCGCCGCTCGCGGACGCCGGCCAGTACGGGGCGATCTTCCTGCTCGGGCTCGGCGCCACGGCGGTGCTCATCGCCGTGGTGACGGCCGGGCACGCGGCGTGGGAACGGCGTCGTGCGCGGTGAGGGCGGCGGCCTTGATGGGCCGGGTGAGTCGGTCAGAACGAATCGGGTGAGTCGATCCGCTCCCCGACGGTGATCTGCGGGGCCGCGGTGAGGTCGGCGCCCACCGTCCCCATGAAGTCCCGCAGCTGGGGGTCACTGAAGAAGCTCTCGAACTCTTGCGCGGACTCCCACTCGTCGTCAATGAGGATGTAGCCGTTTCCCACTCCGAAGCGGTGGTGGAGGGCGCCGTGCTCCTTGGCGCTTTCGGCGATTTTCCGGTACTCCTCCGCGCGGTCCTCGAGAGACTTCGTGAAGACGCCCGTGTCCCCTGGAACCTTGACGGTGACGATGACAGACATGGCAATCGACCTCCTGCTCAGTGAGACCGGTGCTCATGGTAGGAACCCCGGCACTGGCCTCGAGCAAGAAGGAGCACGCCAAGAGCACCCATGTGTCCGTCAACGTCGTCACGAGCCTGAACGTGAAGTCCCACGACGATCCGGACGAGAAGCGCCGCCCGGACAAGTCCGAGATCGACCTGGTCACCGTGGGCGACTACACCATCGGGCGGTTCACCTTCGCCCCCGGCTGGCGCTGGTCGGAGTGCATCAAGCCTGGGGTCGGAACCGACAGCTGCCAGAACAACCACGTGGGCTACTGCGTGGCCGGCACCCTCGAGGTCCACCTGACCAACGGCGAGACAGCCACGATCACGGCCGGCAGCTCGTACACGATCCCGCCTGGCCACGACGCGTGGGTGGTCGGCGACTCGGCGTTCGTGGGGCTCGAGTTCCTCAGCGCGGCGTCCTTCGCGAAGCCTGACTGACCCGGCCTAATCTCCGACGCCGACGGCCCGGCATTTGACGCTGCCGGTCCGGCGCGGAAATCTTGGCAGCATGCCTGCCGAGAAGCTCTTCACCCCCGTCGACATCCGGGGCGTCCATGTCCGGAACCGCCTGTGGGTCTCGCCCATGTGCCAATACTCCGTCGAGGAATGGGACGGGGTGCCCACCGACTGGCACCTCGCCCACCTCGGCTCCCTCGCCCGCGGCGGCGCCGGCCTCGTGATGACCGAGGCCACCGCGGTCAACCCCGAGGGGCGGATCACCAACTGGGACACGGGGATCTGGAACGACACCCAGGCGGACGCGTGGCGCCGGATCGTCGGCTTCATCCACTCGCAGGGTGCCACCGCCGCGATGCAGCTCGCCCACGCGGGCCGGAAGGCCTCGACGTTCCGGGAGTGGAGCGGGAAGGGCAGCCAGGCGGTCGAGGACGGCGGCTGGGAGACCGTGGCGCCGTCCGCCGTCGCCTTCGACGGCTACGCCACCCCCCGCGAGCTGACCGTGGAGGAGATCAAGGGCATCGTCGCCGACTTCGCCGCCGCGGCGCGCCGGGCCCTGGATGCGGGGTTCGACGGACTCGAGATCCACGGCGCCCACGGCTACCTCGTGCACCAGTTCCTCTCCCCGCTCTCCAACCTGCGCACCGACGAGTACGGCGGCAGCCTCGAGAACCGCGCCCGGATCCTGCTCGAGATCGTCCGGGCCCTGCGCGCCGAGGCGGGCGACGCCGTCCCCCTCCTCGTGCGCCTCTCGGCCACGGACTGGGTGGACGGCGGCTGGAACCTTGAGGACACGATCACCGTGGCCGGATGGGCCGCGGCGGCGGGCGCGGACTGGTTCGACCTGTCCTCCGGCGGCCTCGTGGCCCGGGCCAGCATCCCGGTCAAGCCCATGTACCAGGTGGGCTTCGCCACCGCCGTCCGCGAGGGCACCGGGATGCCGGTGAACGCGGTCGGCCTCATCACCACGCCGCAGGAGGCCGCCCAGATCGTCGGCAACGACGAGGCCGATGCCGTCATGGTGGCCCGCGAGTTCCTCCGCGATCCGCACTTCGGCCTGCGGGCCGCCCACGAGCTCGGCGTCGAGCTGGACTACTGGCCGCCGCAGTACACGCGCGCGGCCTGGCGCACGGGGGCCTAGTTCCCGCGGTCCCGGTCGGGCCGTCCGCTCCTGCCCTGATGGGCCGCTGACCGTCGGCGTGTCGTCCGGGACGCGCCGACCAGCTGGCCCGGTCCGGGGCCCAAACTGGCACCGGGCTCGCCGGCGGAGCCACCGCAGGCCCGGGCGAGATCGTGCTGTCCTTCAGGGACATGGACCGGATCCTCGAGGTCTCCTCCGCGAACCGGCTCGCCGTGGTCCAGCCCGGCATCCTCAACCCCGGCAAGGTCTTCGCCGACTAGCGCAGGCCTGGCGGCCGGCGGGGCCGAGGCGGGCGACAGCCGGTTGCGCGCCCGGCACCCGTGTGCGATCGTTCAGGGGAATCGTGACCAACCGGCAGGAGGTGAGACCCGTGAACGCAGCATCAGTGGGTGCTCCCCCGCGGTCCACGATCACGCGGCTGGCATAGTCGCCACCGGGAGCGCCCTGCCGGCACCGTTTCCGAAAGGCGACTCCCATGGACGCAACCCCTTCATCACCTTCCCGCGCTCCGCGCCCCCACCCCGCTGGGGAGCAGATCGATGCCACGGGCCGGATCTCCGCCTCCGGCCGTGCGCTGGTCCTCCACGGCGGCGGCTCCGTAGGCAACGCCTGGGAGATCGGCGTCATCGCCGGCCTCTGCGAGGGCGGCCTGGACGTGACCGCGGCAGAGGTGATCATCGGCACCTCGGCCGGATCGACCGCCGCAGCCCAGATCACGGGCGCCAAGCCCGCAGAGCTGCTGGCCGCCATCCTCGACGCCGGACCCGGGCAGCCGCCCGCCAGCAAGGGGCGCCCCGGCTCCGGGCACCCGGGGCGGCCCGCGGCGGACCACCTCGAGCGGACCGGGAGGATCATCGCCGCCGCCCACTCGGCCGCGGACATGCGCCGCCGGATGGGAGCCGCGGCCCTCGAGCTGGAAGGGGCCTCCGACGTCTCGGCCCGGGAGCGCTGGCGTGCCACGGTCGCCGCCCGACTGCCCCGGCAGAGCTGGCCGGACCAGACGATCCTCATCACAGCTGTGGACGCCCTCTCCGGCGAACCGGTCGTCTTCGACCGCCGCAGCGGCGTCGACCTCGTGGACGCCGTCGCGGCGAGCTGCTCGAGCGGCATCCCGTACATGATCGGGAACCGCCAGTACATCGACGGCGGCTACCGCCGCAACGAGAATGCCGACCTCGCGAGGGGCTGCAGTCGGGTGCTGGTGCTCTCGCCCTTCGGCGGCAGGACCCGCCACCCGCTCGAGTGGCGCATGCAGCTCGCATCCCAGGTCGAGGAGCTGCGCGCCGCCGGCAGCGTGGTGGAGACAGTGTGCCCGGATGGCCCTTCACGCCAGGCGTTCGGCGGCAACATGATGGATCTGTCGGCACGGCCCCCGGCCGCCCGCGCGGGCCACCGCCAGGGCAGAGCTCTGGCGGATGAGCTCAGCGCCTTCTGGCGCTGACCCCCGCGGGATTGGGTGCCGCTCCGGCGGGTAAGTCGGCAGTGCGGGACGCGGCAGCGCCCCGCACCTGCGAACCGAAGGAGTGGATCATGATCGAACGCGGCAGCAACAAGCACGGTCCGGAACTCGACGAGCAGATGAAGCACGAGGTCGAAGAGGAGGTCAGGGGCGGACTGCCCTCTCCCGACCAGGACTGGCAGAATCCTGAGCCGTTCCCGGACGACACCGACGATGTGGAGACCCGGGCCGCGGTGGACCGGGACCTCGGGCCCGATTCCGACCCCGAGGCACGGGCCGCCCGCGAGACGGAGTAACGCCCAGAGGCTGAACCGGACACCAGAAACCGGACACAGCAGATCCGGCCCCGCGACGCCAGGCGTTGCGTGGCCGGATCTGTGCTCTGTACGCGGACGGCTAGCCCGGGAGGGGCACGTTCAGCGGCTCGTCGTCGCCGCCGTAGGCCTTCTCCTCAAGGTCCTTGGCCTTCTGGTCGCCCTTGTCGGACGCGATGCCGGTGTCCCGCTGGAACCCGTCGAGGCGCTCCTGGTCGGACTGGAGCTCGTCGGGCTGGACGTCCTCGGGCCGGGTGTCCCGGGGCTGCTCTTCGCTCATCGTTCCTCTCCCTCTGCCGGTTGTCGGGTACGGACGCCCTTGCTCCTACCCGGCCCCGAGAAGATCAACCCCCGCGAGCAGGTCAACCCCGAGGCCGCCCCTACCGGCCGCCCTCGACCTTGCGGCTGCGCTGCTGGACCGCCTGGGTGCCGTAGGGGTACACCTCGTGCTCCGGCTCGCTGATGCGCGTGAGCTCGGCGCTCTCCTCCGGGCTGAGCCGCAGGTCCGCAGCCGCGAGGTTGTCCGCGAGCTGCTCGCGGGTGCGGGCGCCGAGGATCACGGAGGTGACGGCGGGCTGGTCCGCGACCCAGCGCAGCGCAACCTGGGCGTGGGAGACCCCGTGCGCCTGGGCCACCGAGCCCACGGCGTCGATGATGTCCCACGTCTTCTCGCGGGCGTTGCGCGGCCCCCACGCCTCCATACCGCGCTGCGGGTTCTCGCCGAGGCGGGTCGCGCCGGTCGGCTCGGTGTCGCGCTGGTACTTGCCGCTGAGCCAGCCCCCGCCCAGGGGAGACCACGGGAGGAGCCCCATGCCGGCGTCGAGCGCGGCGGGCACGATCTCCGCCTCGATCCCGCGGACCAGGAGGCTGTACTGCGGCTGCAGGGTCACCGGCGCGGCCCAGCCGTGCGCCTTGGCCTCGTAGACCGCCTTGGTGAGCTGCCAGCCGAGGAAGTTGGAGAAGCCGTAGTAGCCGATCTTGCCCGCGGCGACGGCGTCGTCGAGGAAGCGCAGGGTCTCCTCGATCGGCGTGTGCGGATCCCACGCGTGCATCTGGTAGAGGTCGATGTGCTCCACCCCGAGGCGGCGCAGCGACGCGTCGAGGGCGGTGCGCAGGTGGCGACGGGAGGTGCCGAGGTCGTTGGGGCCCTCGCCCATCGGGAAGCGGCCCTTCGTGGCGATCACCATCTGCTCGGCCTTCGACGGGTTCGCGGCGAGCCACCGGCCCACGATCTCCTCGGAGGTGCCGCGCGTGTAGACGTCGGCGGTGTCGAGGAAGGTGCCGCCGGCGGCAGCGTAGTCGTCGAGGATGGCGTGCGACGTCGGCTCGTCGGCCTCCGCTCCGAACGTCATGGTTCCGAGGGCGAACTCCGAGACGATGGCGCCGCTGCACCCGAGCGTGCGGTACTCCATGGCTGCTCCTTTGTAGGACGGGGACTGGTGGGATCCCTGTCCACCCTAGGGGCGGCTGAGGTCCGCGGGAAGGGCGTTGCCGCCGCTGAGGGTGGGCCTGCGAGGTCCCCCCAGACCCCCCTTCTGGGAGTCATCTCCTGAAGGGCACCTCCTGGGAGTCACGTCCTGAAGGGCACCTCCTGGGAGTCACGTCCTGAAGGGCACCTCCTGCGGGTCTACTCGCAGGAGGTGCCCTTCAGGAGCTGACCTTCAGGAGGTGCCTTTCAGACGGGAGGGGGCGCCGGGGCTCAGCCGGTCACGAGCGGCCCGCGGCGGCCGAGCGCCCACGCCGCGAGGGCCACGAGGCTCAGGCCGGCCCCGGCGAGGCTGACCGCCGTCCAGCCGCCGGCGGACCAGAGCAGGGCCGCGGCGCCCGAGCCGATGGCCCCGCCGATGAAGTTGGTGGTCACGTAGACCGTGTTGATCCGGCTGCGGCCCTCGTGCGAGAGCGAGAGCAGGCGCGTCTGGTTGAGCACGTTCTGGCCCTGGATCGCGATGTCGAGGAGGAACACCACGAGCACGAGCATCCACACGGCCGAGCCCGAGAACGCCCCGATGACGAAGGAGGCGAGCACGAGCACCCACGCGATCCCCGTGGCCGGCAGGGACCAGCCGCGGTCGTGGAGGCGCCCGGCCCGCTGCGCCGTGACGGCCCCGGCGATCCCGACCAGCCCGAACAGGCCGATGACCGAGACCGGGTAATGGAACGGCGGCCCGGCGAGCAGGAACGTCAGCGAGGTCCAGAACAGGGTGAACACGGCGAACCCGGTCGTGGACAGGATGAGCGTCCACCGCACCGCGCGCTCGCGGACGACGACGGCCCCCACCGAGGCGAGCAGCTTCGGGTACGCGACACGCGCCTTGCGCTCGAGGGGCGGCAGCGCGCGCCACACGAGCCCGGCCAGGAGCACCATCGCGACGGCCGCCGCGCCGTACACCAGGCGCCACCCGCCGACGCCGGCGACGAGGCCGCTGACGGCGCGCGAGGCCAGGATCCCGGTGAGGATCCCGGCCACGACGGTGCCGACGATCCGGCCCCGGTGCGCGTCGTCCGCGAGGTCGCCGGCGAGCGGGGTGAGGATCTGCCCGGCGATCGTCGTGATCCCGAGCAGGCACAGGGCCAAGAGCAGGAAGGCGAAGGTCGGGGCGAGGGCGCAGGCGACGAGCACGCCCGCCGAGGCCACCATCATCGCGGCGATGAGCCGCCGGCGGTCCACCACGTCGCCCAGCGGGACGATGAGCAGGATCCCGACCGCGTACCCGATCTGGGTGGCCGTCACGAGCCAGCCCGCGGAGGCGGTGGTGGTGTGGAACTCGCGGGCGATCGTCTCCAGCAGGGGCTGCGCCCAGTACAGGTTGCCGACAGCGGCGCCGGAGGCGAGGGCGAACAGGAGGGTCAGGCCTCGCGTCATGGACGGCTGGCGCGCGGCGGTCCCGGTCTCGGCTGCCACTACGTCCAGGTCCCGCCGAGGGTCTCGGTCCGGTCCGTGGCCGGGGGCGGGGTCGGGGAGAGCTCGGAGACCTTCCGCCGCAGCTCGGGCGTCATCTCGACCTCGAGCGCGGCGAGCGAGCCCTCGAGCTGGTCGAGGTTCCGGGCGCCGATGATCGGCGCGGTGACGCCCGGGTGCCCCATCGCCCAGGCGACGGCGAGAGCGGCGGGCGCGATCCCGGCGTCGTCCGCGAAGTCCGCGAAGCGCTCCGCGGTGGTCCGGTCGCCCTCGAGGCCGTAGCGCCTGGCGTACCGCTCGTTCTCGACGAGGCGTCCGCCCTCCGGCTGCTGCCCGCCGCGGTACTTTCCGGTCAGCAGGCCGCCGCCGAGCGGGCTGTAGGTGATGACGCCGAGGTTCGCGGCCTGGGCCAGGGGCAGGATCTCGACCTCAGCCTGCCGCTTGACGAGGTTGTACATCGGCTCGATGAGCTCGAACCGAGCCAGCCCCTCGCGGGCGGAGATGCCGAGCGCGGTCGCGATCTGCCAGGCGGCCCAGTTGCTCACGGCCGGGTAGAGGATCTTGCCCTGCTGCTGGAGGTGGTCGAGCGCCCGCAGCGTCTGCTCGATCGGGGTGCGCGGGTCGAACGCGTGGACGAAGTAGAAGTCGATCCGGTCCGTGCCGAGGCGGCGCAGGCTGGCCTCGACGGCCTGCACGATGTGGCGGCGCGAGAGGCCCCCCGCGTTCGGGTCCTCGCCGGTGGGGAAGAAGACCTTGGAGGTGATGACGAGGTCGTCCCGCTCGCGGGCCGCGAGCCGGCCGAGGATCTCCTCCGACCGGCCGCCGCCGTAGATGTCCGCCGTGTCGAAGAAGTTGATGCCGAGCTCGCGGGCCCTCCGGTACATCGCTGCCGAGGCCTCCTCGTCCGCCTCCGAGCCGAACGACATGGTGCCGAAGCAGAGCGGCGAGACCTGGACGCCCGTGGCGCCCACCGTCCTGTAGTCCATGGGACTCCTTCCGTCGGGCTCTGATGTACCCGGTCCGGGGTCAGCCCGAACCGGATTCCCCCTCGCCCCTGCCCACGGCGCACAGCCTGGCCACGGTCTGGCGCAGGTCGGCCGGGGAGGCCGGGCCGGTGCCGCCGGAGTAGGAGGTGTCCGCGTGGAGCATGAGCGCGGCGAAGACGAGTCCCACGGCGAGCCGGGCGCGCTGCGGCGTGGCGCGCTGCTCGGCGAGCCGGATCACGCCCTTGCGGGCGCCGGAGGACCACTGGTGCAGGGCCGCGAGCAGGTCCGGCTCGAACCCCATGAGCTCCTTGATCCGCGGGATGTCCCCCTCGGGTCCGCCGGCGATGCCCGAGACCAGCTCGCAGAGGTCGTCCACGAGCGTCCCGGGACCGGCGAGGAACGCCTGCTCCTGCTCCTCGGAGAGGGCGGTGGCGGGCAGGCCGAGCACCGCCGCGGCCTTGGAGGGGAAGTAGTTGAAGAACGTCCGCTCCGAGATGCCGGCGCCCGCGCAGATGTCCGCCACGGTCACCTGCGCGAGCCCCCGCTCGGCCGCGAGCGCGAACGCGGCGTCGTGGATGGCGCGCCGGGTCAGCTGCTTCTTGCGCTCGCGCAGCGTTCCCGGCCCGTCCTCGACGGCGGTGCCGTGTTCCATCTCGTTCACCCCCGGTGGACCCGGACCGCGCCGCTGTCCGGGCCGGTCGGCGAGCCGGTCTCGGCCGCGGCCAGGGCGGCGTCGGAGCCGAGGTCGTCCGCGGTGCCGGCGGCGTCGGCCTGCTCCTGCAGGGCGGAGCGCTGGCGCAGCGGCGGGACCTTGAAGAACCACGAGAGGATGAACGCCAGGACGATCACGCCGAAGCCGACCCAGTAGATGACCACGGCGGAGCTGTTGAAGCCCGCCATGAACGGCCGGGTCAGCCGCGCGTCGGCGCCCTTGAGGAAGGACGTGTCCGAGGTCGTGGAGGACGCGGAGCCCTGGGAGGAGCTGTTCTCCTTCAGCTTCTCGATCAGGGTGGGCGCGATCTTGTCCACGATCGCGCCGCGCTGGCCCTGGTCCGCGTAGTCGACCGCGAGCTTGCCGTTGACCACGGACGCGCCGGCCTTCTGCGCGGCCATCTGGAGGGCGGACTGCTCCGCGGCGGGCTTGGCGGCGGCGACTTGGCTGTCGATGATCCCCTGCGCGGCCGACGCCGGGATCCTGCCGGCGGCGACCTGCTTCTGGACGGCGGCCGTCACCTGCGCGGTGACGGCCTGGTCCGCGGCCTGCTTCGCGGCGGCCGCGCCCTGGTCGAGGCCGGACTGCACCTGGGCCTGGATCGGCGTCACGATCGGGGACCAGATCTGGTCCATGACGCCCTTGTTGGCCGGGTTGCCGGCGACCGAGGGGGTCAGGGCGGCGTCGAGGGCGCTCGTGAGATCGCCCTTGTTCTGCATGGCCGTGGCGATGTTGGCCGGCATCAGGGCGAAGAGGATGGAGAGCAGCACGGCGGTGCCCATGGTTCCGCCGATCTGGCGGAAGAACGTGGACGAGCTCGTGGCCACGCCCATGTCCCGCGGCGCCACCGAGTTCTGCGAGGCGAGCACGAGCGACTGCATGAGCTGGCCGAGGCCGAGGCCGATCAGGAACATGGCGCCCATGAGGTACCAGAGCGGCTTGTCGATCGACATTCCCGTCAGCACGAGGTAGCCCATGGCCACGAGGAACGTGCCCGTGATGGGGAAGATGCGGTACTTGCCGGTGCGGGAGACGATCTGGCCGGAGGCGATCGAGGCGATCATGAGGCCGCCGATCATGGGCAGCGTCGCGAAGCCGGACTCGGTGGGCGTCAGGCCCGTGACGAGCTGGAGGTACAGCGGCAGGGTCAGCATGGCGCCGAACATCGCGAAGCCCACGAGGAAGCCGAGGACGGTGGCCATGGAGAACGTGCGCGAGTGGAAGAGGCGCAGCGGGATGATCGCGTCCGGGCCCATGGCCCGCTCGATGAGGATGAACGCGATGAGCCCCACGCCGCCGACCACGAAGCACGTGATGGACGCGGTGGATCCCCAGCCCCATTCGCGGCCCTGCTCGGCCACGAGGAGGAGCGGGACGAGGGTGACGACCACGGCGGTGGCGCCCCACCAGTCGATGCGCGGCGCGGTGTGCTTGTGGAACTTGGGCAGGTGCAGGAAGGCGAGCACCATGAGCAGGGCGACGACGCCGATCGGGACGTTGATGAGGAACACCCAGCGCCAGCCGGTGATCCAGGCGATCTGGCTCGCGTCGGCGAACACGCCGCCGATCAGCGGCCCCACCACCGAGGAGACGCCGAAGACGGCGAGGAAGAAGCCCTGGTACTTGGCGCGCTCGCGCGGGGCGAGGATGTCGCCCATGATCGCCAGCGGCAGCGACATGAGCGCGCCCGCGCCGATGCCCTGGAACGCGCGGAACGCGGCGAGCATGATCATCGAGGTCGAGAACGAGGACAGGAACGAGCCCAGGATGAACACGAGCAGGCCGAAGATGTACAGCGGGCGGCGGCCGAAGATGTCCGAGAGCTTGCCGTAGATCGGCGTGGCGATCGTCGAGGTGATCAGGTACGCGGTCGTGACCCAGGCCTGCTGGTCGAGGCCGTGGAGGTCGTCGCCGATCGTGCGGATGGCGGTGCCGACCACCGTCTGGTCGAGCGAGGAGAGGAACATGCCGGCCATGAGGGCGTAGATGACCAGCATGATCTGCCTCTGGGTCATCACGGCACTCGACGCCGCGGCGTTCGTCGAGGGGCCTGTCGCTGCTTGAGACATGAGGGGTCCGGATCTCTCGGGAAGGGTGTGGGAGTGGCCGCAACTTTGCAGGCTCTGCAAGTTTACACACTCTGCAAGAAACTGCCCACCTCCCGAGAGGTGCGATCTGATCCCTACGACTCGTCGATCCTCTTGAGCAGGTCGCCGAGCGCCTCGCGGATCTCGTCGTGGTCGTACTGCGAGGCGCGGCTCTCGCCCGAGATCACGGCGCAGCGGTGCACCTTCTTCAGGTCGCTGAAGGGGAACTTGTACTTGGCCTTGCTGCCCTCGGGGGCGTCGTCGTCAATCCCGAGGAACCACTGCGAGTACTCGCCTTCGCCGTGCTTGTCGAGGAACGTGCTCAGCTCCTTGGTGGACGGAGAGTGCTCGCTCCAGTCGTCGCGCGAGTCCCGCACCACCTTGCCCTCGCGCACGAGCGCCTTGGCATGGTCGTAGGCCTTCTTGTTCAGCTTCATGCTGGGTCACCTCCCTGGCGTTACGCGGACGACGACGTGGCGCCGCCCCTTCCGCAGGGAGGGTTACCCGCCGCCGGGCTACTGAACCGCCGGGCTACTGAACCGCCGGGACCGGGAGGCTGTGGAGGGCGCGGGCGAGGACGGCGAGCTCGGGCTGACCCTCCGCCTCGGCGAGGACGCGCTCGAGGGCCTCGTCGTGGACCGGCCTGGCCTCGAGGTACAGCTCGCGCCCAGACGCGGTGAGCTCGGTGTAGATCCCGCGCCGGTCGTCGGCGCAGAGGATCCGGGTGAGCAGGCCGCGGTCCTCGAGCCGCGTGACGAGGCGGGTGGTGGCACTCGGGCTGAGGGCCGTGGCCCGCGCGAGCTGCTGCATGCGCATGTGCCAGCCGTCCTGGCGGCTGAGGGCGTCGAGCACGGTGTACTCCACCACGGAGAGCCTGAGGGCCGCGAGGGCGCGCTCGAGCTCCGACTCGATCATCCCGTGCAGCGCGGCGAGCGTGCGCCAGCCCTGCGCGCGCACCTCGACGGCGCCGTCGTCGATGCTCATGCGGACCTCCTGGCGGGGACGGGGACGTGGGGCCGGGTTGCAGACCGGTCTTTGCGTGTGCAACTATTGCGTTTGCAATCGCAATATCCAGCGTCTGCAACTAATTCGAGTCTAGCAGAGAGGTCATCTGCCATGCCCCTGGGGCTTCTTGCGCTGTCGATCGGCGCCTTCGGAATCGGGCTCACCGAGTTCGTGATCATGGGGCTGCTGCCCGAGGTCGCCGCCGACTTCGCCGTCTCGGAGGCGAGCGCGGGCTGGCTCATCTCCGGCTACGCGCTCAGCGTCGTCGTCGGCGCCCTGCTCCTCACCGCGGCCACCACGCGGCTGCCGCGCAAGCGCGTGCTGCTGGGGCTGCTGGTCCTCTTCATCGCGGGCAACGCCCTCTCCGCGGTGGCCGGCGACTACGGCACCATGATGGCCGGGCGCATCATCGCGGCCCTGTGCCACGGCGCCTTCTTCGGCATCGGCTCCGTGGTCGCCACGGGACTGGTCGCGCCGGCACGCCAGGCCCGCGCGGTCGCGATCATGTTCACGGGGCTGACCGCGGCCAATGTGCTGGGCGTGCCGTTCGGGACCTTCCTCGGCCAGCAGGCCGGCTGGCGCGCCACCTTCTGGGCCATCTCCGCGATCGGCGTGCTCGCCCTGATCGGCATCGCCGCACTCGTCCCGGCCGATTCCGGCGCCTGGGAGGCGCCGAGCCTGCGCCGCGAGCTCGCGGCGTTCCGCAGCGGGCAGGTGTGGCTCTCCCTCGTCGTGACCATCCTCGCCTACGGCGGCATGTTCGGGGCCTTCACCTACATCGCCTACACGCTCACCGAGGTCTCCGGCTTCGCGCCGGCCGCCGTGCCGTGGCTCCTGGTGCTCTTCGGGGTGGGGCTCTTCGCGGGCAACGCGCTCGGCGGCCGGTTCGCCGACCGCGGGATCGACGGCACCCTCATCGCCTTCATCGCCGCCCTTGCGGCCGTCCTCGTGCTCTTCGCGCTCCTGGCAGCGGTTCCGGCCGCGGCCGCCGTCGCCCTCTTCCTCATGGGCGGGTTCGGGTTCGGCACCGTGCCCGGGCTGCAGGCGCGCATCATGCGCTACGCCGCCCACGCGCCGACCCTGGCCTCCGGAGCGAACATCGGGGCATTCAACGTGGGCAACGCGCTCGGGGCGTGGACCGGCGGGCTCGGGATCAGCGCGGGGCTCGGCTACACCTCTCCCCTGTGGATCGGGGCCCTCATCACGGTGCCGGCGCTCGTGGTGATGGTCGGCGCAGCGTGGGCGGCCCGGCGTCGGACGGCTGGCGGGACCGCCGCCGGGCCCGCTCCCGGGGCCGAGGCCGCCCGGGTGGGGTAGCCGGCACGGGGGCGCTCCCCGAATCCGACCGGCTTTCCCCGGCAGGCGGGCCTGTCCCCCGGCGTGTCCCACCGGACACGCCGGGGGACGGGCCCAATCCTGGTCGGGATCGCTCCTGCCGGGCCTCAGGCCCCACGTAGAGGGCGCATCCACGGACTGGGGGAGAACTCGCCTCGAGGTGTCCCCCGTCCACGGCGGCGAGGACGGTGACCACGGTGGACTGCTGGAGCACCATCGACACGCGGTATGGTGCGAAGGACTTCTACCACATCATCGCGGGCAGCTATCAGGGCAAGAGCTACGCGGGCCGCTGGCAGGAGGACAACAACGTGACCATCGGCGGTCCGGCGCAGAGCGGCGTGCCGCACTGCTGACGGGCGCGCGGGCGGCGCTCGGTCCGCGCCCGCAGGGCGCGGCCCCGCTGACACCGGACAGAGGAGGATGATGATGGCTTCCCGCCTCATCTATGGATGCATGGGCCTCGGCGGCCCCTGGGACGCCCCGGACTACGGGCCCCAGCAGGTCGCGGAGGCGGAGAAGGCCGTCGAGGCCGCCCTGGCCCTCGGGATCACGCGCTTCGACCATGCGGACATCTACGGCAGGGGCAAGTCCGAGGCGGTGTTCGGCGAGCTCCTGCGGCAGGACCCGGGCCTGCGGGACCGGGTCCAGCTCCAGAGCAAGGTCGGGATCCGGCTCGGCGGCCCCGGCGGATTCGGGCACTACGACCTCAGCGCGGCGGCGATCCTGGACGGCGTGGCCGGGACGCTCCGCCGGCTGCGCACGGACTACCTCGACGTGCTCCTCCTGCACCGCCCCGATCCGCTGCTCGACCCCGCCGAGGTGGGCTCCGCGCTCGCCCGCCTGATCGCCGACGGCGCGGTCCGCGCGGTGGGCGTCTCGAACATGTCCGCGGCGCAGATGGCCGCCCTCCAGGACCACCTCCACGTGCCGCTCGCCGCGGACCAGCTCGAACTGAGCCTGCACCGCCACGACTTCGTGGACAGCGCGGTGCTCGTGAACCATCCGGACGGCGCCGCCACGAGCTTCCCCCACGGCACGCTCGAGCACTGCCTCCGGCACGGGATCGAGGTGCAGGCGTGGTCGCCGCTCGCGGGCGGCCGCTACACCGGGCGGACCGCGGCGCATGCGGGCCCGCACGACGGCGCCGCAGCGGCTCTCGTCGCCGAGCTCGCCGCCGCGAAGGGCACCACGGGCGAGGCCGTGGTGCTCGGGTGGCTCCTGCGCCACCCGGCGCGGATCTCCCCCGTCATCGGCTCGGCCAATCCGCAGCGCATCGCGGCGTGCGCCGACGCCGAGGCCGTGGCCGGCTCGATGACCCGCGAGGAGTGGTTCACGCTCTACCAGACCGCGCGCGGGCGCAGCATCCCCTGAGGCTGCTAGGGCTGAGGTTGGGGCACCGGCGACTGCCCGTGGTGCTGCAGCCGGGTGCGGTCCCCCGGTGCGTCAGGCGCTGACCAGCTCCGCCTCGGCCGCGGCGTCCCTCCTGAGGGCGTGGAAGTGCTCCACGAGCGCGCGCTCAGGATGGTCGGGGTGCTGGGCGATGAGGAGGCGCAGGCGGTCCTTGGCGCTCTCCGGAAGGCTGCTGCCTTCGAGGACTTCGTGGAGTATGGCCCGCACTTGGCCTGCGAGCACGCTGTCATCCGGGCGGAGGCCGGTCACCTGCGTCATAGGCCGACCCTATGACGGCGGGGCGCCCGGGGGCCGCGCGGCGCGCCGATCGGGACCCCTGCGCGCGCGATGGTGCGAGGGCACTTCGAGCTGGAGCGTCGGGGCCAGGGGCAGGTGCTCCCGGGCTCGGCCATCGGAACGCCTACCGTCCCACCCGCGACCTGACGCAGGCTTCCCCGGAGCGCCGGGGCTGGGGACCGGGCGTCGCCACGGCTTACCGGCGAGTCCGTGCCTCGACCGCTATGCCTGTGGGGAAGCCTGCGCGCACGTGCGGCAGCGGCGACACCGAGCGGCCTGCCGGCGCGCCCTTCCTCAGCCCCCGTGCCGCGCCGCGTGCTGCACGGCGTGCCGCACGGGCGCGTTGGGGGCGCCGAAGCCGTCGTACCCGCCGAGCCGCTGCACCACCTCGAAGAACACGCTGCCCACGCTCGCGGTGTAGAAGTGCAGGAACGCGCCCCGGGCGTCCCGGTCGTAGAGCAGGTCCAGCTCGCGCAGGGTCGCGAGGAACGCGGGCTCGAGGTCGTACCGCGCGTCGAGGTCCTCGTAGTAGTTCTCGGGGATCGGCAGGAACGGCAGACCGCGGCCCCGGCACGCCCGGGCGTGCGCCACGAGGTCGTCCACCTCGATCGCCACGTGCTCCTGGAACGTGTCCGTCCGCGCGCCCTTGACCGAGTCCGACTGGATCCACGGCGCCAGGTTCAGCGCGAGCCGCACGGCCCTTCCACCCGGCCGGTCCGCCGTCTGCATGACCTGGGAGCGCACGAGCCCCGACGGACTCGAGACGTCCTGCGACGCCTCGGGCGTGAGCGCGAGCACCGAGGAGTAGAACAGCACGGCCTCGTCGAAGTGCTGCCACGGCTGGGCGAGGTTGATGTGGTCGATCCGCGCCGTGCCGGCTCCGCCGGAAGTCTGGCCCGCGGAAGTCTGGCCCGCGGAGCCGGTTCCGGCGGACGACGGCGACCGCTCGCCGTCGTCCGTCCCCTCGTCTGCCGCGGGGCCGTCGGCCTGGTCCTCGCCGAACTCGGCGACCCAGCGGGTGTCCTCGCAGAGGAAGACCTCGGTGCCGTCCGGGGCGTTGACGGCCTGGAGGATCTCCTCGTTGGCCTGGGACGGCCGCGGCACGGGGACGGCCCGCAGCTGCACGGCCCGCGCGGCCGCAGCGACGCCGTCCTCGACGTCGAAGCCGAGCGCGGAGATGGCCGGCTCGAGGCCGCGGGCCTGCTGCCGGTTGAGCACGATCCGGGCGTCGCCGAGGGTCCACAGCGAGACGGGCTTGGTGCGGTGCTCGCCCCGGGAGGCGAAGCCGAGCTGGGCCAGGAGCCGCTCGAGCTCGGCGGTGCGGGGGGCGCCGTCGGCCGAGATGACCTCGGCGAAGTTGATGCCGGTGGGCGGGGCGACCTGCGGGAGCGTGGTGAGGGGCATGGCGTAGGCGCGGGAGGCCCGGGCGAGCTCGGCCGGCGACGGCGCGCCCGAGCCGGTCCCCGCGGCCTCGGCGGCGAGGTGCCGCGCGGTGCGCTCCTCGAGCCAGATGAGCGAGCGCATGGCGTCCACGGCGGTGCGCTCCACGTCGGCCTGGCGGAAGGTGTCGTTGAAGACCTCGAGGGACACCGGCCCGTTGTAGCCCGCCCGTGCCACATGCCCGAGGAACTTGGGCAGGTCGAACTGCCCCTCCCCCGGGAACACGCGGTAGTGGCGGCTCCACGAGAGCACGTCCATGGAGAGCTTGGGCGCGTCGGCGACCTGGACGAAGAAGATCTTCTCGCCCGGGATCTTCTCGATCGGCTCGGTGTCCCAGCCGCGCGAGAGGATGTGGAACGTGTCCAGGCACGTGCCGAGGTTCGGGTGGTCGGCGTCCGCCACGATCCTGGCCGCGTGCTCGTAGTCGTTGACGTACGTGCCCCACGCGAGGGCCTCGTAGGCGACCTTGACCCCATGGCGAGCGGCGAGCTCCGCCAGGCCGTGGAGCTGCTCGGCGCGCAGGGCGTCGTCGTCGATGCTCGCGGTGCCGACGTTCGAGCACACGAGGACCGTGTCCATCCCGAGCCGGCCCATGAGGCGGAACTTCGCCTCGGCACGGCGCAGGTTGGCCCGGTAGAGCTCCTCGGGCACGGAGTCGAAGTCCCGGAACGGCTGGTACAGGTCCAGGCCGAGGCCGAGGTCCGCGGCCAGGGCGCGCACGTGCTCCGGGCTCAGGGGCGAGGTGACGAGGTCCGTCTCGAAGATCTCGATGCCGCCGAACCCGGCCTTCGCGGCCGCGCGGAGCTTCTCCTCGAGCGTGCCGGACAGGCAGACGGTCGCGATCCCGGTGCGCATCAGGCGGCGCCCGCCGCGAGGGCCTCGCGCCGGTTCTCCTCCTCGATGAGCCCGAGGAAGTGCGCGCGCATGCGCTCGGCGTCCGGCTCGAGGCCCGTGAAGATCCGGAACGCGTCCACGGCCTGGCCCACGGCCATGCGGCCGCCGTCGAGCACGCGGCAGCCGAGGGCGCGGGCCTCGCGCACCAGCTGGGTCTCGATGGGCCGGTAGACGATGTCCGCGACCCAGTGCCGCGGCGTCAGCAGGGCGGTGTCGAAGGGCGTGCCCGGGTGCGCGGCCATCCCCACGGGGGTGCAGTGCACCACGCCGTCGGCCTCCGCGAGCAGCGAGGCGAGGGCCGCCGTCGTGCCCGCCGTGACGGACGCGCCGGGGAAGAGCGCGGACAGCTCGGAGGCGCGGCCCTCGGCGCGGGCCGGGTCGATGTCCACGATGGTGAGGTGCCCGACGCCGGCGGTGAGGAGTGCGTAGGCGACCGCGGAGCCCGCGCCGCCGGCGCCCAGCTGGACAACGTGGCCGAGCGCGGCGTCGGGCAGGCCTGTGCGGAACGCGGTGAGGAAGCCGGAGAAGTCGGTGTTGTGCCCCACGGTGCGCCCATCCGTGCCGATCACCACGGTGTTCACGGCGCCGAGCCGGGCGGCGTTCTCGTCCACCTCGTCGAGGTGCCCGATGACCAGCTGCTTGCACGGATGCGTGATGTTCAGGCCGTTGAAGCCGAGGTTCCCGGCCGCGCGGACCAGCTCGCCGACGCTCTCGGGCGGGAGCCCGAGCACGGACAGGTCGATGGGCCGGTAGAGGTAGAGGAGCCCGTGCGCGGCCCCCTCGCGCTCGTGCATGGCGGGGGTGAGGGACGGGGTGACGCCGTCCCCGATCAGGCCGATCAGGTACGACTCGGTGGGCAGGCTCACTTCGGATTCCTTCATCTCGGGCGGGAGGCGGTGCGGCGGGGGCCGCTCAGCTGCGGGGCAGGCGGGCCGCGAGCTCCTCGGCGGCCTGCTGGAGGGCGGGGAGCTGGTCGAGGAGCTCGTCGACGCCCATGCGGACGGTCGGGGCGGAGCAGGCGATGGCCGCGAGGGCGCGCGGTTCGCCGTCGCCGGACGCCGCGAGGACGGGCACGGCGATGGCGCGCATGCCCACCTCGTTCTCCTCGTCCATGACGGCGTAGCCCTGGGCGCGCACACGCCCGATCTCGGCGCGGAACGCCTCGCGGTCCGTGATGGTCCTCGGCGCGACGGGGACGAGGTCCACCGTCTCGACGAGGTGCTCGCGCTCCTCGGCGGGGGCGAACGCGATCAGCGCCTTGCCGAACGCCGAGCAGTGGAGGTGGCCGCGGTAGCCGGGATCGCTCGTGACGCGGAAGGCCTTGGGCCCGTCCACCTTGGCGACGGTGAGGAAGCGGTCGTTGTCGAGGACGGCCAGGATGCTCGCCTCGCCGGTGGCCTCGGTGAGCCGCTCGAGTACGGGCGTGGCGGTCCCCGCGAAGCCGAGGCTGTTGGAGACGTACAGGCCGAGCTGGAACACGCGCAGGCCGAGGCTGTACTTCTTGCCCTCCGGCTCGAAGTCCACGAACCCTGCCCGCTGGAGCGACTGCAGGAGCCGGTACGCGGTGCTGAAGGGCAGGTCGGCGCGGCGGGAGAGGTCCGCCGCCGTCGTGGCGCCGGGGGCGTCGCCGAGCATGGTGAGCAGGCTCAGCGCCTTGCCCACCATGTCGGTCTTGCCGCGCTTCTCGTCGCCGACGGCGGCGTCAGCGGCGTCGTCGGACGTGATGGAGGTCATGCACCGATGGTCGCATGATTTTCACATCGTGGCAACGCCATTCACTTTGTGGCAATTGGAGGCGGACGACGCCGCGTGGTCGGGCGGGCGCGGGCCGTCACCTCCGCCGGTCGAAGAAGGCGGCGATGCGCGGCGGGAAGTCCTCCGCGTCGACGGCCGGCCCCGGCGGCTCCCGCCGTGCGGGGCCGGTGAGCGGCTGCAGCCCGCGGTCCACGGCGGCCTTCGCCGCACGCAGGGACGCGGGGGCGAGCTCGGCCCACTGCGCCAGGACGCGCCCGAGCTCCGCGTCGACCTCGGTGTCCGCCACGAGCGTGCTCACGAGGCCGATCCGGTGCGCCTCCTCCCCGCTGAGCATCCGGCCGCCGTAGAGCAGGTCCTTGGTCCGCGACGGCCCGATGCGCAGGGCCATGCGGGCGGCGAAGGAGGCCGAGGGCAGGATGCCGAGCCGCGAGATGGGCATGCCCACTTGCGCGCTGGCGGCGGTGATCTGCAGGTCGCAGGCGAGCGCGAGCTGGCAGCCGCCGCCGGCCGCCACGCCCTCGATGACCGCGACCGTGGGCATGGGCAGGTCCTCGATGGCCCGCAGCGCCTGCTCGAGCTGCCAGAAGCTGCGGTCCACCTCGGCCATCGGGGCGCGCTCCCACTCGCGCAGGTCGGAGCCGGCGCAGAACACGCCCCCGCGGCCGCGCAGCACCACGGCGCGGAGCCCGCTGCGGCCGGCCAGGGAGGCGGCCGCCCGGGCGAGGGCCTCCCAGTGCTCCGTCCGCAGCGCGTTGAGGCGCCGCCCGGTGCCGAACGTGACGACGGCGAGCGAGCCGTCGTCGTCGACCGTCACGTCCGCGGCCTGCACCGCCACGCCCGTCATCCGAGCGCCCCCGTGGCGTGCAGGCGCTCGAGGTCGTCCTCGCCGTAGCCGAGGCCCGCGAGCACCTCGTCGCTGTGCTGGCCGAGCAGGGGCGGCGGCGTCCGCACGGTGGCGGGGGTGCGGGTGAGCCGGACGGGGCAGGCCAGGGTCTTGAGCGGCCCCGCGGTGGGGTGCTCGACCTCGGCGACCATGCCCCGGGCGAGGACCTGCGGGTCCCGGACCGCCTCGGCGACGGTCTGGATCGGCCCCACGGGCACGCCGGCGGCGTCGAGCGCGGCGAGCCAGTCCGCCGTCGGCCGCGTCCGGAGGATCTCCTCGAGGAGGGGGATCAGCTCGCCGCGGTGGGCCACGCGGAGCGGGTTGGCGCGGAAGCGGGGGTCGTCGGCGAGCTCGGGCCGGCCCACGGCGTCGGTGAACCGGCGCCAGAGACCGTCGTTCCCCACGGCGATCATGATCCAGCCGTCCTGGGTGGGGAAGGCCTGGTAGGGGGCGATGGTCGGGTGGGCCGAGCCGTAGCGCTTCGGGGTCTCCCCGCTGGCGAAGTAGCCGCTGGCCACGTAGGTGAGCCAGGAGACGGAGCCGTCGAGGAGGCTGATGTCCACCCACTGGCCGCGGCCCGTGCGGTCCCGCTCGTGCAGGGCCGCGAGGATCCCGATCACGGCCCATGTCCCTGCGATGAGGTCG
This sequence comes from Sinomonas atrocyanea, assembly GCF_001577305.1. Lineage (NCBI taxonomy): Bacteria > Bacillati > Actinomycetota > Actinomycetes > Micrococcales > Micrococcaceae > Sinomonas > Sinomonas atrocyanea. The sequence goes on from NZ_CP014518.1 coordinate 4,252,564, forward strand.
GAGCCGCTCATGCCCACGCGCACGGGCGGCCCGTCCTCCTCGCCGGTGACGCTCATGATCCCGCTGCGGGCCTGGGCGATCGCGTCGTAGCCGGCGCGGGAGGCCTCGGGTCCGGTCTGGCCGTAGCCGCTGATCGAGGCGTAGATGAGGCCCGGGTTCTCGGCGGCGAGGTCCTCGTAGCCGAGGCCGAGCCGCTGCGCGGTGCCCGGGCGGAAGTTCTCGACCACGACGTCCGCGCGGTGGGCGAGCCGGCGGACGGCGGCGAGGCCGTCCGCCGACTTCAGGTCCACGGCCAGGCTGCGTTTGTTGCGGTTCACGGAGAGGTAGTAGGCGGCCTCCTCCCCCTGGAAGGGCGGGCCCCACTGCCGCGTGTCGTCGCCGTGGCCGGGCTGCTCGACCTTGATCACGTCCGCGCCGAGGTCCGCGAGCGTCATCGTGGCGAACGGTCCGGAGAGGATCCGGCTCAGGTCCAGCACCACGAGGTCCCGCAGCGGGCCCTCCGTCCCGGACGCCGGCCCGGGCGCCGCGCCCGGGGCGGCCCCGGGCGCAGCGCCGGGCGCCGCGCCGGGGCGGACGCCCGCCTCGTGCACCGTCACGCGTGCCTCATCGACTTGTGCGACCGGGCCGCCGGGGCGGCGGCGCCCGCCGTGCGCCGGCTCGGGAGGAGCAGGAGCGCGGCCATGCTGACCACGGCGCAGATGATGATGTAGATCGAGATCGCGGTCGAGCTGCCCGTGCCCGCCAGCAGGGCGGCGGCGATGAGCGGGGCGGGACCGCCGGCGATCACGCTCGCGAGCTGGTAGCCGAGGCCCGCTCCGGTGTACCGGATGTCGGCGTCGAAGCTCTCGGCGATGAGCGCGGCCTGGGGCCCGTACTGGATGTCGTGGAAGATCAGGCTCACCACCACGGCGATGCCGATGAAGAGCGCATTGCCGGTGTTCATGAGGCCGAAGTACGGGAAGGCGTACGCCGCCGTGAGGACCACGCCGATGCCGTAGACGAGCTTCCTGCCGAACCGGTCGGAGAGCCTGCCGAACACCGGGATGCTGATGAGCCCGAGGGCCGCGGCGATGAGGGTGTCCACGAGGATCGCATCGCTGTTGAACTTGAGCTGCTTGGTCGCGTACGTGATGACGAACGTGATGAACAGGTAGAACGGCGCCTGCTCCGAGGTGCGCACGAGGGCGGTCAGGAGGATCTCCTTGGGCTGGCGGCGGATCGCCTCGACCAGCGGGACCCGGACCACCTTGTCCTGCTTGCGGACTGCCTCGAACTCCGGGCTCTCCACCACGCGGAGCCGCACGAACAGGCCGACGCCGACGAGGATGATGCTCAGCAGGAACGGGACGCGCCAGCCCCAGGCGGAGAAGTCCGCGCCGGTGGCGCCGGAGGTTATGCGGACCAGGCCGGTCGAGAGCACGAGGCCCAGCGGGACGCCCATCTGCGGCCAGCTGGCCGAGAGGCCGCGGCGCTCCTGGTGGCCCCACTCCATGGCGATGAGGACGGAGCCGCCCCACTCGCCGCCCACGCCGATGCCCTGGATGATGCGCAGCACCGTCAGGAGGATCGGGGCCCAGACGCCGATGGCCTGGTAGGTGGGCAGAATGCCGATCAGCACGGTGCCGAAGGCCATGAGGAACAGGGTGACCATGAGTGTGGTCTTGCGCCCGATCCGGTCGCCGTAGTGGCCGAAGATCGCCGCGCCGACGGGGCGCGCCACGAAGCCGACGAACTGGGTGCCGAAGGCGGCGATAATCCCGGCGAAGTTGTCCCCGCCCGGGAAGAACAGGTGCGGGAACACGAGGGCGGCAGCCGTGCCGTAGAGGAAGAAGTCGTACCACTCGATCGTGGTGCCCACCACGCTCGCGTAGGTGGCTCGGCGCACGGCCTGTTCGCGGGTTACTGCTTGAACACTCATCAGTCCTCCATTGGCATGATGCGGGGTCCAGTGGGCCCTGTCTTCGGGGCGATCTCCCGGCTCGTCTGCAAGCGCTCCTGTGCTCGTCTTCGAGCTGCGAAACCCGTATTGTGATTTGCGTACCCATATTCCGGGTTGAACAAACGGCATGTCAACGCTTTTTCCCGAGAGAATGTGAGCTGGGCCACGACGGCTGCGGCTGAAGCATGAAGGAGGGCATCGCAGTGATGGCAAGGGAATCGGGCAGCGTGGGCGCACCTCTCCTGGTGCTCGCGAAAGTCTCGGCGATCCTGGACTGTTTCTCGGCGGAGGCGCCCGAGCCCACGCTGCAGCAGATCATCCGGGGCACCGGCCTGCCCGCGAGCACGTGCCAGCGCCTCGTGCAGAACATGGTGCGCGAGGGCTTCCTCGACAAGGACGGCGACACGTACCGGATCGGGATCCAGCTGGTGCGGTGGGCCACGCCGGGCACGATCGGCCTGGACATCGTCCGCACGGTGCGGCCCATCCTCCACGCCCTGCGGGACGAGACCGGGGAGACGGCCTGCCTCTACGTGCGCGACGGCGCGCACCGCACCGTGGTCTCCGTGGCCGAGACCCGGCACGTGGTCATGCGGCCCTTCTACGTGGGCCAAGTGATGCCCATCCACGCCGGCGCCCCGGGGAAGATCTTCCTCGCGTTCGATCCCGAGGCCAGGGCCGCGATCCAGGACGCCGAGCTGACGCGTTTCACCACCCACACCCCGGACAGCTGGGAGCAGCTGGACGAGCAGGTCGAACTCGCCCGCTCGCAGGGCTTCTTCGCCGCCTTCGGCGAGCGCAACAGCGACGTGGGCTCCATCAGCGCCCCGGTCTACAGCCACACGGGGGAGCTCGCGGCCGTGCTGGGCGTCGGCTTCCCGGTGCAGCGGGTCGGGCCGGACGACGTCGAGCGGCTCGGTCCCGCCGTGGCACGCGCCGCCCGGGAGGCGAGCCAGGCCATGGGCTACCGGCCCCCGGAGCCGCACCCGACCGCCGCGCGGGCCGCCGCCGCTCCTCCCGCGCGCGCCGGGCGGCTCTCCGCGGCGGGGACCTGAGCGCCTCGCTGCACCGTTCCAGAGAATTTCTGCAACAGCTTGACGCGTTGCAGAAACGATGTCACTCTTGAGTGGTCGCTGTGATGGCGGCCACAAGAGGTGCGAACCGGAACGAGGAGGTCCCGATGGCGACGATCGCTGACATCGCCAGCGCCGCTGGCGTCTCCAAGTCCACGGTCTCGCGGTCCTTCACCCGCCCCGACTCGGTCAACGCCGAGACCCGTGAGCGGGTGCTGGCCGTAGCCGCACAGCTGGGCTACAGCGCCGCGCCGGCGAAGGCCGAGTCCACCGGCACCGTGGCGCTGTACATCCCGGACATCTCCAACCCCTACTACCCGCCGCTCGTGCGCGCCATCCAGTCCGCGTGCCGCAGGCAGTCGCTCTCGCTCATCATGGTCGACGGCGACGACGATCCCGAGGCCGATGCCGAGGAGCTCGAGCGGATCATCGGGCGGGTTGACGGCGCGATCGTCTTCGCCCCGAGGCTCGACGCCGCCCGCATCCACGCGCTCGACGCCGTCTCCCCCGTGGTGCTCATCAACCACGTGGTCGAGGGCCTGCCCTCGGTGATCCTCTCCGCACCGGAGGGGGCCCGCCAGGCGGTCGAGCACCTTGCGGCCCTCGGCCACCGGGCCATCGCGTACCTCGCAAGCTGGGAGGACAACTACACCTCCCGGGTCCGCCTGGCCGCCGCGGAGGAGGCCGCCGACCACCTCGGCGTCACCCTGCGCGTGCTCACCCATGCCGAACCGACCTACATCGCCGGGGTGCGGGGGGCGGACCTGGTCCTCGCCGAGCCCGTCACCGCGGTGATCGCCCACAACGACCTCATGGCCTTCGGGTGCATGAACCGACTCGCGGACCGCGCGGTCCGCGCGGGCAAGGACGTCAGCGTCGTCGGGTTCGACGACGTCTGGCTCGCCTCCGCCTCCCGTCCCACCCTGACCACGGTGAACACACCGTACGAGCGGGGCGGCGCCGTCGCCCTCCGCATGCTGACCGAGCGCATCGGTGACCCCGACCGCCCGGCCAGCACGGTCCACCTGTCCGGGGACCTCGTGGTCCGCGACAGCACTGGCCCCGCCCCGGCGCTCGCCTGACCGGCCCGCACCGCTCCGGTCGGCTCCCCTGCCGTACCACCCCCCATCCGTTCCGCCTTCAGTGACGAAAGACGAGCTCATGAGCAGCTACTCCGACACGCCGTCCGGCATCGTCGACCCCGACATCGCAACCCCCGAGGAGCAGACGCGCCGCGTCCGGCGGGCCAAGAAGGCCGCCCTCGCCGCCTTCCTCGGCGGTGCCCTCGAGTACTACGACTTCTTCGTGTACGCGACCGCGGCGTCCCTCGTGTTCTCCAAGATCTTCTTCCCCGCCGGCGACCCGGTGGTCGCGCAGATCTCCTCGTTCGCCACGTTCGGCGTGGCCTACGTGGCGCGGCCCTTCGGCGCGATCGTCTTCGGGCACCTCGGCGACCGGATCGGACGCAAGAACACCCTCGTGCTCACGCTCGTGCTCATGGGCGCCTCGACCTTCCTCATCGGCGCGCTCCCGGACTTCCACGCCGTCGGCTACCTCGCGCCGGTCCTGCTCGTGGCCCTCCGCCTGCTGCAGGGCCTCTCGGCCGGTGCCGAGACGGCCGGGGCCTCGGCCCTGACCATGGAGGAGTCGCCCGTCGGGCGCCGCGCCTTCTTCCCGTCGTTCTCGATGAGCGGCATCTCCACGGGCATCGTCCTGGCCTCCCTCGTGTTCCTCCCCGTCGCCGCGATGTCCAACGCGGACCGCCTCGCCTGGGGCTGGAGGATCCCGTTCTGGTCCTCGATCGTGGTCCTCATCGTCGCCTTCCTCGTCCGGCGCACGCTTGAGGAGCCCATCGTCTTCGAGGAGAAGGCCCAGCACCACGAGCTGGTCAAGGTGCCCTTCCTCGACATGCTCAAGACCCACCCGGCGCAGTTCATCCAGGTGGCCCTCATGTCCTTCGAGACCGTGACGAACACGTTCATGCAGTCCTTCGGCCTCGCCTACGCCGTCTCGGTGGGCATCAACGCCCAGACCATGCTGTGGGTCAGCATCGTCGGCAACGTGCTCGCCATCGCCACCCAGCCGCTCTCCGCGATGTTCGCGGACAAGTTCGGCCGCAAGCCGATCTTCATCGCCGGCATCAGCGGCTCCACGGTTCTGATCTTCGTGTACTTCTGGGCGATCTCGACCGCGAACATCCCGCTGATCTTCGTGATCTCGACCCTCATCACGGCCGGCACCTACGCGATGTCCAACGCCATCTACCCGGCGTGGTTCGCGGAGCTGTTCAACGTCCGCGTCCGCTACTCGGGCATGGCCGTGGGCCTCCAGATCGGCATCCTCTGCGCCGGCTTCACCCCGCTGCTCGGCACCGCCCTCGTCGGCAAGGTCGCGTCGAACTGGGGCCCGGCGGCCTGGATCGTGGCCGGCTCCACGATCCTCGCCCTCATCGGTGCCATCTGGGCCCGCGAGACCTACCGCACGCCGATCCACGAGCTCGGCAACCCGGTGCGCGGCTCCAAGTAGGGATCTGACCCCGCGATAGGCCAGACCTGACCCCGGGATAGCAAAGACATGACCCCGGGATAGCAGAGACATGACCCCGCGCCGGCAGATGCCGACGCGGGGTCACCTTTTCTCCAACGCGGGGTCAGGTCTCCCCCGACGAGGGGTCAGCCCTCCCCCGACGAGGGGTCAGCTCTCCCCCAACCCGGGGTCAGCCCTCCCCCAACCCGGGGTCAGCCCTCCCCCAACCCGGGGTCAGGTCTCCCCCGACGCGGGGTCAGGTCCCTGTCGATGCCGGGTCCTTCTGGGGGCGCCGACGGCGCTTGTGCCCCTCCACGGGCGCGTTGCTGCCGTGGGCGCCGCCGTGGTGCAGCTGCATCGCGGTGGTGATGAGCGCGAAGTGGCTGAACGCCTGGGGCGTGTTGCCCAGCTGGCGGCGCGCGTCCGGGTCCCATTCCTCGCTCAGCAGGCCCACGTCGTTGCGCAGCTCGAGGAGCCGGCAGAACAGCTTCTCGGCCTCGTCGCCCCGCCCGGCCCCGAGGAGCGCCTCGACGAGCCAGAAGGAGCATGCGACGAAGATGCCCTCACGCCCGGGGAGCCCGTCGTCGCTGCTCTCGGGCTGGTACCTCAGCACGAACCCGCCCTGCGTGAGGTCGCGCTGGATGGCCTCGATGGTGCCGATCACCCGGGGGTCATCGTGCGGGAGGAAGCCGACGCGCGGGATGAGGAGCAGGCTCGCGTCGAGCTGGTCGCTGCCGTAGGACTGGACGAAGGTGTTGCGCTTCGCGTCGAAGCCGTGCTCGAGCACGTCGGCGTGAATCCGGTCCCGCAGCTCGCGCCACCGGTCCACGGGGCCGGGAAGGCCGTCCTCCTCGACGCCCTTGACCATGCGGTCTGCGGCCACCCAGGCCATGACCTTCGAGTGGGTGAAGTGCCGGCGCGGCCCGCGCATCTCCCACAGGCCGTTGTCCGGCTGGTCCCAGATCTTCTCCAGGTGCTCCATGATGGCGATCTGCAGGTCCCAGGACTCGTCGCCGTCGTCGGAGAGGGTGTTGCGGGTCAGGGCGAGGCCGTCCAGGACCTCGCCCCACACGTCCAGCTGGAACTGCCCCGCAGCGGCGTTCCCGATCCGCACGGGGGAGGACCGCTCGAAGCCGGGCAGCCAGTCGAGCTCGGCCTCCGGCAGTCGCCTTGCCCCGTGGAGCGAATACATGATCTGCAGGTCGGCCGGGTCACCGGCCACCGCGCGCAGCAGCCAGTCCCGCCATGCCGCGGCCTCGTCGGTGTACCCGCCCGCCATGAGGGACTGCAGCGTCCACGTCGCGTCGCGGAGCCAGCAGTAGCGGTAGTCCCAGTTGCGGGGGCCGCCGATCTGCTCCGGCAGGGACGTCGTCGCGGCCGCGACGATCCCGCCCGTGGGCATGTACGTCAGCGCCTTGAGGGTGATCAGCGAGCGCTGGATCGCCTCGCGGTACGCCCCGGTCGCCTGGCTCCGCGCCGTCCACTGCTCCCAGTAGTCCATGGTCCGCTGCAGGGCCTTCTCCGCGTCCACGGCCCGAGGGCGGGACTCGTGGCTCGGACCCCACGTGAGGACAAAGGTCTCCCTCTCGCCTGCCGAGACGGTGAACTCCCCCGTGGTGCGGAAGTGCGCGCCGTGGAGGGTGACGGTGCTGGCCAGGTAGACGGAGTCGGGGCCGGCGACGGCGTGCAGGCCCCTCTCCGTGCGGCGCACCCAGGGGACGACGTGCCCGTAGTCGAACCTGAGGACGAGCTCGGTCTGCATCGTGACCGTCCCGCGGACGCCCTCGACGACCCGGACCACGTCCGCCACGCCGTCGCGCGGAGGCATGAAGTCGATGACCCGGACGGCGCCGTCCTCGGTCTCCCACTCCGTCTCGAGAACGAGGGTGCCCTCGCGGTACTGGCGGCGGGTGCACCTCGAGGCGCCGTCCGGGGCGATGATCCACCGCCCCGCCTCGGGGTCGGCCAGCAGGGAGGCGAAGCAGGCCGGCGAGTCGAAGTGCGGCAGGCACAGCCAGTCGATGGAGCCGTCCATGCCCACCAGCGCCGCCGTGTGGAGGTCGCCGATCAGCGCGTAGTCCTCGATCCGCGGCATGTCAGGCTCCCTGGACGTCGAGGACGACCTTCACGTCGTCCTCCTGGCGCTCGAAGGCCTTCCCGAAGTCGTCCAGCGGCACGCGGCGGGTGATCAGCCGGGCCAGCCAGTCGCCGTCGGCCTTCTTCAGCGCCTCTGCGGCGGCCTCGTAGTGGCCGCGGTTGGCGTTGACGGAGCCGAAGACAACGTCGTTGCCGAGCACCGCCTCACGGTTCGCCGCTCCGACGTCGACCGGGAGGCGCTTGCCCGTGGACGAGACGCCGGTGAGGCAGGTGACGGCGTCGAGGCCGTGCTTGGTGATGGTCTCCATGACGACTGACGGTACGCCGGTGCACTCGATGAGGACGTCCGCGAGGACCCCCGAGTCGGTCAGCGTGTCCGTGTGGTACGTGGCACCGAGGGCCTTGACGAGGTCCGGCTTGGGGCCGTCCTCCACCTGGTCGAAGACGTGCACTTCGAGGCCGCGCTGGACTCCGAGCAGTGCGGCGAGCAGCCCCACCGGCCCGGCTCCGGTCACGACCGCGACCTTGGGGTCGAAGAACGCCCGCTGCCCGATCGCCTCCGTATGCTGCCAGGCCTTCGCCACGATGGTGGTCGGCTCGAGCAGGACGCCCACGCCCTCGAGCGCGGGGTCGAGCTTGACGAGGGCATCCGGCTCGGCGCGGTACTGCTCGCGGGCGAATCCGTGCAGGCCCTTGATGCCGTGCTCCGTGTACTTGCCGTTGCGGCACATGTCCCACTGGCCCTTTGCGCACGCCGCGCACGGCTCCGGGTCGGGACGGCGCACGATGCCCACCACGAGGTCGCCCTCCGCCAGGCCGGAGCCCTCGGGGGCCGAGACGACACGGCCGAGGTTCTCATGGCCGAGGATGAGGTGGTCGCTGCCGGCCGGCGCCTCCCCGTACTCGCCGGAGACGATCTCCTTGTCCGTCCCGCAGAGGCCGACGGCGATCACCTCCACGAGCACGCCGCCCTCCGCCTCCCCCGGTGCGTCCACCTGCAGCAGCTCGAGGGAATCCTTCACACCCGGCCGTACGCCCAAAGCCTTCACGGGGTCCACCTTCCACGCGCTCGCTGAACTTCTCGCTGTGCTGAACTTCTCGCTGTCGTGGAAAGCCTTCCCGCGCGCGGGGACCCCGAAACGGATTCTGAGCGCACGCCGAGGCAATACCCAGCCGGCTCCCGGCCGGGTGTCTCCGCCCGGATCCGGCGCGGGGAGCTCGTATGCTGGGGCTATCATCGCCAGCAGCAGGACGAGGTGGACCATGGCGCGCAGGCTATTCGGCGAGATCCACCCCGTCACGTACCGCATCTCCGTGGCGAAGGGCAGGTTCCTGCGGAACGTGAGTGACCTGCGGCCGACCCTGCACCTGGCGCGGACCCGCGATGTGGCAGACCTCCCGGCGGTGGTGTACCGGCACAGCTCCCTGATCCGCAGACGCCTGGGCAACGTCAATCCGGAGCTGCAGGAGAACAAGGCCGTGAGCCTGTCCATCGCGGCGCCGAAGGTGGACGGCGTGCTGATCCGGCCCGGCGAGGTGTTCTCGTTCTGGAATCTGGTCGGGCCGGTGAGCGCGCGGCGCGGCTACAAGGAGGGCCTCACGATCGACCACGACCGGGCCGCGAGCGGGATCGGCGGCGGGATGTGCCAGTTCACCAACCTGATCCATTGGATGGTGCTGCACACGCCGTTGGAGATCGTGGAGCACCACCACCACTCGGGGCTCGACCTCTTCCCGGACTTCAATCGCCAGATTCCGTTCGGCACGGGCACGTCCATTGTGTACAACTACCTGGACTACCGGTTCCGGAACCCGACCTCGCAGACCTTCCAGCTCCGGGTCTCGGCCGGAGCCGAGTACCTCTCCGGGGAGCTCCGCGCGGAAGCGCCCCTCCCGCTCAAGTACCACGTCCACGAGCAGGATTCCTGCTTCTTCCGGAAGGACGGCAACGTCTACCGGCACAACTCCATCTACCGGACCGCGCGGGACAAGCGGACCGGGCTCGAGGTGCTTCGGCAGCACGTGTCCACCACCACGGCGCTGGTCTGCTACCCGGAGGAGCTGATCCGCTTCCCGATCCTCGACGAGCGCCCCCTGGGCGCCACCGTGGAGGCCCGCTGACCTGCGCCCGGGCCCTGGCCTGCGCCCGGCAGCCCGTCCGTTCCTGCCCACTATGGGCCGCCCCGGGCGCGCGTCAGCGGCGCGCCGCCGTGCGACACGCCGCTGACTGCGCCCCAAAGCGGGCAGGAAGGGACACGCCCTAGGGGATGTCCAGGATCTCGCTGCGGATGAGGAACCGCTTGCCCTCGGGGGCCTCGAGCGAGAAGCCGCTCCCGCGCCCCGCCACCACGTCCACGGTGAGACGGGTGTGGGACCAGTACCCGAACTGCTCCCGGGACATCCAGAAGGGCAGCTCCCCGCGCCCGGGCACATCGAAGACGCCCAGGAGGACGTCCGCGTCGCCCGTGAGGAACTCCCCGGCCGGGTAGCACATGGGCGCCGACCCGTCGCAGCACCCGCCGGACTGGTGGAACATCAGCGGCCCGTGGCGCTCCCAGAGGGTGTCCAGGAGGGCCAGCGCGGGCGCGGTCAGCGCGACCCGGGAGAAGTCCTCCCCGGGCAGCGCCGGCCGTGCCGCGAGGGCTGCCTCGTGCTCGGTGGCCATCAGTACTTGATGACCACGCGGCCGTCGATCTTGGCGTGGTGCATCTCGTCGAAGACCTGGTTGATCTCCTCCAGGTCCCGGGTGTGGAACGTGGGGTGGATGAGGCCGCGCGCGTAGAAGTCGAGCGCCTCCTCGAGGTCCTGCCGCGTGCCGACGATCGAGCCGCGGATCGTGAGGCCCTTGAGGACGATGTCGAAGATGGGCGCCGGGAAGTCGCCCGGGGGCAGGCCGTTGAACACGATGGTCCCGCCGCGCCTCGTCATGCCGATCGCCTGGCCGAACGCGGCCGGGTGGACGGCGGTGACGAGGACGCCGTGGGCGCCGCCGGTGGCCTCCTGAATGGCCGACGCCGGGTCCTCGGCGAACGCGTTGACGGTCACCTCGGCGCCGTGCTTCCTCGCGAGGGCCAGCTTCTCGTCCGCGACGTCGACGGCGGCGACGCGCATGCCCATCGCGACCGCGTACTGCACCGCGATGTGGCCCAGGCCGCCGATGCCGGAGACGACGACCCACTCGCCCGGCCGGACCTCGGTCTGCTTGAGGCCCTTGTACACGGTCACCCCGGCGCACAGGACCGGCGCGACCTCGTATGGGTCCGAGCCCTCAGGGATGCGGGCGGCGAACTTGGTGTCGACGAGCATGTACTGCCCGAACGAGCCGTCTACCCCGTAGCCGCCGTTCTGCTGCGCCTCGCACAGGGTCTCCCAGCCGGTGCGGCAGTACTGGCAGGTGCCGCACGCGCTCCACAGCCACGCGTTGCCGATGAGGTCACCTATCCGGATATCAGTGATGTCGCTGACGCCCTCGCCGAGGGCGACGACGGTGCCCACGCCCTCGTGGCCGGGCACGAGCGGCAGCTTGGGCTTGACGGGCCAGTCGCCCTGGGCCGCGTGGAGGTCGGTGTGGCAGACGCCGCTCGAGATGAGCTTCACGAGCGCCTGGCCGGGGCCCGGCGCGGGGACCTGCAGGTCGTCGATGGTCAGTTCCGTGCCGAAGTCGTGGACGACGGCGGCCCGGAAGGTCTCGGGGATGGCAGCGGTCATGGTCATGCTCCTTTGCATGGCGGGGCGGTGAGGGGTGCGGGAGGCGGGACGCACGACGGCGGCGGGTCGCCGCCGTCGTGCGTCCCGCGGTGGGGACGGGGTACGGCCTAGAAGAAGCCGAGCTTGGACTCGGCGTAGGAGACGAGCAGGTTCTTGGTCTGCTGGTAGTGCTCGAGCATCATGAGGTGGGTCTCACGGCCGATGCCGGAGGACTTGTACCCGCCGAACGCGGCGTGCGCGGGGTAGGCGTGGTAGTTGTTCACCCACACGCGGCCGGCCTGGATGTCGCGGCCGGCGCGGTAGGCGGTGTTGCCGTCGCGGGACCAGACGCCGGCGCCGAGGCCGTAGAGGGTGTCGTTGGCGATCTCGAGGGCCTCCTCGTAGTCGGAGAACTTCGTGACCGAGACGACGGGGCCGAAGATCTCCTCCTGGAAGATGCGCATCCTGTTGTTGCCCTCGAACACGGTGGGCTCGACGTAGTAGCCGCCCGCGAGCTCGCCGGGCAGCTCGGCGCGGCGGCCGCCGGTGAGGACCTTGGCGCCCTCGGCCTTGCCGATCTCGATGTAGGAGAGGATCTTCTCGAGCTGGTCGTTGGAGGCCTGCGCGCCGATCATCGTCTCGGTGTCCAGCGGGTTGCCCTGCTTGATGGCACGGGTCCGCTCGACCACGTCGCCGAGGAACCGCTCGTAGATGCCCTCCTGGATGAGCGCCCGGGACGGGCAGGTGCAGACCTCGCCCTGGTTGAGGGCGAAGAGCGTGAAGCCCTCCTGGGCCTTGTCGTAGAAGGCGTCGTCCTTCGCGGCGATGTCGTCGAAGAAGATGTTCGGGCTCTTGCCGCCGAGCTCGAGGGTGACGGGGATGAGGTTCTGGGACGCGTACTGCATGATGAGCCGGCCCGTGGTGGTCTCGCCGGTGAAGGCGATCTTGCGGATCCGGGGGCTCGAGGCGAGCGGCTTGCCGGCCTCGACGCCGAAGCCGTTGACGATGTTGAGCACGCCGGCCGGGAGCAGGTCGCCGATCAGCTCGGCGAGGACGAGGACGCTCGCCGGGGTCTGCTCCGCCGGCTTGAGGACCACTGCGTTGCCGGCCGCCAGGGCGGGGGCGAGCTTCCACGTGGCCATGAGCAGCGGGAAGTTCCACGGGATGATCTGCCCGACCACGCCGAGCGGCTCGTGGAAGTGGTAGGCGGTGGTGTTCTCGTCGATCTGGGAGAGCGAGCCCTCCTGGGCGCGGATGGCGCCGGCGTAGTAGCGGAAGTGGTCGACGGCGAGCGGCAGGTCCGCGGCCAGGGTCTCGCGGACGGGCTTGCCGTTGTCCCACGTCTCGGCCACGGCGAGCAGCTCGAGGTTCTCCTCGATGCGGTCCGCGATGCGGTGCAGGATGAGCGCGCGCTCGGCCACGGAGGTCTTGCCCCAGCCGGGGCGGCCTTGTGGGCGGCGTCGAGGGCGAGCTCGATGTCCGCGGCCTGCGAGCGCGCGACCTCGCAGATCACCTTGCCGGTGACCGGGGTGATGTTCTCGAAGTACTCCCCGCCGACGGGGGCGACCCACTCGCCGCCGATGTAGTTCTCGTAGCGGTCCTTGAAGGTGACCTTGGATCCTTCAGTGCCGGGGAAGGCGTAGACGGTCATGGCGAAACTCCCTTGTCTCCTGGTGCCGGTGGACCGGCGTTGCAGTGAGCGTAGGAGCGGAGGGGTTGCAGGCGGGTTGCACGCCTGTGGCGTGGATCACAGCCGGGTGGCGGGCTGCGGCGCCCCCGGGTCAGCGGCGGATGCGGTACGGGCCGCTGAGCTGCCCGACGGGAATGGGCACACCCGCCCACGGCAGCGTGGTCCCCGGAACGAACACCGACTCGGCGTTGAAGCTGCGCTGCCGGCGCCGCCCGGAGGCGACCTCCCAGACGACGTAGATGCGACCGCCGCCGGATGCCACGGCGTACCCGTGGACCTCCATCCCGCCGTCCCTGGCGATGACCCTCTGGGCGTCAGGGGAAGTCACGCGCGGTCTGCCCCCTGGGCGTGGAACGGGAGGCCGCGCTGGTGCAGTGCGGCGACGATCTCCTGCTCGCGCTCGGCCAGGGCTTCGGCGGCTCCGAGCGTCCCGCGGGCGCCCGCCTGGCGCAGGGCATCCTCCACTTCGGCGAGCTCGACGATGAGTTCGCGGACGGTGGCGTGGTCCTTTTCGGCTGGCATCTGCAACATGGGGTCCACGCTAGTGGGGGACAGACAAGTCTGTCTTCACCCCCAAGGGTGAAGTGGGGACGCGTAGAGTGAGGGGTTATGGGTGCGATTCGCGCGGCGCTGGTGAACGACTACGAAGTGGTCGCACAGGGCCTGGTCAGCATGCTGCGGGAGTACCGGGACGCCATCCAGGTCGTCGAGGTGGACCTCAGCGGGACCGTGGGCCAGCCGGTGGACCTCACCCTGTACGACACCTTCGCGGCCACGCAGGGCGACAGCGAGGCCGTGCGCCGGCTCACGGCCAACCCGCTCGCGGGCAAGGTGGTGGTCTACTCGTGGAATCTGGACCCCGACCTCGTCTCGGCGGCGCTCGCCAACGGGGCCACGGCGTACCTCTCCAAGAGCCTCCCCGCGCGCCACCTCGTCTCGGCGCTCCAGGCTGTGCACCGCGGCGAGCTCCGGGCGCTGGCACCGGCCGACGGAGCGGGGACCGGAGTCCGCGGCGACTGGCCGGGCCGGGCGGAGGGTCTCACCCCGCGCGAGGCCGAGGTGCTGGCCCTCATCACCCAGGGGTTGGGCAACGCGGAGATCTGCGAGAGGACGCACCTCTCGATCAACTCCGTCAAGACGTTCATCCGCAGCTGCTACCGCCGGATCGGGGTGACGAACCGGAGCCAGGCGATCCTGTGGGGCATCGAGCACGGCTTCCGCCCGGACCGGGCACGGATCCGGGTCGACGAGGCGGGGCGGGAAGAGCGCTAGGCTCCCCGGCAGCCCGCGGCAGCCGGCCGCCGTCGTGCGTCAGGCGAGCGCCAGGGTCAGGCGCCCCTCGCCCGGCTCCCACACCGCCGGCGTGCCGAGCGCGGCGCACAGCCGTTCCATCCGGGCAGCGATCGGGCGGCCGGACCGGCCCGCGAGCATCGCGCGGCGGTCTGCGATGAGGGTCGGCCAGAGCGCGAGCCCCACGGCAGCGCCGCCGCCGTCGAAGTCCACGCCGAAGATGAAGGACTGGTCGTTGCGCTCGACCGGGTCGACCGCGTAGTCGTCGATGAAGTCGCCCGCGCCGTAGATGATGGGGCGGCCGCGGTGGACCTCGATGCCCCGGACGATATGCGGCGAGTGGCCGAAGACGAGGTCGGCGCCGTCCTCCACGAGGAGGTGCGCGAGGGCGCGGTGCTCGGCGGGCACCTCGGCGCCCCAGTTGCCGCCCCAGTGCGCCGAGACGATGAGGACGTCCACCGCGTCGCGCGTGGCCCGGACCAGCTCGCGGAGCCGGCGCCCGAGCGGATGCGCGGCGTCCACCGGGGCGTACGCCACCCCCGCGCGCCGCGGGGCCGCGGCCCACTCCGGGGTGTTGTCGGTGAAGGCGACGAGGCCGACGTCGAGCCCTCCCGCGCGCACGACGGCGGGCGCCCACGCGGCGTCGTCGTCCCACCCCGCGCCGGCGTGGCGGATGCCCGCGCCGTCGAGGAGGTCGAGGGTCTCCCCCAGCGCCTCGGGACCGAAGTCGAGCGTGTGGTTGTTCGCGAGCGAGACCGCCTCGACGCGGGCCGCGGCCAGGCACGCGACATTGCGGGGTGCGGAACGGAAGTGGAAGACCTTGCCCGGCCAGGGCGAGCCGCCCCGGGCGAGGACGCACTCGAGGTTGGCGAGGCGCAGGTCCGCGTCCGCGAGCACCGGCAGGGTGTCTCCCCAGACCGAGGCGGGCGGCGCCGTGCGCAGCCGCTCGTCCACGAGGCGGCCGAGCATGATATCGCCCACCAGTGCGATCCGCATGTGCGCCCGCTACCCGGCGGCGGGCTCCCTGCCGCCGACCGCCACGAGGTGCTCCATGCGGGCACCGAGCGCATCGATGCCGGGGCCGAACTGGCCCCCCAGGCCCGCGATCCGCACGTAGCCCTCGAAGGCCAGCAGGAGCAGCGCGGCGAGGTGCGCGTCCAGTGCGGGCTCCCGCTCCTTGGGCAGGAGCCGCAGGAGCCATCCGTGCCGGTCCGCGGACTCCTCGAGGTAGGCGGACGCGCTGGCCGTGCCCGGGTGGGACTCCCGCTGCGCGCGGGTGAAGAGGCGCAGGAGGTCGGAGCCGCCGTCCGGCTCCACCGCCTTGCCGAGGTGGTCGTGCTGCAGGGCGCCGAGGAGCTGGAGCTCGTCCTCGCTCAGCCCGCGGCCGGCGTCGAGGTGCACCCCCACGAGGATCTCCACGGCCTCGGAGCGCTCGCGCCGGCCCGCCCACACGAGGCGGGCGGCGTGCTCCACGAAGGAGCACAGGAGCGGGGCGGCCTCAGTGCCGAAGCCGAGCCGGTCGAGCCCCAGCACGGCCTGGGCCGTGCGCTTGGCCCGCATGAGCCAGCCCCAGGCGACCGCCACGGCGCGCGCCTCGTCGAGCTCCTCCCGCGAGCCGTTCTCGATCCAGTGCGCCGGCGCGGGGATGGGATGGTCGATCAGGGCGACCAGGTCATCGAGGGCGTGGGCCCAGCTGTCAGCAGACGCGTTCTCCGCCATGCCACCAGTGTGCGCCTACCTGCGGGCCGCCGGGGAGGCCCATAGCCTCTGGTGCACGGGGCGCCCGGCCCGCGCGGGCCGCCCGGCCTTGTCGGCCGCGCCGCGCGGGCGTGAGACTGGGGGCATGTCGATCCTGCCGCAGATCAGCCTCCGCACCCCGCTCCCCTTCGACATCCTCGGCGCCCAGGTGGCCGTGACCGGGCTGGGGTCCGCGTTCGAGGGCGTGTACGGCTCCGTCGTGGTGCGGGACGGCGCCGGCCACGTGGTCGCCGAGTCGAATCTGCTCGGCGGGGGCCACGGGTTCTCGCTGTTCCACAGCGCGTTCGGCCTCGGGGTGCCGTCGACCCCCGAGGGCACGGTGACCGTCCAGGCGACCAACCCGAGCGGCCTGCCGGAGAACGCGGCCTCCGTGACGGTCCCGGTGACCTTCGGCCGCACGCTCATGGGCGGGACCTATTCCGGATTCACGCTGCACACGGTCGTGGAGGGCGACACGCTCTCGGGGATCGCGAGGGACGTCTACGGCGACGAGGGCAGGGCGGGGGCGCTCTTCACCGCGAACCGGGACATCCTGTTCGACCCGGACGTCCTCTACCCGGGTCTCGCGCTGCGCGTCCCCATGGCCTGATGGCCCGCATCGCGGGGGCTCGCCCTCGCTCCCGCTACGTCGCTGGAGGGCGAGGGGAGGCGGTGGCCCGCAGGGCGAGCGCAGCCTGCACCAGGGCCGCATGGGTGAGGCACTGCGGGAAGTTGCCGAGGTGTTCGAGGGTGTCCGGGTCCATTTCCTCGCCGTAGAGGCCCAGGGGCGTCGCGAGCCCCAGCAGGGCCTCTAAGGCGGCCTCCGCCTCGGTGCGCCGGCCGGCGAGTGCGAGCGCCTCGACCATCCAGAAGGAACAGGGGAGGAACGCTCCCTCGCCCCCGGGCAGCCCGTCCCGGCCGGGAGGGTACCGGTAGAGGAGCGGGCCGCCCGCCGCGAGCTCCCGGGCTATCCGCTCGACTGTGGCCGCGAGACGCGGGGATCCCGAATCCTCGAACCCCAGCCCCGGGATCATCAGCAGGGCCGCATCAGGATCGTCCGAGCCGTAGGCACGGCGGTAGGTCCCGGTGGACGGATCGACTCCCCGCGCCCTGACCTCGGCCTCGATCCCATCCCGGGCCTCCTGCCAGCGGCGCAGCTTCTGGGCGCGCGCCCCCTGCCGCGAGGCGATCCGCAGCGCCCGATCCAGTGCGAGCCACGCCATCACCTTTGAGTGCACGTGATGTGCTGGGGCACCGCGGATCTCCCAGATCCCAGCGTCCGGGTCCTGCCAGCGCTCTGCCACGTAGTCGGCGAACGAGCGCATGGCCCGCCACATCTCGGAGGAGAGTCGGTGCCCGCCCTCGGCAAAGGCCCACGCCGCGTCCAGCACCCAGCCGTACCCGTCGAGCTGATGCTGGCTCGCCGCCAGATTCCCGACGCGGACGGGTTCGCTGCCCCGGTAGCCGGGCCAGCCCGGCAGGGTCCGCTCGACGGGCACGGGCGTGCCCCACAGCGTGAGCAGTGCTGGAAGGCGCGGCCGGTCCAACCGGCTGGCATGGAGCAGCCAGCCCAGGAACCGCGCGGCGTCGTCGGTCTTCCCGACAGCGAGGAAAGTGCGCGCTCCCAGACTCGCGTCGCGGGGCCACGTGTAGCGGTAGTCCCAGTTCCGTAGGCCTCCGAGATCCTCGGGCAGGGAGGTGGTGGGCGCGGCGACCGGGGCGCCTGAGGGAGAGAAGCTCAGCAGGCGCAGGGTCAGCAGGCTCCGCACCACGGCCTCCCGGCGCGGCAGGTCTTCGTCGACCTCCGCGCACCACGCCCGCCACCTGTCCTCGTCCGCGGCGACCAGGTCCCACGCCGAGGCGGGATCGAGAAGCACGAGGGGCTCACCGTGGGCGATGGAGAGCACCAGGGTGATTGGCCGCCCGGGCGCGACGACGGCCCGCGACGGCATGCCGGGCCGCACCGCCAAGGGCGGATCTGCCGTGAAGGACAGGGCCAGACGCCCGGCCTCGGCCACGAGGTGGGCTCCACGGCGGCTCCAGCGGCAGCGGGACCCGCCGGGCCGGGGGTCGAGCACGATCGAGACCTCGACAGGTCCTCGGGAAGCGCTGAGCCGGCGCACCAAGACAGAGGCCGGGGCCAGCGACCCGCCCGTCTCCGCCACCATCGCCTCCTCCAGCAGCAGCCGCCCGCCACTGGCATCCCACTCCGTCTCCAGCGTGGCTGTTCCGCGCCGGTACCGGCGGGCGGCAGGCGGCAGGGATGGTTCGGGGCCCGCGGCGAAGGACCCGGCCTGCTCGCCTCCCACAAGGGCGCCGAAGACGGGAAGGCCATCGAAGGAAGGCGCACAGAGCCAGTCGACGGAGCCGGCGGAGGACACCAGTGCCGCCGTGCGTGTGTCGCCCAGCAGCCCATAGTCAGCGATCGGCACGCCAGGAATGCCGGCCATCATTGCGCCCCCTACTGTGGCCCCAGGAGCAAGCCGAGGACCACACCGTACAGAACATGGGCTACCGCCGTCACGACCGGGGTCTGGATCCCGTAGTTCAGTCCGAGGAGGCCCGGTGGTTCGAGAACGGCCCGGGTGGACGGGCCCGAGCGCGCCGTGGCCATCCTCGGATGGGCCCCCGGCAGGAGGGGCAGGACCACCGTCAGGGCAACCGCAGCGTGCAGCATCCCCAAGAGGGCCCCCGCCCACCAGCTGCTCGCGCCCAGCAGCGCAAAGGCCGCGGCGTAGCCGAGGGCGAAGCACTGCCCCGCCGCCAGATGCAGGAAGAAGCCGAGGACCCGCGCCCGGTCCGGATCCGGCGTGAACATGGTGCCCAGGAGTAGGGGCAGGTCCATCCGGGTGAGTCCTGCCATCTGGGCGAGGATCATCGCCGCGGTCAAGGCGCCAGTCGCCATGAGCCCGAAGACCGCCCACCTGGCCCAGTCCATCTCGGCCCCTCTCCTGAACACTCCGAAGCGCATCCATAAATCTTATTTAGAATTTTAGAGGCTCCAGGGGCATGCGGAAAGACCCCCTCAGGGCGGCTCGAGACTCCTTGGATTTGGGATCCCAACTGCTTGACTGTGTCGAGCCTCACCCCTTACTCTCTTTTTGGGATCCCAAGAAGGTATCCCAAAGAGAATTCTCGATCCGTTGCGCAGCCCATTCGGGCACGGCAGGCACCCCGCCTGCCCTTCTCCCCCCTGCCGTCAAGGAGGACGCATGTCCCTTCGAGAAGAGAACCCAGACCAGGCGTCCCTCGCCGACGCCCCGGCGCTCGTCGCCGACGAGTCCGGGGCCCCGTCCACCCGGTCCGCCGCCAAGCCCACGGGCGTCCGCTGGAAGCTGTTCATCCTGCTGCTGGTCCTCGTGACCGTGAACTACGTGGACCGCGGGTCCATCTCGGTCGCGCTGCCCATCATCCAGAAGGAGTTCGCCCTCTCCCCCGAGCTCGTCGGCCTGCTGCTCTCCGCCTTCTTCTGGACCTACGCGCTCATGCAGGTCCCGGTAGGCTGGCTCATCGACCGCTTCGGCCCCCGCAAGGTCGTCACCGCCTCGTGCGTCGGCTGGGGCGCGGCCACCGCCGCCTCCGGCATGGCCGGCGGATTCCTGAGCATGTTCATCGCCCGCGCCGCCATCGGCGTCACCGAGGCCGGCGTGATGCCGGCCGGCGGCAAGCTGAACGCCCTCTGGATGCACTCCAAGGAGCGCGGACGCGGCGCCACGATCCTCGATGCGGGCGCACCCCTCGGGGCCGGCGTCGGCGGCATCCTCATCACCTGGCTCATCGCCGCCACCGGCGGCTGGCGGATGTCCTTCGTGATCGCCGGCATCGCCACCGTGGCCCTCGGCGCCCTCATCTGGTGGTACGTGCGGGACAACCCCCGCGACCACAGGGCCGTCAACGCCGCCGAGGCGGAGTACATCGAGGCCTCGCACGCCGCCGAGGACGCCGAGGCCGCGGCCGCCGGCAGCACGTCCAAGCGCGGCCTCCTGCCCTACCTGAAGTTCCGCTCGTTCTGGGCCATGTGCTTCGGCTGGCTCGGCTTCAACGGCGTCTTCTACGGGCTGCTCACCTGGGGCCCGCTCTACCTGGCCCAGGCCAAGCACTTCAACCTGAGCTCGATCGGCTGGTCCACCTTCGTGATCTTCGGTGCAGGGTTCGTCGGGGAGATCCTCGGCGGCACCCTCGCGGACCGGCTCCGCGCCCGCGGCCACGGCGCCAACCTCGTCATGCGCTCCCTCCTCGGCGTCTCGAGCCTGATAGTCGCCGGCGGCCTCGTCGGGGTGACGGTGGTGGGCGATCCCCTCACCGCCGTGGCCCTCCTGTCCGTGGTCCTGTTCTTCCTGCGCTGGGTCGGCCTCTTCTGGGCCGTCCCGGCCACCCTCGGCGGGCGCACCAACGCGGGCGTCCTCGGCGGCGCGATGAACCTCAGCGGCAACATCGCCGGCTTCGTCACCCCGATCGCCGTCGGCCTCATCGTGGGCGCGACCGGCGGCTACACCTGGGCGCTGCTGTACTTCGTCGGATCCGCGATCATCACGGGCATCTCGGTGCTCACGCTGGACTACAGCCGGAGGCTTCCGGTCTGACCCACTCCCCCGGCGGGCGGCCCTGCGCCGCCCGCCGGGAACCGCCGTGGTCGAATGGACCACATCAGGCGCGCCGGCCCGCCGGCCCCGACCATCCGTCAGGAGCGTTCAATGGCACAGCCAATCGAGGAGCCCCTCCGGGACCGGCCCCTCCGCGAGGTCATCCGTGACACCCTGCGGACCCGCATCTTCGAGGGCTACTACGCGCCGGGGACGCGGCTGATCGAGCGCGACCTCGCCGCGGAGTTCAACGTCTCCCGGCTGCCGGTCCGCGAGGCCCTGCGGATGCTCGGCCAGGAGGGGCTGCTCGCGGAGCGGGCCACCCGCGGGTCCGTCGTGGCGTCGCTGAGCGAGAAGGAGGTCGAGGACCTCTTCGACGTGCGCGCCTCCCTCGAGGTCCTCGCGTGCCGGCTCGCGTCCCAGCGGGCCACCCCGGAGGACCTCGCCCGACTCGACGGCCTCCTCGCCGACGCCTCGGACGCCCTCGCGCGCGGCAGCATCAACGAGGCGCACCGCTTCAACAACGACTTCCACGACGAGGTCACGAAGATCGCGGACAACACCTTCCTCCGCACGGCGCTCGAGCCCCTCCAGGGCCGCATGCACTGGCTCTTCCGCCACGTCACGGACCTGCCCGAGCTGATCGAGGAGCACCGGGCGCTCCTCGCGGCCATCGCCAGCGGCGACCCCGAGCGGGCCGCGGCCCAGTCGGCCAGGCACATCGGCAAGTACAGGGAGCAGTACCCGGACACGGTCTGACCGCGTCCGGGGCCCCCACCCCCACCCAAGGAACCACCATGAGACTTCTGGTCATCAATCCCAACATCAGCGAGGACGTCACCGCGCTGATCCGTTCCGAGGCCGAGCGGTCCGCAGCCCCCGGCACCGAGCTCCTCGTGCGCACCGCCGGCCACGGCGTCGAGTACATCGAGACCCGCTTCGAGTCCCTCATCGCCGCCGGAGCAGTCGCCGAGCTCATCGCCGAGCACGCCGGCGAGGTCGACGGCGTCGTGGTCGCCGCCTTCGGCGATCCCGGCATGCCGGCGCTCAAGGAGCTCGTCGACGTCCCCGTCGTCGGCATCACCGAGGCCGCCCTGTGCGCCGCTGCCCTGACCGGCCGGCGCTTCTCCATCATCGCGATCTCGGACCGCATCACGGCCTGGTACCGCGAGTGCGTCGAGGGCTTCGGCCTGGGCGCCCGGCTCGCCTCGATCCGCTCCATCAGGGACGCGCTGCGGGGCATCGGGAGCGTCCAGGAGGACTTCCGCCCCACCCTCGTGGAGCTCGCCCGCCTCGCCGTCGCGGAGGACGGCGCCGACGTGGTGATCCTCGCCGGGGCACCGCTCGCGGGCCTTGCGCGGGACGTGGCCGAGGAGATCCCCGTGCCGGTGATCGACGGCATCGCCGCCGGGATCCGGCTCACGGCGGCCCTCGTGGGCCTGTCCGCCGGGGTGCACCGGGCCGGCTCGTTCGCCGCGCCGCCGCCGAAGCGCCGCGCCGGGCTCTCGCCCGCGCTGGACGCCGCGCTCGACGCCGGCCAGCTGGCCTCCCACGGTGCCGGCACCGCCGCCGGGGGCCGGGCATGAGCGCCGCCGGCGCGCCCGGGACCGGCGTGGCCGACCTCGTCATCGCGCACGGCCTCGTGGTCAACGCCACCGGCCGCCGCCTGGCCCACGTGGTGGTCGACGCCGGCCGCGTCACCGCCGTCGTCGACGCCGCCGAACCCGTGCCCGCCGCCGAGCGCGTGATCGACGCCTCCGGCCGCGTGGTCGTCCCCGGCGGGATCGACGGACACTGCCACGTCGCGCAGGTCACCGGCCGGTGGCGCACCCTCGACGACTACGCGGTCACCTCGGCGGCCGCCCTCTGGGGCGGCACCACCACGATCCTCGACTTCGGCATCCCGCGCGACGCGGGCGAGACCCCGCTCGAGGCCGCGGCGAACAAGCTCGCCCTCGCCGCCGAGGCCCGCTGCGATGTCGCCCTCCACGGCGCCGTCATCGACTGGGACGAGACCGTCCCGGCCCAGCTCGAGGAACTCGCGCGGCTGGGCATCCGGTCCGTGAAGATGTACATGACCAACCGCGGCTCGACCATGGCGGACAACGACACGGTCCTGAAGGTCATGCGCGAGATGGTGCGCCTCGACGGGCTCACCTACATCCACGCCGAGCACGACGCGATGATCGTGGACTGCACCCAGGAGCACGCGGACGCGGGCAGGATCGGGATCGGGCACCTGCACGAGACGCGGCCGGAGCTCGCCGAGGAGGCCTCCGTGCGCGAGGTGCTCGCCATGGCCGAGTACACGGGCGCCCCCGTGTACTTCGTCCACCAGTCCACCCCGGGCGCCGTCGACCTCGTGGCCGAGGCCCGCGCCCGGGGCGTCGAGGCGCACTCCGAGACCTGCCCGCACTACCTCGTCCTCGACGACGGCGTGTACTCCTCGCAGTTCCCGGAGTGGTACGCGTGCTGCCCCCCGATGCGCTCGGCGGAGACCGTCGCTGCGCTGCGCGGGCGCTTCGCGGACGGGTCCATCCACACCGTCTCGAGCGACCACTCGTGCTACGACCTGTCCCAGAAGCGCGAGCGCACCGACGACATCCGGCACATGCCGCACGGCCTCCCCGGCGTCGAGACCCGCATGCCCGTGGCCTTCACCGCCCTCGCCGAGGGCTGGGACGCCGACGGGACGCGTGCCACCGGCGACGGCGCCGCACCGGACGGCATCGGCCTCCTCGAGCGGTTCGTCGACCTCTTCGCCGCCGCGCCGGCGCGGATCAACGCGCTGCCGGGCAAGGGCGCGGTCGCGCCCGGGTTCGACGCCGACCTCGTGGTCTTCGACCCGTCCGAGGCCCGCACCGTGGACGGGACCGCCCTGCACATGGGCACCGACTTCTCCCCGTTCCACGGCCGCAGCCTGCGCGGCTGGCCGCAGCACGTCGTCGCGGGCGGCCGGGTGGTCCTCGACCAGGACGGGTTCCACGACCCGGGCCCCGTCGGCCGCTTCGTCCCACGCCTCGGGTACCGCGAGTCGCTCGCCGCCCCCGCCCCCGCCCCTGCCGCCTCTGTTGGCGCCGCAGCCCCGGAAGGACAGTGACCATGGTGCGGACCGGACGCCCCGTCCGCGTGGGCATGATCGTCCCCTCGTCCAACACGTGCCTCGAGCCGATGAGCTACCGGATCCTCGGCGGCCGGGAGGACGTCACGATCCACTCGGCCCGCATCCCGGTGACCCGGATCGCCCTCGACGCCGGATCGGACCGGCAGTTCGACGTCGAGGGGATGCGGGCCGCGGCCGAGCTGCTGGCCACCGCGGACGTGGACGTCATCGCCTGGAACGGCACGTCCGGCTCGTGGCTCGGGCTCGAGCACGACCGCGGGATCGCGGCCGAGATCACCGCCGCCACCGGGGTCCCCGCGACGACGTCCACGCTCGCGTACTTCGACGCCTTCGCCCAGTTCGGCACCGGCACGATCGGCCTGCTCACCCCGTACACCGAGGACGTGAACGAGCAGGTGATCGCCCGCTACGCCGCCGAGGGCGTCCGCACCAGCGGGCACCGCGCGCTCGGGCTCAGCGACAACGAGTCCTTCGCCCGGGTGGCCCCCGAGGAGCTCGTGCCCGGCTCCCTCGAACTCGCCGAGGACCGCCCGGACGCCCTCGTGTGCCTGTGCACCAACCTCTACGGCGCCCCCGTCGCGGCGGAGATCGAGGAGCGCACCGGCGTTGCGGTGCTCGACTCCGTGGCCGTGACCCTCTGGCGCTGCCTCCAGCTCGCCGGCGCACCGCTCCTCGAGACACGCTGGGGCAAGCTCCTCGCCTGAGGCGGGGGAAGGCAGCGGGGAGCGGACGACGGCGGGAGGGCACCCGCCGTCGTCCGCTCCCCGGCACTCAGGGGTCCCCGTGCGGACGGCCGCGTGCTAGCATCCCCACCATTCGCTGACAGCCCCATGCACGTCGCACCCCTCCAGGAGGCCCGCGGTGCCGGACACCACCTGCCACATGTCGATCTCGCTGGACGGCTTCGTCGCCGGGCCGGACCAGAGCCGCGAGAACCCCCTGGGGCGGCGCGGACAGGAGCTGCACGCCTGGCATCTGGGCGACCCGCGGGCCAATGACGCCGACCGGACCGCGGCCGGATGGCTCATGCGCCCGCGCGGCGCCTACGTCATGGGGCGGAACATGTTCGGGCCCGTCCGCGGGGAGTGGGACGAGGAATGGACCGGGTGGTGGGGCCCCGAACCGCCCTACCATGCGCCGGTGTTCGTGCTCACCCACCACGCCCACGACCCGATCGAGATGGAGGGCGGGACGACCTTCCACTTCGTCACCGAGGGCTTCGACGCGGCCTACGCCGCCGCGTGCCAGGCCGCCGGGGACAGGGGCGTGGACATCGCCGGCGGGGCATCGGCCGTCCGGCAGGCGCTGGCGGCCGGCGTGGTCGACGAGCTCACCCTCGACATCGCCCCGGTCCTGCTCGGCTCCGGCGAGCGCATCTTCGACGGGTCCGAATCCTTCGGCTTCGAGCCCGTCGAGGTGCTGCACTCGCCGCTGGCCACGCACATCCGCTACCGCCGGGGCGGCTGACCCGGTACGGGATCCGGGCCCGCGCGGGCATAAGCTACGCTCCTGGCTTGCTGTTGCGTCTGGCCCACCGCCCAGGTGGGTACAGTCACCGCATGGATGCAGCACGGATACGAACAGGGGCGTGACTTGGCAGGGAATGCGACCTTCCGGCACCGCAACACGGCGCTGCTCTCGGTCAGCAGCGTCGAGGCTCCGAGGATCGTGAGCTCCACGGACTTCGACCGGAGGCTGGCCTCGACCCTGCGGCGGCTGAAATTCCCCCCGCGGCTGCTGGAGCGGGTCGCCGGTGTGACGCACCGCCGCTGGTGGGCCGCCGGGACGTCGTTCGACGACGCCGCCCTCGAGGCAGGGGCCAAGGCGCTGGCGGAGGCCGGCGTCGAGGCCTCCGAGGTCGGGCTGCTGATCAACACCTCGGTGACCCGGCGCAACCTCGAGCCCTCGGTCGCGGTGAAGATCCACCACGGGCTCGGCCTGCCGTCCTCGGCCATGAACTTCGATCTGGCCAACGCCTGCCTCGGGTTCGTCAACGGCTTCATCCTCGCGGCCAACATGATCGACTCCGGCCAGATCAGGTACGCGGTCATCGTCAACGGGGAGGACGCCCAGGCCACCCAGGAGGCCACGCTGGCGCGCCTGCAGCGGCCAGAGACGACCCGTGAGGACTTCAGCCGGGAGTTCGCCACCCTCACGCTCGGGTCCGGGGCCGCCGCGGCCGTCCTGGGTCCCGCCGACGAGCACCCCGGGGCGCACCGCCTCATCGGCGGCGTCATGCGCGCCGGAACTGAGCACCACGAACTGTGCGTGGGAGGCGTCGACGGCATGTCCACCGACACGAAGGGCCTGCTCGACGGCGGCCTCCGGCTCGTGGTGGACGCCTGGCACGAGGCCCAGCCGGAGTGGGACTGGGCGGCCATGGACCGTTACGTCACCCACCAGGTCAGCAACGCCTACACCCAGGCGATCATCAGCGCCATCGACCTGGACCCGGACAAGGTTCCCATCACCTTCCCGCACTGGGGCAATGTGGGCCCTGCCTCCCTGCCGATGACCCTTGCCGCCGAGGCCCAGTCCCTGGCCGCCGGGGACCGGGTCCTGTGCATGGGGGTCGGGTCGGGGCTGAACACCGCCATGATGGAAATCGTCTGGTGACTCCGCAGTGGCCCGGGGTCGACCCGGAATGGTCCCGGACCATCGCCGTCGGGTCCACCTCGGGCGCCGACCCGCATGGCACCGTGCGCCGCTGGCACCTCCTCGACAACGGCGACCAGCTCGCCCGCCGCGGCCTGGCCCCCGCCGGCACCCTGCTGTGCGTCCACGGCAACCCGACCTGGTCCTACCTGTGGCGCACCCTGCTGGCCGCCGGATCCGATCCGGCCCACCCCTGGCGGGTGGTGGCGGTGGACCAGCTGGACATGGGCTACTCGGAGCGCACCGGCACCTTCCGGCGCCTCGCCGACCGGATCACTGACCTGGGCGACCTCACCGACGCCCTGGAGCTCGCCGGGCCGGTGGTCACCGTGGGCCACGACTGGGGCGGGGCGGTCAGCCTGGGCTGGGCGCTCGCGCACCCGGAGCTCCTCGCCGGGGTGGTGCTGACGAACACCGCCGTCCACCAGCCGTCCGGCGCCGGAGTCCCCCCGGCGCTGCGGCTCGCGTTGCACCCCGCGGTGCACCGGTGGGGCACGACCACCTCGGACGCCTTCCTGCGCGTGACGCACGCCCTGGCGCGCCCGGCGCTGCCGGCCGAGGTCCGCAGAACCTACCTGGCGCCCTACCGTGGCGCCGGCCGGCGGGCCGGGGTGGGGAACTTCGTCGCGGACATCCCCCTCGACGCCTCCCATCCCAGCTTCGCGGCGCTCAACGGCGTGGCGGAGGGAGTGCGGGACCTGCAGGTTCCGGCCCTGATGCTCTGGGGCCCGAAGGACCCGATCTTCTCCGACCGGTACCTCAAGGACCTCGTCGGCAGGCTTCCGCACGCAGACGTGCACCGCTTCGAGGGCGCCGGCCACCTTCTGGCCGAAGACCGGGACATCGCCGCTCCGATCTTCCGGTGGCTCGCCGAGCGGGACGTCGCCCGCGGCGGCGAGCGGCCGGCGTCGGACGCCCCACCGGCCGCCCCGCACCGGGAGGGGGCGCCCGAGCAGGAGCCGGGAGGGTTCCGGCCGCTGTGGGCCGCGCTCGGCGAGCACGCGGCCGGCCCGGCAGGGGACGACCTCGCCGTGGCGGAGATGTCGCCTGAGGGCGCCGTCAGCCGCTCCCTCAGCTGGAAGCAGCTGGACCGCAGCATCGCCGAGCTCGCCGCCGGGCTGCGCGAGGCCGGGGTCCACGGCGGCAGCCGCGTGAGCCTCATGGTTCCGCCCGGGGCGGACCTCACGGTGGCCCTCTACGCGTGCCTGCGGCTGGGCGCCGTGGTGGTGGTGGCCGACGCCGGGCTGGGCACCCGGGGCCTCAGCCGCGCCGTGAAGGGTGCGGCCCCCGACGTCCTCATCGGCATCGACAGGGCGCTGGCAGCTGCCACGGCGCTCGGCTGGCCGGGGCGGCGGATCAGTGTGCGCGACCTCCCGGCCGGGCGTCGCCGCGTCCTGGGCGTCGAGACGTCCCTCGCCGCTCTGGCCCGCCGCGGTGCGGCGCTGGGCGCGGATCCGGAGTGGCCTGCTCCGGACCCGGCGGCCCCCGCCGCGGTCCTCTTCACGTCCGGCTCCACCGGTCCCGCCAAGGGCGTGGTCTACACGCATCGGCAGCTGGCGGCGATGCGGGACACCGTGGCCCGGACCTTCGGAATCCATTCCGGCGCCCGGCTGGTGGCGGGCTTCGCCCCGTTCGCCCTGCTGGGGCCGGCGCTCGGAGCGGTGTCGGTGACGCCGGCCATGGACGTCACCGCCCCGCGCACGCTGACGGCGCGCGCGCTGGCGGACGCCGCGGCGGCCATCGACGCCACGGTGGTCTTCGCCTCGCCGGCTGCGCTGCGCAACGTCCTGGCCACCCGCGACGGCGTCGATGCCGCGGGGCGGCAGGCGCTGGAGCGGGTCGACATGCTGCTCTCGGCCGGGGCTCCCGTCCCGGAACCCCTCCTGGCGCAGGTTCAGCAGCTGCTGCCGCGGGCCTCACTGCACACCCCGTACGGGATGACGGAGGCGCTGCCGGTCACCGACATCAGCCTCGAGGGGATCCGGGCGGCCGACGCCGATGCTGCCGCCGGCACCGTGGCGGGCGCGGGCAACGGCGTCTGCGTGGGCCTGCCGGTCCACGGCGCCCGCGTCGCCGTCGTCCCGCTGGCGGCGGACGGCACCGCCCCCGGGTCCGATCCCGTGACGGCGGCCGGCGTGACCGGCGAGATCCTGGTCAGTGCCCCGCACGTCAAGGACGCCTACGACAGGCTCTGGCTCACCCAGCTGGAGAGCAGCAGCCTTCCCGGATGGCACCGCACCGGCGACGTGGGGCACTTCGACGCCGCCGGCCGGCTGTGGGTCGAGGGGCGCCTGGCCCACGTCGTGACCGCGCCGGAGGCCGTGGTGACGCCAGTCGGCGCCGAGCAGGCGATGGAGCGCCTGGACGGCGTGCGCCTCGCCGCCGTCGCCGGGGTCGGGCCGGCGGGCACCCAGGCCGTCGTCGCCGTCGTCGAGACCGCGCCTCCCGCCCGCAGGGCCGGGCCCGCGGCACCCCAGCTCGCCGGACGCGTCCGCGCCGCGGCCCGCACGGCCGGCGTCCCGGTCTCCGCCGTGCTCGCGGTCCCTGCGCTGCCCGTGGACATCCGGCACAACGCCAAGATCGACAGGACCCGACTGTCCCGCTGGGCGGCGCGGGTGCTCGCCGGCGGCCGTCCGGGGACGCCATGAGGGTCCTCGTCACCGGTGCCAGCGGGCTGCTCGGGCGGGAGGTCGCCGGGCTCCTCGTCCGCCAGGGTCACGCCGTGACCACGTTCCAGCGCCGCCCGTCAGGAGTAGAGGGCGCGGCGGACGTCCTCGGATCCGTCACCGACGAGGACGCGGTCCGCGCCGCGGTCCAGGGGGCCGAAGGCATCATCCACCTCGCCGCCAAGGTCTCCTTCACGGGCCGCGCCGCGGAATTCTCCGAGGTGAACGTCGAGGGGACCCGGCGTCTGCTCCGCCTCGCCCGCGCGGCCGGGGTGCGGGAGGCGGTGTTCGTCTCCTCCCCATCGGTGGCCAACTCGGGCGCAGCCATCGCCGGGCTGGGCGCGGAGGCCGCCGACCCGGAGCACGCCCACGGCGACTACTCCCGCACGAAGGCCGAAGCCGAGCTGCTCGCGCTGGCGGCGGACACGCCCGCGTTCCGGGTCGCGGCGGTGCGCCCGCACATCGTGTGGGGGCCCGGCGACACCCAGCTGGTGGAACGGGTGCTGGAGCGCGCGGGACGCGGGCGCCTGCCCCTGCTCGATGCGGGGGCGGCCCTGATCGACACGACCTACGTGGACAACGCCGCCTCCGCCATCGTCGCCGCACTGCACCGCATGGACCACGTCCACGGCAGGGCCGTCGTCGTGAGCAACGGCGAACCCCGCCCGATCGGCGAGCTGCTGGCGGGCATCTGTGCCGCGGGCGGCGTCCCGGCGCCGTCGTGGGCCGTGCCCGGCGCGGTGGCGCGGGGCGCGGGGGCCGTGGTGGAGAGGCTGTGGACCTGGGCCGGGCGCAAGGAGGAGCCTCCGATGACGCGGTTCCTCGCCGAGCAGCTCTCCACCGCCCACTGGTTCGACCAGCGCGAGACCCGCAGACTGCTCGACTGGACCCCCGCCGTCTCCCTCGACGAGGGCCTGGCGAGGCTGGCCGAGCATTACGGCGGGCGGCCCCCGGGCAGCGGTCCCCGCCGCTGAAACCGCCCGCTCAGAGGCGCGCCGCAACCTCCCTCGGGGTACCCAGCTGCCTTCGGCCGGAGGCCGCAACGGCCTCCAGCAGCCGGTGCTCGCCCGCCTCCCGGTACCGCTCCTCGAGCCCGGCCAGAGCGGGCTCGAGGAGCACACCGGCGTCCGGCGCCAGGCTGTGGAGCACGGCCCACACTGCGCCCACGGTCGCACAGACGGTCTGCCGTCCGCCGGGGGCCGAGACCACGAAACCGTCGGGCCTGGCCACGACCTTGACCCGACCCGTCAGAGACGGGCAGAGTTCGGCGATCATCTGGGCAGCGATCAGGTTTCCCCTGGTCGTGCGGCCGTCAGGGAAGACCGGGTCCTCAGCCACCGAGCGCCCGCAGGCACCGCACATTCCGGCTCCTCTCTCAGGGCATCACGTCGCCGGAGTTCGGCCCGAGGGTCTGGCCGACGAACAGGTTCCCTCCGGGATCGCTGGCCAGGAGAAGGGCGCTCGGGGCGACCTCGGCTGGGGTGCCGAACCGCCCGAGGGGCAGCTCGGCCCGCTTCGCCCTCTTCCAGTCCTCCGAGATCCCCTCGACGAGCGGCGTCTCGATCGGGCCGGGCGCGATGCTGTTGACCAGGACATTGCCCGGCGCGGCCTCGAGCGCCAAGGCTTTGGTGAAGCCGATGACCCCCGCCTTCGCCGCGCTGTAGTGGGCCAGCCCCACCCCTCCCTTGATGCCCAGCTGCGAGGCCACGTTGATGATCCTGCCCCATCGCTGTGCCCGCATCGGCTGGAGGACCTCGCGGCAGCAGAGGAAGACGCCCGTGAGATCCACGCGGATCGTCTCATTCCACGTCGCGAGGTCCATCTCCTCCACGGGTGCCTCGGTGAGGAGGCCCGCGGAATTCACGAGGACGTCCACCGTGCCGAACTGCTCGCGCACCGAGGAGAAGGCACTGCGCACGCTCGCCTCGTCTGAGACGTCGACCCGGATCACGTCCGCGCCATCGCTCCGGTCCAGGACCACTACGCGGTCCCCGTGGGCGCGGAAGGCCTCGGCAATGGCCCTGCCGATCCCGCTCGCGCCCCCGGTCACGACCACCGTCCGACCCGAGGCCCGGGAGGGGATGTCCGCGCTCATGCGCGCATCTTGACGGTCAGTCCACCGTCCACCACGAGAGCCTGGCCGGTGATGTAGGTGGCCGCAGACGAGGTGAGGAAGCCGATGACCTCGGCGACCTCCTCTGGGCGCCCCACGCGGCCCCAGGGGATATCGTCCCCGGCCCGGCGCAGGCCCTCGGGGCCCAGCGAATTGACGGGGTCGAGGGATTGCGGCGTCTCGATGAGGCCAGGGATGACCGCATTGGCGCGGATCTGCCGCGGGCCGAGCTCGACCGCCACGCTCCGGACGAGCCCGAGGACGCCAGCCTTGGCCGCGGCGTAGTGCGCGTGTTCCTCCCACCCGTACACGCCGCCCGCGATGGAGGAGACGGCGACCATGGCCCCGCCGCCGGCCATCCTGGACGCGCCTGCGCGGAGGGTGCGCAGGACCCCGGTGAGGTCCACGTCGAGCATGTCGTGCCAGCGCTCATCGGAGAGCTCGCCGAGCGGGGCGTTGCGGAGGATGCCCGCGTTCGCCACTGCGTAGTCGAGCCGGCCGTACTCGTCCAGGGCGCGTTCGGCGAAGGCCTCCACGGACTCGGTGGCACGCACGTCGACCTCGTGGATCACCGCTTCTCCCCCTGCGTCCTTGACCTGTCGGAGGGTCTCCTCGGGGTCGTGGGGGTCTCCGGGGAACGTGCCGATCACGGTGCGGACACCGCGGGCCGCGTAGTGGACGGCGAGCGCCCGGCCGATCCCGCTGGCGGCGCCGGTGACGATTGCTGCCTTGGTCTCACTCATGGGGGTGGTCCTCCAGCAGGGCCTCGACAGGCGGCTTGGCGGCGATCATGAGGATGCCGGAGAGCAGCGTGCCGAGCGCGCCCACCCAGAGTGCGGCGGTCCCCGTTCCGGCGCCGGCCGCGAGGGCCGTGAAGAGCGCGCCGCCGATGATCGTGCCGGGCTGGCTCATCGCACCGATGAAGGTGGTCCCGGTGGCACGGCAGCTGACGGGGTAGCACTCGGCCATGAAGTACTGGATGGCAGCGTACGGACCGACCAGGAAGAAGAGCCCGGCACCGTAGGTGACGATGATCAGGAACGGGCTCGAGGCGATCGGGCTGAGCATGACCGCAAAGGAGAGGCCCGAGATGATCCAGCCGATGATGATCGTCTTCTTCCGGCCGATCTTGTCACCGAGCCAGCCATGGAACACATACCCGAAGTAGGCGAGCAGGTTGATGACGATCAGCATCCAGAATGCGTCCGAGAGCTCGACTCCCTTGGCGTTCTTCAGCACCGAGCTGCCGAGGACGCTGAAGATCGCGATGCCGAAGAAGTTGATGATCCAGGCCAGGGAGAACACGATCGTGTTCCGGCGCAGATGGGGCTCCCAGATGCGCTTGAGCGGGGCAGCCGAGGAGTGCTCGACGCCGTAGGCTGCGGCGAGGGCGTGCGCCTGGTCGGACTGGCCGCCCTTCTCGAGTTCGGTGAGCTTGTGGTGCAGCTCGAACTGGGGGGTCTCCTTGAGCTTGCGCGCAATGAGCCACACGATGATCGCCGCGGGAACTGCTGCCATCACGTAGAGGCTCCGCCATCCCAGAGAGGGAAGGAACGCGAGCGCGAGGGCGCTGGCCAGGAGGAAGCCGAGGGGCCAGCCGCCCTGGATGAAGGAGTAGTGGAATCCGGGGCGCTTGCGCTTCTTCTCGTCCTCGGTGACCTGGTAGACCTCATTCATGTAGGTCGCGTTGACGGCCTGCTCGGAGAAGCCGAGGCCCCCGAAGGAGCGGACCACGGTGAGCAGGACGCTGCTGACGGCGCCCAGCCCGGCGGGGAGCGCCGCGGTCAGGGTGGAGACGACGGCGGTGCCGCCGATCGTCGTCATCATGCCCTTGCGGCGGCCGAGACGGTCGATGACGGGCCCGAGGCCGAACGCCACGATGGCCGTGCCCACGGCGATCCAGGTATTGATCGCGTACGCCTCGGACTCGCTCCAGCCGAAGGATTCCTGCATTGCCGGCAGGAGGGTGCCGAAGAGTCCGTAGTCGAAGACCGCCACGGTCCAGGCGAGCAGGGCCAGGATCGTGGCGATGCGGGTGGCGCCCATGGAGAAGGCCGGGAACCGTCGCTTCTCGTTCGCCGCAGGGGCAGTCAGGTCGAGGGTGGATCGGGTGCTCACTTCGAGGTGTCCTTTCGCGGGCTGCGGGCGAGGAACGAGTCGGCGATCTGGTCGAACTGCATCCAGGTGACGCCCTCGTGGCTGTTGATGTGCTCGATCAGGCGTTCGAGCATGAGGAGGACCTGCGGGCGCCCCGAGACGTCGGGGTGGACGGTCATGGTGAAGACGGCCTGGTCCATCTCGCGGTAGACCCAGTCGAACTGGTCGCGCCACATCTGCTCGATGTCGCGAGGGCTGACGAAGCCGTGGGAGTTGGGCGATGCCTTGATGAACATCATCGGAGGAAGGTCATCGAGGTACCAGTTCGCCGGGATCTCCACGAGGTCGGTCTCCTCGCCCCGCATCAACGGCTCCATCCAGGTCTCGGCGGGCTGGGTGTAGTCGATCTTCTTCCAGCTGTCGCCGACGCGGACGTAATAGGGCTCGAAGTCGCGGTGCATCAGCGAGTGGTCGTACTTGATCCCACGCTCGAGGAGGATCTCGTTGGTCACCGGGGAGAACTCCCACCACGGTGCGACGTAGCCCGTGGGGCGCCGGCCAGAAACCTTCTCGATGAGCTCGATCGAGCGGTCGAGGATCGCCGTCTCCTGCTCCCGGGTCATGGCGATCGGATTCTCGTGCGAGTAGCCGTGGACCCCGATTTCGTGCCCGGCATCGACGATCATGCGGGTGAGGTCCGGGAACGTCTCGATCGAGTGGCCCGGGACGAACCAGGTCGAGGGCAGCGAGTACTTCTCGAAGAGGCGGAGCAGGCGCGGGCCTCCGACCTCACCGCTGAAGAGGCCGCGGGAGATGTCGCAGGGCGAGTCCTCGCCGCCGTAGGAGCCGAGCATTCCGGCGACAGCGTCGACGTCGACGCCGAAGGCAACTTGAATGTCCTTGGTCACGGGTGAGCCTTTCTGAAGGGGGTGGAATCGAACGGGGTGGAACGGTGGCTGTCGGGAGTGCGTGGAGGTCGGGTCAGGCCTCGCCTCCTCTCTCGGCGAAGGCCTCGGCGATGTCCGCGCGCGACCTGCCGAGCCGCAGGAGGAGGGACAGGAGCACGAGCGACTGGGACGGACGGAGGAGGCCCGAGGGGATCGCCCCCGCCGCGAGCAGGTCCTTTCCGCCGCCGGCGCCGTACACCGGGACAACGGGGCCTGCGTGCACGCGGGTGCTGGTGACGACGACGACGCCCCGCGCCGTCGCGTCTGCCACCGCCCGGCACAGCTCGGGATTGGCGTTCCCGCTGCCCGTGCCCTGCAGGACGATCCCCGCAGCGCCGGCCTCGAGGGACGCCCTCAGGTGGGCAGCGTCGGCACCGGGGTAGGACGCGACCAGATCGACGCGGCAGGCGCGGCCTGCGTCAGGGGCAGGCAGCGGCATCGGCTCCCGCAGCTGGCGCGCCGCCTCCTCGAGGACGACGCCGCCGTCATCCCTGACGCTTCCGGCGAGTCCGAAGTCCGGGTTGCTGAAGGCCTGCCGGCGCACAGTCTCGGTCTTGCGCACTCCGCGCGCAGGGAAGACCTCCCCTGCGAAACAGAGCAGCGCTCCGTGCCCCCGGGCCTCTGCCGATCCCGCAAGCGCGATGGCGCGGGCGAGGTTGCCGGGGCCGTCCGGTGCCTCCGAGTCTGCAGCGCGCTGGGCGCCCGTGAAGACAACCGGACGCGGATCGCGGTGCACGAGGTCTGCGAGGAAGGCGGTCTCTTCCATGGTGTCTGTGCCATGGGTCACGACGACGCCCACCACAGCCGGATCGGCCAGGACCTCCTGGATCCGGGCGCACACCAAGAGCATGTCGTCGATGTCGAGGGCATACGAGCCGAGGCGCAGGACGTCGATCACGCGGACCGGGAAGGCCTGCTCGCCGCCGACGCTGCGGAGCAGGTCGTCCGCACCGTCGGACGCGACGGCGGCCCCGCCGAGGTCCTCCCGCATGCGGGAGGAGATCGTCCCGCCGGTCGCGAGCAGCACTACGTGCTCCTCACTCTGGCTCGTTGTCATGTCGTACTCCTGCTCCTGCAGCCTGCGCTTCCCCACCGGCACCCAATCGATTGGGTTGTGCCGAGACTAGCGAGGCAATGTTTCATCAAGCTGACGGGGTTGGTTTCCGGACCGTTACGTTCCGAAGGGGGCGAAGTCCGGAGATCGCGCTTACCCAATCGATTGGGTACGCTGGATCCGACTTTACGATGTGGTCCGGATCACGGTCAAGGGTTTTGCGGGACCTTCCTTCCGCCACCTCGTTCGTTGTCGATGGAGAATGAGAAGGCGAACGCGAGAGAGCTGAGGCATGGAGAACAACACCAGCGAGAGGGCGGTGACCCTCAAGGACCTGGCACGCGAGCTGGGCATCCATCCCTCGACCGTGTCCCGGGTCCTCCACTCGGACCCGGCATCGGCGAGGGGGGCGGCGTCGGAGGCGACCGCCCAGCGGATCCGGGACCTGGCGGCCGAGGTCGGCTACTCCCCCGATCCACAGGCTACGAGCCTGCGCACGCGGCGCACCCGGCTGCTCGGCGTCGTGGTGCCACGGCTGTCCGACCTCGTGCTCGCCATCATGTACGAGGGGATCGAGGATGCCGCCGCGCGGGTCGGCTACTCCGCCTTCGTCACCAACTCGCGGGATGACGAGCGGGAGCAGCGCCGGAAGGTCGAGATGATGCTCGCGCGGAGGGTCGACGGGCTCATCATCGGCGACTCGCATCTCGACGGTGACGTGCTGCCCGATCTCAGGCGCCGTGCCGTGCCGTTCGTGCTCATGAACCGCCGCCATCCCGGCTTCCCTTCTGCGACCTGTGACGACATCCGAGGTGGGGAGCTCGTCGCCGAGCATCTCTGGGACAAGGGTCATCAGCAGGTGGCCGTCATTGCGGGCGAGCCGTACGCGAGCACAGCTGTTGACCGCACCTCTGCCTTCGTGGAGCGGTGGCGGGAGCTCGGTGGCGACATTGCAGAAGACTCCATCGTCTGGTCGCGGTTCGACACTCAGGGAGGGCGGGAGGCCGCGGAGAAGATCCTCGCATCGGGGAAGGCGCCGACTGCTGTCTTCGCCGTCAATGACTTCGCTGCCATCGGCGCGATGGGCGCACTCCGAGCCCACGGGCTGACCGTGGGCCGTGACTGCGCCGTCGTCGGGTACAACGACACCTCGCTCGCAGCCGAGCTGCCGATCCCGCTCTCGTCCGTCCGCTCCCCCATGGCCGAGATCGGCCGCAACGCGGTCCGGATGCTCCAGGGGGTGCTCCGGGGGGAGGACGTCGAGTCGGTCAGGCTCGAGCCGGCACTCCAAGTGCGCGAGAGCAGCGCCTGATTCCCATGTGGTGGGCCCACCGGCCGGCGGGCCCACCCCGCCCGGGGAACCGCCCGCCCTATGGCATGCCGAGGGCGGCGAGCGCGCGGGCGGTGAAGGCCGAACGTTCCTTGCGCGCCTCGAGGGCCTCATCGAGGGTCACTTCGACGAAGTGCGTCGAGGTCCCTGGGGCGGCGCGGGCCAACAGGTCCATGTCGGCGCTGATCACGGTCGCGACCATCGCGTAGCCGCCTCCCGAGACCGCGTCCCGGTGCAGGATGATCGGCTGGGTCCCGCCCGGGATCTGGATCGAGCCGACCGCGTAGCCTGCGTCGACGATGTTCGAGGGGTCAGAGCCCGCCCCGAACGGCTGCTCGCGCTCGCGCCACTCGACGCCGGGGCCGGAGTAGCGGATGCCCATGCGATCGGCCACTGGGGTGACCTTCCACTCGCCCGACAGGAGGCTCTCGCGGCCGGCGGCGGTGAGCCGGTGGTCGTAGAGGCCCATGACAACCCGGACCGTCTGCTCCTTGCCGTAGGCGGGCCGGAACTCTTCAGGAAGGGTCGGGGCGCCCGCGGCGGGGGCGTCCGCCTGGCCGACCGGGACGACGTCGCCCGCCTCCAGCTTGCGGCCGTTCAGGCCCCCGATTCCGCCGAGGATGTACGTGGACCGGCTCCCCAGGACCTCGGGAACGTCGATGCCGCCGGCGAAGGCGATGTAGTAGCGGGTCCCGGCGCGCAGCGGCCCGAAGCTGAGCTCGTCCCCTGCCTCGAGACCCAGGCGCGTCCACTCCGGGCGCTCTTCGCCGTTGACCTTGATGGGAACCGGCGCCCCGGTCACCGCAATGGTCGCAGGCTCGGTGAACCGCAGGACCGGGCCGAGGTAGGTGCACTCGAGGACGGCCTCCTCCGCGGGGTTTCCGACGAGGGCGTTCGCCATGGCTGCCGAATACTGGTCCATCGAGCCGCCCTCGGGAATGCCCACGTTGTAGTACCCGGGGCGCCCCTGGTCCTGGATCGTGGTGGACAGGCCGGGGCTCTTGACCTCACATGCCATCGAGGGCCTCCATCAGTTCTCGGTTGTAGCGCTCCGGGTCTTCGAGGGCCTTGTTCAGCTCGAAGACAACAGGTGCCTGCCTGTAGCGGAAGGTTCCGTTCTCGACCTCGGCCTGGATCGCGGCGTACTCCTGCTCGGTGACCGGCTTGAACTTGACGATGTCGCCGGGTCGGAAGAAGACCATGAAGTCCTTGAAGTCGGCGAGGGTCTGTGCCGGGTCGTAGATCGGGGCCGCGGCGACGCCGAACATCTGGTATCCACCGGCGCCCCGGACCGAGTAGATGGCGCCGAAGCAGCCGCCGTGGCCTACAGTCAGCCGGGGGGTGTCGGTGCGGGGGCTCAGGTACTTCGGGACCTCGAGCTGCTTCTGCCGCTCCACGAGCTGGAACAGGAACGGCAGGCCGGCCACGAACCCGACCATGGAGACCAGCCACGGCTGCTCGTGGTGCCGCCGGATGAATTCGGCGGCGTCCGTGAGCCCGTTGACCTTGGCGGCGTAGTCGAGGTCGGTGCCTGAAGGCTCTTGGTGGAACCCTTCGCGGAACCGCTGGGCGACCTCGGCGGTGAACGGGTCGTCGTACCAGACCGGCACCTCGACGATGCGGGTCGCGAGCGTCTCGGCGCCCCCGCCCGCCGCGTCCTGCTCGAACCCGCGGACGGTCGCCTCGAGGACCGAGGGAGCGAGGACGTCCGGGTTGAAGCGGATGAGGAGGGATGCGTTGGCCGGGCAGATGTCGGTCACGCCCTCCAGGGCCGCCCCTGAGAGCTTGGAGGCCAGGGTCATGACCTTGAAGTTCGCGGCAAGGCTCATGGCCTCGTCCACTTCGACGAAGAGGAACTCGTCGCCGCCCCAGGTGTAGCGGGCCTCGCGTTCGAGGGCCGGGGTGCTCATGATGCCTCCAGCATGTCGGGAGCTGTCTCGATGAACTTGGAATGGTGGGCCACGTCCGCGAACTCCGGGCGGGACAGGAGCTTGGAGTGCATGGGGATGGTGGTCTTGATGCCCTCGATCTCGGTCTCCGCCAGGGCCTGCAGCGCGGCGGTGATCGCGGCCGGGCGATCGTCAGCGTGGACGATGAGCTTGGCGAGCATCGAGTCGTAGAAGGGCGTCACCACGGATCCTTCGCCGACGCCGCTGTCGACGCGGATGCCGGGCCCCTGCGGCCACGCGAGGCGCACGATCCGCCCCGGGCTGGGGAAGAAGTTGTTGTCCGGGTCCTCCGCATTGATCCGGCACTCGATGGCGTGCCCTCGGAAGGCGACGTCTTCCTGGGAGAGGGACATCACCCCGTCGTACGCGATCAACAGCTGTTCCCGCACGAGGTCCACCCCCGTGATCTGCTCCGTGATGGGGTGCTCGACCTGGATGCGGGTGTTCATCTCGATGAAGGCCGCTTCCTGCCGGACGGGGTCGTAGAGGAATTCGACGGTGCCGGCGCCGCGGTAGCCGCACTGGCGGGCGAGTTCGACGGAGGACTCCCGCATCCTCTGCCGGACGCTGTCGGGCAGGTCGGGTGCGGGGGCCTCCTCGATGACCTTCTGGGAGCGGCGCTGCATGGAGCAGTCGCGGTCGCCCAGATGGATGAAGCTGCTCCCGTCCCCGAGGATCTGGACCTCGACGTGCCGAGCGGACTCGACGAAGCGTTCGAGGTAGACGGTCGGGTCGCCGAAGACGGCCGCCGCCTCGCCCCGTGCCATGTCGATCGTGCGCAGGAGCTCCGACTCGTCGTGGACGAAGCGGATGCCGCGGCCGCCGCCCCCGGCGGATGCCTTCACGACCAGGGGGTAGCCGATCGCCCTGGCGATCTCGAGGGCGTCGGCCTCGGGGTCCAGAGGACCGTCGGTGCCCTTGAGCACCGGAACGCCGGCCCGGCGTGCCGCCTCGCGGGCCTCCGCCTTGTTCCCCATCATCTCGATGGCCTCGGCTGGCGGCCCCACCCAGATCAGCCCCGCGGCGTCCACTGTGCGGGCGAACGCCGCGTTCTCGGAGAGGAAGCCGTACCCGGGGTGGACGGCGTCGCAGCCCAGCTCCAGGGCGGCGCCGATGACGGCGTCGTGATTCAGGTAGCTCGCTGCCGCCGGTGCGGGGCCGAGGACCACGTTCTCGTCGGCGGCCTGGGCGGCGAGGGAGCCGAGGTCCGCCTCGCTCACGCCCACAGCCGTGGCGATGCCCATCTCCTTGGCGGTCCGGGCGATGCGCACGGCGATCTCGCCCCGGTTGGCGATGAAGAGCTTCCTCATGCCTGCCCCTCGCGCACCACCACGAGGGTGTCCCCGGGGTTGACCATCGCACCGTCGGCGGCCTCGAAGGACTCGATGACACCGGCGGTGTCCGACTGGACCTCGGTGAACTGCTTCATGATCTCGACGATGCCGATCGTCTGGCCGGACTCGATAGTGTCTCCGACCTCGACGAAGGGTTCCTTGCCGGGCCCGGGCTTGCGGTAGAAGATCCCGGGCAGCGGAGAGATGACGTTTGCCATGGTGTTCCTGCTTCCTGCCGAGCCGAGGGCTCAGCGGTTGGTGAGGACGTCGCGGACCGCCGAGGCGACCGCAACAGAGTTGGGGGCGTCCGAGTGGACGCAGATGCTGCGGAACTCGATGCTGAGGGGCGAGCCGTCGACGGCGTGGACCGGCTCACCGACGATGGCCCGCCGCACCCGGTCTGCGGCGGCCGCGGGATCGGTCGGCTCGGGGCGACGCTGGATGAGGAGCTGGCCCTGCGGGCCGTAGTTGAGGTCGACGTAGAGCTCTGGGACGAAGTCGACGTCCATCGCGCGGCACACCGATTCGTGCGCGGTGCCGGCGAGGCCGTAGAACGGAACGCCGAACTGCCTCGCGACTCCTGCCGCCGCAACCATGAGTTCCTCATCGCCGGCGAGCATCCCGTACAGCGCGCCGTGGGGCTTGAGGTGATGGAGCTCGAGTCCGTGCTTGGCCAGGAAGGCGGTCAGGGCGCCCACCTGGTAGAGGATCACCGATTCGGCCTCGTCCGGGGTGAGCGCCATGCGGCGCCGACCGAATCCGGTCGGATCCGGGAGGCCGGGGTGGGCTCCCACGGCCACGCCATTCTCGGCCGCAAGGCCCACGGTGCGATTCATGACGTCGGGATCCCCGGCGTGGAATCCGCAGGCGACGTTCGCGACGTCGATCAGCTTCATGAGCTCGGCGTCGTTGCCGAACTCGTGGAGCCCGAAGCCCTCGCCCAGGTCCGAGTTGAGGAGCACACGTGACTGCGTGCTGGAGGTCACAGTTTCTGGCATGCCCATCACCGTAGCCAATCGATTGTGTCGCGTGGAATTGTGCCACGTGCTGAAAGGCACGCCGTCAATTATGCTCAGTGCACTACTGCTTCTCACCTCCGATCGGACGCCCATGCTCCTTCGCGACCTCAGCGACCTCCCGGGGCTCGACATCCGCCTACGGGTGGGGGTCTCGGACGAGCGGCTCTCTCGGCCCATCGCGTGGTGCGCCCCAACCGAACACATGGACCCCACGCCCTTCCTGTCCGTCAACGCCTTGGTGCTGACCAGCGGGATGGGGCTGAACGTCACGGACTACCGCATTTGGGATGCCTACGTGGAGCGCCTAGTCAGCGTGCCAGTGGCTGGTCTCGTCTTCGGGACTGGGGCCGCGCACCGCCAGCTTCCCGAGGGTCTGGCCAGGGCCTGCGAGTCATACGAGCTTCCCCTTTTTGAATTGCCCCCGGACGTTCCGTTCCTTCTCGTGATGCGGCAGGTTGAGCAGACGCTGGCGACAGAGCGCTACGACG
The DNA here is from genome assembly GCF_001577305.1 of Sinomonas atrocyanea. NCBI lineage: Bacteria > Bacillati > Actinomycetota > Actinomycetes > Micrococcales > Micrococcaceae > Sinomonas > Sinomonas atrocyanea. Next base: position 4,293,962 of record NZ_CP014518.1, read on the forward strand.
TGCACCGCCGTGGGTGGGATCTAGCCGACGAATGCACCCGTCTGGCCGCCCAGGGGCGCTCGCTCGTCACCGTCGTGGACCGAGTGGCGGAATCCATCGGGGCCCGAGTCGCGGTGACAGACGAGAGCGGAGCGGAGCTCGTCAGCGCCGGGAAGGCGCCGCCCGGTGCACCGCGTTCGGCGCTCCGGCTCCCCAGCGGCGAACCGCACTCCTTCAGGCTCCAAGTGGAGGGTGTGAGCAGCAATGTACTGCTCCAGCCCCTGCTGGGCCCCGTGGCCGCCGTGCTCGCCGTGCAGCTCAGCTACACCCTCGGATCGCGGACACCCCTGCATTCCCGCGAGGCCGTCCGCTTCATGGATGCGCTCTACGACGAACAGCCCATTGCTGAGGCGACGCTCGAACGGCTCGCTGCCGAAGCGGGATTCGGGGCGGGCGAGCCGTGGGGCGCGCTCCTCGTCACCGCGGGCGAGGACATGGACCGATTCCGACTGAGGACGCTGGCATGGCGGGCGCGCGTGCGCCTCGAGGAATGGTTTCGCACCGTCCGCTTCATGGAGGAGCCTACGATGACCACGCTCCTCGTCCAGGAGCCGCTCGAGCGCGTGAACCTCCTTGATCAGGCACGGGCCCTCTTCGCCGACATCCCGCAGCTGTCCGTGGTCCTTACCGAGGCAGACAACTTGGAGGAACTGCCCCTCGCCCTCAAGCTCGCCAGACGCCAGACGGGTACAGCCGGAGTCCGAGTTGCCCCCGCGGCCGATCTCGCCGCCATCGTCCAGAGCCTGCCGCATCGAGGACTCGTCACCATGGCGCGTAGGCTCATCGCTCCGCTGGACTCGGACCCCACCGGAGCCCTGCGCGAAACCCTCGAGTCCTACCTGCGCAATGCAGCCAACTCCCGCAAGGTCTGCGACGACCTCTTCATTCACCGCAACACCTTGGCGTACAGACTGCGCAGGATCGAACACCTCATGGGTCTCGATCTCGCCGACGGTGAAGTCCGGGCCACCTGCCTTCTCGCCCTCCGGGTTCTCAGCGAGGGCTGACGGCGCGGCCGGCGGGCTCACCCGCGGCATGTCGCCGGTCGTCGAAGAACAGGGCTCCTGCCATGCGGCCCTACTTCTTGCGGCTCTGCGCCGTCTTCCGGGCGTTCGCCTTCTCCAGCGCCTCGACCAGCTGGTCCTTGGTCATGCCCGAGCGGCCGGGGACGTCGAGCTTCTTGGCCAGATCGTAGAGGTGCTGCTTCGAGGCATTGGCGTCCACGCCGCCGTGGGTCTCGCGGCGGGTCGACGCGCCGCCCGCGGCCTGCTCGTCGGAGGGGCCCTTGTGCTCCTTGGGCTCCCAGTGGTCGCCCACCTTCTCGTGGGTGTGCTTCAGGGCCGAGTAGGCGACGCGGTGGGCCCTCTCCTCGTCGTGGTAGGTCTCCTCGGCCGAGTCGTGCGCCTTCGCGAAGGTCTGCTGGGCCTTCGCGCCCGAGCGCTCGATGGTGGAGGGGAGTTCGTCCTTCCTCGCCTTTCCGCTCTTGTCCGTCTTGGGCATCGTGTCCTCCTTCGGCTGATGGCAGAGCCAGCTCCACCTGTCCTTTACCCGCGGCGGGAGCGGTCAGACTGCCGCGGTTCCGCGGACGACGGCGGGTGCCCACCCGCCGTCGTCCGCTCCCCCGCGCGAGGATTTCCGCAGAATTGGGACAGAATGATGCTCCTGTGGCTGGTGATGCGGTGCCCTGGATGAGACGATTCCCCTCCGCTGACTGTGTTCCGGAAGGCTGCCCACACCATGAAGAAGACGATCCGCCGCCGTGACGTGCTCCTCGGCGCCTCGCTGGGGGTGGCCGCCGCGGCCCTGGGCGGCACCGCCGCGAGCGCGTCCGCCGGGGCCCTCACGCTCAGCCCCACCTCCGGCCCCACCGGCACGGCCGTCACCGTCACCGGGACCGGCTTCCCGAAGAAGGCCAAGGGCAGCGTCGCCCTCGGCTCGTCGTCCGCAGCCGTGACGACGTCCGGCTCGGGCTACTTCCAGACCACCATCACCGTCCCCGGGGGCCTGTCCGGCACCGCGTACGTCTCCGCCACGGTCGGCTCCTCCTCCGCGCAGGCGCCCTTCACCGTCACGGCCGCCGCCACCGTCCCGGCGCCGAACCTGAACCACCCGCTGCGCTTCGGCGTGGCAACGCCCAGCGGCTACGGCTCCGCTGCCGAGCTGGACCAGGTCGCCACGATCGCCGGGGAGGGCCCGTCGATCGTCCACGCCTACTGCGACTGGACGACTTCGGTGCCCACGAGCGGCCTGGCCTACGGGGCCAGCCGCGGCGCGACCCCGCTGCTGACCTGGGAGCCCTGGAACGCCTCGGTCGGCGGCACCGCCCAGCCAGCCTACGCACTCAGCGCGATCTACGGCGGAACCTACGACTCCTACATCGGCCAGTGGGCGAACAGCCTCAAGGCCTACGGCGGCCAGGTGCTGCTGCGCCTCGCCCACGAGATGAACGGGAACTGGTACCCGTGGTCCGAGCAGGTCAACGGCAACGCCCCCGGCGACTACGTGAAGGCCTTCCAGCACGTGCGCGGCCTCTTCGCCTCCGCCGGGGTGCCGAACGTCCAGTGGGTGTGGTGCCCCAACGTCCCCTACACCGGCTCGACCGACCTGGCCGGGCTCTACCCGGGCGACGGGTACGTGGACCTCGTGGGCCTCGACGGCTACAACTGGGGAACCACGCAGTCCTGGGGAAGCACGTGGGTCATGCCGGACGCGCTGTTCGGGCAGGGCCTGTCCGAGCTCGCGGCGATCGCGCCGTCCAAGAGGGTCCTGATCGCCGAGACCGCCTCTGCCGAGCAGGGCGGGGACAAGGCCACCTGGAACCAGGCCCTCATCCAGTACCTTTCCGCGAACTCCAGCATCATGGGCTTCGCCTGGTTCGACCTCAACAAGGAAGTGGACTGGCGGATCGACAGTTCCTCGTCCTCCGCGTCCGCCTTCGCCGCCGCCCTCGCAGCGAGGCCGTAGCGCTCGTCCCACCCACAGGCCCCCGCAGGGGTTGACGCCTCCGCTGAACCGGTTTAGTTTGGACGAACTAAACCGGTTTTGTGGCAGCTGTCACAGAAGGGAGGACCTCGCGGTGGCAGTAACGATCAGTGATGTCGCGGCTGCTGCCGGCGTCAGCAAGGGCGCGGTGTCCCTGGCCCTGAACGGGCAGAAGGGCGTCGGAGAGGAGACCCGGAGCCGGATCCTGGCCGTCGCGCGAGGGCTGGGGTGGACACCGAGCCTGAGGGCCAAGGGATTGGCCTCTTCGCGGTCCTTCGCCATCGGGCTGATCCTCGAGCGCGACCCGCGGCTGCTGGGAACCGACCCGTTCTTCGCCGGCTTCATCGCCGGGATCGAGACCGTGCTCGCGGCCCATGAGTACACCCTGGTCCTGGCAGTGGCGCACGGGGAAGCGGCAGAGGCGGGCTACCGCAAGCTCGCGGCGGGACGGGTGGACGGCTTCATCCTCACCGACCTCCGCACGGACGATCCGCGAGTGGAACTCCTCAAGGGCTTCGGGCTTCCCGCCGTGACCCTCAATCGACCGGTCATCGATTCGCCCTTCCCGGCGGTCTGCATGGACGGAAGCGAGAGCGTCAAGGAGGCCGTGCGCCATCTGGTCAGCCTCGGCCACCGGCGCATCGCCCACGTCGGCGGGCCGCAGGGGTTCGTGCACGGGCGCGGCCGCAGGCTCGCCTGGACCGAGGCGATGGCGGAGGCGGGCCTCGAGCCTGCGCTGTTCCTCGAAGCCGACTTCACGGCGGAGGCAGGCGTGGAAGCCACTGCCCAGCTCCTGGCCCTTGCGGAGCCGCCGACCGCGATCGTCTACGCGAATGACCTCATGGCGACCGCGGGCCAATCGAAGGCCCAGACGCTCGGCTTCTCGGTCCCGGAGGACCTATCGATCGTGGGCTACGACAACGCGGAGTTCGCGCAGTACCTCAATCCCCCTCTGACCACTATCGCTGCCGATCCCATTCCGTGGGGGCACGAGGCCGCGACAGCGCTCCTCTCGCTCATCCACGGCAGCAGTACCGGCGAGGACATCATCATGCCCCCGCCACGCCTCATCGTACGGGCATCGACGGGACCGGCCCCGGTCACCGCTGACGCCTGAAACCCTTTCCAAGAACTCCATCCCCATCACAAGGAGACGCAATGGTGCGTGCGATCACGCCTGCCCGAATTCTGTCCGCTGCCGCTGTCGCGGTCCTCGGAGCCAGCCTCGCAGCCTGCGGCGGCGGCGGCGCCTCGTCGGCCCAGTCGGCCGCCGCGGCCAAGGGCCCCATCAAAATCTGGTACTCGAACAACGCCGCCGAAGTGAAGTGGGGCAAGGAGATGGTCTCCGCCTGGAACGCGGCGCACCCCGATCAGCAGGTCGAGGGGCAGGAGATCCCTGCCGGCAAGAGCTCCGAGGAAGTCATCGGCGCGGCAATCTCTGCCGGGAGCGCGCCGTGCCTGGTGTTCAACACGGCGCCCGCAGCAGTCCCGCAGTTCCAGAAGCAGGGCGGACTCGTCCCGTTGGACTCCTTCCCTGATGCCGCGCAGTACATCAAGGACCGTACCGGGGCGCTGGCGGACCAGTACAAGTCCGCCGACGGCAAGTTCTACCAGCTGCCGTGGAAGTCGAACCCGGTGGTGCTGTTCTACAACAAGGACCTGTTCAAGAAGGCCGGCCTGGACCCCGAGCACCCGCAGCTGGCCACCCAGCAGCAGTTCCTCGACACCGCCCGGGCGCTGGTGAAGTCCGGGGCCGTCAAGACCGCCGTCTGGCCGTCTCCCGCGAGCGACTTCTACCAGTCCTGGTTCGACTTCTACCCGTTCTACGCCGCGGCCACGGGCGGCACCCAGCTGGTCAAGGACGGCAAGGCGACCTTCGACGACGACCAGGGCAAGCAGGTCGCGACCCTGTTCCAGACCCTCTACAAGGAGAACCTGGCCTCGAAGGAGACCTACCAGGGTGACTCCTTCGGAGAAGGCAAGTCCGCGATGGCCCTGGCCGGTCCGTGGGCGATCGAAGCCTACAAGGGCAAGGTCAACTGGGGCGCCGTGCCGATCCCCGCCCCGCAGCAGCAGGACAAGGTCTCGACCTTCTCGGACGCGAAGAACGTTGCCATGTACTCGGCCTGCAAGAACCGGGGCACGGCGTGGGATGTCCTCAAGTTCGCGACCAGCAAGGACGAGGACGGCAAGCTCCTCCAGGAGACCGGCCAGATGCCGATGCGCCAGGGGCTCACCACGGCCTACGCGGACTACTTCGCGAAGAACCCGTCCTACAGCCAGTTCGCCGACCAGGCCTCGCGCACGGTCGAGGTCCCCAATGTCTCCAACTCGGTCCAGGTGTGGCAGACGTTCCGCGACGCCTGGTCGAAGTCCGTGATCTTCGGCAACCAGAGCATCGACGATGCGTTCCATGGCGCCTCGGACAAGATCAACCAGCTCGTGTCGCAGAAGTAGCATGATGACCCACCCTCAGACGACATCCCCTGTGCCGGCGGCCGCGGAGGCGAAGCCCGCCTCCGCGGCCCGGCATGGGGGCGGACGCCCCCGGGCGAGGCTGCTCGGCCAGCACCCGCTCGGAATCCTGTTCTCCCTCCCGTACGTCGTGTACGTGATGGGCGTGCTCGCCGTCCCGTTCGGGTTCGCGGTCTACATCTCGGTCCACCAGTACTACTTCACCGCTCCCGGTGTGGACGTGGACCGGCCGTTCGTGGGACTGGACAACTACGTCAGTGTGCTCTCGGATCCGGCTGTCCAGCAGTCGTTCCTGAACATCCTGGTGTTCCTGGTGATCAACGTCCCGCTGACGGTCGGGCTCTCCCTCGTCCTCGCGACCGCCCTGAACCGGGTGCGGTGGCTGCGCACCTTCTTCAGGGTCTGCTACTACGTCCCCTACGTGACCGCGAGCGTCGCCGTCGTCGGCGTGTGGCTGTTCCTGTTCCAGCAGCACGGCCTGGTGAATTCGCTGCTGGGGCCGCTCGCGCCCGCGCCGTCCTGGCTGGTCAACTCGTGGCTCGCGATGCCCACGGTGGCGCTCTTCGTCACCTGGAAGCAGCTGGGGTTCTTCATCCTGCTCTACCTGGCCGCTCTGCAGAACATCCCGAACGAGCTCTACGAATCCGCCGCTGTGGACGGCGGGGGCAGGTGGGTCCAGTTCTGGAACGTCACCGTGCCGGGCGTGCGCTCGGCCAGCGTCCTCGTGGTCATCCTCGCCACCATCACCGGGGCCAACCTCTTCACCGAGCCGTACCTCCTCACCGCGGGCGGCGGCCCGGACGGCGCCTCCTCCTCGCCGGTGTTCCTGATGTACCAGAAGGGAATCCTGCAGGGAAACCCGGACGTCGCCGCCGCCCTCGGGGTGGTGCTCGTCGCCGGGATCCTGGTGGTCACGCTCATCCAGAAGAGGCTCGTCGGGGGGAAGGAAGAATGACCATGGACACTGACACCACCAGCACCACCGACGCGGCGCCCCGCCGCGGAACGCGCCGCCCCCTCGGCGCCGGGAGCATCATCCTGCTCGCCCTCGGGGCCCTGGCGTTCCTGTTCCCCTTCTACTACATGGTGGTCGGGTCGCTGCAGTCGAGCCCGGACACGAGCGTCGCCGGGGCCTTCCCCCATCCGGGAAACCTCACCGTGCAGAACTACGCCAGCATCAACGACTCGATCAACCTGCTCCGGGCGCTGGTGAACTCGGGGATCTTCACCGGCGGGGTGATCCTGTGCACGGTCGTCTTCGGCATCCTCGCCGGGTACGCGATGGCGCAGATGCGATTCCGGGGACGCGGGTTCGTCTTCGCCCTCATGCTCCTGGTGCAGATGATCCCGTTCCAGCTCCTGCTCATTCCCCTGTACATCATGATCGTGCGCGACTACGGCCTCGGTGACAGCTACCTCGGGATGATCCTGCCCTTCGCGATCAACTCGACCGCCGTGTTCGTCTTCCGCCAGTACTTCCTGCAGGTCCCGGCGTCCCTGTTCGAGGCCGCCCGGATCGATGGCGCCGGCGAGCTGGGCATCCTGTTCAGGATCGCACTGCCGCTGGTCCGTCCCGCGCTGGTCACAGCCGTCCTCCTGACCTTCATCGGCCCCTGGAACGAGTTCCTCTGGCCGTTCCTCGTGACCAAGGACGCCTCGATGCAGCCGCTCGCCGTGTCCCTGGCCAACTACATCTCCACCGTCGCTTCGGCCACATCGAACCCCTTCGGCGCGATCCTGGCGGGTGCCTGCGTGCTCGCCCTGCCCGCCGTGGTGCTGTTCATCGTGTTCCAGAAGCAGTTCACCGCCACCGACCTCGGCTCCAGCATCAAGGGCTGACCCGGAAGGACCCATGCACCCCCTCACCACGGCAGCGCTCCAGGACGGCCTGGCCCGCGCCCTGAGCCACACCAACGCGTCCACCGACGCCCTCTCCACTGACCAGTTCTCCGCCGACTGGGACGACCGCCCCGACTGGGCGATCGGGCCCTTCCGGAAGGACGAGGACCTCACCTTCAGGCCCCAGGGCCAATGGCCGGACCCGACGGGCATCGGCTGGACCAGCGCCTCGATCTTCAATCCGAGCCTGATCGAGCGCGACGGCGTGCTCCACCTCTTCTACCGCGCCTCACCCCGGAAGGAGAGCCTCGAGAGCCGCATCGGCACCGCGGTCCACACTCCGGGCCACGGATGGGCCGAAGGGCAGAACCCGGTCGTCTACCCGACGCTGGACAACGAACTGCTCGGCGTGGAGGACCCCAAGGTCTACTCGGCCGAGGGGCGCTACTACCTCTTCTACAACGGGATCTGGCCACTGGCCGGGACCAGCGAGGCGGAGGCCTACCCCTCCCCGGGATGGCCCCTCGGAGACGTGGGCTGCGACATCAACCTCGCCGTCTCCGACGACCTCGTGCACTGGGAGAAACGCGGACGGATCGTTCCCCACGAGGTCTCCCACCTCTGGGCCAAGGGCGCCGTGATCCCGACCGACGGCACCGGCGAGGCGGTGAAGATCGGGGGCGAATACCTGATGTTCCTCTCGGAGGGGTGCGACGGCAGGGCCGTCGTCGGCCGGTCGAGGGACATGGAGCACTGGGACTTCGCCGAGCAGCCGTATCTGGATATCTCCGCCCTCGGCTCCCTCCACGAAGTCGCCTGCGCAGTGGCCACCGGAGGCAACCTCGTCCTGGACTTCTTCTACGGCGACCACGACGGAAACTTCGCGGCAGCCCAGGCGCTCTACTCGCTCGAGGACCCCTTCACCCAGATCGCCCTCCACCGCGGAGGCTCGCTCGCCTGGGGCGGCCTGATCCGCTACGGCGACCGGTGGACCTTCGCTCAAGGATGGGACGCCCCCGCAGGCCAGCGGGAACTGTACCTCTACCGCTCAGAGAACTGACCACGCTTCTCCCCGACCGCCTCCCCGTACCGAGACTCCTGGAGCACCACGCCATGACCACCACCCAGTTCCCCTATGCCCTCACCCGCGCCGGCGTCATCATGTCCCCCGAGCCCGACAACGAGCTCGAGGCCGAGGGCGTCCTCAACCCGGCCACCGTCCGCGGCGCGGACGGCACCCTGTACCTGCTCCCCCGCCTGGTCGCCGCAGCGAACGTGTCCCGCATCGGCCTGGCCGAGATCAAGGTTGCCGACGGCGTTCCCGTCGACGTGGCGCGCGAGGGCGTCGTCCTTGCCCCGGACCGTTCCTGGGAGCACGGCGCGCAGAACGCGGGCGTCGAGGACCCCCGCGTCACCTTCATCCCCGAGCTCGGGCTGAACGTGATGACCTACGTCGCGTACGGGCCCCTCGGCCCCCGCACCGCCCTCGCCGTCTCCCACGATGAGCGCTCCTGGCGCCGGCTTGGCCCGGTCTCCTTCGAGTACGACGACAGCCTCGACGTCGATCTGGGCCTCTACCCGAACAAGGACGCCGTCTTCTTCCCCGAGGTTGTCCGCGATCCCGACGGGGTGCCCAGCTTCGCCGTCCTGCACCGGCCCTCGTGGGACCTGCAGGACGTCCGTCCCGGCGAGGTGGCCATGCCCCCGGCAGGACTGCCGGATGAGCGGCCGAGCATCTGGATCAGCTTCATCCCCGTCGAGGAGGTCCAGAAGGACATCAGGGCACTCGCACGCTGGCGCGGGCACCGGGTCGTCGCATCGCCCGAGGCGCCGTTCGAGCAGACCAAGATCGGAAGCGGGCCCGCGCCCATCCGGGTCGAGGAAGGCTGGCTGCTGCTCCACCACGGCGTCGTCGGCGAGCTCGTCCCCGGCGTCGCCCAGCAGAAGAACGTCAACTACGCGGCCGGCGCGATGATCCTCGACTCCGAGCAGCCGTGGCGCGTCACGGCGCGCACGGACGCCCCGCTGCTCTCCGCCGACACCGACGACGAACGCGAGGGGATCGTGCCGAACGTCGTCTTCCCCACCGCGATCGAAGAAGTCGACGGCGCCCTGTTCGTCTTCTACGGCATGGCCGACTCCAAGATCGGCGTCGCCCGCCTTGAACACAGCGTCTCCCGCCGCTGACCCCCCCGAAGACGTCGGACCGGCCCGTACCCCCCCTCGGGCCGGTCCGACCCCTCCATGCCCGCCCGGGACCGCCCGGCCAACCCCGGAGCCTCGAATGCAACGCACCGCCATCTCCCACGGTTGGGCCCTCTCCCACACCGCGGGCCCCCGCTCCTCGTCCGTGGGCAGCCTCAGGGACATCCCCGCCACCGTTCCGGGCACCGTGCACACCGACCTTCTGGCAGCCGGAATCATCGAGGACCCCTACCTCGACGGCAACGAGGCCCTGCAGGCGTGGATAGCCCAGTCCGACTGGCGCTACACGACGTCGTTCGAGTGGGAACCCGGGGACGAGCGGAGCGAGCTCGTCTTCGAGGGCCTGGACACCGTGGCCGCCGTCGCCCTCAACGGACACCCCGTCCTCCACGCGGAGAACATGCATCGCACCCACAGGGTCGATGCCACGGCGCACCTCGTGCCTGGCACCAATCACCTCGCGGTCGAGTTCTCCTCCGCCATCAGAGAGGCCGACCGGCGCTCCCTCGACCTCGGCTCCCGCCCCCACGCCAACCACCATCCGTACAACGCCCTGCGGAAGATGGCATGCAGCTTCGGCTGGGACTGGGGCATCGACACCGCCACGGCAGGGATCTGGAAGCCCGTATACCTGGAGCAGTGGTCCACCGCGCGCCTCGCCTCGGTCCGGCCGGTCGCCACCGTGGACGGCGCCGACGGGGTGGTGGACATCCATCTCGAGCTCGCCCGGGCCTCCGGAGAGGGGCCCCTCGTGGCCACGGCAGCCATCGGCGGCGCCACCGCCCGCACCGTCCTCTCCCCCGGCACATCCTCGGCCGTCCTCTCCGTCCGCCTGCCGTCCGTCAACCTGTGGTGGCCCCGGGGCTACGGCGACCAGGCACTCTACCGGCTCGACGTGGAGATCGGCCCCGCGGACGGCCGCACCGCGGTTGCCCTGGACTCCTGGAGCCGGGACATCGGCTTCCGCACCGTGGACCTGGCCATGCCCGAGGACGGCGGGGGCACCGGCTTCGGCCTCGAGGTCAACGGCCGGCCCGTGTTCGTCAAGGGTGCCAACTGGATCCCGGACGACGCCTTCCCGCACCGCGTGGACCGCGCCCGCTACGCCCGGCGCATCGGCCAGGCCGCCGCAGCCGGCCTGAATCTACTGCGCGTGTGGGGCGGGGGGATCTACGAGTCCGAGGACTTCTACTCTCTGTGCGACGAGCACGGCATCCTCACCTGGCAGGACTTCCTCCTGGCCTGCGCCGCCTACTCCGAGGAGGAACCGCTCCGCTCGGAGATCGAGGCGGAGGCGCGCGAGGCCGTCGCCCGGCTCGCCGTGCACCCCTCGCTGGCCGTCCTCAATGGGAACAACGAGAACCTCTGGGGCTACACGGACTGGGACTGGCAGGCCCTCCTCGAGGGCCGGTCCTGGGGCAGGGACTACTACTGCACCGTCCTGCCCGGCATCGCGGCCGAACTTGCCCCGCACGTGGTCTACACACCGGGCTCGCCCTTCACGCCCGCCGCCTCTGGCTTCGACCCCCAGACGGACCCCAACGATCCGTCCAGGGGGACCATGCACATCTGGGACCTCTGGAACCAGAAGGACTACCTCCACTACCGCGACTACCGGCCCCGCTTCGTCGCCGAATTCGGTTGGCAGGGCCCCCCGGCCTGGTCCACGCTCACCCGCGCGCTCAGCGACGACCCGCTCACCCCCGAGTCCCCCGGGATGCTCTCGCATCAGAAGGCCGCAGACGGGAACACCAAGCTCGTCCGCGGGCTCGTGCCCCACCTGCCCCTCCCCCATGAGATGCACGACTGGCACTGGGCGATGCAGCTGAACCAGGCCAACGCCGTCAGGACCGGCATCGAATGGTTCCGGTCCCTCGCACCGCACTGCACGGGATCGATCGTCTGGCAGCTCAACGACTGCTGGCCGGTCACCTCGTGGGCCGCGATCGACGGCAACGGCCACCCGAAGCCGCTCTATGCCGCCCTCCGGGCGGCGAATGCGGACAGGCTCCTGACCATCCAGCCAACGGACCCCGCATCGACCCGATCACCGCTCGAGGCGGACGCCGTCAACGACACGGACCAGGCCTGGGAGGGCGAGCTCCGGATCGAACGCCGCACGCTCTCGGGCCGGGTCCTCAGCGATGTGGCCGTGGGTCTGCGTGTTCCGCCCAGATCGGTCGTCAGAACGCCGCTCCCGGAGGACCTCAGCCTGCCGGAGGACCCCGCCTCGGAGATGCTGGTCGCCGTCCTGGCCGGAACCCGAACGTTCTGGCACTTCGCCGAATACCGCGGCCAGGCCCTCGACGCAGCCGAGTTCCTGGCCGAGGCGGAACCGTGCGACGGCGGGATCCTGCTCCGGATCACTGCCCGCACCCTCCTGCGTGACGTCACGGTCCTCGCGGACAAGCTCGACGCGGACGCCACCGTCGACCCGGCACTCGTGACGCTCCTGCCCGCAGAATCCGCTGAATTCCGGATCAGGACCGCGCTGCCGCTCACCCTCTCCGAGCTGAGCGACCGCCGCGTCCTCCGAAGCGCCAACCAGCTCGTCTCACACGGCGCGGAGGTACCTGTGCCCGCGGACGAGCTCGACCAGGGCTGACTCGGCGGCCTTGGTCCGGGCGAGCCGTTGGTGCTCGGAGGGCACTGCTATCCAGTAGGTGCGCTGGATGGTGGTGCCCTCGATGATGCGCACCAGCCGCTGGTCCCCTGCCGCCACGAAGTCCGGCAGGACGGCGACCCCGAGACCGGCGATGGCGGCCATCCACTGGCCCGTGACGTTGTTGGTCTGCACGGCCGGCCGCACTCCCGGCAGCGTCTCGTCGAGGAACCGCAGGGCCGGGATGTCGAGCAGGGCATCGACGTACCCGATCATCGGATGGCTGGCCAGGTCGGCGAGGTCGGTGGGCCATCCGCGCCGGCTGAGGTAGTCGGGGCTCGCGTAGAAGCTGAGCCCGTAGGTCGCCAGGGGCCTCGACCGGACGCCTCTGGTCGTCGGCTCCTCCAGCGCTATGCCGATGTCGAACTCGCGCGTGGCGAGCAGGCTCAGGCGCGTCTCGGTGACCACCTCGACCGTCAGATCGGGGTAGTCGGCCCGGAGGGGACCGAGCCCGGGCGAGAGCACGAAGGCGCCGAAGCCGTCAGGGGCGGCGATGCGCAGCGTGCCCGAGAGCCGGCCGCGGGCCGAACCGAGCTCCTCGGCCGCCGCAAGGAGCGCTGACTCGATGGCCTCGGCATGAACGAGGAGGCCCTGCCCTGCCTCAGTGAGTTCCCACCCTCCCGGGGTGCGGTCGAACAGGCGGGTGCCGGCAGCCCTCTCGAGCTGGCTCACTCTCCTGCCCACCGTGGTGTGCTCGACCCCCAGCGCCCTGGCGGCCGCCACAAGCCTCTTGGTCCGCACCACTTCCAGGAAGAAACGGAGATCGTCTGCTTGGATCACGCAGCAACCCTACGGCGATGTGTGCATTTGCGCACACGGCTGGGCCGAAATCACCCTTGCCCTCGCCACCGGCTGCACAGAGACTGAAGGCATTCCCCGGTGCCGCGGATCCGCCTGCCGGGAGGTCCAGCCCACTACTGCCGGGAGGCACCGCGATGACGTTCCAGATTTCCCTGCCCCGCCTGATGACCGTGGGCGCCGGCGCGGTCCGCGAGCTGGGGAGCACCGTGCGGGACCTCGGGGCGTCCCGGCCCCTGGTGGTGACCGACCCCTTCATGAAGGACTCCGGAACGGTCGACGCCGCCCTGGCCTCCCTGCGCGATGCGGGGCTGGCCACCGGCCTGTACGCCGAGTGCGTCCCCGACCCCACCACGGACTCCCTGAAGGCCGGCCTCGCCGCGGTTGAGGAGCACCGGGCGGACCTCCTCGTCGGCTTCGGCGGCGGCAGCTCCATCGACACGGCCAAGGCGCTCGGGTTCCTCTCCCAGAACCCCGGCCCGATGCGGGACTACAAGGCGCCCCGGATCAACACCGGCCCCGCCCTGCCCGTCGTCGCCGTCCCGACCACCGCGGGCACCGGCTCCGAGGCCACCCAGTTCACGATCATCAGCGACTCCGAGACGGACGAGAAGATGCTCTGCACGGGCCCGTCGTTCCTGCCGGTCGCAGCGGTGGTGGACTACGAGCTCACGCTGTCCATGCCGGCCCGGCTCAGCGCGGACACCGGCGTGGACGCCCTCACCCACGCGATCGAGGCCTACGTGAGCCGCCGCGCCAACCCCTTCTCGGACGGCTTCGCGCTCTCCGCCATGGCTGCGATCGGCGCGAATCTCCGCGAGGTCTACAAGGACGGCTCGAACCAGGCGGCCCGCGAGGCGATGATGCTCGCCGCCACCCAGGCCGGCATCGCGTTCTCCAACTCGAGCGTGGCCCTCGTGCACGGCATGAGCCGGCCCATCGGCGCGCACTTCCACATCGCCCACGGGCTCGCCAACGCGATGCTCTTCCCGGCCGTCACCGAGTTCTCGGTCTCCGGCGCCGAGGCCCGCTACGCGGACTGCGCGCGGGCCCTCGCCGTCGCGGGAGAGGAGGACGACGACGCCACCGCGGCCCAGGCCCTCGTCGACGAGCTCAAGGCCCTGGCCCGCGACCTCGCGGTGCCCACGCCCGCCTCCCGCGGGATCAGCCGCGAGGACTGGGACCGCGCCGTCCCGGTCATGGCCGAGCAGGCCCTCGCGTCCGGCTCGCCCGGGAACAACCCGGTGGTCCCCACCGCCGAGGAGATCGAGCACCTCTACGCGGCCATCTACGGCTGAACCCCCCAGTCCCTTCCACGTCACATCAGGAGCACATGAGATGACTGTCAAGACCATTCCGCATTTCCTCAACGGCGAGGAGACCCAGGGCGTCGGCGAGCGGACGCAGCCGGTGTTCAACCCGGCCACCGGCGAGCAGACGGGCGAGCTGCGCCTCGCCGACGCGGCCGACCTCGAGGCCGCGGTCGCGAACGCCCGCAAGGCCGCCGAGTCCTGGGGGGAGGTCTCCCTGTCCCGGCGGACCGCGGTGCTGTTCCGCTTCCGCGAGCTGGTCGCCGCCCACGTGGAGGACCTCGCGGCCCTGGTCACGGCCGAGCACGGGAAGGTGATCTCCGACGCCAAGGGCGAGATCGGCCGGGGCCTGGAGGTCATCGAGTTCGCCTGCGGCATCCCGCAGCTGCTCAAGGGCGCCTACTCCGACCAGGCCTCCACCGGCATCGACGTCTTCTCCTACCGCCAGCCCGTCGGCGTCGTCGCCGGGATCACCCCGTTCAACTTCCCCGTCATGGTCCCGCTGTGGATGGCCCCGGTCGCGATCGCCACCGGCAACGCCTTCATCCTCAAGCCGAGCGAGCGGGACCCCTCCGCCTCCCTGCTGCTCGCGCGGCTGTGGACCGAGGCCGGCCTGCCGGACGGGGTCTTCCAGGTCCTGCACGGCGGGAAGGAGACCGTCGACGGGCTCCTGACCCACCCCGACGTCGACGCGATCTCCTTCGTGGGCTCGACCCCGATCGCGAAGTACGTCCACGAGACCGCGACCGCGCACGGCAAGCGCGTCCAGGCCCTGGGCGGGGCGAAGAACCACGCGATCATCCTCCCGGACGCGGACATGGACAACGCCGCCGACCACCTCGCCGCCGCCGCGTTCGGCTCCGCCGGGGAGCGGTGCATGGCCATCTCCGTCGCCGTGGCCGTCGGGGAGGCCGCCGACGCCCTCGTGGGCAAGGTCGCCGACCGCGCCCAGGCCGTCAAGGTCGCCGAGGGCACCGAGCCGGACGCGGAGATGGGCCCGATCATCACCGCCGCCTCCAGGGACCGGATGGCCTCCATCGTCACCGCCGCGGCCGACGCCGGCGCCGCCCTGGTCGTGGACGGGCGGGAGTTCACCGTCCCCGGCAAGGAGGGCGGGAACTGGTTCGGGCCCACCGTGCTCGACCAGGTCGGCACGGACATGGAGGCCTACACCGAGGAGATCTTCGGCCCGGTCCTGTCCGTGGTCCGGGTCGAGACGGTCGAGGAGGCCATCGAGCTGATCAACGCCAACCCCTACGGCAACGGCACCGCGATCTTCACCTCCTCCGGCTCCAACGCCCGCAAGTTCCACCGCGGCGTGCACGTGGGCATGATCGGGGTCAACGTCCCCATCCCCGTCCCGGTCGCCTACCACTCCTTCGGCGGCTGGAAGAACTCCCTCTTCGGCGACAAGCACATCTACGGCGAAGAAGGCGTCGCCTTCTACACCCGCGCCAAAGTCATCACCCAGCGCTGGCCCGAACCCACCCACGCCTCCGGCGCCACCTACAACTTCCCCTCCAACTAGACCCCAGCCCCTTCCGTCTGAAAGTCACCTCCTGAAGGGCAACGTCCTGACAATGACCTTCAGGAGGTGACTCCCAGACGGGGATAACGGGGAGACGGGGAGACCGAGCGGCTCTACGGCGTCGTCTTGGACTGAGCCGCGCCCCGGCGGAGCGCCTCGGCGAGCACCTGGACGAGGTGGCGCCCCTCGAGCCCGGCGAGGTCGGCCACCTGGGTGCGGCACGAGAACCCGTCGGCCAGGATCGCGCGGTCGGGTGAGGCCTCCGCCCGCGCGAGGATGCCGCCACGGGCAATCTG
Organism: Sinomonas atrocyanea; assembly: GCF_001577305.1. Classification (NCBI taxonomy): domain Bacteria; kingdom Bacillati; phylum Actinomycetota; class Actinomycetes; order Micrococcales; family Micrococcaceae; genus Sinomonas; species Sinomonas atrocyanea. The sequence goes on from NZ_CP014518.1 coordinate 4,310,096, forward strand.
CTCGGAGACCTCGTAGTGGCCCGCCTCCATGCCGAAGTTCCCGGCGAGCCCGCAGCACCCGGCCGAGACCTCGACGTCGCACCCCATCGCCTCGAGCAGCGCCCGGTCGGCGCCGTAGCCCATCACCGAGTAGTGGTGGCAGTGCGGCTGGACGAGCAGCCTCTCCGCCAAGCGCGGCGGCTCCCAGCCGATCCCGGTCAGGAACTCGGCCACGGTCTTCACGGACCGCGCCACCTCGGCGGCGCGCGGGTCGCGCGGGAGGAGCTCCGTGAGGTCCGAGCGCAGCGTCGCGGTGCAGCTCGGCTCGAGCCCCACCACGGTCCGGCCCGCCTGGACGTGGGGGGCGAGCTCGTCCAGCGTCCGGTGCAGGCGCACCTTCGCCGCGTCGAGCTGGCCCGTGGAGATGTAGGTGAGGCCGCAGCACGCCTTCCCGGCCGAGACCTCGACGTCGCATCCCGCGGCCTCGAGCACGGCGATCGCGTCCCGGGGGATCTGTGGGTCGAGGCCGTCGGAGAACGTGTCCACCCACAGGAGCACCTTCGGCGCTCCGGGGGCCGCGGCCGCCGCTCCCGTCGCCTCCGCCGGCGCACGACGCCGCCCGCGCGCCTCCCAGCGGAAGGGCGCCCTGGGCAGGCGCGGCAGGGAGCGGCGCGGGTCCGCGCCCATGAGCGTGAGCGCCGCGGCGCGCAGCGGGGGGACCCGCGCGCCCAGGTTCGCGAGCGGTGCGAACGGGGCGGTGAGCCGGAGCCACTGGGGAAGCCGGCCGAGGGTGTAGTGGCTCAGGGGCCGCAGGCGCCGGCGGTACGTCTGGTACAGCGTCTCGGACTTGTACCGGGCCATGTCGATGCCCGTGGGGCAGTCGCTCGCGCACGCCTTGCAGCTCAGGCACAGGTCCAGCGCCTCGTGCACCTCCGGCGAGCGCCAGCCCTCCCGCACCAGGCTCCCGTTGAGCATCTCCTGCAGCGCCCGCGCCCGCCCGCGGGTCGAGTCCTTCTCCTCGCGCGTGGCGATGAAGGAGGGGCACATGAACGCGCCCGCGTCCCGCGCGTCGGCGCGGCACTTCCCCACGCCCACGCAGCGGTGCACAGCGGAGGTGACGCTCCCGCCGTCGTCCGCGAAGGCGAAGCCGGACCCCACCCGCAGCTCGATCGCCTGGGGCCGCCGGAGGTCGGCGTCGACCTTCGAGGGCCGCACCACGATGCCCGGGTTCATCAGGTCGTGCGGATCGAACAGGCCCTTGAACTCGGCCATCGCCGCGAGCGCTTCGGCGCTGTACATCTCGCCGAGGAGCTCGGAGCGGGCGCGGCCGTCGCCGTGCTCGCCGGAGAGGGACCCGCCGTGCGCTGCCACGAGCTCGGCCGCGCGCTCGAGGAAACGGCGGAGGACCGCGCCGTCGTGCTCGAGGGGGAAGTCGAGGCGGAGGTGCACGCAGCCGTCGCCGAAGTGGCCGTAGGCCATGCCGCCCACGCCCTCGCTGTCCATGAGCCCGGCGAGGCCGCGGAGGTAGTCCCCCAGGTATTCGGGCGGGACCGCCGAGTCCTCCCAGCCGCCCCACGCCTGCCGGCCGTCCTGGGTGCGGCCGGCGTGCCCCGAGGCGTCCTCGCGGATGCGCCAGAGCCTACTCGCCTCCTCGCCCGCTGGGAGCACCTGGACCGCGTCGGTCGCCGCGGCATCGGCGAGGCGGCGCGCGGCGTCGGCGGCCGCGTCGGCCGTCTCCCCGGGCACCTCGGCGATGAGGAGGCAGCCGCCCTCGGGGAAGTCGGGCACGCTGCCGGGGCCCTTGGCGCGCCGGACCGCGTCGAGCAGCCCGGTATCGAGGGCCTCGAGCGCGAGGGGACGGAAGCGCAGGAGGTTCGGCACGTCGTCGGCCGCGGCGGCGAGGCCCGGATAGCCGAGCACCGCGAGCGCGGGCGCCTCCGCGCGCGGCACGAGCCGGAGCGTGGCCTCGAGGAGCACCCCGCAGGTGCCCTCGGTGCCCACGAGCGCGGCGGCGAGGTTGGCGCCGTTCTCCGGCAGGAGATGCTCGAGCGAGTAGCCGGAGACCTGGCGGCGGAACCGGCCGAACTCCGTGCGCAGCAGCGCGCGCCACCGGTCGACGAGCGCGGCGAGGCCCGGGACGGCGCCGAGTGCCTCCGCGCCGGAGCCCACCGTGAGCACCTCCCCCGCCGGGGTGAGCCACGTCAGCGAGAGCACGTTGTCCGCGGTCCTGCCGTAGGACATGGCGTGGGCCCCGCACGCGTTGTTGCCGATCATCCCGCCGAGCGTGCAGCGGGTGCCGCTCGCCGGGTCGGGGCCGAAGCGCAGCCCATGCGGGGCGCACGCGTCCTGGAGGTCCTTGAGGACCACGCCGGGCTCGACCACCGCCGTCCCCGCCTCCGGATCGAGGCTCACGATCCGGTTCAGGTACCGGGATGTGTCGATGACCAGGCCGGGCCCTATGGAGTTGCCGGCCATCGAGGTGCCGCCGCCGCGCATCGTGACCGGCACGCCGTGCCGGCGGGCGGCGGCCACCGCCTCGATGACGTCCTCGCGGCTGCGCGGCAGCACGACGACGTCCGGCGCGACGCGGTAGTTCGCCGCGTCCGAGGTGTAGAGCGCCCGGGTCAGGGAGGAGTCGTCCACGTCGCCGCGGAGGCTGCCGCGCAGCTCCTCGACGAGGCCGCGGAGGCCCCTAGGGGCGTGGGTGCTGCTGCGGGGACGCTGCGTGGTCGACGTCATGGTCCAGTCCTACCCCGGATCGGGCGCGGTCAACGGCGGCGGCCACCCTCGCTCGGATTCGAGGTGCCGTCCTGCCCACGTAGCCCCTCACCCCGGGCGGCGCGCCGCGGGACGGCACGCCGCAGTCACGCCGTGCAGGCGCCTGAAAGTGGGCAGGAACGCACGCGCTGCCTCAGCCGGCGAGCCCCTTCTCCTTGAGCCACGCGTCCGCGGCGGCCTTGGGGTCCTGCTTGGCGCTGCCCGAGACCTCGTCGTTGAGCTTGACGAGGTCCGCGGTGGTGAGCGCGGCCTGGACCTTGTTCAGCACGCCCTTCGCCTTGTCCGTGATCCTGTCGGTGCGCACGAGCGGGACCACCTGCTGGGCGGCGAAGTTGTTCTGCGGGTCCTCGAGGGTCACGAGGTGGTTCTGCGAGATGAGCGGCGAGGTCGTGAACACGTCCGCAGCCTGGATCTGGTTGTCCTGGAGCGCCTTGATGGTCACGGGGCCACCGCCGTCGCTGAGCGGGACGAACTGCTTGGGCGTGCAGCCGTACTTGGCCTTGAGCCCGGGCAGCCCCTGCGGGCGGTCCTTCGCCTCGGGCGGCATGCCGAGGGAGATCTGGTCGCAGACCTTCCCGAGGTCGGCGAGCGTCTTGAGGCTGTACTTGTCCGCGGTGGCCTGGGTGACCACGATCGAGTCCTTGTCCTCGGCGTTGGCCGGGTCCAGCACCGCGAGGCCCTTCGGCGTGGCCGCGGGGAGCGCCTTCATGACGTCCGCGGCGCTGACGGCGGTGGCGTTCTTGTCGAAGTAGCGCAGGAGGTTGCCCGAGTAGTCCGGCACGGCGTCGATCGAGCCGTCCTGGAGCGCCTTGACGTAGACCTCGCGGGAGCCGATCCCCGTCTTCGTGGTCGCCTGCACGCCGGCGCCGTTGAGCGCCCCGGCGTAGATGTCCGCGAGGATCTCGCTCTCGGTGAAGTTGGCCGAGCCCACCACGATCGCCCCGCCCGCGCTGGCCTGGCCCGAGGCCGGCGCCGTGGAGAGCGGATTCGACGCGCCGCCGCACGCGCACAGGGCGAGTGCGACGACGGGGACGGCCACGAGGGCGGCCTTGCGGGCCAGGCGTCGGTAGATGGTCACGGTCGGGTTCCTCCTGCGATCGGTGCGGTGACGTGCCGTGATCCCGGACCGGTGCTCGCACCCGGGTCGAAGGCCATCATCCCCTGTCATTCGGAGCAGGCTGAGGAACGGATGGCCACGGGCGCGGCGCGGCAGCGGCGCAGCCGGCCCCTCAAGGCCAGCCCTACGCGGCGGCCCCGGACTCGACGGCCAGTCCGGCGAGCCGCCACTCGAGCATCCCGTCCTCGAGGCGGCGCGCGGCCACGCCGCGGGCGCGGAGGAGGTCCACAGCGTCGTAGGCCATGACGCAGTAGGCGCCGCGGCAGTAGGCCACAACCTCCGAGTCGGCCGGCAGCTCGGCCAGGCGCGCCTCGAGCTCGTCGAGGGGAATCGAGACGGCGCCGGGGAGGTGCCCAGCCGCGAACTCCTCAGCGGGCCGGACGTCCAGGACGGTCAGGGTACCGGCCGCCGCCCGCTCGGCGAGCTCCTCCCGCGTGAGCCCTTCCTCGGAGGCCCGCTCCCCCGCGAGGCGGAGGTAGGCGACCCGGCGCGGCTCGACGTCGGCCACGCGCTCCTGCGCGACACCCCGGAGCAGGGCGTACAGGCGCAGGACGTCGGGGCCCGCCACCGTGTAGAAGATGCGCGTGCGCGAGCGGCGGGTGGCGACGAGCCCGGCCTGCCGCAGCGTCTGCAGGTGGGCGGATGCCGTGGACAGGCCCAGTCCCGCGGCCTCGGCGAGGGCCTCGACGCTCCGCTCCCCCTGGGTGAGGAGGTCGAGCAGCTCGAGCCGCTTGCCGTTCGCGAGGGCCTTGCCCACGCGCGCGAACTCCTCGAAGAGCGCCGCCTTGTCCTCGCGCCGCGCAGCCGCCGACGACCCCTCAGCCATCCATTCCTCCAAAGATCCGTGTAATACTGGATCAAATCCTATTCCATGTTTCTTTGGAGAACCAGTGAAGACCACCGCTCCCCCGGTCCTCGGGCTGCGGCACAACCTCGCCCAGTTCATCCTCCTGGTCGCCGTCAACGCCCTCGTGGGCGGGACGCTGGGGCAGGAGCGCACCGTCCTGCCCCTGCTGGCCACGCGCGAGTTCCACCTCGACCTCTACACGAGCGCCCTGACGTACATCCTGGCGTTCGGGGTGTCCAAGGCCGCGATGAACTACTTCGCCGGCACCCTCTCGGACCGGTTGGGGCGCAAGCCCGTGCTCGTGGCCGGCTGGCTCGTGGCGATCCCCGTGCCGCTCATGCTCATCGTCGGGCCCCAGTGGGGCTGGATTGTGGCCGCGAACGTGCTCCTCGGCATCAGCCAGGGCCTGACCTGGTCCACCACCGTGGTCATGAAGATGGACCTCGTGGGCCCGCGGCAGCGCGGCCTCGCGATGGGGTTCAACGAGGCGGCGGGCTACCTCGGGGTCGCCGTGACCGCCCTCGCCACCGGCTGGATCGCCGCGCAGTACGGCCTGCGGCCGGGACCGTTCCTGCTCGGCGCCGCCTACATCGCGCTCGGGCTGGGCCTGTCCGTCCTGACGGTGCGGGAGACGCACCACCACGCGAGGCTAGAGGCGGCCCAGCACGTCTCGGCCCGGGCCACGGCCCACGGCGGCCTCACCACGGGCGAGGTCTTCCGGCTCACGAGCTTCACCGACCGCTCGCTCTCCTCCGTGAGCCAGGCCGGGATGGTGAACAACCTCAACGACGGCCTCGCGTGGGGCCTCTTCCCGGTCCTGTTCGCCTCCGCGGGGCTGAGCCTGGGCCAGATCGGCGTCCTCGCCGCCGTCTACCCGGCGGTGTGGGGCGCGGGCCAGCTCGTGACCGGGGCGGCCTCGGACAGGTATGGGCGCAAGTGGCTCATCGCCGGCGGCATGGTGGTGCAGGCGGTGGCCCTGGGGATGGTCGCGGCGGGCCACGGCTTCGGGATCTGGCTCGCCGCCGCGGTCCTGCTCGGGGCCGGCACCGCGATGGTGTACCCGACGCTGCTCGCGGCGATCGGCGACGTCGCGCACCCCGCCTGGCGCGCCCGCTCCGTGGGCATCTACCGCCTCTGGCGCGACGGCGGCTTCGCCGTGGGCGCGCTCCTCTCCGGCGTCCTCGCGGACCTCTACGGGCTGCCGACGGCGATCGCGGCCGTCGCCGTCCTCACCGCCCTCTCCGGGGTGGTCGTCGCGGTGCGCATGCGCGGCACCGACCACGCGGCGGCGTAGCGCGCCCCTGCAGAAGGAGGCGGACGACGGCGGGTGGGCACCCGCCGTCGTCCGCCTCCTCTGGCTGCGCCCGCTCAGGGGGCTCAGGCCACCTGCGCCTCGAGGCCCACGGACTGGATCGCCTTGGCTGCGGCGGTCTCGTCGTTGTCGGACGTGTCGCCGCTGATGCCCACGGCTCCGTGCACGTCCCCGTCGCCGTTGCGGATGATCACGCCGCCGGGCACCGGGACGAGCCGGCCGCCCAAGGCGGCCGCCGCCGCCGTGACGAAGTAGGCCTGCTGCTCGGCGCGCTCCATGAGGGCCCGGGAGCCCATGCCCAGGGCGAGGGCGCCGTACGCCTTGCCGTGGGCGATCTCGAAGCGGTTGTTCGAGGCGCCGTCCTCCCGCGCCGCGGCGACCACGTGGCCCCCGGCGTCGAGCACCACGACGGTCAGCGGCTTGAAGCCCTGCTGCCGGCCGACCGCGAGCGCCTCGTCGACGATCGTGCGGGCTGCTGCGAGTCCGATGCTCACGAGGCGCTCCTGACCAGGCCCTCGGCCTGCTTCTGCGCCTCGCGGCGGCGGTGCAGGATCGGCTCGGTGTAGCCGGAGGGCTGGCTGGCGCCCTCGAGCACGAGCTCGCGGGCGGCGAGGAAGGCCTCCGAGTCGAACGAGGGCGCCATGGGCACGTAGCCCGGGTCACCGGCGTTCTGCTCGTCGACCACGGCCGCCATGCGCCGCAGCGAGTCCTCCACCTGCTCCTCGGTGATGATGCCGTGCAGGAGCCAGTTGGAGATGTGCTGGGAGCTGATGCGGCACGTGGCGCGGTCCTCCATCAGGGGGGTGCCCTCGATGTCCGGGACCTTGGAGCAGCCCACGCCGGAGCTCACCCAGCGCACCACGTAGCCCAGGGTGCTCTGGATGTTGTTGTCCAGCTCGTTGCGGCGGGCCTCCTCGTCCCACCCGCTCGGGTCCCCGAGCGGGATGGTGAGCAGCTGGCGCAGCGTGGACCGGCGGCCGGTGCCGAGCTCGGCCTGCCGGGCGTCCACGTCGACCTGGTGGTAGTGGATCGCGTGCAGGGTCGCCGCCGTGGGCGACGGGACCCAGGCGCAGTTGGCGCCGGCGAGCGGGTGCGCGACCTTCTGCTCGAGCATGTCCTTGAGGTTGTCCGGGGCGGCCCACATGCCCTTGCCGATCTGGGCACGGCCGCGGAAGCCGCACTCGAGCCCGATGTCCACGTTCGAGTCCTCGTAGGCCTTGATCCAGCTGGTGGAGCGCATGTCCGCCTTGCGGACCATCGGCCCGGCGAGCATCGAGGTGTGGATCTCGTCGCCGGTGCGGTCGAGGAAGCCGGTGTTGATGAAGACCACCCGGTCGCGGGCCTGAAAGATGCAGGCCTTGAGGTTCGCCGAGGTGCGGCGCTCCTCGTCCATGATCCCGATCTTGAGCGTGCGCGGCTCGAGTCCGAGCACCGACTCGGCGCCGGCGAGGAGGGCGCAGGCCACGGCGACCTCCTCCGGTCCGTGCATCTTGGGCTTGACGATGTAGACCGACCCGGCACGGGAGTTGCCGCCCGCGTGCGGGCCCCGCAGGTCGTGCACCGAGCCGAGGCCCGTGAAGAGCGCGTCGAGGATCTCCTCGGGGACGGGGTTGCCGGCGGCATCGAGCACGGCGTCGCTCGTCATGAGGTGGCCCACCTGGCGGATGAGCAGGAGCGAGCGCCCCGGGAGGGTCACCTCGGACCCGTCGGGCGCGGTGTAGACCCGGTCCGGGTTGAGGCGGCGGCTGAAGGTGCGCCCGCCCTTGCTCACGTCCGCGGTGAGCGTGCCCTGCATGAGCCGGAGCCAGTTGCGGTAGCCGGAGACCTTGTCCTCGGCGTCCACGGCGGCCACCGAGTCCTCGAGGTCCATGATCGTGGTGAGCGCGGCCTCGAGCACCACGTCCTTCACGCCCGCGGCGTCGGTGGACCCGATGGGGTGGCTGCGGTCGACCTGGATCTCGAGGTGGAGCCCGTGGTGGGCGAGCAGGATGGCCTCGGGCGCGGCGGCCTCGCCGCGGTGCCCCACGAACTGCGCGGGCTCCGCGAGCCCGGTCTCGCCCTGGGCCGTCTCGGCCACGAGGGCGCCGGCCTCGATCCGGTAGGCGGTCACGTCCGCGTGGGAGCCGTGGGCGAGGGGCACAGCCTCGTCGAGGAGCTGCCGCGCCTTGGCGATCACGGCCTCGCCGCGGACGGGGTTGTAGTCCCCGCCCCGCTCGCGGCCCTCGGCCTCGTCGATCACGTCGGCGCCGTAGAACGCGTCGTACAGGGAGCCCCACCGGGCGTTCGCAGCGTTGGCCGCGAAACGGGCGTTGAGGAGCGGCACCACGAGCTGCGGGCCCGAGAGGCTGGCGATCTCCGGGTCCACCCGCTCGGTCGAGATGCTGAAGTCCCCAGGCTCGTCCACGAGGTAGCCGATCGAGCGCAGGAACGCCTCGTAGGCGTCCTGGTCGATCCCGCCCTCGCCGGCGGAGCGGTGGAACTCGTCGATCTGCGCCTGGATCCGGTCCCGGGTGGCGAGCAGCTCCGCCACGCGCGGAGAGAACTCCTCGATGAGCGCCGCGGCGCCGGACCAGAAGGCATCCTCCTCGATGCCCGTGCCGGGAAGGGCCTCGTCGCGGACGAACGCATGGAGCGCCTCCGCGACCCGCAGCCCGTGGAGGTCGATTCGGTCGGTCATGATGACTCCTCGCAATGAAAGCGCTGTTTCGCAATGCGGAAAATGTATCTCGATCCCCACGAAGGTAGCCAGCCCGGCGGCCCGCTGTCAACGCCGCTCCGCCGTCTGGCCTCTCAGAACGCACCGTGGACTGACCACTGTGGACCGACCATTGACCGGTGGTCCAGCTCACACCTAGACTCCGAGGGGCTATTTCGGATAACGGAAAGTAACTTCCGGTCCATAGCGGTCCCCCACAGACAAAGGAGTCTCTGTGAGCACCTTCCACCAGCTTGTCGATCCCCTCAACGGGTCGCTGGCCCTCTCGGCGGTCCTGGCCGCCCTTCCCCTCATCCTGCTCTTCGTGATGCTCGGCATCTTCCGGACGAAGGCATGGAAAGCCGCCGTTGCAAGCCTCGTCCTCTCGATCGTCCTCGCCATCGCGGTCTGGCAGATGCCGCCCGGGCAGGCCCTCTCGGCCACCGCGGAGGGCGCCTTCTACGGGGTGTTCCCCATCCTGTGGATCCTCATCAACGCGCTGTGGGTCTACAAGCTCACCGTCGCCACGCGCTGGTTCGACGTCCTCGGCACCACCATCCGCTCCATCTCGGCCGACCTGCGGATCCTCGTGATCCTCATCGCGTTCTGCTTCGGGGCGCTCCTCGAGGCCCTCGCCGGCTTCGGCGCCCCCGTGGCCATCACCGCCGCGATGCTCGTGGCGGCGGGCATGAAGCCGCTGAAGTCCGCCATGGTGGCCCTCCTCGCCAACACGGCGCCGGTCGCCTTCGGCGCCATGGCCTCGCCGGTCATCGCCCTCAGCGGCGTCACGGGCATCCCGCTCGGGACGGTCTCGGCGATGGCGGGGCGGCAGACCCCGTTCCTCGCCCTGATCGTGCCGCTCCTGCTCGTGTTCATCGTGGACGGCAGGCGCGGTGTCCGGCAGACGTGGCCCGCGGCCATCGTGGGCGGCGTGGTGTTCGCCATCGTCCAGTTCCTCACCTCGAACTTCTTCACCGTCGAGCTCACGGATGTCCTGGCGAGCATCGTCGCGATCGCGGCCGTCCTGCTCCTCCTGCGGGTGTGGCAGCCGGCGGAGCTGCTCGAGGCGGACGGCGTGGCCGAGCAGGAGAGCGAGACGGTGCTCGCCCAGCAGGGCGCGTCGGCCGTCACGCGCGACGTCGATGCCTCCTCCACGGCCACCGTCGGCGCCCGGGCGGGGGGTGCCTCCGCGACGGGCGCCACCGGCGGCGAGCCGCCGCACGGAGCCGGCCGGGCCGGCGTCGGACGCCCCAGCACCCGCGAGATCTGGATGGCGGTCGCCCCCTACCTCGTCATCATCGTGGTCTTCTCGCTGTCCCAGGTCCCCGCGATCAAGACCTGGCTCACGGCGGTGGGCGGCTTCTCCTTCCGGTGGCCCGCCCTCAACGTGGTGGACCCCGCCGGCAAGCAGGTGGGATCGCAGATCATGCGGTTCGACCACCTCAAGGCCACCGGCACCCTGCTGCTCCTCTCCGGCCTCATCACCCTCGCGCTGTACCGCATCCCGTTCGGCCGCGGCGTGCGGATCTACGGCGAGACGCTCAAGGTGCTGCGCTGGACCATCCTCACGGTCAGCGCGGTCCTCGCCCTCTCCTTCGTCATGAACCTCTCCGGCCAGACGGGAACGCTCGGCATCGCCCTGGCATCCGCCGGCGGGATCTTCGCCCTCCTCTCCCCCGTGCTGGGGTGGATCGGCGTGGCCCTCACGGGCTCGGACACCTCGTCGAACTCCCTGTTCGGCCAGCTGCAGGTCACGGCCGCCGCGCATACGGGGCTCTCGCCGATCCTCATGGCCGCGACGAACTCCTCGGCCGGCGTGCTCGGGAAGATGCTCTCGCTCCAGAACCTCGCCGTCGCCGCGGCAGCCGTGGGCCTCGACGGTTCGGAGAGCACCCTCTTCCGGCGCCTGCTCGGCTGGAGCCTGGGGCTCCTCGTGGTCCTCACCGTCCTCGTGCTCCTGCAGACCGGCCCGCTGTCCTGGATGGTCCCGTGACCTCCGGGGCGCCCTCCCCTACCATCACCACAACACCCCAGAAGGCACCATGACGCTCAACATCGGGACCGCAGAAGCCATGCACACTGACACCGGCGCGTTCGCCGCGCACCCCCGGGCCACCTTCGACACCGGTGCGCGCGCCGCAGCGGCCACCGACCGCTCGGGCTACGAGCCGCCGACACTGCCCGATGCGGTGGTCCACGCCGAGTCCGTGGAGGACGTGGTCCAGGCCCTCCAGCTGGCCCACGAGCACCACCTGCCCGTGGTGCCCCGCGGCGCGGGCACCGGCCTCGCGGGCGGCTCGAGCGCGCACGCGGGAGAGGTGGTGCTCGATGTGTCCCGCATGAACCGCATCCTGAGCATCGACCCGGTCGAGATGATCGCGGTCGTGCAGCCGGGCGTCCTCAACGCAGAGGTCAACGCGGCCGCGGCCGAGCACGGGCTCTTCTACGCCCCCGACCCGGCCAGCACGGCCATCTGCTCGATCGGCGGCAACATCGCCACGAACGCGGGCGGCATGTGGTGCGCCAAGTACGGGGTGACGCGGGAGTCGGTGCTCGGGCTCACGGTGGTCCTCGCGGACGGCCGCGTCCTGCACACCGGCCGCTCCACCATCAAGGGCGTCACCGGGTACGACCTCAACGCCCTGTTCATCGGCTCCGAGGGCACCCTCGGCGTGGTGGTCGAGGCGACCCTGCGGCTGCGGCCGCGACCGGTGCGCACGGAGACGCTCGCGGCCTACTTCCCCGACGTCGAGGCGGCCGGCCGCGCGGCCTCGGCGATCACGGCCGCGCGGATCCAGCCCTCGATCCTCGAGCTCATGGACGGCCCCACGCTGGACGCCGTGGACCGGGCGGAGGGGACCCGGCACCGGGAGCTCGGCGGCGCCTTCCTGCTGGCCCAGACGGACGGCTTCGGGGCGCACCTCGAGCTCGACGAGATCGCGTCCGTCATCGGCCCCTACGCCTCCACGGTGCACCGGGCCGGCGGCGCGGACGAGGCCGCGGCCCTCGTCAAGGCCAGGCGGGACGCGATCCCGGCACTCGAGAAGCTCGGCCGGGTCTCGATCGGGGACATCGCCGTTCCGCGCAACCGGCTCGCGGAGGCCTTCACCGGGCTCGAGGAGATCGCCGCCCGGACCGGGACGAGGATCTTCAGCGTGGCCCACGCCGCGGACGGCAACCTGCACCCCATGATCGTGGTGGGCCCCGAGGAGTCGATCACCTCCGGACCGGCGAAGGAGGCGCTCGGCGAGATGTTCCACCTCGCGCGGCGGCTCGGCGGAACGCTCACCGGCGAGCACGGCGTGGGACTGCTCAAGCGCGAGTGGGTCGGCGAGGAACTGGGCGAGACCTCGCGCTCGCTCCAGCAGGCGATCAAGGCCACTCTGGACCCCTCGGGCATCCTCAACCCCGGCAAGGCGATCTGACCCGGCCCGCGCTCGAGGCGACGCACGACGGCGGGCGGGCACCCGCCGTCGTGCGTCGCCTTCTGCCGTGCGTCACCTCAGCCCTTGAGCGAGCCTGCGGCGATGCCCTCCATGAAGTAGCGCTGGCCGAACGCGAAGATGACCATCATCGGCAGGGTGACCAGCAGGGAGGCGACCATCACGTACTGGTAGTCGCCGTGGCCGCCGGCCGTGGGCGAGTACATCGTCATGGCGTAGGCGATCCCGAGCGGCACCGTGTACCCCTTGGGGTCGCCGAAGTTGAGGTAGATGAGCGGGCCGGCGAAGTTGTTCCACGAGGCCTGGAACTCGAAGATGAACACGATGATCGCGCTCGGCAGCGCCAGCGGGAACGCGATCCGGCGGAAGAGGCCGAAGAAGGAGCACCCGTCGATCCGTGCCGCCTCGAACAGGTCGCGCGGCAGGGAGAGGTAGAACTGCCGCATGAGGAAGATGTAGAACGCGGACCCGAACAGCGTCCCGCCCCACAGGGGCACGGTGGTCCCGAGCCAGCCGAGGGTCTTCCAGATCAGGTAGTTGGGGATGAGCGTCACGGCGCCGGGCAGCATCATGGTGCCGAGCAGGACGCTGAACAGCACCTTCTTCCCCGGGAACCTGAAGTAGGCGAACCCGAAGGCGATGGCCGAGCTCGTCAGCGTGACGATCGTGGCGGCGGCCAGCGCGATGAAGACCGAGTTGAAGACCCAGCTGAGCAGGGGCAGCTGGTTCCAGACGTCGGCGTAGTTCTGCGGGGTCGGGGTCAGCGGGATCAGCCGGTTGTCGAAGACCTCGCCGCGGGGCTTCAGCGACGCGGCGAGCAGCCACGCGAACGGGTACATGAACGCCAGCGCGAAGCCGGTGAGCAGCACCCAGCGGACGGTCTGGCCGAGGCGGCGGAGCACCCGCCGGCGGCGGTCGGAGACCGAGTGCGGGGGCACCGGGCGCCCGGATGCCGGGTGCCCCGACGCGGGGAGCCCCGGCGGCCGTCCCGCGGTGCCCGGGATGGCTGCGCCGGCGGCGACCAGGGGGCCCGCCGCCACGGAGGAGGACGGATCGTCCGCTGCGGTCGGCTCGAGGCCGGGGTTGGCGTTGGTCACGGGCGGTCGTTCCCCTCGTAGTGGACGAACCGGTTGCCGACCTTGATCTGGATCACCGTGATGACCATGATGATCGCGAACAGCAGCCAGGCCATCGCGGCCGCCGGCCCGAAGTTGAACTGCTGGAACGCCTGCTGGTACAGGTACACCCCGTAGAAGCGGGCGGCGTCGGGCACGGACGAGTTCCCGTCCCGGTAGAACAGCAGGTAGGCCTGGTCGAAGACCTGCAGCGCCCCGATGGTGTTGACGATGACGAGGAAGAACAGCGTCGGGGAGATCATCGGGATCGTGATGTGGAAGAACTGCTGGACCCGGTTGGCGCCGTCCGTGGCCGCCGCCTCGTAGAGCTCCCGCGGCACGGCCTGGAGCGCCGCGAGCAGGATGACGGTGGTGCCCCCCACGCCCCACAGGCTCATCAGCACGATCGAGGGCTTCATCCACGCCGGATCCGCGAGCCACTGCGGCCCGTCGATGCCGAAGAGGCCGAGGAACTTGTTGATGGCCCCGCTGTTGCCGTTGAGCAGGAGCAGGAACACGGCGGCCGTGGCGACCCCGGGCGTCATCTTGGGCAGGTAGTAGACCACCCGGAAGAAGCCGGAGGCCCGCTTCACCCCGTTCAGGAGCGAGGCCAGCAGGAGCGCGAACGCGATGTCGAGGGGCACGGCCATCGCGGCATAGATGAACGTGTTCCCGAGCGAGGAGAGCACGTTGGGGTCCTGCACGAGCCGCGCGTAGTTCTCGAAGCCGGCTGGGCCGCTGGCGCCCGTGGCGAGGTCGTAGTTCTGGAACGAGAGCACCAGGCTCCAGCTCATCGAGATCACCGTGAAGATGGCCAGGCCCGCGATCCACGGCGCGATGAAGAGGTAGCCGGCGGCCGACTCCCGGACGTTGTACTTCCTCCGCAGGCCCCTGCGCCCCCGCGCGCGGCGCGGGGGGCCCTGGTATGGCGGCCGTCTGTCTCGGCGGTCATCAGCCGTTCTTGCCGGCCGAGGTCTGCTGCCAGGCCCGCAGCGCCGTGGCCTGCGCGTCCTTGAGGGCGGTGGCCGGATCCTTCTCGCCGGAGAGCGCCACGGCGACGGCGTTGGAGAGCGCATCCTTGATGGCCGAGCCGGCAGGGGAGCTGCCGAAGGAGGCCGTGGTGTCCAGGGTCGCGTACGCGGTGCTGATCAGCTGGTCGAAGTCCGCGCTGCCCGAGGGCACCACGTGGGCATCGCGGACGGCCTTGTCGGCGGCCGGGGAGCCGGTGAAGAGGCCCGTGTTGATCGAGTTCTTCTGCTGGACGGTCTTGGCGCGGGCGTCGCCGGCCGCCTTCCAGGCATCCAGGGACGTGGCCTTGATGGCCCACGCGCACGCGGCCGAGGGGTTCTTGGCCGCCGTCGGGATGGCGAGGGCGGTGCCGCCGGCGTAGCCGAGGGCCTTGCCGTCGAGGGTCTTGATGGGCACCCCGACCACGCTCACCTTGTCCTTGGTCGCCGAGAGCACGTTGATGTACCACTGCGCCCACGTCTGGGCGCCCACCTCGTTCTTCACGTACTGGTTCTCGTTGCCGAAGGCGTCCATGGAGTCCTTGAAGGACTTGATGGCCGCGTAGCCGCCCTGGGCGTCCATGAGCTTCTTCATCCAGGTCAGGGCCGTGACGTTGGCGGAGGCGTCCAGGCTCGGCTTGCCGTTGGCGTCCATGGCGCTCCCGCCGAAGACCTGCAGCCACAGGTCGGCCGAGCCGGGCAGGTCGGCGTCGAAGCCGATCACGGAGGGCTTGCCGCCGGAGGCCTTGTACATCTTCTGGGCGGCCGCGACGATCTGGTCCGGCTTGGAGGTGTCGAGCTGGTCGACGCCCACGCCGGCGGCCTGCATCACGTTCTTGTCCGCGATGAGCATGGAGGTCTGGAAGAACTGGGGGACCCCGTAGACCTTGCCGCTGTAGGTGACGCTCTTGGTGGCGGCCGGGTAGTACTGCGTCTTCGGGTCGACGCCCCACAGCGAGTAGCAGGCGTCGAGGGGCTGGATGAGGCCCTTGTCCGCGAGCGTGGGGACGATGCTGCGGTCCACCTGGATGAGGTCCGGCACCTGGCCGGAGGCGGCCTGGGCCGAGAACTTCTGGGTATCGAAGTTGGTGGTGTCCATCGTGACGGTGGCCGGCGCGACGGCCTTCGTGGCCAGATCAGAACGGGACTTGCCCACCTCGTCCGAGGGGTTGTAGCCGCTGGTCTTGAGGGTGCCCGAGAGGTCCTTGCTGAACGATCCCGCGCCGGCCGAGCCGCCGGGGGCAGCGCTGCCCCCGGAGGCGGCGGGGTTGCACGCGGTGAGTGCCATGAGCACCGAGAGGGACAGCGCGGCGGCGCTGAGCTTGGTCCTGTGAGTCGACATTGACGTCCTCTTCCTTCAAGCCCTTCAGGCCCCCGGATGCGCAGGGGGACTTACGGAATTCCGGGCGTTCCCCCTGCTTGAGAACGATGCCCTTCTAAGGCGAAGGCTACCGAGGAGAAGCGGAGGAGTCGCGCACCCGCCGCGGCCGTGTCGGAAGCGGGCGGCTTGCCGTCCGGGGCGCTGGGCCTTACAGTAGAAATACCCCCAGGGGTATATCGACCCGGACAAAGGAGAATCCTATGTGCAGCCCCGCAACGTGCCCCACCTGCGGCAAGGTGACCTGGACTGGCTGCGGCCAGCACGTCGACCAGGTGTTCGCGAACGTCCCCGAATCCCGCCGCTGCCCCGGCCACGACCAGGCACCGGGCTCCGGCGCCAGCCTGCTGGGCAAGTTCCTCTCCTGGCGGTGAGCGACCGGGAGCCGCACGGCCCCGCGTTCGACGCCGATCCCGTCCTCGTGCTCCCGGCCGGCGGCCCGCGTGGCCTCGCCTCGCGCTGGTCGGTGCCCATGACGTGGACGGGAAGCAGGTGGGCCACTGCTGCGGCGGCCGTGGTGCTCGCGGCCGCCGCCCTGGTCTTCGCCAACGGTGCCTTCGCCGCGGCGTCCCTTCCCGGCGCCCTCTGGACGGCCGCCCTCGTCGGCGTCGGCTCGGCCACGTTCGGACTTCTGGTCGGCAGCCTCGTCGGAGCCCCGATCGGGGCCGGGGCGACCGCCTGCGACCTCCGCGGGCCGCTGTTCGGCATGATGGGCCTGCTGCTGGCCACGACGCAGAGCCGTTCGAGCCTGCTCGTCCAGCTGTTCGCGGGCCTGCCCCTGGACGCGATCCGCTTCGGGGTCCAGCCCGCGGTGGGCGCGGCGGCGGTCGCGCTCATGGCGGCCGCCCTCTCCTCACGGCTCCGGCTCGAACGCGACGCCCTCGCGGACCCGGCCGGCGCCCAGGCCTGCGCCACCTGCGTGCCGCTGTTCCCGCGCCGCCCGCAGGCGTAGACCCGTAGGCCCCCCGCCAGGCGGGGGCCTACGGGATGTGCGGGGCCTGGGCCTTGGCAGCGAGGAGCCCGAGGAGGAGCCTGTCCCGCTCGGCGAGCACGGCCTCCCAGTCGCGGCCCTCGAGCTCCGCGGCGACGCCCTCTGCCATCGTCTCGATGTAGTCGTCGGTCTCGGGGTACTCGCCGAGATCGGCCGCCCACTCCCGCATGGCAGGGCCGAGGTGCTCGAGGAAGTGGGTGATGCCGCCGTCCCCGCCGCCGGCGTGCATCGTGAGGAAGGGCCCCAGCAGGGCCCAGCGGAGGCCCGGGCCATACGCGATCGCGGTGTCGATGTCCGCGACGCTCGCCACGCCGCTGCGGACCAGGTGGAACATCTCCCGCCACAGGGCATCCTGCAGCCGGTTGGCCACGTGGCCCGGGACCTCCCGGTTGATGCGGATGGGCTTCTTGCCGACGTCGGTGTAGAAGGCGAGCGCGTGGTCCACGTTCTCGGGAGCGGTCCGCGCACCGCCGAGCACCTCGACGAGCGGAATGAGGTGCGGCGGATTGAACGGGTGCCCGAGCACGAGCCGCTCCGGGTGGCGCATCCCCTCCTGCGCCTCGGAGACCAGGAGCCCCGAGGACGAGCTCGCGATGAGGGCCGCCGCATCGGCGCCCTCCTCGATCTCCGCCAGGATGGCGCGCTTGAGCACCAGCCGCTCGGGCCCGTTCTCCTGGACGAAGTCGGCGCCCCGGGCTGCCTCGGCGATCGAGGGCGCGAAGGCGAGGCGGTCCTGCGGGGCGGAGCCGCCCTCCCCCTCGGCACCGAGGGCCGCGAGGGTGGGCCAGAAGGCCTCGACATGGGCGCGGAGCCGGTCCTCGGCGCCCTCGGCCGGGTCCGCGGCCGCCACGCGGAAGCCGCGCGAGAGGTAGTAGGCGGCCCAGCTTGCGCCGATGGTGCCGGTGCCGATCACGGCGACCGTCCTCGGGGTCGTGGGGGTCATCGTGGGTCCTTCCCTGGGGTCAGAGGGCCTTCACGGCGCCGAGGACCTGGGTCAGGGAGTCCTTCGCGTCACCGAAGAGGAGGGCGGTCTTGGGGTCGTAGAGCAGCTCGTTCTCGATGCCGGCGAAGCCCGGCCGCATGGAGCGCTTGAGGAAGACCACCTGCTTGGCCTCGGCGACCTCGAGGATCGGCATGCCGTAGATCGGTGAGCCCGGCGTGGACTTCGCGGCGGGATTGACCACGTCGTTCGCGCCGACCACGAGGGCGACGTCGGCCTGCCGGAACTCGCTGTTGACCTCGCTCATCTCCTTGAGCGACTCGTAGGGCACGTTCGCCTCGGCCAGGAGCACGTTCATGTGCCCCGGCATGCGCCCTGCCACGGGGTGGATCGCGAACTCGACGTCGATCCCCCGTGCCTCGAGGGCGCCCGCGAGCTCGGCCGCGGTGTGCTGGCCCTGGGCGACGGCGAGCCCGTACCCGGGCACGATGATCACCTTCTGCGCGTAGCCGAGCAGCACGGCGACGTCCTCGGGGCTCGAGGAGCGGACGGGGCGGTCCGAGACGGCGGTGGAGCCCGCCGTCGACCCTCCCCGGAAGGCGCCGAACATGATGTGCACGACGCTGCGCCCCATGGCTGCGGCCATGAGGCGGGTGAGGATGGTGCCGGACGCCCCGACGAGGGTGCCCGCGACGACGAGGAGCACGTTGCCGAGCACGAGACCGCTGGCGGCGACGGCGAGGCCCGTGAACGCGTTGAGCAGCGAGATGACGATCGGCACGTCCGCCCCGCCCACGGGCAGCACGAGCAGGACCCCGGCCAGGAGCCCGAGGGCGAGGAGCACGACGGCGAGCGGCACCGAGCCCGTCGCGACCACGGCCCCGGCCGCGGCGAGCGCGGCGAGCAGCACGGCGCCCATGAGCACGGGAAGGCCCAGGAACGTGACGGGCCGGGTGGTCATGAGCTCCTGGAGCTTGGCGAACGTCACGGCCGAGCCGGCGAAGGAGACGGCTCCCACCAGGAGCGTGAAGACGATCGCCAGCCGCACCCAGCCGTCCTCGGGGGCGCCCGCGTGGGGCAGTTCGAGCAGCGCGACGAGGGCCGCCGCACCGCCGCCCACGCCGTTGAAGAGCGCCACGAGCTGCGGCATCTGCGTCATCTTGACCCGGCGTGCCACCGGCGCCGCGATGGCCGCGCCGACCGCGATCGCGGCGAGGATCCAGGGGATGTTCGCGAGCCGGCTCGAGAGGAACACGGTCACGAGGGCGATCGCGGCGCCGAGCGCGCCGACGAGGTTGCCCCGGCGGGCATGCTTCGGGGAGGACAGGCCCTTGAGGGCCAGGATGAAGCACACGGCTGCGGCGAGGTAGAGCAGCGCGGTCCAGGTCGGGTCGAGCAGGGGCGCGGAGGCGGTCACCTGGCGTCCTCCTTGGCCCCGGGAGCCGGCCGGCGCCCCCTGAACATCTCGAGCATCCGGTCGGTCACCACGAACCCGCCCACGAGATTGGCCGTGGCGAGCACCACGGCGAGCAGTGCCAGCGCGAGCACCCACCCGTCCTCCGCCTGCCCGGCCACGGTGATCGCGCCCACGAGGATGATCCCGTGGATCGCGTTCGCGCCGGACATGAGCGGGGTATGCAGGATGCTCGAGACCTTCGAGACCACTTCGAAGCCCACGAACACCGCGAACACGAGGATCGTGAGCACCTCCACACCGCCCATCAGCCCGCCCCCTCCTCGGTCTCGTCCTCGATGCCCGGCGGCCCGTCCCGCCGCGCGGCGCCGGCGGCGACCGAGCTGCCCGCGGATGCGGTGGCTGCGAGGGCAGCGAGCGCCTCGGCCGTGGGCTCGTGGCGCACCTCGCCCGCATGCGTCAGGCATGCCCCGGCCACCACCTCATCGTCGAAGTCGGGCCGGATCTCGCCGCCGTCGCCGGGGCCCTGCGGGACGAGCAGCTCGATGAAGTTGGCGACGTTCTTGGCGTACAGGCGCGAGGCGTCCGCGGGCATCGCCGAGGCGGCGTCCTTGAGGCCCACCACGGTGACCTCGCCGGCCCCGCCCGCCACTTGTACCGCCACGTCCTCGCCCGGGACGGAGCCCTCGACGTTGCCCCCGGACTCGGCCGCCATGTCCACGACCACCGAACCGGGCCGCATCGCGGCGACCATGTCCCGGGTCACGAGCAGCGGGGCGCGGCGCCCGGGCACCGCGGCGGTGGTGATGAGCACGTCGGCCTCCGCGACGTGCGGCGCGAGGAGCTGGCGCTGGAGGGCGCCGCGGTCGGCGGAGAGCTCCCGGGCGTAGCCGCCCGCGGCCTGGGTGGCCTCGGCCGAGTCCACGTCGAGGTGGACGAACGTTCCGCCCATCGAGGCGACCTCGTCCGCGGAGGCGGGGCGGATGTCGTTGGCGGAGACCCGCGCGCCGAGCCGCTTGGCGGTGCCGATCGCCTGGAGGCCCGCGACCCCGGCACCGAGCACGAGCACCTTCGCCGGCGGGACCGTGCCGGCGGCGGTCATGTAGAGCGGGAAGAAGCGCGGAAGCCGGATCGCTGCCTCGAGCACACAGCGGTAGCCGGTCACGAGGGCCTGCGAGGTGAGGGCGTCCATGGACTGCGCGCGGGAGATCCGCGGGACGAGCTCGAGCGCGAAGGCCGTCACCCCGGCATCGGCGAGCGCGCGGACCGTGGGCAGCTCGGTGGACGGCGAGGCCAGTCCCACCGTGACGGCGCCCGGCCGGAGGGCCGCGGCCGTGGCCGGATGGAGGGGGCGCACATGGGCCAGCAGGTCCACACCGGCGGGATCGAGCGCGGGCACGACCTCTGCCCCGGCCTCGGCGTACGCGGCGTCGGAATGCCCGGCGGCCGCCCCCGCGCCCGACTCTACTGAGACGTCGAGGCCCTGGCCCACCAGCTGCCGCACGGTCTCGGGCGTCGCCGCCACGCGCCGCTCGCCGAGGAGCCTCTCCCTCGCGATGCCCACCCTCACGTGCACACCTCCGCTCCGGCGGCGCACCGTGGCCGCCTGAGCCAGAGTCTATGCGCCCCTGCGCCCGTGTCTACGATGCGGCGCCCTGTCCGCTCTGGCCGGCGATGTTGACGAGCCAGGCGATGCCGAACCGGTCGGTGAGCATGCCGAACGTGTCGCCCCAGATGGCCTTCTGCAGCGGCATGGACACGGTGGCACCCTCGGCGAGCCTGTCCCAGTAGCCGCGCAGCTCGTCTTCCGTCTCCGGGCCGCCGCTGAGCGAGACCGAGAAGTTGTTGCCGGGGCGGTACTCCATGCGGGGCGGGGTGTCCGAGCCCATGAGGGTGAAGCCGCCGGGCGTGGTGAGCTGCGAGTGCATCACGAGGGGCCCCTCCGAGGGGTCCATGGCGGCGTGCAGGTCGTCGAAGGTGGAGATGGTCAGGTCCCCGCCGAGCACCGACTGGTAGAACGTCATGGCGTCCCGGGCGTTGTCCTTGAAGTTGAGGTAGGGATTCAGGGTGGCAGGCACAGTGCGGCTCCTCGCGAGTGGTCTGACGCTGACCCTCAGGACCCTACGTCCCGCCGCCGGCGGTTGTCAGCCGTCGAACGGCCCTATCCTGCGAGGCGCTCGAGGTGGGCCACGACGGCGGCCCGCTTGGGCGAGCGCGGCGGGAGGAGGCTGAGCGCGGTGCGCCACGCCTCGGCGTCGTCCGCCGCCTCGGGGAGCCGGAGGTAGTGGAGCACGACGTCGACGGCGGCGCTGCCCACCACCGCCTCCCGCAGCGTCGCGGACAGCTCCTCGCGCAGCTCCGTGATCGCCGGCGCCTCGGAGCGCGGCAGGAGCTGGCCGGCGTAGGCGCCGAGGGCCTGGCGGTGTGAGCCGCGGGCGAGGAGCGCGAGGGCGGTCATGGAATCGACCTCGAGGCCCTCCACCCGGTAGGGGCGCGAGAGCAGCGTGACCCCGGTCCCCGAGGCCTCGAGGACCTTGCGGAGCCGCACGAGCTCCGCGCGCAGCGTCACCGGCGGCACGGGCTGGGAGTAGAGCCGCTCGGCCAGCTCCTCGGCGGTGAGGCCGCGCGGGTTCCCGGCGAGCAGCACGAGGATCTCGGAGTGCCGCACGCTCAGGTTCAGCTCGCGGCCTCCCCAGCGCAGCACGCCCTGGTCGCGGCCGGTGACGGCCAGGACCGCGCCGACGGGCCGCTGGGCCCGCTCGATGCGCGGCTTCCGTTCAGGGCCGAGCGTCCGGAGCCGCTCCTCGACGGCGGCGACAGTGGCCCTGAGCCAGGGCAGGGCGTGGCCTCCCACGGCCTGCTCTCCCCCCGTGATGTCGACAACGCCGAGCGTCTGGCCCGTCGCGGGGTCGCGGATGGGCATCGCCGTGCAGGAGAAGGCCTCGACCAGGGGGCTGAAGTGCTCGGCGCCGTGGATCTGCACCGGACCGCCGGTGGCCAGGGCCGTGCCGGGCGCCGACGTGCCGATGCTCGCCTCGGACCAGTCGGCGCCCTCGAGGAAGGCCATCCGCTCCGCCCGCCGGCGCACCGCGGCGTCCCCGCCGAGCCACAGGAGCCGGCTGCCCGCGTCGCCCACGGCCACGAGGATGCCCGAGTCGCGGGCAGGCTCGACCAGGAGCCGGTCGATCACCGGCATCACGGGTGCGAGCGGATGCTCCGCGCGGTAGGCGTCGAGTTCGCCCTCGTCGAGGATGCTCGTGACCACGGCGTCCTCACGGCGGGGGTGGACGGCGAGCGAGCGGCGCCAGGAGTCGGCCACGACAGGGCGCGCCGACCCGTCGTCCCCCGCTGCGGGGACCGGATCGGGTGCCTGCTGCACCTGGTTCGCACGCACGCCCACCCACTCCTTCATGTGTGCCGTGGCTCACAAGTGTACGCGCCGCGGCCGCCGGTCCGGCCGGCGCAACGTTGCGCCGAGGTTGCATCAGAAGCCTTACCGGAGGACTACTCCCTGTGGCACGTCTTCGACGCCCCGGTGCCGATGGGCCCGGCGGCCGGGACTCCATCGTCCCGGCCGCGCCGGCCCGCTCAGGCGCCGTGCGCCGTGCGGTCGACCACCAGTGCCAGCGCCGCGGCCTCGCGGATCTGGGCGATGGCGCTGCGCACCGCGTCGATGCTGGGCAGCCCGCTGAGGTCGGTGAGGACCTCTCCGGCAGGCCCGGTCATGCGCAGCCGGTAGGAGCCGCGCCTGGCGGGGTCTCGGAGTACTTCGAACGTCGGGCTCATCATCCACCTGTCTGCACAGCACTGTGCTCTGTTCAAAAATGTGACAGTGCCAGTCTCATTGAGCCGCGCGACGGTGACCAAGGTCAAAGGTCACATATCGGCATGTTGCGGGCGGCTATCCGCCGGCGATCGACTGGATGACGAGCACTTCCTGCCCCGCGGCGACCGGGGTCGCAAGGCCCCCGGCGCGGCGCACGTCCTCACCGTCGACGTAGATGTTGACGTGCCGGCGCAGCTCGCCCCGCTCGTCCCGGATCCTCCGGCCCAGGACGGGATAGTCGCGGCCGACGGCGTCGAGGGCCTCCCGCACGGACCTCGCCGAGGCGTCGGGCAGCTCGAACTGGGTCCTCCCGCCGCTCGCCGGCGCGAGGACGGAAGGCACGACGACGGTGACGGACACGCCTAGGTCCCCTGGCCGGCGTCGTGCGCTGCTCCGGCCGGCGGGGCGGTGAGCTCGGCAGCCCGGACGCACAGCACGTCGGGCAGGTGCGCGATCACCTCCTGGAAGGCCTCCCCCTCGTCGGCGCTCGCGTACACCGAGCCGCCGCGGGTGCCGAAGTAGACGCCCACGGGCTCCGCGGTGTCGACCGAGGCCGCGTCGCGGAGCACGGTGTTCCAGTCCGGCTCGGCCAGGCCCGTGTCGAGGCTGCGCCAGCTCTCCCCGGCGTCATCGGTGCGGTGGACCGCGAGGCGGCCGCCGGGCGCGACCCGTTCCCAGTCCGAGACGAGGGGCACCACCCAGGCGGTGCCGCTGCGCCGCGGATGCGTGAGCATCACGAACCCGAAGTCGGCCGGCAGCCCGTCCGCGATGGACACCCAGGTGTCCCCGCGGTCGTCGCTGCGGTAGACGCCCCGGTGGTTCTGCGCGTAGAGACGTCCCTCGCTGTCGGCCGCGATCTTGTGGACGCACTGTCCGACCTCGGGACTCGGGTCGGGCAGGAAGTAGGCGGAGATGCCGTGGTTCCGGGCGGTCCAGCTCGCGCCGGCGTCGGTGCTGCGGTAGACGCCGCCGGCACTGATGGCCACGTGGACCTGTTCCGGATCCTCGGCGTCGGGCACGATCGTGTGGACGGCCGCGCCGCCGGCGCCGGGCGCCCACCGGTCCCTGTCGGGGTGCTCCCAGAGGGCCCGGTTCAGCTCGAACGTCGCTCCGCCGTCCGTCGACTTCCACACCGAGATCGGCTCCGCGCCGACCCAGACGACCTCCGGGCGGTCCTCGGAGTCCGGCTGGATCTGCCAGATCCGCTCGACGGCGGCCTCCGTCCCCTCGGGGAAGACGACGGAGCCCTGCTCGGGCTCGGTCCAGGTGGCGCCGAGGTCGTCGGAGTGGACCACGGTGGGCCCGAAGTGCTCCGAGCGGACGCCCACGAGCAGGCGCGTGCGGCCGCCGCGCGTGTCGATGGCGACGGAGGGGATCTCCTGCATCAGGAACTGGGGCTCGGCGACGGTCCAGGTCTTGCGGTCCTCGCTCGTGGCGAGCCAGAGCCCCTTCTTGGTCCCGACGGCGAGGAGGAAGCGCGGTGTGGTCATCGCGCCATCAGAGCATCGGGCGCAGCGGGGCAGCAAGGGTCCGGCCGCCAGGAAGTCACTACGGCCGAAGGTAGGCACGCCTAACCTGCCGGCGTAATCTCTTGCCTAGGACTTCGAGGCTGCCCCGGAGCGCGTATTCCCCCAATTGCGCGCTCCGGGGTCTTTTGTGTGTTAAGTGCGGGAGCCCCCCAACCGGGTGGTTGGGGGGCTCGACCGTGTGGTGTTGTCCGGCGGTGTCCTACTCTCCCACACCCTCGCGGGTGCAGTACCATCGGCGCTGTGGGTCTTAGCTTCCGGGTTCGGGATGGGTCCGGGCGTTTCCCCCACGCTATGGCCGCCGTAACCCTTCTACCCTTCCCTGCCCCGGTGTGGGGGTGGGTGGGTGGTCTGTGGTCACGGGTTTCCGTGATGTGTATTCGGTTGTGGGTTCCCCGGGGTTTGTTGTCTGGGGACCGTATGGTGGACGCGGAGCATTCTGTGGTTCGCACACCCCCTTTTTTTCCTTGCGGTGGTGGGGGGTGTGGTGTGTTGAGGTTGTCGGCCTATTAGTACCGGTCGGCTTCACGAGTCTTCAGTCCTCGTTTCCACGTCCGGCCTATCAACCCAGTGGTCTGCTGGGGGCCTCTCGCCCTTGACGGGCGTGGAGATCTCATCTTGAAGCGGGCTTCCCGCTTAGATGCTTTCAGCGGTTATCCCATCCGAACGTAGCCAACCAGCCGTGCACCTGGCGGTACAACTGGCACACCAGAGGTTCGTCCGTCCCGGTCCTCTCGTACTGAGGACAGCCCTTCTCAGATCTCCTGCGCGCGCAGCGGATAGGGACCGAACTGTCTCACGACGTTCTAAACCCAGCTCGCGTACCGCTTTAATGGGCGAACAGCCCAACCCTTGGGACCTACTCCAGCCCCAGGATGCGACGAGCCGACATCGAGGTGCCAAACCATGCCGTCGATATGGACTCTTGGGCAAGATCAGCCTGTTATCCCCGAGGTACCTTTTATCCGTTGAGCGACGGCCCTTCCACGAGGTGCCGCCGGATCACTAGTCCCGACTTTCGTCCCTGCTCGAGATGTCTCTCTCACAGTCAAGCCCCCTTGTGCACTTGCACTCGCCACCTGGTTGCCGACCAGGCTGAGGGGACCTTTGGGCGCCTCCGTTACTCTTTGGGAGGCAACCGCCCCAGTTAAACTACCCGTCAGGCACTGTCCCTGACCCGGATCACGGGCCGAGGTTCAGGTGTCCAAAGCGACCAGAGTGGTATTTCAACGATGACTCCACCGGCACTGGCGTGCCCGCTTCACAGTCTCCCACCTATCCTACACAAGCCGCTCCGAACACCAATACCAAACTGTAGTGAAGGTCTCGGGGTCTTTCCGTCCTGCTGCGCGTAACGAGCATCTTTACTCGTAGTGCAATTTCGCCGAGTTCACGGTCGAGACAGCGGGGAAGTCGTTACTCCATTCGTGCAGGTCGGAACTTACCCGACAAGGAATTTCGCTACCTTAGGATGGTTATAGTTACCACCGCCGTTTACTGGGGCTTGAATTCTCCGCTTCGCCATTGCTGGCTGACGGGTCCTCTTAACCTTCCAGCACCGGGCAGGAGTCAGTCCGTATACATCGTCTTGCGACTTCGCACGGACCTGTGTTTTTAGTAAACAGTCGCTTCCCCCTGGTCTCTGCGACCCATATCCCCTCCCAGGCGCGCGGCCTGTTCAAGGTCAGGGTCCCCCTTCTCCCGAAGTTACGGGGGCATTTTGCCGAGTTCCTTGACCGTGATTCTCTCGATCGCCTTGGTATTCTCTACCTGATCACCTGTGTCGGTTTGGGGTACGGGCGGCTGGGACCTCGCGTCGATGCTTTTCTCGGCAGCATAGGATCACCCGATCCCCCCGTGAGGGGGTCCCGTCGGATCTCAGGCCCTGTGCGCGGCGGATTTGCCGACCGCGCGCCCTACATCCTTGGACCAGGTCAACCATCGCCTGGCCGGGCTGCCTTCCTGCGTCACACCTGTTAATACGCTTGCCTCGCAGCTCTGGTCCCCGCGCTCGCCCCACGGTCCATGCCCGAAGGCATGGGGTGTGGGGTCCGGGCGGTCAGCATCGGCTGTCCGGCATGGGCGGTCCTTCGCCGGTACGGGAATATCGACCCGTTGTCCATCGACTACGCCTGTCGGCCTCGCCTTAGGTCCCGACTTACCCAGGGCAGATGAGCTTGACCCTGGAACCCTTGATCATCCGGCGGACGGGTTTCCCACCCGTCTTTCGCTACTCATGCCTGCATTCTCACTCGTGCGGCCTCCACCCCTCGGTCACCCGGGGGCTTCACTGCCCGCACGACGCTCCCCTACCCAGCCCCACCCCTGAACCACGAAGGCTAGGGTGCACGTGGGACTGCCACGGCTTCGGCGGTGTGCTTGAGCCCCGCTACATTGTCGGCGCGGAATCACTTGACCAGTGAGCTATTACGCACTCTTTCAAGGGTGGCTGCTTCTAAGCCAACCTCCTGGTTGTCTGGGCAACTCCACATCCTTTCCCACTTAGCACACGCTTGGGGCCTTAGCCGGTGGTCCGGGCTGTTTCCCTCTCGACTACGAAGCTTATCCCCCGCAGTCTCACTGCTGCGCTCTCACTTGCCGGCATTCGGAGTTTGGCTGACGTCAGTAACCTTGTGGGGCCCATCGGCCATCCAGTAGCTCTACCTCCGGCAAGAAACACGCAACGCTGCACCTAAATGCATTTCGGGGAGAACCAGCTATCACGGAGTTTGATTGGCCTTTCACCCCTACCCACAGCTCATCCCCTCCATTTTCAACTGAAGTGGGTTCGGTCCTCCACGACGTCTTACCGTCGCTTCAACCTGGCCATGGGTAGATCACTCCGCTTCGGGTCCAGACCACGCCACTGAACGCCCTGTTCAGACTCGCTTTCGCTACGGCTCCCCCACACGGGTTAACCTCGCGACGTGGCACTGACTCGCAGGCTCATTCTTCAAAAGGCACGCCATCACCGCACCCCCAACGGGGCCGGCTCTGACGGTTTGTAGGCGCACGGTTTCAGGTACTGTTTCACTCCCCTCCCGGGGTACTTTTCACCTTTCCCTCACGGTACTTGTCCGCTATCGGTCATCGGGTAGTATTCAGGCTTATCAGGTGGTCCTGACAGATTCGCACGGGATTTCTCGGGCCCCGTGCTACTTGGGGACACCGGCAAGGACGGCAGACCAGCGTTACGGCTACGGGACTCACACCCTCTACGGCCGGCCCTTCAAGACCGTTCGCCTACACTGCTGCACTCGCCCCCGACCACCGGCAGATGATCGAAGCCAGGCCCCACAACCCCCTGCGCGCAACCCCTGCCGGGTATCACACGCGCACGGTTTGGCCACATCCGCGTTCGCTCGCCACTACTGACGGAATCACTGTTGTTTTCTCTTCCTGCGGGTACTGAGATGTTTCACTTCCCCGCGTTCCCTCCACACCGTCTATGCGTTCAACGGCGGGTCACCGCATCAAGTGCGGCGGGGTTCCCCCATTCGGAGACCCTGGGCTCACAGTCCGGTTATCGACTCCCCCAGGCTTATCGCAGATTCCCACGTCCTTCATCGGCTCCCGATGCCAAGGCATCCACCGTGCGCCCTTGGAAACTTCAACACAGAAGAAACCACAAAGGGCGCACACACACGCAAAACATGCATGCACACACCTACAAGAAAACTCGACCCGCCACGACCACACCACCACCCCACAGGGCAGGGCACAGCGCGGCAGGAAGAAATTGCTAGATGCTCGCGTCCACTATACAGTTCTCAAACAACAACCCCCACAACCTGCACCCATGCGGCAGGGCCGCACGGCACGGGAAGGCGGGAACCAGCACCCCCACACACCCCGCACCCCCACACAGGGGGCACAGGAGCAAAACGGGGGCGCAGGGCGTGTTGCCCCAGGACCCAACAGTGTGCCAAGGACCCCACCCCCCGGACAATCCGGCCCGGAACCCTTTCCAACCGCCCACACCGGAGTGCGGGGGCGTACTGGGGCCACAGGCCGTACCAGGGGCACGGGCCACGAATCCGTCGATGTTCCACCCATGAGCACCCGCCGGGAGACGAACGCTCCCGCAGCGGGCCGCTGCTCCCCCCGCACCGGCACGGCCCATGCGGGCCGCCCCCGGCAGGGGCGCTGCTCCTTAGAAAGGAGGTGATCCAGCCGCACCTTCCGGTACGGCTACCTTGTTACGACTTAGTCCCAATCGCCAGTCCCACCTTCGACGGCTCCCTCCCACAAGGGGTTGGGCCACCGGCTTCGGGTGTTACCGACTTTCGTGACTTGACGGGCGGTGTGTACAAGGCCCGGGAACGTATTCACCGCAGCGTTGCTGATCTGCGATTACTAGCGACTCCGACTTCATGGGGTCGAGTTGCAGACCCCAATCCGAACTGAGACCGGCTTTCTGGGATTGGCTCCACCTCACAGTATCGCAACCCTTTGTACCGGCCATTGTAGCATGCGTGAAGCCCAAGACATAAGGGGCATGATGATTTGACGTCGTCCCCACCTTCCTCCGAGTTGACCCCGGCAGTCTCCCATGAGTCCCCACCCGAAGTGCTGGCAACATGGAACGAGGGTTGCGCTCGTTGCGGGACTTAACCCAACATCTCACGACACGAGCTGACGACAACCATGCACCACCTGTGAACCGGCCCCGAAGGGAAGCCCCATCTCTGGGACGGTCCGGCACATGTCAAGCCTTGGTAAGGTTCTTCGCGTTGCATCGAATTAATCCGCATGCTCCGCCGCTTGTGCGGGCCCCCGTCAATTCCTTTGAGTTTTAGCCTTGCGGCCGTACTCCCCAGGCGGGGCACTTAATGCGTTAGCTGCGGCGCGGAAACCGTGGAATGGCCCCCACACCTAGTGCCCAACGTTTACGGCATGGACTACCAGGGTATCTAATCCTGTTCGCTCCCCATGCTTTCGCTCCTCAGCGTCAGTTACAGCCCAGAGACCTGCCTTCGCCATCGGTGTTCCTCCTGATATCTGCGCATTTCACCGCTACACCAGGAATTCCAGTCTCCCCTACTGCACTCCAGCCTGCCCGTACCCACTGCAGACCCGGGGTTGAGCCCCGGGCTTTCACAGCAGACGCGACAAACCGCCTACGAGCTCTTTACGCCCAATAATTCCGGATAACGCTCGCGCCCTACGTATTACCGCGGCTGCTGGCACGTAGTTAGCCGGCGCTTCTTCCGCAGGTACCCTCACCCCAAGGGGCTTGTTCCCTGCCGAAAGGGGTTTACAACCCGAAGGCCGTCATCCCCCACGCGGCGTCGCTGCATCAGGCTTCCGCCCATTGTGCAATATTCCCCACTGCTGCCTCCCGTAGGAGTCTGGGCCGTGTCTCAGTCCCAGTGTGGCCGGTCACCCTCTCAGGCCGGCTACCCGTCGTCGCCTTGGTAGGCCATCACCCCACCAACAAGCTGATAGGCCGCGAGCCCATCCAAGACCGCACAAGGCTTTCCACCCCCCACCATGCGGCAGGAGGTTGTATCCGGTATTAGACCCAGTTTCCCAGGCTTATCCCAGAGTCAAGGGCAGGTTGCTCACGTGTTACTCACCCGTTCGCCACTAATCCACCCCGAAGGGCTTCATCGTCCGACTTGCATGTGTTAAGCACGCCGCCAGCGTTCATCCTGAGCCAGGATCAAACTCTCCGTCAAAGAACACGCCAACCAGGAACCCCAGGAAAATGAGGCACACCCGGCCAGCAGAAAATGATCCGGCATCAAACACCCACTGCCGTGCACGGGGGTGCACAGCAACAGGCACATTTGACAACCATAAAAAATGGCAT
This sequence comes from Sinomonas atrocyanea, assembly GCF_001577305.1. NCBI lineage: Bacteria > Bacillati > Actinomycetota > Actinomycetes > Micrococcales > Micrococcaceae > Sinomonas > Sinomonas atrocyanea. Next base: position 4,340,279 of record NZ_CP014518.1, read on the forward strand.
CAACAAACTTGGCACACTATTGAGTTCTCAAACAACACGCCCCCGCAGGTACTCCGACCAGCCCAACCGGACCGGCCACATCCCCGCGGCAACAAGATTCAATCCTACCCGATCCGATTTCCTTTTCCAAATCCCGCTTCCGGGAGTGGATCGAGAAATTCGAATCCGAATTCCGCCGTCCGGGCGCACTCGAAGGTGCACCATTCCGGTGGAATTCCTAGGGGTTCTGCCGCCCTGTCCGGTCCGCGATCAGTTCGCAGCCGCTCCGGCGACTCAGAAAACATTACCGGCTCGCGGCGGTTCGGCCAAATCGGGAGGGTGTGCCCTTGGCCACTGGGGCCGGAGGGGCGGGTCCGGTGGCCGCCCACGGGACACATACCCCCGTGGGGTACTTGACCCATACCCCGGGTGGGTATAGCTTCGGTCCCATGGACGAGATCACCCAGGCCCCCGAGCACCAGCATGCAGGGCCGCCCTACGGCTACACCGCAGACAAGGACGCCTACCTGCGGCGCCTGAGACGCATCGAGGGCCAGGTCCGGGGCATCGCGCGCATGGTGGAGGAGGACAAGTACTGCATCGACATCCTCACGCAGGTGTCCGCCGTCACCAAGGCCCTCCACGCGGTCAGCCTCGGGCTCGTCGAGGAGCACATCGGACACTGCGTGGTCGGCGCCGCCAATGTGCAGGACCCCGCCCGGCGCACCGAGGAGATCGATGCCAAGGTCAAGGAGGCCACCGATGCCATCGGCCGGCTGCTGCGGTAACGCCGCTCCCGGCCACGGCTCCGCCGGCTCCCCCGGACGGCCCGCGGGGACAGTCCGCCTGCCCCGGCCTACGCTGGGCACCACCACCGAGAACACGCACCAGAGGAGAAGCACCATGAGCCACTTCACCACCACCGTGCACGTCGACGGCATGACCTGCGGCCACTGCGTCAGCTCGGTCACCGAGGAGATCGAGTCGATCGACGGCGTCCAGGACGTCTCCGTCGACCTCAACGCCGGCGGCGTCTCGGAAGTGACCATCCAGTCGGACCGCAGGCTCAAGCACGAGTCGATCAGCGAAGCAGTCGCCGAGGCGGGCTACGTCGTCGTCGACAACGACGCCTAGGACGATGGACCACAAGACCGCCCAGCTCCCCCGCATCGTCGAACTCGATATCGGGGGCATGACGTGTGCCTCCTGCGTGAACAGGGTCGAGCGGAAGCTGGGGAAGATCGAGGGCGTCCACGCCTCGGTGAACCTTCCCCTCGAGTCCGCCCGCGTCGAGGTTCCCGCCGGCGTGAGCGACGAGCAGCTGATCACGACCGTGGCGGCTGCCGGATACACCGCGAAAGTCAAGGCCCAGCCCCGCCCCGCTGCCGCCTCCGGCGAGGGGGAGGGCGAGGACCACGGTGAGCACGCGCCGTCGTCCGCGGGATCCGTCGAGGCGCCGGCCCGCACGCTGCTGCCGCGGCTCGCCGTCGCGGCGGTGCTCACCGTCCCCGTCGTCCTGATCTCGATGGTCCCGGCCGCCCACTTCCCCGACTGGGGCTGGTGGGCCGCCGCCCTGGCCCTGCCGGTCGTCACCTGGGCGGCGTGGCCGTTCCACCGCGCGGCGGCAGTCAACGCCCGCCACGGCGGCTCGACCATGGACACCCTCGTCTCCCTCGGGGTGACAGCGGCGTACGTCTACTCGCTCGTGCAGCTGCTGGCCGACCCGGGCCTGACCGCGCACCCGGGCATGGAGATGTCCGGCGGGGCGCTGTACTTCGAGACCGCCGCCGTGGTGACCACATTCCTCCTCCTCGGGCGCTGGCTCGAGGCGCGCGCCAAGTCCCGGGCCGGCGACGCGCTGCGGGCGCTCCTGGACCGCGGCGCCAAGCGGGCCACGCTCCTGCGCGACGGCGTCGAGACGGAGGTCCCCGCGGACCAGCTCGTGCCCGGAGACCTCTTCGTGGTCCGGCCTGGGGAGAAGATCGCCACCGACGGCACGGTCCGCGAGGGTGCCTCCGCGGTCGACGCGTCGCTCCTCACGGGCGAGTCCGTCCCGGTCGAGGTCACCGAGGGCAGCTACGTCACCGGCGCCACGGTCAACACCTCGGGCCGGCTCGTGGTCGAGGCCACCCGCGTGGGCTCGGACACGACGCTCGCGGCGATGGCGCGACTCGTCTCCGAGGCACAGACGAGCAAGGCGCCCATCGCCCGGCTCGCGGACAGGATCAGCGCCGTCTTCGTGCCCGTGGTGCTCGCGATCACCGCCGTCACGTTCGTCCTCTGGCTCGTGCTCGGCGGCGCGCTGCCCTCCGCCTTCACGGCCGCCGTCGCCGTCCTCGTGATCGCCTGCCCGTGTGCGCTCGGCCTCGCCACCCCGATCGGGCTGCTTGCGGGCAGCGGGCGCGGCTCGCAGCTGGGCATCCTCATCCGGGGCGCCCACGTCCTCGAGGACACGCGCGCCGTCGACACGATCGTGCTCGACAAGACCGGGACCGTCACCACCGGCCGCCTGGCGGTCGACACGGTCGACGCCCTCGGGGACCTCGACCGTGGCGCGCTGCTCCGACTTGCCGGGGCCGTCGAGTCCGCGAGCGAGCATCCCCTCGCCCGCGCCGTCACCGCGGCGGCACGCAGGGCGCACGACGGCGCGGGCCTGCCCGGCGTCGTCGGCTTCCGTTCCGCGCCGGGCGGCGGGGTGGAGGGCACCGTCGAGGGGCGCCGCGTGCTCGTGGGCCGCACCGACTGGATCGCCGGGCAGCTCGGTTCGGCGCCCGACGCCGGGGCCGCGGCCACGTTCACCGAGCGCGAGGAGGCCGGCGCGACCGCGGTGTGGGTCGCCGTCGACGGCGCCGTCGCCGGGATCGTGGCGCTGCGCGACTCGGTCAAGCCGGGGTCCGCCGCGGGGATCGGCCGGCTGCGGGCCCTCGGCCTGCGGCCCGTGCTCGTCACCGGGGACAACGCGGCCGTCGCGGCCCGGGTCGCCGCCGAGGTCGGCATCGCGGGCGAGGACGTGCAGGCGGGCGTCCGCCCCGAGGGCAAGGTCGAGGCGGTCAGGCGGCTCCAGTCCGGCGGCGCCCGCGTCGCGATGGCCGGCGACGGCGTCAACGACGCGCCCGCGCTCGCGCAGGCCGACCTGGGGATCGCGATGGGCTCGGGCACGGACGTGGCCCGGGAGGCCGCCGACCTGACCGTGATGGGCGACGACCTGAATCAGGTCGCGGCGGCGATCGCGCTCTCGCGCAGGACGCTGGCGATCATCAAGCAGAACCTGTTCTGGGCGTTCTTCTACAACGCGGTCGGGATCCCCGTCGCGGCGCTCGGACTGCTCAACCCGATGATCGCCGGCGCGGCCATGGCGGCGAGCTCGGTGCTCGTCGTGGCCAACTCGCTGCGCCTCACGCGCTTCACCCCCTAGCCCCTCCCCCGTTTCGGGTACGCATCTCGACGCAGAAACGCCCATTCGGGTACGCGCCGGCGTACCCGAAACGGTGAAAGGGCGACGAGATGCGTACCCGAAACGTGAGGGCGGGGGGCGGTCAGGCGGGGCGGTTGACCGCCGGCAGCGAGCCGGTCGCCAGGTCCGCCGCCGGGAGGGCCTCCGGTGCCGAGTCGGGGACCACGGCGGACGCAGGGGCGCGGAGCTCGTCCATGCGTACCATGATCACCCCGGCCACGATGAGCGCGCCGCCCACGAACTGCACCGGTCCGGGGACGTCGCCGATCATGATCCACGACGCGACGACAGAGAAGAGCACTTCGGTGAGCGAGACGAAGCTCGCGACCTTCGAGCCGAGCCGCTGCGTGCCGATGATCCCGAACGTGTAGGCGAGCACCGCGGCGACGAGCGTGATGCCCGCCAGCGGGACCACCCAGCTGGCCTCGCCGCCGAGGAGCGCCACGGTCCCGAACGTCGCCCCCAGGGGCAGCAGGCCCACCACGGCGAGCAGGGCAATGGTCAGGGCCCCGGACACCATCCCCCCGGCCACGGTCACGAGAGGCGGCAGGACGCCGTCGGACTTCGCCGAGAGGACGAAGTACACGGCGAGGCAGACCGCCGCGGCGACGCCCCACAGCACGCCGACGGGATCGACGTGCTGGGCGCTCATGAGGTCCAGGACCAGCACGAGCCCGAGCATCGCCGTCACTGTCCCGAGGATGGTGAGGGTTCCCGGGCGGTGCCGCGTGCGCAGCCAGGCCCAGCCCACGAGGATGATCGGGGCGAGGTACTCGAGCATGAGCGCGACCGGCGGGCTCATGCGTGCCACGGCATTGAAGTAGAAGAACTGGCACAGCGCGATGGCGATCGCGCCGTAGGCCGCCATGAGCGCCACCCCTCCTCGGAGGCGCGACCACTGCCCGCGCATCATCCACGCCGCGGGGAGGGCCATCACGAGCGCGGCGAGCCCCACCCTGCCGCCGACCACCGCGCCGGGCGTCCACCCGGCCTCGAGCAGGGACTTCCCGAGCGGTCCCGAGATGCCGAACGTCGCGGCCGACAGCAGGGCGAAGACGAGACCGGATGCGGAACGGTTCGCGGACAGCACAGGGCACCCCCCAAAGATCGTGTCATGAGTAAAGCAAGGGTATGGTGATGACAGTAGATCCCGATCCCGTCAGGAGTCAACGTGATCTTCGCCCATGACACCGAGGTGGCGCTCCGCAGCGCCGTCAACCTCGTCAACACCCTCGACCCCCTCGGAGCAGACGGCGGCGACCACCTCGCCACCGGCGAGGACCTGGACCGCTTCCTCCTCAAGGAGAAGTTCACGGGCTCCCGCACGCACGACGCCGCGGAGCTGGCTGGGGTGCGCGCGCTCCGGTCGCGGCTGCGCACCCTCTGGGACTCGACCGAGGAGGAGGCCGTGGAGCTGGTCAACGCCCTGCTCAGCGAGGCCCGGGCACTGCCTCAGCTCGTCAAGCACGACGACTGGGACTGGCACCTCCACGCCACGACCCCGCAGGCGCCCCTCGCGGACCGGATGGGCACGGAGGCGGCGATGGCGTTCGTGGACGTGATCCGCTCGAAGGAGCTCGACCGCCTGCGCGTCTGCTCGGCGGAGGACTGCGAGGCGGTTCTGGTCGACCTGACGAAGAACCGCTCGAAGCGCTACTGCGACACGGGCAACTGCGCCAACCGGGCGCACGTGCGCGCCTACCGGGAGCGCAAGGCCGCGAGCTGAGGTCAGGCCTCCGGACCGGGGCTGCCCGGGGTGCCGCCGTCGGCCTCGTGGCCCGGCTCGGCCGCATCGTCCGCGGCAGGGGCGCCCTTGGCCGGGCGCTGGGCGCGCTTGAGCCGGTCCTCGGAGCGCAGGTTGACGCCGTCGCCGCGGCCGAGGTGCTCGGCGTTCTCCTTGTAGCTCATGGACAGCATGGCAGCGATGACGAGGCACACGATGAAGGCGATGCCGGCGGCGCTGAACGCCAGGTCGAACCGGAGGCCGTGCCCGGTCCCTCCGGAGGCGAAGATCAGCACCGTCACGAAGGCGACGACACCGAAGAACGCCGAGAACATGAGCGGGCCCTTGATCCCGACGCGGGGCCCGCGCGGTGTATCAGACATGGGCCCTCCTCAAGCGGCCGGGAAACGTGGGAAGCTTCTACGCGCAGTAGAAAGAACGTATCGATTCTAGGCCACGTCGGGCTGCGCGGCGGAATCGTGCCTCAGGCTCAGGCCGCCGATCAGGAGCAGCACCCCGGTGATGATGGCCGCGCCGCCGGCCACTCCGAGCAGTGCGTGGGCGCCCAGGCCGGCAACGAACGGCAGCAGGACCGCGGCACCGAGGTGCACCGCGCCGATGATGACCTCATCCCGCGCCAGGGGGCTCCGCCCCCTTCCGACGATGGCCGCGACGAGGTCGGCGAGTCCGGTGAGCGCGAGGGCCGCAGCACCGCCGGCCGCGATGACGCCGCCCCCGGGCGCGGCGCCGAGTCCCAGGCCCACGGCCGCAGCCAGGCCGAAACAGGCCGAGGAGACCAGGCGGACGGCCGCGGTAGGACGGGCGGCGGGGTCCGCGGCGCGCCCTTCCTCGCGCAGCAGCCACGCGCGGGCCGCCGCGAGCCCCACGAAGTAGGCCGCGAGGCACCAGGCCGCGCCCGCGGCGGTCGGCGTCCCCCAGAAGACGGTGACCGCGCCGAAGGCCAGCGCGACGACCGCCCTCAGGATCACCGGGGCGGCGAGGGAGCGCTGCTCGGCGGGGGCGACGGCGCCGGACGGGACGGCTGCGGGCTGGGTCGAAGGGTTCTCGGGCACGGGCCAAGTCTAGCCAGCCGGCAGGTGCCGCCCCGCCGCGCGTCCCGCTAGTGCGAGCCGAGCACCATCCAGGCGTCCGAGCGCGCCCGAAGGCCGAGGGTCAGTGCGCGCGCGAGCATGTATCCGCCGGCGAACGCGGCCCACAGCCACATGAGCCCCGCCGGTCCCCCCACGCCGGAGAGCCCTGCCCACACGAGCAGGGGGGCGTAGACCACGAGGTTGAGCAGCCCTGCGATCGCGAGGTACCGGGCGTCCCCGGCGCCGATCAGCACGCCGTCGAGGACGAACACGTAGCCGCACACCGGCTGGCTCGCGGCGAGCACGAGCAGGGCGGGCAGCAGGGCCTCGTGGACCTGCCGGTCCGGGGTGAAGATCCAGCCGATCCACGGTGCGCCGGCCGCGAGGAGGGCCCCGGTGATGACCCCGTACCCGAGGGACCACCGCACCATGGTCCGTGTGAGGGCCCGCGCCCGCGCCGCGTTCGCGGCGCCGAGCTCCTTGCCGATGAGGGCCTGGGCGGCGATGGCCAGGGCGTCGAGGGCGAAGGCGAGGACGTTGAAGAGCGTCATGGCGAGCTGGTGGGCGGCGAGGTTCGCCGGTCCCTGCTGCGTGGCGACGACGACGGCCGCGAAGATCGCGGCACGGAGCGTGAGCGTGCGCAGCATGAGCCAGGAGCCCACGTGGGCGGCGCCCAGGAGGCCGCGCCGGCTCGGGGCGAGGCCCACGCCCTCGTGCCGCATCCGCCGCAGCACGATGCCCAGGTACGCGGCCGCCATGCTCAGCTGGGCGACACTCGTGCCGATGGCCGATCCCGCGATCCCCCAGCCGAGGCCGTAGACGAACAGCAGGTTCAGCAGGATGTTCCCCGTGAAACCCACGGTGGCGACGACGAGCGGGGTCCTCGTGTCCTGGAGCCCGCGCAGCGCCCCGGTGCCCGCGAACACGAGCAGCATGCCCACGAGCCCGGGCATCGACCAGACGAGGTACTCGACCGCGTACCCCCGCACCTCCGTGGGGCCGCCGAGGAGGCCCACCACCGCTGGGGCCGTGAGCCAGCCGAGCGCCGCGAGGGCGAGGCCGAGCAGCAGCGCGAGCCAGGCGCCGTCGCGCGCGGCGGACATGGCGTGGCCCATCTTCCCCGCGCCGAGGAGGCGCGCCACGGCGGGCCCTGTCCCATAGGCCAGGAAGACCATGAGCCCCACGGCGGTCTGCAGCACCGTGGTCGCGATCCCGAGGCCCGCCAGCTCCGCGACCCCGAGGTGCCCGACGATCGCTGAGTCGGCGAGGAGGAAGAGCGGCTCCGCGATGAGCGCGAAGAAGGCGGGCACGGCAAGGCGCAGGATCTCGCGCGCCGCCGACCGCGGCGCGGTGTCCTGCGCGTGCGCGTGGACCCGCTCCTCCTGCTCCATGGGTCCCACTGTAGGCGCCCGCGCCGACACTCCTGCGCGGGGTGGGCCCGGGTGGCCCCGGGCCTCTGGGATCTGGCGGCCGCGCGGCCCCGAACCGATACTGATCGCATGTCAGGGGACTCAGCCTTCACCGGATCCATCCCGGAGCTCTACGACACCGTCCTCGTGCCCATGGTCTTCCAGGACTTCGCGGACGACCTCGCCGCCGACGTCGCGGCCGCCGACCCTGCGAGCGTGCTCGAGACGGCGGCGGGGACGGGAGTCGTGACGAGGACGCTCCACCGGGTCCTCCCGGGCGCCAGGATCACCGCCACGGACCTCAACCCGGCCATGCTCGTCCAGGCCGACCGCATCCTGCCCGCCTCCGACTCCATCCGGTGGCAGCAGGCCGATGCCCAGGAGCTCCCGTTCGAGGATGGGGCCTTCGACGCGGTGGTGAGCCAGTTCGGGATCATGTTCTTTCCCGACCGGGTGCGGGCCTATGCGGAGGCGCGGCGCGTGCTGCGGCCCGGCGCCCGGATGACCGCGGCCGTGTGGGGGCCGCTCGAGGGCAACGAGGTGACCCTCCTCGTCGAGCAGGCCCTGGCCGAGCTCTTCCCCGGGAGGACGCCGACGTTCTACCGCCGCATCCCGTTCGGGTACACGGACCATGACCTCATCCGTGCCGAGCTCGAGGAGGCGGGCTTCTCGGACGTCGACGTCCGCACGGTCGAGCACGTCAGCGCTCCGACGTCCACGGGCGCGATCGCGCTCGCCCACTGCCAGGGGACGCCCCTCGCCAATGAGCTGCGCGAGGGATACGGGGACCCCGTGCAGATCACGGCGGACGTGGCCCGGGTGCTCGAGGAGCGGCTCGGCGGCAGGCCGTTCTCGGGCCCCACCACGGCGATCTTCTTCTCGGGCGTCGCCTGACGCACGACGCGGCCTGACGCCCGACGGCGCGGGACCGGCTCCTGCTCGAGCCGGCACCGCGCCGTCGTGCTTACCCCTGGGCCGTGGCCGGCCTCAGGCGCCGTGCGCGTGGGCTTCGGCGTCGACCTCGGTCGCCTCGAACCCGGGGGCCTCGGCGAGGGCGGGTGCACCGGCCGGCGTCGGGCCGCGCCGGCGGTAGCGGGCCACGCCGATCGCGACGACCACGGCGGCGAGTGCCACGGACAGGACGAGCTCGTCGCGGGTGTCGTCGAGGAAGAGCATGCCCACGAGCAGCGCGACGATCGCCACGATGGACGCCCAGGTCAGGTACGGGAAGAGCCACATGCGGATCTCGAGCTTCGTGCCGGCCGCGTCGGCCCGGCGGCGCAGGATGAGCTGGGAGGCCGCGATGACGAGCCACACGAACAGGGCGATCGCGCCCGAGGTGTTGACCAGGAACAGGAAGACCGTGTCGGGCCACAGGTAGTTCAGGCCCACCGTGACGAAGCCGACCACCGTCGAGACGAGCACTGCGCGGACGGGGACGCCGCGGGTGGAGATGCGCGACCACGACGACGGGGCGTCGCCCCGCCGCGAGAGCGAGAAGATCATGCGGCTGGCCGTGTAGAGGCCCGAGTTGAGGCACGAGAGGACCGAGGTGAGGACGACGATGTCCATGATGGTGCCCGCGCCGGGGATGCCGAACCGCTCGATCACCGCGACGTACGGGCTCTTGGCGACGGACGCGTCGTCCCACGGCAGGAGGGTCACGACGATCGCCATCGAGCCGATGTAGAACACGAGGATGCGCCACACGGTCGAGTTGACGGCCTTGCGGACAGCGGTCACCGGATCGGCGGACTCGCCCGCCGCGATCGTGGCGATCTCGGCGCCGAAGAAGGAGAACACGACGACGAGGATGCCCGCCAGGACAGCGCTGCCGCCGTTCGGCAGGAGCCCGCCGTGGCCGAGCAGGTTGGTGGTGCCGGGGGCCGGGAGGCCGGGGATGAGGCCGAAGATCGCGGCGAGGCCGGCGATGAGGAACAGCACGATCGCGGTGACCTTGACCGAGGCGAACCAGAACTCGAACTCGCCGTAGGACTTCACGCTCCACACGTTGGTCAGCGTGAGCGCGACCATGAGCACGAGGGCCCAGATCCACTGGTCGACGCCGGGGAGCCAGCGGTGCATGATCGCCGCCCCTGCGGTGGCCTCGATGCCGAGGACGATGATCCAGAACCACGCGTAGAGCCAGCCGATGCTGAAGCCGGCCCAGCGGCCGAGGGCCTTGTCCGCGTACGCCGAGAAGGAGCCGGTCTCGGGGTTGGCCGCGGCCATCTCGCCGAGCATGCGCATCACGAGGATCACGACGACGCCTGCGGCCGCATAGGCGAGGAGGATTCCGGGGCCGGCCTGCTTGATCGCCGCGCCGGAGCCGACGAAGAGCCCCGCCCCGATGACGCCGGCGATGGCGATCATCGACAGGTGGCGGGGCTTGAGGGTCTTGTGGAGTTCTGGTTGGGAAGCCATGAGGCTCACTTCCATCGTTAGGGTCAATGCCGGAATCAATGGTGGCCCCATACCCAGAGGGTCTGCGCGGGCGTTCGCACAGTCTTTGCCGCGCGCTGCAGGGTATCCGCCCAATCACGATTACCCTCAGGCACCATCTGTTCCCGCACGGGCGCCCCGAAACCTCCCCGCAACGTAGGCGGCGCCACGGCCGGTCGTGATCCAGGCCACGCCGGCCCTGCGGACACGGGCTGTCCTGAACGCGGTCTACCGTGCCGGTATGGCTATCGCACGCTTCCCCTCCGTTGTCATCGACTGCCCCGACGCGGCCGCGCTCGCGCAGTTCTACGCCGGCCTCCTCGACTGGGCGATCGAGGAGTCCTCCCCCGACTGGGCTCGGGTCCGCGCCGACTACGGCCAGTGCCTCGACTTCCAGGGGGTGCAGGGCTATACGCCGCCCCAGTGGCCCGGGCAGGAGGTCCCCAGCAGATGCATCTCGACGTCGTAGTGGACGACCTCGACGCCGCCGAGGCGTCGGTGCTGGGACTCGGCGCCTCGAGGCACGATCACCAGCCCGGGACCACCTTCCGGGTCTTCCTCGATCCGGCCGGGCACCCGTTCTGCCTGTGCCTCAGCTGAGGCACTGGCAGCGGAACTCGCCACGGACGCACGACGGCGGTGGCGCGGCTCCCGTGGGGAGCGCACCGGCGGTGCCTAGCCGCGACCCTAGAAGCCGCCGCCCTCGCCCCCGGCGTCGGCAGCCATGTTGGCGAAGCGGGAGTAGTGGCCCTGGAACGCGACCACGATGTCCTTGGTGGGGCCGTTGCGGTGCTTGGCCACGAGGATGTCCGCCTCGCCGGCGCGTGGCGACTCCTTGTTGTAGACGTCCTCACGGTGGAGCAGGATCACCATGTCGGCGTCCTGCTCGATCGAGCCCGATTCGCGCAGGTCCGAGACCATCGGGCGCTTGTCGGTGCGCTGCTCGGACCCTCGGTTGAGCTGCGACAGCGCGATGACGGGCACCCCGAGCTCCTTGGCGAGGAGCTTGAGGGCGCGGGAGAACTCCGAGACCTCCTGCTGGCGGCTCTCGACCTTCTTGCCGCTGGACATGAGCTGGAGGTAGTCGAGCACCACGAGCTTGAGGTCGTGCTGCTGCTTGAGGCGGCGGCACTTGGCCCGGATCTCCATGAGGGACATGTTGGGCGAGTCGTCGATGAACAGGGGCGACTCGTTGAGGGGACCGAGCACCGAGGCGATCTTGGCCCATTGGTCGTCGCGCAGGGTGCCGCGGCGGAGGTCCTGGAGCTGAATCGATGCCTCGGCGCTCATCAGGCGCATCGCGATCTCGTTGCGGCCCATCTCGAGTGAGAAGAAGACGGTCGCCATCTTGTGCTTGATCGCTGCGGAGCGGGCGAAGTCGAGCGCGAACGTCGACTTGCCCACGGCCGGACGCGCCGCAATGACGATCATCTGGCCGGGGTGGAGTCCGTGGGTGAGCTCGTCGAGCTCGTAGAACCCGGTCGGGACGCCGGTCATGCCGCCGCCGCGGTGGCCGGCCGCCTCGATCTCATCCATGGCGCCCTCCATGACCTGCGAGAGCGGGACGTAGTCCTCGGCTGTGCGGCGCTCGGCCACGGCGTAGACCTCGGCCTGAGCCTGGTTGACGAGGTCCTCGACCTCGCCGTCCTGCCCGTAGCCGAGCTGGACGATCTTGGTGCCGGCCCCGACCAGGCGGCGCAGCACCGCGCGCTCGGCCACGATCTCCGCGTAGTAGCCGGCGTTGGCGGCGGTCGGCACGGACTGGATGAGTTCATGGAGGTAGGCGGGGCCGCCCACCCGGTTGATCTCGCCGCGCTTCGTCAGCTCGTCCGAGACGGTCACGGCGTCCGCGGGCTCCCCCCGCCCGTAGAGGTCGATGATGGCCTCGTAGATGGCCTCATGGGCCGGACGGTAGAAGTCGATGCCGCGCACCACTTCCACCACGTCTGCGATCGCGTCCTTGGAGAGCATCATCCCCCCGAGCACGGACTGTTCCGCGACGATGTCCTGCGGCGGTGTGCGCGCGGCGTCCGCGTCCCTGAAGGACGGTGCTGAATCGACGTGGGACGTGGACATGGGCAACACCTCGGACCGCTGGCAACCGTCCCGGAGCAGGCCGTCGGGACCGTGCTCCGGAGGAACGTGCACACCGTATCCGGGCCCACCGACAGTCGTGAAGCTGGGTTTGCACCACCCTTGTGGACAAACCTGTGGGAAAAGGGTGCCCAGGCGTTCACCAACCTGTGGATATCTGTGCACAACTCTCCGGCCCAGCTGAAAAGAGCGCTCTGACGTGCGAAAACGTTGTTGACAGCTTGTGGATCCAGAAAGTTTGTCCACAGACGAAATCCACAAGTCCACACGGGCCGCAGCCGCGTCTCCATACGTCGGGGCACATACGCTGCCGCCACATGTGACTCAGCCCACATGTGTTGCGGGCCGCTCGCGGTCCATGCGCTCCGAGGCATGCGAGCGTTCCCTCGCAGCAGGATGAGCGCAGGCACTACGCTGGAGGAACCCACTCCGCCACCCTCCAGAAGCCCTCATGCAAAACCTCCTGCCTCCGCTCCTGATCCTCCTCGTCGTCGCTGCCGTCGTCGTCTTCGTGCTCCGCGCCGGCGCACGGCGCAGCAGGGAATCCCTCGAGGGTGCTCTCTCCGGAGGGCCCACCGCCGCAGCGGCCGCCTCGGCGCGGCTCAACGAGGCCCAGCACCGGGCCGTCTACTCGCTCATCGCCCGCGGCCTCACCGTCCAGGCGATTGCTGCCTACCGCGAGGCCACGGGCTCCGGGCTCGTGGAGGCGCGCAACGCCGTCATCCTCCTCGACCGCTACCCCCAGGCGTTCCGCAGCGCGGGGAACGCGCCCACGCCGGAGGACCGTCGAGCACCCGAGCAGGCCGCCGCGCCCCAGGAGTGCGCCCCACCCGAGCAGCCCGCCGCACCCGAGCAGCCGCCCGCCGTCGCACGCGGCGGCGCGGCAGAGGCGTCAGCGAAGCCGGCACGGAGCGCCGAGGGGGCGCCGTCGGCGGGAGCAGGCCGTGCCGGAGGGTCCGGCGAGGGCGGCCCCGAGCGGTTCCCGTACCGGTACCGCGCCATCGTGAGCAACGGGCGCCAGACCCTCGAGGTTGCCTCCAACATGCTCAACGACGAGATCTACAACGAGATCAAGTCCTTGGCCCGGATCGGCGACGCCGAGGACGCGGCACAGATGCTGCAGCGCCACTCGGACATCAGCATCGAGGACGCGCGCGCGTTCGTCGCGCTGCTGTGAGCTAGGCGGCCGCCTCCTGGGCGCCCTCGAGCACCCGCAGCGCGTTGCCCCAGCACAGCGCGTCGAGGTCCTCGCGCGACCAGCCCCGTTCCGCGAGGGTCGAGAGCAGCGGACCGTAGCCCGCGACCCCGTCCATGCCCCGGGGCAGGTCCACGGTCCCGTCGAAGTCGCCGCCGAGCCCGAGATGGCCGGGACCCACCACCTCGCGGGCGTGCTCGAGGTGGCGCACGACGTCGCCGATCGTCGCCTCGGGCGCGGGGTGGGACTGAAGCCACGCAGAGAACTCTGCGGCGGCCTGCGGGTCCTCCTCGGGGGCAACGTCGTGGAAGTCCACGGGCAGGCCGAGGGAGAGGCGCGTCTCGTGCACGGCGAGGGCGTGCTCGCGGCACGACTCGGAGACGAACTTGGGCACGAACGTGACCATGAGGACGCCGCCGTTGGCGGGCAGACGTTCGAGGATGCGGTCGGGCACGTTGCGGGGATGGTCGCAGACAGCGCGGGCCGAGGAGTGGGAGAAGACCACGGGGGCGCTCGTGGCATCGAGGGCGTCCTCCATGGTCTGCGGCGAGACATGGGAGAGATCCACGAGCATGCCGAGCGCGTTCATCTCGGCGACGACGCTCCGCCCGAAATCGGTCAGGCCGGTGTCACGCCCGGCCGCCATCGCCTCGCCGGTCGCCGAGCAGGCCCAGGGGACGTCGTCGTTGTGCGTGAGGGTCATGTAGGCCACTCCCAGCTGCGCGAGCATCCGCAGCACGCCGAGCGAGCCGGCGATGCTGTGGCCGCCCTCGGCTCCCATGAGGGAGGCGATGCGGCCCCGGGCTGCGGCCTCGCGCACCTCCTCGGCGCTGCGGGCCAGCGCGAAGACGTCGGGGTGCGCGGCGGCGATGCGCCGCACGCAGTCGATCTGCTCGAGCGTCGCAACCACCGACTCGGCCGGGGCCAGGGTCGAGGGGACGAACACGGACCAGAACTGCGCACCGACACCGCCCTCGCGCAGCCGCGGGATGTCGGTGTGGAGGCGCGGCTGGCGCGCGCCGAGGGCGGCCGCGGCGACGTCGTAGCCGAAGTCCTGGCGGAGCGCCCAGGGAAGGTCGTTGTGCCCGTCGAAGACCGGCGCGTGGTCGGTGGCTGGCTGCTGCATCCCGCCATCGTACGTCGGGGGGTCCTTCCTCTGGAGGCCGCCTCTGTGACCCGCGGGAACTGACCTTCAGGAGGTGACTCCCAGAAGGTGACCTTCAGGAGGTGACTCCCAGGAGGTGACCTTCAGAAGGCGGCTCTCAGCGGCGGGGGGCGGTGAGGTCGGCGAGGAGCTCCTCGAAGGACTTGTCCTCGGGGCGGGTGGCCACGGACGGGAGCGCCTGTGCGCCGGGTGCGCCGGCCGCGGCCGGACGGGCCGCGGCGAGCTCGCGCACGAGCTCGGTGGCAGCGCGCTCGATCCGGGCCGTGAGGCCGGCCGCCTGGCCGCCGTCCGTGCCCTTGCCCCAGTCGGTCGGGGCGGCGAACACGCCCGTGGGAACCGTCCGGGTGCGCAGGTAGCTGAAGAGCGGGCGCATCGCGAGGTCGAGCACGAGGCTGTGCCGCGCGGTGCCCCCCGTGGCCCCGAGGAGCACCGGCTTGCCCTCGAGCGAGCGCGGCTCGAGCACATCGATGAAGGACTTGAAGAGGCCGCTGTAGCTGGCCGAGAAGACGGGCGTGACCGCGACGATGGCGTCGGCGCCTCCCACGGCGGCGATCGCCTCGGCAAGGTCCGGGGCGGCGTAGCCGGTCACGAAGTTGTTGGCGATGTCCACGGCGAGGTCTCGGAGCTCGAGGACGGTGACCGCGGGGTCGAGCCCCGTGGCGCGGCCGAGCCGCTCGACGGCCACTGAGATCTGGTCCGCGAGGAGCCGGCTCGAGGAGGGGACGCCGAGGCCCGCGGAGATGACGACGATGGACGTGCTGGCTGCCATGATCCTGCCTTGCTCTCAAAATACATGCTTTTGCATCTACTTCGACCAACAGGAAGACCCGCCGCTGTATTCCCCCGACGCCCCCCGGCACGCGGAAGGGCCCCCACCGCACCAGCGGTGGGGGCCCTTCCTCAACCCGTCATGCCAACGGCATGGGCCGGAGCCGCAGACTACTTCGCGGCGACGACCTCAAGGTTGACCACGGCCGAGACCTCGTCGTGCAGGCGCACCGAGACCTCGTACTTGCCGGTCGACTTGATGTGGCCGGGGATGACCACCTTGCGCTTGTCGATGGCGCCGAGGCCAGCGGCCTCGACAGCACCGGCAACGGCGTCCGGACGGACGGTGCCGAACAGGCGGCCTTCCTTGCCGGCCTTCACCTCGAGGCGCACCGGGGTGCCCGCGAGAGCTGCAGCCTGGGCCTGGGCGGCCTCGAGCGACTTGTGGGCACGGGCCTCGCGGGCGGCGCGGATCTGCTCGACCTGCTTCTCCCCGCCCTTCGACCACGTGACCGCGAAGCCGCGCGGCAGCAGGTAGTTGCGCGCGTAGCCGTCCTTGACCTCGACGACGTCACCGGCGGAGCCGAGACCCGTCACCTCGTTCGTCAGAATGAGCTTTGCCATGAGATTGCTTCCCTTCTCAGCCGCGGCCAGCGCCGGAGTAGGGGAGCAGGGCGACCTCGCGGGCGTTCTTGATCGCCTGGGCGATCTTGCGCTGCTCCTGCACGGACACGCCGGTCACCCGACGCGCGCGGATCTTGCCGCGGTCCGAGATGAACTTGCGCAGCAGGGCGACGTCCTTGTAGTCGATGACGGTGATGTCAGCGGCCTTCAAGGGGTTGGACTTTGGTTTCGGCTTACGGATTTCAGCCTTGGCCATCGTGGAGCTCCTTAGTCTCTGGAGCCCGTGGCATCAGCCACGGGATGGTTGTGATGTTGTGGTGTGGAAGGTGAATCGATCAGAACGGGGGCTCGGAGTCGTTGCCCGTGCCCCAGCCACCAGAGCTGCTGACGCCCGGGGTTGCCCACGGGTCGTCCTGCTGCTGGCCGCCGCCGCCACCCCAGCTGCCGCCGGAGCCGCCACCCGGGTTCTGCGAACCCTGGTTGCCGCCCCAGTTGCCCCCGGAGGAGCCGCCGCCGAAGTTCCCGCCCTGGCCTCCGCCGAAGTTGCCGCCCTGGCCGCCGGAGCGCTGGGTGCGGTTGACCTTCGCGGACGCATAGCGCAGGCTCGGGCCGATCTCGTCGACCTCGAGTTCGATGACGGTGCGCTTCTCGCCTTCCTTGGTTTCGTACGAACGGCTCTTCAGGCGGCCGGAGACGATCACGCGCATGCCCTTGGTGAGGGACTCGGCGACGTTCTCGGCAGCCTCGCGCCAGATCGACGCGCGGAGGAACAGGGTCTCCCCGTCCTTCCACTCGTTGGCCTGGCGGTCGAACGTGCGCGGGGTCGAGGCCACGGTGAAATTGGCCACGGCAGAGCCCGACGGCGTGAACCGCAGCTCGGGATCATTCGTCAGATTGCCGATCACCGTAATGGTGGTCTCGCCTGCCATGCTTCCTCCTGGTTCGTCCGACGCGTGCTGAAGATCGATGTACTTGAGGGAATCACGCCAAGACTACTTGGCGGACACCTTCTGGTCCTCGGGGCGGATGATCTTGGTGCGCAGGATCGTCTCGTTGAGGGAGAGCTGGCGGTCCAGCTCCTGGGCCGTGGCCGGCTCAGCGGTGAAGTTGACGACGGCGTAGATCGCCTCGTTCTTCTTCTTGATGTCGTACGCCAGGCGGCGACGACCCCAGATGTCCACCTTGTCGATGGAGCCACCGCTGGTGGTGACCACAGAGAGGAACTTATCCAGCGACTGCTGGACCGTGCGCTCGTCGACCTCGGGGTCGATGAGGACCATCAGTTCGTAAGGACGCATGTGTGAACCCACCTCCTTCGGGCTAAGCGGTTGCGGTCTTTCCGCAACAGGAGGTTCATGTGCGCGCCCGTGCGCCGTCCCCGCAGAGGGCGGGAGGTGGCACACAGACTGCACAAGTCTACCCGACGCGGGCTCGTCTCCCGACCGGCCGGGCACCTCCCCCGCGATCCACGCTAGCGCCGGCCGCGCGGCGTCGTGCGTGTGGAGAGCCCGATGTGGACGACACGCCCGAGACGCGGCTGTGGAGGGACGGCGGATTCCCAGACTCGGCTGCAAGGATCGGGCGCATGAAGCCTGACGCCGAGCTTTCGCATCGTGCCCGGACCGCGCGCCGCAGGGTCTGGATCATGCTGGCCACCGGAGTGGCCGTGGCCGTCCTGACCGGGATCTTCAGCTCGTGGTGGCACGCGCCCGCCGCGGGCTGGGGCGCGGCCGCCCTCGTCTACGACGTCTGGGTCTGGGTGCGCATCGCCCCCATGGACCCGGAGCAGACGCGCACCCACGCGCGCCAGGAGGACCCCCGCCGCAGCACGCGCGAGTTCCTGATCCTCAGCGCCAACGTGGCGGCGATCATCGCCGTGGTGATCGTCATCGTCTCCGGCAACAACGCCAACGGCCCGGCGAAGGCGGCCCTGGCCTTCCTTGCGCTCACCGTCGTGGCGGCCTCGTGGCTCATGCTGCACACGATCTTCACGCTCCGGTACACCGAGCTGTACTACGCGACCCCCGAGGGCGGCATCGACTTCAACCAGGACGAGGCCCCGCAGTACACGGACATCGCCTACATGGCCTTCAGCCTCGGTATGACCTACCAGGTCTCCGACACCGCTATCAGGAACCACGGCATCCGCGCGGAGGCGCTCAAGCACAGCATCCTCGCGTACGTCTTCGCGACGCTCATCCTCGCGGCGACCATCAACCTCGTGATCGGCCTCGCGGGCTAGGGTCCTCACACCGGCCCCGGCCCTCGAGCCCCGGGGCCCCGCTCAGCCGGCCTGGGCGAAGAAGCGCTCCACGGCCCTGGACAGCCGCCACGGATCCTGCACCCCGGCCAGCTCGCGGGCCGAGTGCATGGAGAGCAGCGGGATGCCCACATCCACCGTGCGGATGCCGAGGCGGGTCGCGGTGAGCGGACCGATCGTGGACCCGCAGGGCACGTCATTGTTGGAGACGAACTCCTGGTACGGCACCTCGGCCTCGCCGCACACCGTCGCCCAGAGCGCCGCGCCGGCAGCGTCGGTGGCGTACCGCTGGTTCGCGTTGATCTTCAGCAGCGGTCCGCCGCCCAGGAGCGGGTGGTTGGCCGGGTCGTGGCGCTCGGGGTAGTTGGGGTGGACGGCGTGGCCGGCGTCCGCGGAGACGTGCCACGACGCCGCGAAGGCACGACGCCGGTCGCCCGCCGAGGCGCCGAGGCCGTCGCCGATCCGGGCCAGGACGTCCTCGAGGAACGGGCCGGACGCGCCCGAGCGGGACGCGGATCCCACCTCCTCGTGGTCAAAGGCGGCGAGGACGGCAATCGGGGCCCCCTCCGCGTCGGTGGCCTCCGCGGCCTGCACGAGGGCCACGAGGCCAGCGTGCACGGAGGAGAGGTTGTCCAGCCGCCCCGAGGCGAAGAACTCGCCGTGGGCGCCGAAGACCGCGGGCTCCTGCGTGTCCGCCACCACGACGTCGAAGCCGCCCACCTCGTACGGGTCCACGCCGGCGGCCTCGGCGAGCACGCCGAGCAGGTCCTCGGCGGACGGGTCACCGAGGCCCCAGACCGGATTCATGTGCTGCTGCTTCCCGAGGGCGAGGCCCTCGTTGACCGCCCGGTCAAGGTGGATCGCGAGCTGCGGGAAGCGCAGGAGGGGACCGGTCGCGGCGAGGTGCTGCGCGCCGTCGAGCGTCACGAGACGGCCGGCGAGCCGGAGGTCCCGGTCGAGCCAGGAGTTCAGCAGCGGGCCGCCGTACACCTCGACGCCGGCCTGCAGCCAGCCGAGCCGGCCCGTGGTGGGCTTGGGCTTGAGCTTGAAGGAGGGCGAGTCGGTGTGCGCCCCGAGGATGCGGAACGGCGTGGTGGCCCCCGCCCCCTCCGGCACGGTCCACGCGATGAGCGCGCCGTCCCGGACCACGGCGTACTTCCCGGGGCCGCCGGGCCACGCGTCGATCTCGGAGAGGACCTCGAAGCCCTCCCCGGCGAGCCGCCGTGCACCCTCGGCGGCGGCATGGAAGCTCGACGGCGAGGCCATGACGAAGCGGCCGAGGTCGAGGGCGTGCGCGTGCGCGTGGGCGGCAGTAGGCATGCTGCGAGTCTAGCCAGCCCGGTTCACGCGCCGGTCAGTCCCCCACGGCGTAGCGGCTGACGAAGTTGTCCAGGATCTTCTGCGGCTCGCTCACGCGGGCGCCGCGCGCGCGTTCCTTGACCTGCTCGGCCTCGTGGGGCGGGAAGTAGCCCGAGTGCCGGTAGGCGTCGATGCGCCGTTCGAGGCCCGCCACGTCCAGCTCGGGGTGGAACTGGGTCGCGTAGAGGTTCCGGCGGAAGCGGAACATCTGCACCGGGCACGTGTCCGAGCCGGCGAGGAGCGCGGCGTGCGGCGGGAGCGTGCGGACGGCCTCCTTGTGGCCCACGAAGGCGTGGAACGCCGGTTGGAGGCCGGCGCAGAGGGGATCCCGGAGGCCGACGGCGCTCAGCCTCACCTTCACGGGCCCGACGGGCTCGCCGAAGTGGCGGTCGATCACGGCACCCATCTGGCTGCCCAGGAGACCGACCCCGTAGCAGGCGCCGAGGAACGGGAAGTCTGCCTCGACGATCCGGCGGAGCAGGACGCCGATCTCCTCCTCGACCCGGCGCTGGACCGGGTCCTTCTCCTCCCTGGGGTCCGAGGCGGTGAACGGGCTCCCGCCGAGGATCACCCCCGAGTAGTCCTCGAGCCGGATCTGGGGCAGGGGGCCGGCCTCGGCGCGGACGCGATGCAGGTGCTCGGGCTCGAGGCCCGCGTAGGCGCAGAAGGCCCGGTACTCGTCGTCCGCCACCTCGTCGTGGTCACGGGATGCCAGCAGAAGGAAGGGCCTCATGAGCATATTGTGGGCTCCCCGGCGCCCGGAGCGAAGCGGCGGCGCGGGCGGCAGCAGCGAGGGCGAGGACGGTGAGCAGGGCTGCCGCGATGTGCGCCACCACGAGGAGGTGGAAGTCCAGCGGCGCAGCCTGCACGGCGCCGGCCGGGGCCGTGGACACCGTGCCGTGGTGGGCGTGCCCCGCCGCGGGGAAGAGGGGACCGTCCGGACCGGCAAGCGCCGTGAACGCGAGGTGGAGGGCCTGCTGGAGGGCGCCGCTGCCGAGGGCGAGCATCCAGGGGGCGAGGGGCGCGCGGGCCACCGCGGAGGCCAACAGGCTCACGAGCACCACGAGCGCCGCGAGGACCCCCGCGGGCGGCGCGGCCCCGCCCGAGACGAGGTGGGCCACGAGCCCGAGGCCCACCGCCGCCGGGCCTCCGACCAAGGCCCATGCCGCCGACCTGCGGCGCCCGAGGCGCGATGTCCTGTCCATGCACAGCATTCGGAGCGAGGCGCCCCGGCGGATGGCGGCCCGGCGCCGCCCCGCATCGCGGACGTCATCTGGACGGGCTGGCCTTGCCCCGAGCGCGCCCGGGAAGACAAAGGAGGCGGAGCAGTCAGTGGAATGAGCCATGCGGCGACGTGCGGGTGGTGGGGATATGCCTGAGCGGGGGCCCCTGAGGGACCTGCAGTCGATGCTCCTCGGCATGCTCGGGGACCTCTCGGTCCGCCGGGTGCTCGAACGGCTCGCCGACTCGGCCCGGGACCTGGCCAGTGCCACGGAGGCGGTCATCCGGCTCTCTGCCCCCGACTGGGCGCCCCTCGTGGTCAGCTCCTCCTCACCGGAGCGGCGAGTGCCGGAGGACGGGGATCCCCCGCCCGGCGCAGATCCCCCCGGGACCAGTCCGTGGGATGCCGCCACGGACAGCGGGCGCACGCTCCTCTCCGTGCCGATCCGCGCCCACGGGGCACACCTCGGCGAGCTGTTCCTGACGGGCCGGGGCCCCTTCGCGCCAGAGGTCGAGGAGCTGATCGCAGCTCTGGCTGCGGCGGCCGGGGCCGCGGCGTGGAACGCCCGCCTCTACGAAGAGGCGCAAGGCCGCGAGCGATGGCTCGACGCGACGCTTTCGGTGACGGCAGACCTGGTCTCCGGACAGGGACTCGTGGCCGGACGCGAACTCGATCTGGTCGCAGGGCGGGCGCTGGCGGCCTCGCAGTCGACCCTGGCCCTGGTGGCGCTGCCGGACGGCGGGTCGTTCCGGATCGCCGCGGCCGCGGGGACGATGCCGTCGCCGACGCTTCTGGCCGTCCTCGCGGAGCGCCTGCCCCAGCCGACGGGGCACGCGCAGGACGGCGAGGCCGCGATCTGGCTCGGGACGGACGCTACCGAAGGCCTCGGCCCCCTGTTGGCGGCGCGGCTCGGCCGCAGCCCGGCGCCGGGCGTGCTGCTGCTGGCACGGAAGGAGGGCTCGTCCTACACGCGAC
This sequence comes from Sinomonas atrocyanea, assembly GCF_001577305.1. NCBI lineage: Bacteria > Bacillati > Actinomycetota > Actinomycetes > Micrococcales > Micrococcaceae > Sinomonas > Sinomonas atrocyanea. The sequence goes on from NZ_CP014518.1 coordinate 4,362,039, forward strand.
CCGACGTCTCCGCCGCGGCCGTGTTCTGCTCCAACGCTGCGCTGGCCCTGGGGATGCGGGCCCGCAGCCTGGGCGGGGAGGCGCTGGCCGCAGACCGTGCCCGCATCGGCGACGGCGTGCGCGAGCGGATCGTGCCGCGTCTGCTCTCGGCCGGCCTGAGCCTGCGGCAGCTCGCTCTGCTCGCCCCGGCGGCCAGCGCCGCGGCACTCGTCGAGGAGGTTTCCCGCCAGCTCGACACGGCGGTGCAGAATCTGCTGCAGACAGGCGAACTGTTCGGGACCGGGCACCTCACGCAGGGGGTCGAGGCGGCGTCCTTCTCCGCGGAGCTGCTCGCCGCGGTGAGCGCCTCTGCTGACGCCGCCGGCGTCGAGGCGCAGATCACGATCCTCGGATGCACGGAGGTGGTCCCTGCCGACGCCGCGGGCCGGCTGCTGGCGTTGGTCAACGAGGTCGTTGCTGCCGCAGGGGAAGCTCAGTCCGGCGCACGGGTCGACCTCACGGTGTCCGCCGAGGAGCAGGCCGCGGAGCTGGTGGTCCACGGGGAGGCCGCCACCGCCCGGCGGCGCATCAGGGTCCCGTTCGCCCACCCGTCCTCCCCGGCCTGACGGCAGGAGCTCCCGGAGGGTCAGCGGCCGTCCGGCGCCTCCCCCTGGCCCGGGTTCCGCTCTCCGTCCAGCCCGCGGCTGTAGGGCGCGTCGGCTGCCCCGCCGGCCAGCTCGTTCACGGCGTGGGAGACCAGGTCGCGCTGGACCGCCGGCAGGGCGAGCACCCCGTTGAGGTAGGCGTCTACCTCGTACTCGCCGGCGTCACCGGCCAGCCCGAAGTAGCGCAGCCACACTTGCCCCGGGGTCAGGCCCGCCTGGTCCATCGCCTCGCGGGTGAGTCTCCATTGCCGCGCGTCGCCGTCGTGTCCCGTGTCCATCCCGGGCCTCAGAGGACAGGGCGGCCGGCGACGATGTCCTGGGCGGTGTCGCTGAGGGCCCGCTGCTCAAGTCGGGAGAGGTCGATGATGCGGGAAAGCGCCTCATCGGGACCGAGCCGCTCCCGTTCCATGATGATCCCGGTGGCCATGCGGATCGCGTCACGGTCGGCGATCGCCGCCGTCATCAGCGCGCTCGCCCGCTGGGCGGCGTCCCGCGCCTGCAGGTTGGCCAGCATGATGGCCGCGGGACGGGCCAGCATCTCGAGGAGGCGCAGGTCGTGCGCGCTGAACATCCCGGCCTTGTCCGAGTAGACCTTCATTGCCCCGATGGGGGTCCCCCCTGAGATGAGGGGTGCGCTCAGCGCCGAGCGCAGGCCCAGCGAGGCGGCCGCCCGGGTCCAGAGGGGCCAGCGCGTCTCGGTCCCGATGTCCTCGATCGTCTGGCTCGTGCCCTCGGCCCAGGCACTCAGGCAGAGGCCCTGCCCCATCTCGTACTGCAGGCGGTCGGCCTCGAGGACCACCTCGTCGGTCGCGCCGGTGCTGGTCTTGCGGCCGCGCCCGTCGATCAGGGTGGCCCCGGCACCGGAGGCATGCGGAATGGCCTCCTTCGCCGCCAGGGCTAGGGACTGCACGGCCTCCTCGGCCGACTCCCTCGTCAGCAGGAGGTCCGCGAGCCGCGCCGTCAGCCAGGCCAGCTCCTGCGCGAGCGGGAAGTCGTCCGTCATCGGCGGTGCCCCCTCGTGCAGCTCAACGCGTCCATGGTCGCCTCTCGTATCGCACAAAGGATCGTACAGAGCCAGTCTCGCGCATCCGGACCCGATCAGGAACGGCGCCGCGCAGGCCTCGGTATCAGCTCCGGATGAGCTGGGGGTCCCACCTAACTGAGAGTTTGCTGGCAATCCTGTTCGCGCTCTTGTCGCGGTGCCGGAGGCCTGCGAGTCTCGGTTCGTCGGCGTGACGGATCTTGTCAATTTTGCGGAGGGCCCGTCTCCCCCGGCGTCACCATCGCGTTGTCCCCAACCAGAAGGGCATGACATGAGGAAGCTCCTCGCCGCAGCGGCGGCAGGCCTGCTGCTCGCGGGCGTCGCCGCCGCGGCTCCGGCGTCGGCATCACCCGGGCCGAACCAGCACTCGGACCGCTCGATCCAGGTGTGCGCAGCGCCGCGCGCCGGCGACGCCGCGTGCACCGCCCGGCAGGCGGCCGACCCGGCGGGCAAGCCCATCACGGGCAACGCCGCCCCGCCGTCCACGGCCCTCACCCCCACCCAGCTGCAGAACGCCTACAAGCTCACCGGCGCGACCTCCGGAGGGCGGACGGTGGCCATCGTGGACGCCTACGGGTACCCGAACCTCGAGCGGGACCTCGGAGTGTACCGCCAGCAGTTCGGCCTTCCCGCGTGCACCTCCGCTAACGGCTGCCTCACCGTGCGCAACCAGACCGGCGGCACGAGCCTTCCGCGGTTCGACCTCGGCTGGTCGCAGGAGCAGGCACTCGACGTCGACGCCGTCTCCGCCGCCTGCCCCGACTGCAAGATCGCGGTCTTCCAGGCCAAGTCGGCGAGCTTCGCGGACCTCGGCACGGCCGTGCAGACTGCGGCCAAGACCCCCGGCGTCGTGGCGATCTCCAACTCCTACGGCGGCTCGGACGCCGCGGACGCGACCTATGGCAAGTACTACAACTTCCCGGGCATCGCGGTGACCGCGAGCACCGGGGACAACGGCTACCAGGGCGGGTCCTACCCGGCGTCCTCGAGCTACGTCACGGCGGTGGGCGGCACCTCCCTCACGGCCGCCTCGAACACCCGCGGCTGGTCCGAGTCCGCGTGGAGCGGCGCCGGCTCCGGCTGCTCGACGTACAACGCCGCCCTCCCGGCGGCCGCCCCATTCAACACCGGGTGCGCGAACCGGGCCATGGCGGACGTCTCGGCCGCGGCCGACCCGAACTACGGCGGCCTGGCCGTCTACTACCCGACCTCGAGCACGTCCTCGACGTGGGGCCAGTTCGGCGGCACAAGCGAGTCCTCGCCCATCATCGCCTCGGTGTACGCCCTCAGCGGCACCACGGGCTCCGCAGCGACGGGAACGTACGCGAACTCGATCCCGTACGGCCACTCCTCGAGCCTGTTCGACGTGACGAGCGGCTCGAACGGCACGTGCCCCACGTCCCAGTGGTGCACCGCCGGCGCAGGGTGGGACGGCCCCACGGGCCTCGGCACGCCGAACGGGGTGGGCGGCTTCTAGCCACCTGCGCTGAGGGGTCGTGTCCCTGCCGATCGCGGCAGGCACACGACCCCTCAGCTGTCGGGGCCGGCTGGCTCAGGCGAGCTGCTCAGGCGGTCGCGGGGACGACGCCGGCCACGCGCCGTGCCGGGTGGTCGGCGGCGAGGCGCGGGCCGGCTCCCAGGACGGTCCCCCGGAACGTCGCTCCGGGGGCAGCCTCGGCGAGGAGCCCGCGACGGCGCAGCTCGGGCGAGACGAGCCGGGCGAACTCGAGCAGGTCTGCCGGCCGCACGGCCGAGGTCAGGTTGAACCCGTCCACGCCGCCCTCATCGGCGAAGCGCTCGAGCTCGTCCACGACCGTGGCCGGCGAGCCGACGATCACCGGCCCTCGGCCGCCGATCGAGACGAACTTCGCGACCTCGCGCAGCGTCCACGTCCGCTCCGGGTCCAGGAGCGTGAACTGGGCGAGGGCGGACTGGTTGGCCTCGCTCCTGATGTACGTCAGCGGCGCGTCCTGGTCCAGCCCTGAGAGGTCCACGCCCGTCCAGCCGGCGAACAGCGCGAGCGCGGCGTCGGTGTCCACGTAGGACTCGTACTCGGCGAGCTTCGCGGCGGCGGCCTCGTCCGTCTCGGCCACGATCACGGTCGCGAGGTTGAACGCCTTCACGGAGTCCGGCGCGCGGCCGGCGGCGGCGAGTTCCGCCCTGAGCCCGTCGGTGAACTTCTTCGCCTGCGCGGGCGTGGAGCTGGAGAAGAACACGGCCTCGGCATGCTTCGCGGCGAAGGCCTTGCCGCGGGCCGAGGCGCCGGCCTGGAAGAGCAGGGGGGTCCGCTGCGGGGAGGGTCCGACCAAGGCGGGGCCGGGCACCCGGTAGGCGTCGCCGTCGTGCGCGATCCCGCGGACCCCGGCGGGGTCGGCGAAGAGGTTCGCGGCGGCGTCGGCGACCAGCGCGCCGTCGTCCACCGAGCCCTCCCACAGCTTGTAGACCACGTCCATGAATTCCTCGGCGCGATCGTAGCGCTCATCGTGCGGCACCTGGGTGTCGAGGCCGAGGTTCCGCGCGGCCGACTCCTGGTAGGAGGTGACGATGTTCCACGCGAGCCGGCCGCCCGTGAGGTGGTCCAGCGTGCCGAACCGGCGGGCCAGGAGGTAGGGGTGGTCGTAGGTGACGGAGGCGGTGACGCCGAAGCCGAGCCGCTCGGTGGCCGCCGCGAGGGCGGACACGATCAGCAGCGGGTCGAGGGCCGGGTACTGGACCCCGCCGCGGACGGCCGCGTCGGCGCTGCCGCCGTAGACGTCGTACTGGCCGAGCACGTCCGCGAAGAAGATCCCGTGGAAGCCGCCGTCCTCGAGGGCCTTGGCGAGCCCGGTCCAGTAGCCCAGCTCCGCGAAGCGGTGGGCCTGCGAGTCGGGGTGTCGCCACAGGCCCGGCGACTGGTGCACCGGCACGAGCATCTCGAACGCGTTCAGCAGCAGGGGCTTGGTCACGGGGTTCCTTCCGGATTCGGGTTCCGTGGGCGGGGACTTGGGGGGGCGGACGACGGCGGGCGGCGCCTCAGGCGCCCGCTCCGCCCTCCGCGGTGGCCGGCTGGGCGGCGCGGAGGCCGACCGGGTCCTTGGCGGCGAGGGCCGCCGCCGTGGTGAGGACGCCGAGCACGGCGAACCAGCCGCACACGAGCCACGGCGCCCCGCCCCCGGCCTGGAGCAGGGCCGCGGCGACGAGCGGGGTGACCGCCGCGGAGAGCACGGTGCCGACCTGGTAGCCGAACGAGACTCCCGAATAGCGCAGCTCGGTGGGGAACTGCTCGGCGAACCACGCGGCCTGGGGGCCGTAGATCGCGTCATGGAGGATGTTCATCCCGACGAGGAGCACGAGCGGGAGGAAGGCCAGGCTGCCATGGTCGAGGAACCAGAAGAACGGCCAGATGAGCACCACGACGCCCACGGACGCCCCGACGGCGATGCGCCGGCGTCCGATCCGGTCGGAGAGCCAACCCCAGAACGGGCCCGAGAGCAGCCCGATGGCGGAGACGATGAGGATCGCGGCCAGGCCCGAGGTGGTGTCGTGGCGGCGGTCCTTGAGGTACCCGAGGATGTACACGGTCATGAGCGTGTAGATGGCGGGCTGGACGAGCCGCATACCGATGGTCACGAGGATTCCGCGCGGGTGCTCGCGCAGCACGCGCGCCACGGGCCGGGCCACGGTGCGCGCGGCATCCTTGACCGCCGTGAACTCCTCTGCGTCGGTCACGCCCAGGCGGATCCACAGGCCGATCAGGACGAGGACGCCGGAGAGGAGGAACGGCAGCCGCCACCCGAACGACTGGAACTGCTCAGGGGTGAGGAACCCCTGCGTGAGCGCGTACGCGCCGGTGGCCAGGAGCATGCCGGCCGCCGAGCCCACCTGCGTGAACGAGCCGAAGAGTCCGCGCCGGCCGGCCGGGGCGTGCTCGACGGAGAGCAGCGCGGAGCCGCCCCACTCGGCGCCGGCGGAGAGGCCCTGGATGAGCCGGAGTCCCACGAGTCCCACCACGGCGAGGATGCCGATGGAGGCATAGTTCGGCAGGACGCCGATGAGGGTGGAGGCGATGCCCATGGTCAGCAGGGAGGCCACGAGCAGGGCCTTGCGGCCGATCCGGTCCCCGAGGTGGCCGGAGATGACGCCGCCGAGGGGCCGCGCGATGAACCCGACCGCGTAGGTGGCGAACGAGGCCAGGACGCCCACGAGCGGGCTCGCGTCGGGGAAGAACTGCTTGTTGAACACGAGGGCCGAGGCCGTGCCGTAGAGGTAGAAGTCGTACCACTCGATGGTGGTGCCGACGAACGCCGAGGCGAGGATGCGGCGCTTGGCGCGCAGGGCGGTGCCGAGTCCCGGCTCGGTTCTCAGGAGGGTGGCCATACAGGTCCTCTTCGGGTCGCGGCGCGAGGCTCGCTCAGGCGCCATACTTACGGCGCCGGGGGCCCGCGCGCCGTCGAATCCTCACCTGGGGCACCCCACTACAGCCGGAGGGTTGCCGTCCGGCAAGCCAGGGCTTGATGCCGGAACTCTTGATTCTTCGCCCAGTCTGCCGGTGGGCGCCCCGCCTGACGAAACGCACCCGTCACGGAGGTTCACACTCGCCCCACCCCGCCTTCTGAAGGTCACCTCCTGAAGGTCACCTCCTGAAGGTCAGCTCCTGAAGGTCAGCTCCTGCGGGAGCGACCCGCTGGACCTGACTTCCAGGACGTGACTTCCAGAAGGTGACCTTCAGGAGGTGACTTCCAGACGGAGGGGGGACTCAGTAGTCGGGGTTGCTCGGGATGATGAGCCCCGTCTCGTACCCGTACACGACCGCCTGCACCCGGTCGCGCAGGTGCAGCTTGGTCAGGATCCGGCGCACGTGGCTCTTCACGGTGGCCTCGGAGAGGAAGAACCGGTGCGCGATCTCCGCGTTGCTCAGGCCCTCGCAGATGGCCCGCAGGACCTCGAGTTCGCGCGGCGTCAGCTCCTTGAGCAGGGGGTCCGGGGCGGCGCCGCCGTTGCTCCGGGCGGGCGCGCCGCCGCTGCGGACGTAGGTCTCGAGGAGCCGCTGGGTCACGCGGGGGCTCACGACGGCGTCCCCGCTGGCCACGAGCCGCACGGCCTGGACGAGTTCGGCGGGCGCCACGTCCTTGAGCAGGAACGCCGAGGCGCCGGCCTGGAGGCCGGAGAACGCGTACTCGTCGAGATCGAAGGTGGTCAGGATGATGACGCGGGCAGGGCTGTGGGCGGCGGCGATGCGCCGTGTGGCCTCGATGCCGTCCATGACCGGCATCCGCACGTCCATGAGCACCACGTCGGGGCGCAGCGACTCGGTGAGCTTCACGGCCTCGGCGCCGTTGCCGGCCTCGCCGACCACCTCGATCCCGTCCTCGGACTCGAGGACGAGCCGGAAGCCCATCCGCAGCAGCGGCTGGTCGTCGACGAGCAGGAGCCTCAAGGGCCCCTCGCCGTGGTGGTGCTCCGTCTCGCTCATGCGTCCCCCTCCGCCCAGTGCTGCTCGTCCACCAGCAGCTCGGTCTCCACGACCCATCCTCCCCCGGCCCGCGGGCCCGCGCGGAGGGTGCCGCCGTAGAGGGCGGCCCGCTCCCGCATCCCGGCGATGCCGGCTCCCGTCCCGAGGCGAGGCCGCGCGCCGTCGGCCGCCGCGCCGTCGTTCTCGATCCGGACCCGCACGGTGCTGCCCTCGCGTGCCACCTCGACCTCGACGCGGGAGACCCCGCGCCCGTAGCGGAGCGCGTTGGTCAGGGACTCCTGGACGATCCGGTAGACGGCGAGCTGGAAGGCGGGGTCCGCGGGCGGGGCGGCCCCGGTGAGTGTGAGGACGGCGGGGAGCCCCGCGGTCCGGAACCCGGCCACGAGCGACTGCAAGCTCTCGGTGCCGGGGGCGGGTGCGAGGCTTGCCTCCGATGCCGGCTCGCGGAGCACCCCGAGGACGCGGCGCATGTCCGCCAGGGCGGTGCGCCCGGTACGGGACAGCTCGCCGAGGACCTCCTGGGCCCTGTCCGGGTCCTTCGCGGCGATCTTCGCGGCGCCGTCGCTGAGGGCGACCATGACCGTGAGCGAGTGCGCGACGACGTCGTGCATCTCCCGGGCGATCCGGTTGCGCTCCTGGACGGAGGCCAGCTCGGCCCTGCGCATGGCCCAGGCCCGGATCTCGGCCTGGTGCTCGCGGGTGCCGCGGACCCAGGCTCCGAGCCCGGCGGCGAGGACGTCCATGAGCAACACGGAGACCGCGGCGACCAGGCCCACGTAGCGGGCGTTCTCCGGGACGGCGGGGCCGCGGGGGGTGTAGACGAACGCGTAGTAGACGGAGGCGGGGACCGAGGCGAGCACGGATGCGCCGAAGGCGACGAGCGCCGGGGCTGAGACGGCCACGGCGTAGAGCGCGAAGAAGACCGCCGCGCTCATGACCGAGCTGTTCGGGGACTGGTAGAGCAGGGCGGCGTCGATCGCCACGGTCACCACCAGCACGGCCCACGGGGACCGGCGCCGCCCCAGCAGGGCCGCCTGCTGGACGGCCAGCAGGGCCAACCGCCACCAATTGCCGTGCAGGGCGTACTCGGCGAAGAGCGGCCCCGCGAGGAACGCGGCCGCGGCGACGACGATCCAGTCCATCGCCACGGGACGGTCGGCCAGGTACGCGCGGACGCGGCCCCGCCGTGGCGGGACCGCGAGGGCGAGCGCCTGCGCGCCGGGAGCGTGCACGGTCCTCCTACACGTCCCGCTGCTTGAGCGTGGTGAAGGCGGCGAAGAGGAGCACCACCACATAGGCGGCGATGACCAGCGTGCCCTGCCAGGGCTCGAGGAGGGAGGAGTCCAGGGGCTGGCTGGACCCTGCCTCGAGCATGGACTGGAACGCGTTGGTGGGGAGGTACTTGCGTGCCTCCTTGAAGAAGTCGTTCGGAATGAGCTGGAAGATGATCGGGAGCACGAACAGCACGGCCACCAGCGTGACGATCGCCCCGGCGGAGTTGCGCAGGAGTGCGCCGAGCGAGAGCCCCATGAGGGCCACCGCGGACACGTAGGCCGCGCTGAGGAGCATGATCCGCTGGACGTCCCAGCTCGCCATGTCGAGGCTCAGGCTGTAGTTGCCGAGGATCGGCTGGGCCACGAGGCCGCCGAGGTAGGCGCCCGCGTAGGTCACCGCGAACCCGACCACGACGGCGTAGACCGCCTTCGCGGCGAGCACGGGCCAGCGCCTGGGGACCGCGGCGAACGTCGCCCGCGACATGCCGGAGGTGAACTCCGCGCTGATCAGGAGCACGGCGAGCGAGCCGACGATGAGCTGCGAGAAGGTCACGCCTGCATCCGGAAGGTGCGGGAGCAGGGCGGTGACGTTGATGGCCTCGCGCGGATTGGTCACGGTGCCGCTGTGCTGGGCCTGGGAGACCTGGCCGAAGCCCCACGCCTGGAGCGCCGCGAAGCCCATCATGAGCGCGACGGCGCAGACCAGGAGGATCCGGGTCGACAGGAGCGAGAGGAGCTTGATCCGCTCGGAGGCCAGGACCCGGAGGAAGGTCGGGCCGGCGAGGGCCGGTGCCGCGGAGCGGCGGGCGTGCTGGACTGCGGTGCTCATCGGTGCGCCTCCTGGGTCTGGGCGGGGGTGGCCGCGGCGGGCAGGCTGGGCGCGTGGCCGGCATCGGGACGGTCGGAGCGGTACTCGACGTCGTCCTTGGTGAGCTCGAGGTAGGCCTCCTCGAGGCTCGCCTGCAGCGGCGTGAGCTCGTAGACCAGGATGCCGGCGCCGAGCGCGGCCTGGGCGATCTCGCGCGGCCCGAGGCCGGAGACCTCGAGGAGCTCGCGCTCCTGGGTCTGGATGCTCACCCCGTCACGGGCCAGCAGCGCGGCGAGCTGCTCGGGGCTATCCGTGCGGACCCGGGTCCGTGCTCGGCCCTCGCCGTTGAGGATCTCCTGGATCGGTGCGTCCGCGATGATCTTGCCGCGGCCGATCACGATGAGGTGGTCCGCGGTCTGGGACATCTCGCTCATGAGGTGGCTCGAGAGGAAGACGGTGCGCCCCTCGGAGGCAAGGTACTTGACGAGGTTGCGGACCCACAGGACGCCCTCGGGGTCGAGGCCGTTGACGGGCTCGTCGAGCACCACGACCTGCGGGTCGCCGAGCAGGGCCGCGGCGATCCCGAGCCGCTGCCCCATGCCGAGGGAGAAGCCCTTGACCTTCTTCCGTGCCACGGCGCCGAGGCCGGTCATCTCGATGACCTCGCTGACGCGCGAGACCGGGATGCGGTGAGTGGCGGCGAGGGCGCGCAGGTGCGTGTAGGCGGTGCGGCCGGGATGCACGGCGCGCGCCTCGAGGAGGGCGCCGATCTCCCGCAGCGGTGCCCGGTGCCTGACATACGGCTCGCCGTTGACGGTCACGGTGCCGCGGGTGGGCGCGTCGAGCCCCATGATCATGCGCATCGTGGTGGACTTGCCGGCACCGTTGGGGCCGAGGAAGCCGGTGACGCGGCCCGGCTGGACGGTGAAGGTGACCCCGTCCACGGCCGTCTTGTCGCCGTAGACCTTGGCCAGGTCTTGCGCCTGGATCATGACATTCCCCTTCGTGTTCGCATGGTTCCACGCTAGGGCGGCCACCCGGGCGGGCGCGACGACCGCGGGGATGAACTCGCGCGTCCCCCCGTGGGCGGTGCTCCTCCTCAAGGATGAGTCTGGGCGGAGGAACCCGCGAGGAAAGGCAGGACACACCCACACCTGCCACAGCCCATCCTCGGCCCGGCCACAGCCTGCGCATAGCCTCGCGCCCTAGGTTTCACCCGTGAACCGTCGCACCCTCGTCATCAACAGCGCCCTCGGGGCGGCTGCCCTCCTCCTGAGCGGAGGGATCTGGGCGACCGTCGCCGCGACGGCGCGCCCCGCCAGCAGCGTCAGCAGCCGCACGGTCTCCGTAGCGCGCGCCTCGCTCCAGCAGACTGCCACGGCCTCGGGGAATGTCTCGTCGGCCGCGACCACCACGGTGGGGACCGGCAACTGCTCGGGCGCCGTCACGGCCGTCAAGGTTGCCATCGGCCAGACCGTCAAGGCCGGTGACGAGCTGGTGGACATCGACCCGACCAACGCGCAGAACGCCGTCGACTCGGCCCAGGCGCAGCTCGACGCGGCCTCGGCGCAGACCGGACAGCAGGCAGCCAGCGCGGCGAACTCGGTGGCCCAGGCGCGCCAGCAGCTGGCCAGTGCCCAGCAGACCCAGGCGCTCGACGTGCAGCAGCTGGCGGCCTCCGTGGCGGCCGCCCAGAAGCAGGTCGACGCGGACCAGGCCACGCTCACGCAGGACCAGGCCACGGCATCGGCGAGCCCGAGCAGCACGCCCGCAGCCAATGCGCTGACCGCGGCGCAGGCGCAGCTGGCCAAGGACCAGCAGTCCCTCACCCAGGCCCAGAACCAGCAGGCCTCCTCGACCCTCAAGGACCAGCAGCAGGTCGCCGGGGCGGGCGTCTCGCTCAGCTCGGCGCAGAACGCCCAGGCCAATGCGGCGCCCGCGAACGTCACGAGCGCCCAGATCACGCTCAAGACCGCCCAGGACAACCTCGCCGACTGCGTGGTCAAGGCCCCCTCGAACGGCACGGTGACCGCCATCGGTGCGGTGGTGGGCGCGAACGCGTCCGGGGGCTCCTCGGGCGGTTCGAGCGCCTCCGGGGCCGGGTCTGCGGCCTCCGCCGGAAGCACCGGCGCGTCGTCGTCCGGCGCTGCCGGGTCCGGATCGGCGGCGGGCCTCGTGACCCTCACGGACGCCGGCCACCTCCAGGTCACGGCGGCCTTCTCCGAGTCGGACGTCGCGGCCATGAAGGCGGGCCAGGCCGCGACCCTCACCTTCCCGGCCCTGAAGGCCGACGCCGGCGCGCCGCCGGTGACGGGGACCGTCACCTCGATCGCGGCGACCTCCACGACCACCAACGGCGTCGTCACCTATGCCGTGACCGTCTCGATCGCGAACCCGCCGGCGGCCGTGCGCCTCGGCGAGAGCGCCACGGTGGCGGTCACGACGGCGTCGGCCGACAACGCGCTCGTGGTGCCGACCCTCGCGATCACGACTGCGGGCACGCGCCAGACGGTGACCGTGCAGCGCAACGGTGCGGACGTCCCGGTGGCCGTGACCACCGGCGTGACGGCGAACGGCCGCACCCAGATCCTCACGGGCTTGGGCGAGGGGGACCAGATCGTGCTCCCCAGCGTGACCGGCACCACGGACACCTCGACCCAGAACCCGCGGGGCCTCTTCGGCGGGGGCTTCGGCGGCGGCGCCGGGGGCAACGGCGGCGGCGGGGCGCGAGGAGGCACGAGTGGCGGCAGCAACTCCGGCACCGGCCGCTGATCCGGGCATGAGAGAGCTCGAGTACGCACGGCCGGCGGCACGTGCGGCCGCACACCGGTCGCGGCCCGTGATCGCCCTCGAGGACGTCAGCAAGGTCTACGGCCAGGGCGAGGCCGAGGTCCGGGCGCTGGACGGCGTGGGCCTGAGCATCGGCCGCGGCGAGTTCGTGGCGATCGTGGGCGCGTCCGGGTCGGGCAAGTCGACCATGATGAACATCATCGGGTGCCTGGACGCGCCGACGGGCGGGAAGTACCTCATGGACGGGATCGCGACCGGCGAGCTCGACGAGTTCCAGCTCGCCCAGATCCGCAACCGCAAGATCGGGTTCGTCTTCCAGAGCTTCAACCTCATCCCCCGCACGCGGGCCGTCGACAACGTGGCGATGCCCCTGGCATATCGGAAGGTGGGCCGGCGCGAGCGGCACGCCCTCGCGCTCGAGGCCCTCGACGCCGTCGGCCTCTCCGCCCGCGCGGGCCACCTGCCCTCGCAGCTCTCCGGCGGCCAGCAGCAGCGCGTCGCGATCGCCCGCGCCCTCGTCGGCGAGCCGGTGCTCCTCCTCGCGGACGAGCCGACCGGGGCGCTCGACACCAGGTCCTCGCACGAGATCCTCGATCTCTTCGACGCCCTGCACGCCCGCGGCCGGACGATCGTCATGATCACCCACGAGCCGGAAGTCGCCGCCCGCGCCCAGCGGGTGGTGCGGATGCAGGACGGACGCATCGTCGAGGACTCTGCACCGTCGGGAGGCAGCGCGTGATCGCCGAGTCCGTGCGCTTCGCCCTCTCAGGGATCGCGGCGAACAAGATGCGCTCCGTGCTCACCACGCTGGGAATCGTGATCGGCATCAGCGCCGTCATCACGCTCCTCGCCGTCGGGGCCGGGACGTCGAACATGATCAAGGAGCAGATCGGGCGCCTGGGCACCAACGTGCTCACCGTGAACCGCGCCGTCGCGACGGGCGGACGGGCCACCGGCGGGAGCGCGACCGCGACCCGCACCCGGTCCACCTTCCTCACCCTCGCCGACCAGCAGTCCCTCGACGACCCGGTCCTCGCCCCGGACATCGCGACGACAGCCCCGGTGGTGCAGGCGCAGTCCGTCACCGCGGCGCTGGGCTCCTCGACGCACTCGATCGCCTCGACGCTCGGGACCACGCCGTCGTACTTCGGCATCACGGCGTTCAGCGCCGCGGCCGGGCGGGTGCTCGACGACGCCGACGCCGGCCAGCCCGTCGTCGTGCTGGGCAACAGTGTGGCCGTCGACCTGGCCCAGGACGTGTCCACCCTCGTCGGGCAGACCGTCTCGCTCAACAGCCGCAACTTCACGGTGGTCGGTGTCCTCGCCGCCAAGGGCACGAGCGGGCTCAACGACCCCGACGACGTGGCCATGGTCCCGATCGACACGGCACAGGGCGCCTTCACCGGCTACACCCAGAGCCTCTCCTCCATCGCCGTGCAGGCCAAGAGCGCCGACGTCATGACCCAGGCGCAGAACGAGATGCAGCAGATCCTCGATGCCCGGCACCAGGTGACGCCGGACACCCGCGACTACCAGGTGCGGAACCAGGCCCAGGTGCTCTCGACCGCCACCTCCACCACCCAGACCCTGACGATCCTCCTCAGCGCGGTCGCCGGGATCAGCCTCCTCGTCGGCGGGATCGGGGTCATGAACATCATGCTCGTCACCGTGACGGAGCGGACCAGGGAAATCGGAATCCGCAAGGCCATCGGCGCCACGCGGGGCAACATCGTGCTGCAGTTCCTCGTCGAATCACTCATCATCTCGGTCCTCGGCGGCATCGCGGGCATCCTCCTCGGGTTCGGCGCCTCCGGCTTCCAGTTCTTCGGCATCCAGCCGGAGGTCCAGTGGTGGACCGTGTGGCTGAGCGTTGCCGTGTCCGCAGGGATCGGACTCGTGTTCGGCATCTATCCGGCCAACAAGGCCGCCAAGCTCCGTCCCATCGACGCCCTCCGCTACGAATAGAGCCCCCATGAACGAGCACACGCCAGAATCCACTGTTCCCACCGAGCGCATGGCCGTCGGCGGGTCCGCGGAAGCAACCGAGGCGTTCACCCTTCCGCAGGCGTCCGTTCCGGCCCCGTGGGGCAGCCCCCTGCCGGCGCGCGAAGAGGGGCTCCTCCCCTCCGACGACGCGGACGAGGCCTTCGACGAGCCGTTCGTCCCGGCGCCCCGGTGGCGCGCGGGAAGGCTCACCAAGGTCCTGGTGTGCCTGTGCCTCGTGCTCGCGGGCGGCCTCGGCGGGGCGGCGCTGCAGAAGTCCGTGGATGCCCGTACCGGCCTGACCGGCCGGGGCCAGTTCCAGATCAGCTCGCAGAACGGTGCGGGAGGCGGCAACGGCGGCTTCGGCGGCCGCAACCGCGCATCCCAGAGCACGGGGACCGCACCGGCGCCGGCTCCGTCGGCCCCCTAGGTCCTCCGAGGAACGGTCAGCCGGCGGCCCGCGGCGAGTACACCGTGAGGGCACCCCGCTCCACCCGGACGGTGGCGCGCCGGACTCCGGGGACCACCTCGCCGTCCACCGCAAGGACCAGCGGCCGCCCGAGGGCCGCGAGTTCGACCTCCTCGGCATCCCACTCGTGCAGGGCCGGGCTCCGCTCGGCGGTGCCCGTGACCAGGGCCGTCAGGAGCCGGAGCCGGGCGAAGCGGGGCCGGGCGCTGGCGGCACGGAGGTCGAGGACGCCGTCGTCCAGGATGGGGCGCTCGAGCGGCGCGATGTCGCGGGGCCAGTAGCGGCCGCGGCCGATGTAGAGGGTCCACACCTTGCGGCGGACGCCGTCGATCTCGAGCCAGGTGGGGGTCGAGGCGCCGAAGGTCCGCAGGGCCGCGAGCGTGCCGGCCGCGCGCTTGGGGAGCCAAGGGAGGCGGCGGCGGAGATGGTCCCGCCGCCGGACGAGGTTGGGGTACACCCCCACGCTCGCCGTGTTGAGCATGACGACGCGGACCTCCTCGGGTGCCTCGGGATCCCCGCGCTCGGCCCGCACGCGGCCGAGGTCGCACACGAGCGCCGTCCCGGCGTCCACGGCGTCGGCGACGTCGGCGCCCTCGAGCGCTCCGAGGTCGCGGGCGAAGTGGTTGAAGGTCCCGCCCGGCAGCACCGCGAGGGGCATGCGGAGGTCTGCACACACTCCGGCCACGGCGCCCACCGTGCCGTCGCCGCCCCAGACGCCGAGGGCGCGAACGCCGGACGTCGCGGCAAGGGTCCGCGCGACCTCGGCCGCGTCGTCGTCCTCCCCCACCTCCTTGACCATCGCGGAGGGGAAGAGCTCCCGCACCCTCGCCGCGGAGTCAGTCCCGGCCGGACCGCTGGCCGGATTGAGGACGACGGCGAGCCCCTCCCCCCGCTCGAGGGCGGGGGCGGGGGCGGGGGTCGTCCGGGCGGGCGGCGCGGTCTCGAGGCGGGCCCACCAGGTGCGCGTCACGAACGCGGCGCCGACGCCGCAGGCGGAGCCGAGGACGACGTCGCTGGGCCAGTGCGCGCCCGTGTGGACGCGCGAGTAGGCCACGCCGGCGGCCAGTGGGACGAGCGCGGCGCCGAGCGGCGGGCTCAGCAGCCCGACCCCGGTGGCGAAGGCGAAGGCGGAGGCCGAGTGGCCGCTCGGCAGGGACGAGCTCGTGGGCTGGGGGCTGAGGAAGCGGTGCACCGGCAGGGCCGCAGGGTGGGGCCGGGTGCGGGGCAGGAGGCGCTTGGCGACGATGTTCACGCTCGCGGAGGCGAGCGCCACGGCCATCAGGCCGTGCGCGGCGGCCCGCCGGGACGGCCCCTTCTTCAGGGCCAGGCCCGCGGCGATGGCGATCCACAGCTTCGAGTGCGTGGCGGCCCGGGTCAGCCAGGAGAACGCCGGGTCCCAGGGGCCGCGCGGAAGCCGGGCGACCCGGTCGACCAGGGCGGTATCCATGCGCTGGACGGCATGGAAGGGCAGGCCGGGGGGACGGAGGTCGCGGAGCCTGCGGGGTCGCATCATGGCGGCCAGCCTACTGCGCCGCGCCATGTGCTGGGCCTTCCTTCCGGGTCACGCCGGCCAGGGCGAGGGCCACCAGGATGGGCACGAGGATCGCGAGCAGCGCATGCCGCAGTCCGAGATGGTCGCCGAGGAAGCCGAGGAACGGCGGCCCCGCCAGGAAGGCGATGTAGCCGATGGTCGAGACGACCGAGACCCGGGCGGCCGCCCGTCGGGGATCGTCGGCGGCCGCGGACATGCCCATGGGGAAGGCGAGCGCCGCGCCGAGCCCCCAGAACACGGCCCCGACAGCGGAGAGAAGATAGGTGCTTGCCAAGGCATATGTGGTCAGCCCGATGAGCGCCGAAAGCATGCTGAGGCGGAGGGCGGCCACCCGGCCGATCCTGTCGATGATCCGGCCCCCGAACCAGCGGGCCACCGTCATGGCGCCCACGAACACGGCGAAGAGGGCCGCGCCGGCGGCCTCGCTGGCACCCAGGCCGTCCACCACGCCCTTGGAGATCCAGTCGTTCCCCGCACCCTCGGTGAGCGTGGCGCCCAGGACCACCACGCCGATGAGCACGGTGCGGGGGTGGCGCCAGGCGTCGAGCACGCTGCCCTTCGGCGCGGCACCCTCGGGCGGTGCGGCTCCCTCGTGCGGCGACTCGTCGGCGTCGTGCGCGAGGAAGTACCGCGGGACGAGGACGATGATCACCGCGACGACCACGACGATCGCGAACAGGTGCAGCGCGAGGTCGATCCGGGCGGCGCTCAGCGCCGCCCCGAGGAGCGCGCCGAGGACGGCTCCCCCGCTGAACGCCGCGTGGAACTGGGGCATGACGGTGCGGCCGAGACGGTGCTCGACGTCCGCGCCGCCGATGTTCTGGGCGACGTCCCAGAAGGCGATGCCGCTGCCGAAGAGGACCATGCCCGCGGTGACGACCCACACCGAGTGGGCGAGCAGGCCGACGGCGATAACGGCTGCGGCGGTGATGGCCAAGGATCCGCCGAACCGGATGGTGGCCTTGAGCCCGATCCGGTCCACGATCGATCCGGTCAGCGGCAGCGACACGAGGGAGCCGAGGGCGCCGACGAGCAGGACCGCGCCCATCTCGCCGGTGCTCAGCCCCAGCGTCTGCGTCACGGACGGAATGCGGGCTGCCCAGGAGGCGAAGATGAAACCGTTGGTCCCGAAGATGACGAAGATGGCAATGGCGGCCCCGCGGACCGTCCCGGCCGAGTCCGTGCGGGTGCTCATGCGGCGCCCACCAGTGGCCCCGAATCCGTCGATCGCATGGGCCTACTCAATCACCCCGGGGTGGCGGGCTGCGCGCGCCGCGGCGGGGCGCCCGCGGATCGGCGGCTAGGACCGGGAGCTTCGCTCGGACGGTTTGGCCGCCTGCCCGCGCGGGCACAGGAGTCCGTATGAGTGACGACACCGAGACCCTCGGCAGCCCCGAACCCGAGCCACAGGGCGGACTCGACCGCGACCCGGGCGACTGGGTGACCGGCGACGAGCCGATGACTGCCGCCCAGCGCAGCTATCTCGACACGCTCGCGAGGGAGGCCGGGGAGGAGCTTCCCGCCGATCTCACCAAGGCGGAGGCCTCGCGGCACATCGACAGGCTCCAGGGCAAGAGCGGGCGGCTGTCGGAGGACCCCGGCCAGTAGCCTCGGCGCTGCCGGAACGCGCTCAGGCGCACTGGAAGCCGGTCGAGGGAGTGTCCGGGTCGCAGATGGACACGACCTCGAGCGCGACCTCCCTCAGCTTCCGGTTCCGGTGGTTGGACGCCTGGACCAGGATTTCCTTCGCCTCCCGCTGCGTGCAGCGGGACTGTCCCATGATGATGCCGAGGGCAAGGTTGATCGCGGTCCGCGAGTCGAGGGCGGCCATGAGGTCGCTGGAGAGTTCGCTCTCCGCGGCCAGGCGCAGGGCGATCTGGACGGCGATCGACGCCTCGGATGCAACGGCGGAGAGCTCCTCCCTGTCGGTCGCCTCGAAGGCGTCGCGCCGGATGCTGTAGCAGGTCAGTGCGGCATGCGCCCCAACCCCGAGCGGGATCGGGGCGGCCATGAGCGACCGCGGGCCATGGCCCCTGATCTGGGAGACGAAGCCCCTCCAGCGCTGCTCGGACCACAGGTCCGCGCTGCAGACGGCCACGCCGGTCCGGGCGGCCTCGAGGCAGGGGCCGTCGTCGGCTGCGAACTGGAGCTCGTCCCACCGCGACGCCTCCGGGTGGCTGGACGCGATGGTGGCCCCCCGCCGGCACCGCTGCAGGGTCACGCTGCAGCAGTCGGCGCCCCTGGAAGCCAGACGTTCGGCCGTGGTCTCCGCCAGCTGACCAAGGAAGGCCTGCAGGCCATCGCTCTGGAGCAGGGCCTCCTGCAGCTGGCGGGCTACACCGGGCCGCATCTCGATATTCTCGGCCGTCACCGTGCTGCCTCCTCACCCACGTCCTTCCGCGGCGGCGCTGCCCCTGTCCACACCTCCATGATCGGCTCGGCGTGCGCGATGCGCAACGATTGCGGTGGCGCATGGATCATGGATGCGTCAATGGCGGGAGACCACGAGGGCTCGAGCGACGGCAGCCTCGGCGCCCTGCATCCATGGTTCCCCGTGGCCCGGCAGGAGGATCGAGGCCCGCGTGGACGCGAGCTCGCCCAAGGACGCCAGGGCCGTCTCGCTGTCTGCGGTCGCGGCCTGGGCGACGATCTGCGGGCCACGGCCCCCCGTGTAGGGGTCGAGGGTCACGAGCGCGTCGCCGGTGATCACCGCATCCCGTTGGGGGAACCACAGCGCGACCGAACCCGCGGTGTGTCCGGGCACCTGCAGGAGCGTGGGGCTCCCCGGGAGCGCCCGCAGCGCGTCCTGGTCCAGGGTCTGCACGTCGCGCAGGCCCGGCACGGCGAACGCCCCGGCGGCGGCCATCTGGCCGAAGGCCAGGAGGGACTTCGGGTACCGGACCGGGTACAGCAGCGCGCTCCGCTCATGCCGGTAGCGGTAGGGGTGGGCCGCGATGTCATGGTCCGCGGCGTGCGCGTACACGGGGATGCCCAGCCTCGCCCTGAGGCGGGTGGCGGAGCCGATGTGGTCGAAGTGCCCGTGGGTCAGGACCAGCGCCCGGATGTCTTCCGGCCCCCTGCCGAGCTCCCGGACCGCCTGGGCGAGCAGCCGCTCGCTCGAGGGGAATCCGGCGTCCACCAGGAGGAGGCTCCCGCCCTCGTCGACCACGTACAGATTGGTGGCGGCATGCTCGAGCCGGTGGATGCCGGGGGCCGCGTTCTGGGTGAACATTGCGACCGGTTACCCCGCGGAGGTGGCTCGAAACGACGGCTCAGCCGGCCTTGACGAGGAAGTTCTTCAGCAGCGGCCCGGACACCGTCGCCCCCAGGCCGCCCTCCTCGACGAACACCGCCACCGCGAGGTCGCCGTGGGTCCCGATGATCCAGGCATGGGTCTTGGGCGGGGTGTCGGAGCCGAACTCCGCCGTGCCGGTCTTCGCTCCCACGGGACCGCCGGGGACGTCCGCGAGGAATCCGGCATGCCCGCTCGTGACGACGGCCCGCATCATGTCCTTCAGCACCGCCGCCTCCGCGCCCGTGAGCGGGGGGCCGGGCTGGGAGGAGGGACTCGCCGTCGTGCCTGCGGACGACGGCGCCGGGCTGGCCGAGCCGCTCCCGGCACCTGCGGGGGCGCTTGCGGCGGTGGCGGACGCGTCCGCGGACGGCGGGCCGCCCTGCGTGGTGGCAGCCTGGGGGTTGAGCACGAGCTGCGCCGAGACGGGCGAGCCCTTCGCGACCGATCCCGCCATGATCGCCGCCGCAAGCGGGGAGAAGAGCACCCTGCCCTGGCCGATCATCGAGGCAGCGTGGTCGGTGGAGCCGGCGTCGCCCGGGACGGATCCGAGGAAGGCCGGCGCCCCGAGCCTGGGGGCGCCGACGGCCACCCCGAGAGAGGTCGCAGCGGACTCGAGCTGTGCCTGCGAGACCTTGTCGCGCTGGGAGATGAAGGCGGTGTTGCACGAGTGGGCGTAGGCATCGCGCACGGTGATCTCGCCGAGCGAGGACGCGGGATAGCCGGTGGCGTTCTGGAACGTCTTGCCGTCCACGGTGAGGGTCGGGGTGCACTGCACCTTCAGGTCCGCGGTGGCTCCCTGGCGGATGAGCGCGAGCGAGTCGATGGTCTTGAAGATCGACCCCGGCGCGTACTGGCCGAGCATCGCGGTGTTGTACCCGTTGCTGCCGGGACCGGATGCGGCAGCGAGGACCGCCCCGTCGGAGGGACGCAGCGCGACGATCGCCGAGGCCGGCCCAATCCCGGCGAGCTCGTCCTCCGCAAGCTGCTGGAGGCGGGGGTCGAGGGTGGTCTTCAGGGGGGTGCCGGGCACCGGCTGCTTGGTGAACAGCGTGCGCCGGGACCCGGGGTCAGCCTTGAGCTTCTCCGCCGTGAGGTCCGCGGGCTGGGCGTGGACGGTGACCCCGTCCAGGCCGCGGAGCTGGGAGTCGTACTGGGCCTGCAGACCGCTCGCACCGGCCGTCTCACCGGGCTGGATCGTCCCGCCGGAGGCCTGCACCTGTTCCGCTGTGGCCTGCCCGATCACGCCGAGGACCGGCCGTGCGAACGTGCGCGTCGGCGCCAGGGGCATGCTGTCCTTGACGGTGATGGCGCCGGGGACGGCGGCGATCTGGTCGTCGGTGGGGGTGCGCCCGGGTTCGTCACGGAGCGTGATGGCCTCCACGAAGGCCTTCTCGCCGGCAGCCTTGACCTGCTTGGCGAACTCGCCGGGGTCGATCTTGACCAGGGCCGCGAGCTTGGCGGCGGAGTCGGCCTGGCGGTCCGCCGCGAGCTGGGACTTGTCGATTCCCACGCGGAGCACGGGCCGCTCAGTCACGAGCTTCGCGTCCCCGGCACCGAGGATGTCGGCGCGGGCGGGCGCGGTGGTGTCGAAGGTGAGGACCTCGGACTCGCCGAGCTGGGGGGCGAGGAGATCGGCCTTCCACTGCGTGAGCCAGCGGTCGCCGTCCCGGGCGAGCTGCGCCGTCGTCTGGTACGTCCAGTCCTGCCCAGCGAGCTTCCAGTCATAGGCGAGGACGACGCCGGCCTTGTCGCCGTCCACTTTCGGCTCGCCCGCGGTGACGGCCGGCTTCACCGCGCCGAGGCCCTTGAAGGCGGCGGCGAGCTGCTGCTGGGCGGCGGCCGGATCCTTGCCCTGCATCGGCACGCCGCCGACGTCGCGGGCGGCGAGCGCCGAGGCGAGCTGGCCCGCGGCCTGCTTGGCCGCAGACTGGCGGCCGTCGTCGCACGAGGTGAGCGCCGCGCCCATCACGGCGGCGGCGAGGACGAGAGAGACCACGCGGAATTTCCCCACGCCGACAGCCTAAGCGGTGGCTCCGACAGCGCTGGCACCGGCCGGCCGCGTGCTGCGGCCCCGGACGGGACGCCGGGTCAGAGCCTGCCGTTGCGGGACTCGTTCGCCCGCAGGGACCAGGCCGCCAGGAAGGCCAGGGAGAGCGGATAGGCGAGGGTCCCGAAGATGCCGCCGGCACACACGAGGACGAGGATCACCGCCACGGCCACGCAGGCCGCCAACCGCACCCGCACGCGCGGGGAAACGGGGGTCTTCTGGTGAGAGCTGACAGCCATTGCCCTCGCCTCCTGATCGCTCTGGAAGGCACTGTGTGGCGAGGGCTGCCGAGCCCGAGATGAAGCCTGTTTCCCCCGCGACCTGCTTGTCCACGATGCCCCAGCCCCCTGGATCCACTGTCGTCTCGCACCCCGGATCGGGGCCAGAGTCCAACGGCCCAGTCGGCCGGTCATGGCAGAGCGCGCCGGGGCGTACGCCTATCCGCTCCAGATGTCGCCGGCCTCGAGCCGGTGGAGCTGGGCCAGAGCCTGTTCCGCGTCGAGGCCCGCGCGCAGGAGTTCGTCCAGGATCTGCTCCTGGCGGCGCACCGCCTGGGGATCGAGGGCTCCTGCTGCGTGGGGCGGCTGCGGGAAGCGGACCGGGTCGCGGGGCGGCCGGTCGTCGGCTGCGTCGAGAGGACGGGGCGAGTGGGTGCGCCCGGCCGCGGGGCGGTCATGGTGGCGCGGGGGGCGAGCAGGGGCGTTCTTCATCGGTCTCCGTTTCGCATCCTCGAAGGGCTCCTCCAAGGGTCCGAGACGGCGGCTCCCAGCTGGAGGGCCAAAAGTCCTACGTCGTGGCCGCGCCGGGCGCGCACTCCGCAGCGCAGGGGCGCATCACAACAGGCTGAGCCGAGGATCAGTGGCCCTCGTCGGCCGTCTCCGGCACCGCGGCGCGGTCCTGGCCCGAGGACGCCGCCGCGGCCACGGCGGCGAGGAGTTCGGCGGTACGGATGTTCTTCAGGACGAGCGCGCTGGCTCCCGCCGCCGCGGCCCGGCGGCCGAGCTCGGGGGCGTCCCACGGGGCCAGGAGCACACACTGGATCGCGGGGTCAGCGTCCCGGACGAGGCGGCAGATGTCCACCCCCGCCCACGTGAGCATCCCGGCGTCGAGCACGCACACATCGGGCCGCAGATCCAGGATCCGCGCGGCCGCGGCGGCTGGGTCCCCGTCGGTGCCGATGACCTCGAACCCCTCGTCCTGGAAGAGCTCGCGGAGGCTCTCCCGGGCCAGGTCGTGACGGTCGTAGATGAACAGCCGGGCCTGCGGGCGCGCAGCACCGGAGGACGGTTGCGAAGACAAGGGCCGGCTCCTTCAAGCTCGATCCAGAAGGGGACCGCGAGAACGTCGTCGCCCTCATTCGGTCCGGAAGGGGATCGTCCAGTCCTGCCATTCTCCCCCCGCCGCGCCGGGTTGGATAGGGCCGGTAGCCACGGAGGCGCCGAACGGATCCGTGAGGTTGCCGCTTCGAGGAGCGCAGCTGTCCCGGAGTGCCGAGGAGCGCCTCAGAGCCTCAGCTCGAGCAGCACGGTGTCCCGCCACGTCCCCGCAAGGGGCCCGTGGCCCATGAGCGCGATCCGTTCCCGGCGACCCACCTCGCGGAAGCCGAACTTCCGGTGGAGCGCCAGGCTCGGGGCGTTCTCGGGGAACACAGTGGCCTGGACGGTCCAGATCCCGCGATTCCGGGACTCCTCGAGGAGGGCCGCCATGAGGAAGGTCCCCACGCCGCGTCCGCCGGCCCCGGGGTCCACGTAGAGCGAGTGCTCCACGACGCCGCGGTAGACCTCCCGGGCGGACACGCGGGCCGCACCGGCCCAGCCGAGCACCCGTGAACCAGCGCCCGACTCGCAGGCCACGAGCACGAACTCCTTCCTCGCGGCAAAGGCCTCCCAGGTGGGCGGGGGTGCTGATTCGAAGGTCGCGTCGCCGGGCTCGATCCCCGCGGCGTAGATGTCGCGGATGCGCGGCCAGTCCTCGGCGGTGGCGTCACGGGCGGTCAGGGCAGGCGGGGCCTCGGCGGAATGGGCGTCCATGGGGCGATGCTACGTGCCGCGCCGCCGGCACCGTGCGGGACTGGGCCTACCGGGCCCGCTCGACGCGCCCCTCGTCCCACACGGGCTCGGAGGCCTCGCGCACGGTGCCGTCGGAGCCGAAGACGAGGAACCGGTCGAACGACTTGGCGAACCAGCGGTCGTGCGTCACGGCCAGGACCGTGCCCTCGAACGCCTCGATGGCCCGCTCGAGCGCCTCGCCCGAGTGGAGGTCGAGGTTGTCGGTGGGCTCATCGAGGAGCAGCAGCGTGGCCCCGGAGAGCTGCAGGAGCAGGACCTGGAACCGGGCCTGCTGGCCGCCCGAGAGGGACTCGTACTTCTGCTCGGACTGGCCCGCGAGCCCGTAGCCGTCGAGGGCACCCGCGGCGGCCTCCCGCGCGAGGCCCGAGCGGTGCTCGTCGCCGCGGTGGAGGATCTCGAGCAGGGTCCGGCCCGCGAGATCCGGGCGGGAGTGGGTCTGGGCGAAGTACCCGGGGCGGACTCGGGCCCCGAGCCTGACCGTCCCCTCGTGCGCAACAGGGGCGATCACGACCTCGGAGACGGGCAGGTGCTCGCGCTCGGGGTCGGTGCCGCCGAGCGCGAGCAGGCGCAGGAAGTGGCTCTTGCCCGAGCCGTTGGAGCCGAGCACGGCGACCCTGTCCCCGAACCAGATCTCGGCGGAGAAGGGCTTCATGAGGCCGGTGAGCTCGAGCTTCTCCGCCACCACGGCGCGCTTGCCCGTGCGGCCGCCGCGCAGGCGCATCCGTACGTTCTGCTCGACCGGCAGCGCCTCGGGCGGGCCGGCCGCGAGGAACTTCTCGAGCCGGGTCTGGGCGGCGTGGTAGCGGTTGGCCATGTCGGACCGGAACGCCGCCTTCGTCTTGTACATGGTCACGAGTTCCTTGAGCTTCGCGTGCTCCTCGTCCCAGCGCTTGCGCAGCTCTTCGAACCGGGCGTTCCGCTCGGCCCGGGCCTCGACGTAGGAGGCGAACCCGCCGCCGTGGACCCAGGCACTCGCGCCGTTGATCCCTGGTTCGAGGGTGACGATGCGCCCAGCGGCGTTGTTGAGCAGCTCGCGGTCGTGGCTGATGAAGAACACCGTCTTGCGCGAGGAGTTGAGCATGTCCTCGAGCCACCGCTTGCCGGGCACGTCGAGGTAGTTGTCCGGCTCGTCGAGGAGCAGGAGGTCGTCGGGGCCGGCGAAGAGTGCCTCAAGGACGAGCCGCTTCTGCTCGCCCCCGGAGAGGGTCGATGCCGCGCGGTGCTGGGCGCGCTCGTACGGAACGCCGAGCGCAGCCATCGTGACCTCGTCCCAGACGGTCTCCCACTCGTACCCGCCGGCGTCGCCCCACTCGGCGATCGCGTGGGCGTAGGCCATCTGGGTGGCCTCGCCGTCGTTCTCCATCATGGCCAGCTCGGCGGCATCGAGCGCCCGGCCCGCGGCGGCGACGTCCGGCGGTGCGGCTCCCAGCAGGAGGTCCCGGACGGTCGAGTCGTCGCGCACCTGGCCGATGAACTGCCGCATGACGCCCATCGCGCCGGACCGGCCCACCACGCCCTCATCGGGGGTGAGGTCGCCCGCGATGATCTTGAACAGGGTCGTCTTGCCCGTGCCGTTCGGGCCGATGAGCGCCGTCTTCGAGCCCTCCGGGACCTTGAAGGCCACTCCGTTCAGGAGCGGGGTGCCGTCCGAGAGGACGTAGTCGATGCCGGAGAGGTCGAGGTGGGCCACCCATCAAGGGTAGTGGCTGGCCGCTGCACCCTTGACACCGCCCGTGGCGGGCATTTCGACACAACCCGGTCCCCGAACAGGCCCGGAACGGCCCCAAGAACGCCTGAGTTGTGTCGATATGCCCGAGCGTCGATATGCCCGAGCACCGTCAGAGGTGCCGGGCACCGCCTCACTCTCCCGCGAGCCGCCTCTTCGTCTTCGCCGTCGCCACCGCGGTCCACGGGTCCTCGGGCCAGGGGTGCTTGGGGTAGCGGCCGCGCATCTCGGCGCGCACCTGCGCGTAGGGGCCCGACCAGAAGGAGGCGAGGTCGGCGGTCACGGCGAGCGGCCGCCCCGCCGGGGAGAGGAGGTGGAAGAGCACCGGCACGCGCCCGTCCGCGAGGCGGGGCGTCTCGGCCCAGCCGAAGCATTCCTGGAGCTTGACCGCCACGATCGGGAGCGCGCCCGGTCCCCCTGTGCTGTCCGTCGCCGCGACGTCCTCGACCGGCGGATACTCGATCCGCACCCGCGACCCGCTGGGCACCTCGAGCCGCTCCGGCGCGAGCTCGGCGAGCCGGGACGCCTCGGGCCAGGGCAGGAGGCGTCGCAGGGGCTCGGCGAGGTCGATCCCGCGCGCCGCGGCGCCCCGGGCGAGCGCGTCGACCTCGGGGCCAGCCAGTCGTCGAGGCGGGCGAGCAGGGCGGCCTCGGACACCTCAGGCCAGGGCGCGCCGAGCTCGCGGTGGAGGAGGGCGAGCCTGCGGCGCAGGGCGTCCGCGCCCTCGGACCAGCCGATGGCACCGAGACCGTCCGCCGAGAGTGCCCGGACCACGGCGGCGTGGCCCTCCTGGGGTGCGGGCCGCACCGGGGTCGAGGTGAGCTGGATGGCGCCGAGCCGCCGCTCGCGCCGCGCCGCGACGCGCCCGTTCGCGAAGCCGGCCTCGACGCGGTCGGTCAGCAGGTGTGCGGCGGCCGCCTCGGCGAGCTCGCGGGTGATCGGGGCGGCGGCGCGCACGGCGGCGCCCGTCCCCGCCGCGTCCCGGCCCGCCGCCCGCGCGGCGTCGGCCACGGCGAGCCACTCGTGCCCGGACAGGGAGCTGCCGGCGGGGAGTCCGGCCCGTGTGCCGGAGGCGAGCAGATAGGCCTCCCGGTCGCCGGGGACCCGGCGGGCCACCGAGCCGGGGAAGGCGAGGGCGATCACGGCCCCCACCTCCGTTGACGGTTCATGTCCCTCCGTTGAGGGGTCATGTCCCTGCGCGGACCCGGCCCCGGCTTCCCGCGCGATCCGCTCGAACCGCCTGACCTCCTCGGCCCAGGCGCGGGACAGCGGGTCGCGGCCAGACCGCAGGGCCCCCAGGAGGCGTCCGAGGTCCGCACCGGGTGGGCGCAGGTCACGGGCAGCCATCGCGACCGCCTCGGCGGCGGCGCGCGCGCCGACCAGCCCGGCCCCCTCCAGCAGCGCGCGGGCCAGCCGCGGGTCGGCGGGGATACGGGCGAGCCTGCGCCCGAGGGCTGTGGCCTGGCCGGCGTCGTCCACGGCGCCGATCGCCGCGAGCACGGAGAGGGCGTCGGCCAGGGCCGCACGCGGAGGCGCGTCCGGGAGCGCGAGGCCCCAGCCGCCGGGCGCTCCCCAGCACGCGAGGACGAGCGCTGCCTCGGTCAGGTCCGCGGAGGCGATCTCGGGGGTCGAATGGGCGGGGGCCGCGGCGTAGGCCCGCTCGTCATAGCAGCGCACCACGCGGCCTGGCCCCTGGCGCGCGGCGCGCCCGGCCCGCTGCTGTGCCGAGGCGCGGGAGCACGAGACGGTCACGAGGCCGGACATCCCGCGGGAGGAGTCCCGGCGAGGTTCGCGGGCCAGCCCGGAGTCGATGACGAGCCGCACCCCAGGAACCGTGAGCGACGACTCGGCCAGCGCGGTCGAGACCACGATCCGCGGCCGGTCCCCGGGGCCCCGGCCGGACACCGCGCGGTCCTGTTCCGCGGCCGGGACCTGGCCGTGGAGCTCGAGGACCTCGGTTCCCCGCGCCCGCGCGCGCAGCCGCTCGGCGACGTGCCGGACCTCCCGTGCGCCGGGGAGGAACACGAGCGCATCGACGTCCCGGCCGGCGGCCAGCTCGGCCGCGTGCTCGGCCGCCGCGGTGTCGGCCACGTGGTCGAGGAAGGTGCGGGCCACTCCGCGCTCGTCGAGCCTGGGCGCGTCCGACGGCGCCCACGTCACCTCGAGCGGGTGCAGAGCGGACGGGCAGTCGACCACCGGCACGGGTCCATCGTCCCCGCCCAGCAGCCTGGCGAAGCGCGGTGCGTCCACGGTGGCGGACATGGCGACGAGGCGGAGGTCGCCGCGCAGCTGCCGGACCTCGGCGAGCATCCCCACCAGGAGGTCCGTCTCGAGCCCGCGCTCGTGGACCTCGTCGAGGACCACGGCGCTGACCCCGTCCAGGCCCGGGTCGGCGAGCAGGCGGCGCACCAGCACCCCGGGCGTGACGAACTCGACGACGGTGTCCGCGCCAGCCGTCCGCTCGCCCCGCACGGTGTACCCGATCCGGTGCGCACCGGCGCCCTCCAGCGCGACGAGCCGGTGCGCCGCGGCCCGTACGGCGACCCGGCGCGGCTGGGTGACGACGACGCGCGGCGGGGCGCCGCCGTCGTGCGCCTCCGCGAAGGCGAGGTTCGCCACGAGCGGCGGCACGAGGGTGGTCTTGCCGGTGCCCGGGGGCGCCTGCACGACCGCCGCGGAGCCCGGGTCCGCGAGGGCCGTCCCGAGCTCCGCGAGCGATCCGGCGAACGGGAGGCCGGCGCCGATGCGGGCCAGATCGAACGGCGGCATGGGCGGGCGGGAGGTCACCGGTCCGCTGTGGCGGGCGCAGGAGCCGCCCGGCGCTCGAGGGAGCGGACCGTGACTGCATCCGGGGCGTGGTCGAAGTCGCCGCCCTGGGGGTCGTCCTGGCGGCTGCGGCGGACAGGGTCGCCGCCCGGCTCGTAGATGTCCATGACCACCCGCACGCAGAGGTAGGCGACCGCACCCATGTGCGCGAGGACGGCGCCCACGTAGTAGGGCGAGTCGATGTTGTTGGTGGCCGGGCCCCCGCTCGTGATCGCGCCGAGGTACATCCACACCGCCCACCAGTGGAGGGCCTCGACGGCCATCCAGACGAGGAAGTCGCGCCAGCGTGGCCGGGCGAGCGCGAGCAGCGGGATGAGCCACAGGACGTACTGCGGGGAGTAGACCTTGTTGGTGAGGATGAACGCGGCCACCAGCAGGAACACGAGCTGGGCGAGGCGGGGACGCCGCGGGGCGTGGAGCGCCACGAAGGCGATGAGCACGAGGGCGAGGACGAAGGAGACGGCGGCGATAGCGTTGACGGCCGGTGCGTCGAGCGCGGCCCAGCGCAGCCGGCCGGCCACGAGGTTGTAGGCGTAGTACGCCGAGGAGAAGCCGGGCTGCCGGTCCCGCGTGAAGGTGAAGAAGTACAGCCAGCCGCGCAGGTCGAGGAGCATGAACGGCAGGTTGGCCAGGAGCCATGTGCCCACGGCTCCCCCGAGGGTGAGCCACAGGGGCCGGTACCTTCCGGTGCGCACGGCCAGGAGCAGGATGGCCCCGAGGGCGAGGACGGGGTACAGCTTCGTGGCCGCGCCGAGGCCGATGAACACCCCGGCCCACAGCGGCTGCCGGCGGGCGAACGCGTACATGCCGATCGCCAGCAGCGCGAGCGGCCACATGTCCCAGTTGATGAACCCGGCGAGGATAGCCCCGGGGGCCACGGCGAGCATGGCGGCGTCCCAGGGGCGCCGTGGGTTTGAGCGGGCGGTCACGACGACGGCAACGATCCACATCACGGCCACGAGCACCGCGTTCACGTCGAAGTAGCCGGTGGCCCGCGCCTCGGTGTTCCCGGTCCCCGGCACGAGGAGGGCGGTGAGGCCGGCGATGAGGCTCGTGAGCACCGGGTACTCGAACGGCGCGTTGGCGTTGAGGAAGGGCAGGACCCCGTCGGCGAGGCCGCGCTCCTTGAACAGGACCGGGAAGTCGGAGTAGCAGGTTGCGTAGAAGTGCTGCGGGGTGGTCCAGCCGTTGACCCTGCAGTAGCCCTTGAGGACCACGCCGAGCACCGCCGCGAGCACGGTCAGGACCACGAGCACCCGCTCGGGGGTCCAGAATCCGCTGCGGATGATCCCGGGGGCGGCGTGCTCGCCGAGGGGCCCGCCCACGGCCTCGGAGAGCGTGTGGAGGAGGGGGTCGTTGCGGGTCGGCGAGATGACCGCCTGCCGTGCTTCGGGCTTCTCGTCGGAGCGCACCACCATGGCCTCGAGCCTACCGGCTGGCTGGGCGGCCCGCCCCAGCACGGGGGCGGGCCGGGTCAGAGGACCGGCCGCGAGAGCACGAGTTCGCGCTGGACGGCGTCGCGGTGGGCGTCGATGCGCTCCGCGTCGATCCGGGCCAGGCCGAGGGCGCGCAGGGCGCTCCGGATGCGATGGGCCACGGGGGTCACCTCCTCGGGGGCGGTCTGGGGCTGCGGGGGCACGCTGGCGGACGACGGCGGGCGGGCCGCCGTGCGCTCGGCGCGCAGGGATTCGGTGTCGGTCAGGGGCAGCGGGGTGCGCGAGGGCATGGGAGCTCCAGGGCAGGGGGCAGCGCGGCAGGGCGCGGCCTGGCGGACCGTCGCCGGCGGGCGACGAAAGGGCAGGGGTTATCGCCGAAAGGGATAACGGTGAATTCCGCAGCGCAATTCGCCCGCAGAAATGCAGGGGAATTGTCAGGGCGGGAATGACCTGTGGAATATCAGGGGTCCACAGGACGTGCCGCCGTCGCAAGGCCCACGGAGGGCGCCGGGGACGGCGGGGAAAGGAAGCGCGGCGGCGGCTCCGGACGGCCCGTCAGGCACGCCGGGCGTACTGATCTCCACGAACGGCCCGCGCCACGGCCCCGGGGGTGCCACCTAGAAGGCGGTACTCACTGAGGAGACGCGGCGTGAGGGCCGGTTGGCCGAGGGATCAGGCGCTGCAGGCGCCAGAGACCGGCAGGAGGCCGCGATGACCGCCCATCGCAAACGCGGTCCAACCACGGTAGAGAACCTTGGTCATCATCATCGGTCCAGCCTCCTTCTTCGCCAGTAGGTCTTTGGGGCAACTGCTTCGGGAACGGCTCGAAAAAGCCGTGCACCCATAAAATACCCACTGCCGGCGATAAACCGCAAGCAGAAAAGCAGGATTCTTTGAAAGAATTCCGAGCTTCCCGCGCGGGCCGCCGCTCAGAGCCCCCAGGCCTCGACGGCCGGCGTCCTCTTGTCCCAGCCCAGGCGGCAGGCCTTCGCGGTGCCGAGCACAAAGTGGCGCCCGGCGGACGCGGGCAGGCCGAGCCAGCGTGCTGCGAGGATCCGGCAGAAGTGGCCGTGCGCCACCACGAGGGCGTTGTCGACGCCGGCGGTGCGCACCCGCTCGACGATCCTGTCGGCGCGCTCCCCGACGTGCTCGAGCGCCTCGCCGTTCGGCACGCCGTCCTTCCAGATGAGGTAGTCCGGGTTCTCGGCGCGGACGTCGGCGGACCGGACGCCCTCGTAGTCGCCGTAGTCCCACTCGACGGCATTGGGCTCCGGCTGCGCCTCGGGGAAGCCGGCGAGCTCCGCCGTCCGGCGCGCCCGCACCAGGGGTGAGGTGAGCACGAGGCCGAAGTGGACGCCGTCGAGCGCCCGCCGGGCTGCGCGGGCCTGGTCCTCGCCGACCCGCGTGAGCGGAAGATCGGTCAGCCCGGTGTACTGCCCGCTCCTGGACCATTCGGTCTCGCCGTGGCGCAGGAGCCACAGCCTCGTGAGACCGAAGTCCTCCATGCCCGGAAGGCCCATCCCGTCCACTAGTGCTCCTTGCTCTCGACGCTCTCTGCTGCTGATGCCGACTCGGGCTGCTGCGCCCACCACGCGAGCAGGCGCTCGCGCGCCTCCTCCTCGGAGGCGGGGCCATGCTCCATGCGCTCCTCGAGCAGGAACTTGTACGCGCGGCCCACGAGGGGCCCGGGGCGCACGCCCAGGATCGCCATGATCTGCTGCCCGTCCAGATCGGGGCGGATCGAGGCGAGCTCCTCCTGCTCTGCCAGCTCCGCGATGCGCCGCTCGAGGTCGTCGTAGGCGAACGCGAGGCGGTCCGCCTTGCGCTGGTTCCGCGTCGTGACGTCGGAGCGGGTGAGGCGGTGCAGGCGCTCGAGGAGGGGGCCGGCGTCGGTCACGTAGCGCCGGACGGCCGAGTCGCTCCACCCGGCCTCGCCGTACCCGTAGAAGCGCATGTGCAGCTCGACGAGCCGCGCCACGGCCTTGATCGTGTCATTGTCGAAGCGCAGGGCCTTCATGCGCTTCTTCACGAGCTTCGACCCCACGACGTCGTGGTGGCGGAAGGTGACCCCGCCGCCCGGTTCGAAGCGGCGCGTGGCCGGCTTGCCGACGTCGTGCATCAGCGCAGCGAACCGCAGCACGAAGTCCGGGCCGGGCACGGCACCGTCGGGTCCCGTCTCGAGCTCGGCAGCCTGCTCGAGCACCGTGAGCGAGTGGTGGTACACGTCCTTATGGCGGTGGTGCTCGTCCGCCTCGAGGCGCAGCGCGGGGACCTCGGGAATCACGTGCTCGGCGAGGCCAGTCTCGACGAGCAGGTCGATGCCGGTGCGCGGCTCGGCGCCGTTGACGAGCTTCACGAGCTCGTCGCGCACGCGTTCGGCCGAGACGATGGTGATCCGCTCCGCCATGCCGGCCATCGCCGCGCGCACCTCGGGGGCCACCCCCACGCGCAGCTGGGAGGCGAAGCGGGCGGCGCGCATCATGCGCAGGGGGTCGTCGGAGAAGGACAGCTCGGGGGTGCCCGGCGTCCGCAGGATCCCGGCACGCAGGTCCGCCAGGCCGCCGAACGGGTCGACGAGGGTCAGCGAGGGCAGGCGGAGGGCCATCGCGTTCATGCTGAAGTCGCGCCGGCCGAGGTCCGCCTCGAGGCTCGTGCCGAAGGCCACCTCGGGCTTGCGCGAGGCGGAGTCGTAGGCCTCGGCCCGGTAGGTCGTGACCTCGATCTGGTGCCTGCCCTTGCGCAGACCGATCGTGCCGAATTCACGGCCGATGTCCCAGTGGGCGTCCGCCCACCCCTTCACCACGGAGAGCGTCTCATCCGGCGTCGCATCGGTCGTGAAGTCCAGGTCCGGGGACGTGCGGCCGAGGAAGAGGTCGCGCACGGGACCGCCCACGAGCGAGAGCTCGAATCCCGCCTCGGCGAACCTCCGCCCGAGCTCCAGGACCACCGGGTCCACCTCGAACTGGGGCCCGTGCGCTGCCGTGTCATCTGCTGCCATAGTCCTTAAAGCTTGGCAGATCCCGGCGCGTGCGCGCTCCGCGCCCCCGGTGCCGTCCCGGCCGGGGCTCGTTGGTTAGAGTGGACTGCATGGTCATCCCGTTGCCGAGCGATCCTCAGAAGAGGAGGAGTGCGCCCCTGCCGTCGGCCGTCGGGCCGCACATCGCCCCGGCCGGGCACGCCTATCCCTCGTCCCTCCCTACCGTTGAAGAGGTCTCGGCGGGCGGGGTCGTCGTGGACACGGCGGACCCCAACCTCCCGGTGGCGATCATCGCCCGGCTCAACCGAGGCGGCCGCCTCGAGTGGTGCCTGCCCAAGGGCCACCCTGAGGGACGCGAGTCGAACGAGCGCGCGGCGATCCGGGAGATCAGCGAGGAGACGGGCATCTCCGGTGAGATCCTCGCCCCGCTGGGCAGCATCGACTACTGGTTCACCGTCACGGGCCACCGCGTCCACAAGACCGTGCACCACTACCTCCTGCGGGCGGTGGGCGGGAACCTGACCATCGAGAACGACCCCGACCACGAGGCGGTCGACGTCGCGTGGATCCCCATCTCGGAGCTCACCCGGCGCCTGTCCTTCCCGAATGAGCGCCGCATCGCGGACCTGGCGCGCGAGGTGCTGCCCGAGCACCTCCTCTCGTGAGGCAGGCCGTGGCGTCACCCAAGTCCGCACCCGCCTCCGAGGCCCGCTCGAGCGCGATCATGGCGGCCGGCACCCTGGTCTCGAGGGCGCTCGGCTTCATCCGCTCGTGGATGCTGATCCTCGCCCTCGGTCTCGGCTCGACCGTGGCGGACACGTTCGTCAACGCGAACAACCTCCCGAACCTCATCTTCCTGCTCGTGGCCGGCGGCGTGTTCAACTCCGTCCTGGTCCCGCAGATCATCAAGGCCAGCAAGGCCGCAGACGGCGGGGCGGACTACATCAGCCGCCTCCTCACCCTCGGCGTGATCGTCATGCTGGTGCTCACGGCCGCGGTCACGGTGGCCGCGCCGTGGGTCATGCAGCTGACCACTTCCGGGTACAGCCCCCAGCAGCTGGCCCTCGCGACCGTCTTCGCCTACTGGTGCCTGCCGCAGATCTTCTTCTACGGGCTCTACGCCCTCCTGACCCAGGTGCTCAACGCGCACGGCGCCTTCGGGCCGGCGATGTGGGCGCCGATCGTGAACAACATCGTCGCGATCAGCGGCCTGGGCATGTTCGTGTGGATCTTCGGGGCGAACCGGAGCAATCCCCACAGCCTCGACAACTGGACCAGCGCCCACACCTTCTTCATCGCTGCGGTGTCCACCATCGGCGTCGCGATCCAGACCGCACTGCTGTTCATCCCGGTCCTGAAGCTCAGGCTCGGCCTGGCTCCGCGCTTCGGCTGGCGGGGCGTGGGCCTCGGTGCCGCCGCGAAGCTGGGCATCTGGACGCTGGCGACCACCGCGGTGGGCCAGCTGACGTTCCTGTACGTCATGAGGGTCGCGTCCCAGCCGGGCGCCGAGCGCGAGCGGCTCCAGGAGGCCGGCAATCCCCTGTGGCAGCAGGTCCCCGGCAACACGGTGCTCGAGATCGCGTCGCAGCTGTACCTCCTGCCGCACTCGATCATCGCCCTGTCCCTGGCCACGGTGCTGTTCAACAGGATGACCGAGGCGTCCCAGGCGGGGAACCGTGCCGGCGTCCGGGAGGCGCTCTCGCACGGCCTGCGCACCATGGCCGTCGCAACGGTCTTCGCGGCCCTCGCCCTGTTC
Source organism: Sinomonas atrocyanea (assembly GCF_001577305.1). Classification (NCBI taxonomy): domain Bacteria; kingdom Bacillati; phylum Actinomycetota; class Actinomycetes; order Micrococcales; family Micrococcaceae; genus Sinomonas; species Sinomonas atrocyanea. The sequence continues at coordinate 4,396,185 of NZ_CP014518.1, forward strand.
GCGCTGGCCGCGCCGCTGGGCATGTTCTTCTCCGGCGGCCGCGCGTCGGACGGCGTCATGCTCGCCCAGACCCTGAGCATCCTGGCGCTCAGCACGCCGTTCATGAGCGCGAACTTCATGATGGCCCGCGTCTTCTACGCCAAGGAGGATGCGCGGACCCCGTTCAAGATCCAGCTGTGGCTCGCGATGCTCAACGTGATGGGCGCGTTCACGATCCAGTTCCTGCCGCCGCGGTACATCATCTTCTCGATCGCCGGCCTCTACACAGTCGGGAACATCCTCTCCGTGGTCCTCAGCAGCCACTACCTCCGCCGGCAGCTCGGCCACCTCGACGGGCCCACGGTCGCCCGCTCGTACATCCGGATGGGCTACGCGGCGACGGGCTCCGCCCTGGTGGGGGCCCTTGCCGTCGGGCTGCTCGGCGGTTACAACCCGAGCGGCTTCATCTGGAGCTCCAACTGGGCGGCGCTCGCGGCGATTGTGATCATCGCCGTGCCGATGCTCGTGGTCTACTTCGTGCTGCTGCGGCTCTTCCGCGTCAGCGAGGTGCAGGACCTGCTCGGCCCGATCCTCGGACGCCTTGGCGGCCGGTTCGCGCAAGGCGGCGGCGCCCCGCCGTCGCCCGTCCCGGCGCACGACGGCGCCGCTGCCGCCGGCTCCCAGCCGGAGCGCACCGAGGCGCCCATCACCGCCGCCCTCACCACGATCTCGGATGACACCGGCATCATCCCGCGCATCTCGGGCCAGTTCGACCCGGTCATGTACCGGGCCAGGCCGGCCACCGCGCCCGTCGAGAGGATCCCGGGGCGCCACACGTTCCAGGGACCGCCAGGAGAGAATCCGCACTTCCCCGACGAGTCGGACCACCACCGCCCCGAGGCTTGACAGCCCCTTCCGCTAGGATCACTAGCAGCACAAGCGCGGCCACCGGTCGTGCCCGCGCCAGCGACCAGGAGGTATCCGTGGCCCAGTCCATCGACGTCGGCACCGTGCTCGGGGGCGGTACAAAGTCACGTCTTCGATCGTGACGTCCCACGAGAGCGATCTTGTCCTCGGCGGCGTGGACCAGGTCCTGAACCGGCCCGTGAGCATTCTCGTTGCCGGGCCCTCGAACGCGGACCAGCTGGCCCAGAGCGCCCGCGAGGTGGCCATGGGCGAGCGGCACGGGGCCGTGCAGGTGCTGGATCTCGGGATCAGCCACGGCTCCACGTACCTCATCACGAACCACACCTCGCCCGCGGACCTGCTCGACCTGATCGTCCCGCAGGAGACGCCGTACGTCGAGCCGTTCTTCACCGACACCCTCGGCAGCGAGATCTTCGGCGAGTCGCGGTCCCGCGAGCCCGAGACGTACGACGGCATGGTCGACCCTGGCCGTCCCGACCAGTACATCCGCTACGACGACTACGGCGAGCCGGAGCATCCCGAGGACCAGGGTGCCCACGGCGGCGGTGCTCCTGGCGCGGCGGCCGCTGGGGCCGCGGGCGCGGCTGCTGCGGCAGCTGCGGCAGCTGCGGCCCGGCGGGAACACCAGCAGTACGAGTCGGGCGGGTTCCCCCCGGTGCAGGACCGGCCCACGCAGCAGCAGCCGCGTACGGCGCAGGGCGCCAGCGCACCCGGGGCGGTCCCGCCGCCTCCGCAGGCACCCCCGCGCTCGGCCGGCACGCCGTCCTCTTCGGCGGACACGTCCACCCAGGCCTTCGGTGCCGCGGCTGCGGGTGCCGCGGGCGCAGGTGCGGGTGCCGCGGCCGAGCCTGCCTCGGAGGCCGCATCGCCGAAGGTCACGCCCTGGTCGTCAGCCGGTAACCGGGACGCCTCGGGCGGGGCCCCCACCGCCGCCGCTCCGCAGCAGAGGCCGGCCGTGCAGCCTCAGCCGCGCCAGCAGCAGCCGTCCGCCGGCGCCGCGCCATTCCTGCCGGCGGCGGTCAGGCCGTCGTCGCCCGCCACCGACGATGGCGACTACGAGGACGACGAGTCGACGCGCCCACGTTCGATGCCCTGGCTCGTCGGCGGGGTGCTCGCCGTCGTGCTCATCGCCGCGCTCATCTTCGCCTTCACCACCCTCGGAGGGCTGTTCCAGCCGCAGCAGGGCGGCACCGCGAGCACCGGCCAGGCCAGCCAGCAGCCGACCGCCAGCCAGGAGCCGAGCGCGTCCGCCTCGGCCGAGCCGACCGCCCCTGCGGCGCCCCCGGCCATCGACTCGGTCACCCGACTCAACCCGGAGGAGCTCTCCTTCGCGAACGCCTTCGACAGCAGGCTCCCGCTGACCTTTGACGGGAACACCGCGACCTACTGGTCCGACATGGAGTTCGCGCGGGAGGACTGGGGCGGATTCACCAAGAGCGTCGCCCTCTCGGTCAAGCTCGCAAACCCCGCCCAGATCAAGCAGGTCACCCTCATCCAGTCCGGAGGATCGGGCGGCAACCTGAGCATCTACACCAACAGCCAGCCGAGCCTCAGCGGAGCCGCCCTCGCTGGGACCACGTCCTTCACCGGGCCGCAGGTGTCGGTGCCGGTCAGCGGCTCGCCGACCGCACAGTACGTGATCATCCAGATCAACGCGCTGCCCCGGCTCTCGGCTCCCAAGACGCAGTACCCGTACGGGCTGCGCCTCGCTGAGATCAAGGTCGAGTAGCGGCCGCTCCGCACGCACGTCGTGGAGGGCCCCGGGTCACACCCGGGGCCCTCCGCTGTTTCACGGGTGCGTGTGACCCCTGCTTGGGATGTGCCCCGGCCCCATGGGTACCCTTGGACCAGACAGCGTCCCGGAATATCGATATCCATCGGCGTGTTGTGGATGCTGACGCCAACCGTTGAATGCCAAGGAAGAGGTACGCACTCCGTGAGCACTGCAGAGACAAGCGCAGAGATCCGCGACGTCATCGTCGTCGGGTCGGGTCCCGCGGGGTACACCGCCGGAATCTATACCGCGCGAGCCAACCTTAATCCGTTGATCTTTGCTGGTTCCGTGACCGCGGGCGGTGAGCTCATGAACACCACCGAGGTGGAGAACTTCCCCGGCTTCCCCGAGGGAGTCCAGGGTCCCGAGCTCATGGACAAGTTCGAGCAGCAGGCCTCGAAGTTCGGCGCGCAGATCGAGTTCGAAGACGTCGAGTCGCTCGAGCTCGAGGGCGACATCAAGTCCGTGACGTTGGCCAGCGGTGAGACCTACCGGGCACGCACCGTGATCATCGCGACGGGCTCCGCCTACCGCGAGCTCGGTCTCCCCAACGAAAAGCGGCTGTCCGGCCATGGAGTGAGCTGGTGCGCCACGTGCGACGGCTTCTTCTTCAAGGACCAGGACATCGCCGTGATCGGCGGCGGCGACTCGGCCATGGAGGAGGCCCTCTTCCTCACGAAGTTCGCCCGCTCGGTCACTGTGGTTCATCGCCGTGACTCCCTGCGCGCCTCCAAGATCATGGCGGACCGTGCGCTCGCCCACGAGAAGATCACCTTCGTGTGGAACTCGGCGGTTGCAGACGTGATCGGCGCTGACAAGGTCACGGGCCTCCGGCTCAAGAGCACCGTGGACGGTACCGAGTCCGAGATCGCAGTGACCGGTGTTTTCGTGGCGATCGGCAACGATCCGCGGACGAGCCTGGTCAAGGACGTCCTCGCGCTCACTCCCGAGGGCACCATCGCCGTGGAGGGCAGGTCCTCGAAGACGAGCATCCCGGGCGTCTTCGCCGCCGGCGATGTTGTGGATCCCACCTACCGTCAGGCCATCACGGCAGCCGGTTCGGGTTGTGTCGCCGCTCTCGACGTCGAACACTACCTGGCCGACGTCGAGGCCCGCTCCCTCGCAGCACAGTCCTGAGACCCACCCTAGAGATCGGATCAGAAGAGATGAGCAACGCCAAGAACGTCACTGACGCCGAGTTCACTGACAAGGTCCTCATGTCCGAGAAGCCTGTCATTGTGGACTTCTGGGCCGAATGGTGCGGACCGTGCCGCAAACTCGGCCCGATCCTCGATGACATCTCCGTCGAATACGCCGACAAGGTGGATGTCGTGAAGGTGGACGTCGACAACAACCCGAACATTGCCGCCGAGTATGGGATCACATCGATCCCCGCCGTGTACCTGTTCGAGAAGGGCAAGGTCACGGGCACCGTCATCGGCGCCCGGCCCAAGCAGTACTTCGAGAAGGAGTGGAACGAGGTCCTCGCGAAGTAGGACTGCCTTCCGCAGCTGCGATGCTGGGGGGAGGACGCCAAGAGGCGTCCTCCCCTTTTCTTGTGCAACGATGCCCCGCACACGTTCTCCCTCGCACGCCCTAGTGCGTCGGTGCTTCACGTGAAACGCCGCTGTCTTCGTAGACCAGCTCGCGCCCCATGAGGCGCGCGAGCCGAAGCAAGCGACGCACGCGCGGCTTTCATGCTCGCGGCACCGCGTTCGCTCATCCCTGCTTGCGCATCCTATTCACCCGGAAGCCCGATCGCCCAGGCTGTTCCGACCGCTGTTTCACGTGAAACGAAGGTCCGTCGCGTGCCCGCTGTTGAGAAGCCCCCGCCGAGGATTTTCCGTAGAAAGAGACACCTCCTATCGAGGTGGTCCTGCTAATCCCACATCGACAGCAGCCCCTAAAGCCCAAGTGGCCAGGCTGCATGGTGGGGCCACCACGGAACCGCAATCCCGCCGACACAACGCCGCAACCATACCTTGGGACCCGCACCCCGGGGGCATCAGATCCCATGGACGGACAGCGGTCAGCATTGAAATCAGCCCAAACTCAGGACCTGCAGGTTGGCACTACCCTGCACGGCTAGTGTTGGCAGCGGATCGCTTCGTGTCACCACCTACTCCCATCCGCTTACCTGTAACTGCCGACCCACGAGCACCACCGGCCAGCAGGAACGTTCACGTGGCGGAAACGGGGTGTCTCGCTACGCCGCATGCCCTCTGGACAGATTCGCGGGCCCCCGTCGTTGCGTCGTGAGCCGATGATTTTCGATTCTCGACCAGGAGCGTGAGCGGGCCGCAGCATCGTGCGCGATCTCACCTGCGTCGCTCTAGTCACGCGTTGCGATGGACGAGAATTCACTAGAAGTGCGCCCGGCGGTCCTCCAGGCGCCCGTAGACGATCGACGGTCGTCCCCGGCTCATGTACCGGACAACATAGCGCTTCCTCGCAGGCGGCGGTGATGGGCCGGTCCGACGATCTACACCAGCTGCCGGCGATGGATCGCTGCTGACCCCCCCGGCAGCAGTTACGGTCTGTAGGCCAGCGAGACTTCTACTAGATGCCAAATCCGCGCCGATCGACGGGCAGACGCGTCGGTTCCCTCAAAGAGCCGGTCGATGCCCTAGCTGGTCGTCATCACGGTTTCTCGACGACTTGGGACACGCCCGAACGCGGCAAGGGCGGCCGCATCGAAACAGTCTGTCTATGTTCGGTCTTCGCACGCCCCAGTCCTGTGCTCTGCCGCTATTCTGGAGACGCGCCGCTCGCGAGGACGGTCCGTGCATCTTGCTCAGCGTTGCGACTGACGGCAGCGCCCGCGTTCGCCCGGGCCCGGTCGGCAGACTGGCCCCCGGTACGGGGCGGCATCCCAGACGCGTACGGCGACGAGGCGTCGCCCTTGAGTGGTGGCCACGTCGCGAAAGGGTGCGCAGGGTGCTGTCTCTGTTTCACGTGAAACACCGCGGCCATGGTTTCACGTGAAACGACGCCTCTCCTTACGGCCGGGCCGGCAGCTTGTGGAACGCCCATCCATGGGTACAGTCGCGCGGGTTATCCACACCAAACCGAACCAACGGCCCAGTACTCCACAGGGTTATCCACAGGCAATATCCACAGCCGGTTCTGCCGCGCTGTGCTGGCCGTCGTTACCAGCTGAGACAAGGAGGGCAAGCGGCATTGTCCCCTCCGGGCTCGGATTCGTTGTGGGTGCCAATTCGCAGCCGCCGTCGACCTCCAGCTACGAAGCACCGGACGTGTCCCACAAAACTCGGCCCGAGTCGGCTGATTTCAGCCCCTACTCATCCATCGGAGCACGTATCGGAGTGCCTGGGCTTACTCACTGTCGGGCGTGGATGCCGCGACAGCGCGATCATTGCATGAACACAAAGGACCGCAGCCCGCACATTCCACGCCGGCGCTATGCACGTGTCTCCGCCCACCGCCACGGACGTCGCAAATCCACAGCACTTATCCCCACCGTTATCCACAGGCCCATCATCGTCGGCCTCGAGATCCGCACAGGGATATCCACAGGTGATTTCGTGCGCCTGGGTGACGAATTGGCAACGGACACCGCCGCGACCGCCAGTGCGCACAGCTGGGGCCGGCCACCGACCGGGTCGAACCTCGACCGTCCGCTGTGGCCCACAGGGCTCTCGCTCGTCCACTCTGTCTAATCGCTGCTCGCCTGCGGAGCCCCCGCACGCTTGAGCGCCCCGATGCGCGCTGTCGAGTCCCTGGCACCCCGGCAGCCCCAGCTCGACCAGTCGCGGAAACGGCAGCGGTACGGAAGTCTGGCCGACCCGAGGGGCCGCGCATGATCGGCCAGCCTACACCGCCATGACTGCTCGAGCCCGAGGCTAGTGGGTAGCTCGGAGAGGCCGCTAACACGGTGCTCGGGCGGCTCCCGTCCTCTGCACGTCACAACCCGCACGAACCTGCAACCGGGCGGGCTCAATCAACCCACGCCACAGCGGAGAGCTGGCGCGGCCCGGGCTGTACATATCGCGGTCGCGCTGCTCGCGGGCCTGGACCGGCGCCCACCCCTCGGCGCGGGAGACGAGTCCCAAGCCTTTGGTTTCACGTGAAACACCTCCCTGCGACGGCACACCGAAGCGCCCGATCATGTCGTGAACAACGAGCTCGCGTCGAGCCTCTTCGGAAGGTGCCGGCCACGATTTCCCCGCCGGCCAAGGCCTCCGTTCGAGGTAGCACGGGTCCTTCCCATGACCAGGGAGTGACGAAGAGGCAGATCACGCCCGCTGACGCGGCTCGCAGGCGTTACTGTCTGGCCAACCGCAGCGCGAGTCGAATCCATCCCGTGCCGTCTCTCGAACCGCGCCGGGACCTGTATGGCCGAAGTGCCACCATGGCCACGGGGGCTAGGGCCAGGTTTCGAGCGAGCCCAGGTCATGGCATAGCGCGTATCGGGCCTGCCCTCCAATCGGCCAGCCGCCAGGTTGTCGATCGGCGTCGCACGCCGCCTCCCAACGGAGGGGTCATGGGGACGACATGGGCGCATCGTTTCACGTGAAACATCGGCAGCAGTGCCAGCGGGTCATAGCGCGCAGTCCGACGACAGCTCTGCGTCCGATCCGCCGCTCTCGTGGGTCCACAACGATTCCTCCTTGCCGGGTATTGCTGTGCTGACAGGCCCTGTCGTGAACCGGCATCCAGTGTCGTCCACAGCAAACTTCGAAAGCCGAGTGCGTACCCCTTTTAAGGAGGTCGACCTTGAGCGCGTCTCGGTGTCCGCGGTTCCGAGGAGATCACAATGACGGTAACCATTACTCCGAATCCGCAGGTTCGAAGCGGAGTCATCGCACTTCCCGCGACGTACTGGCGATTCGCCCGCACACCACCTGGTTCTTGGCATCGCGCTTGCGAACACGCGCGAGCCAACAGGGGTTCCGACCACAGCAAATGGCACCCCCACGATCGTCCTCCAAGGAAACGCGGCAACACCGCCTCTTAGGCAAGTGGATTTCTCTTGCAGTGTGGCCTACAGCGCCGCCGCCGCAGAAAGGGATCAAGCTCGCGGGGGGGCACTGCTTGGGCCTCGTGGACACAGATTCTTGGGCCGCGCGGAAGTGGGCGCGCGCGACGAATACGCGGTGCCGGAGACGCCAACGGGTTGCGTGTGGTCCGACTCTAGAAGTTGTCCCCCGTCTCCCGTCCTTCGCTGCTCCCAGCACCACCTCCAGGAGGGGTCTTTGAATCCACAGATCTGAAGGATTGTCACAGTATTCCCCGCGACGTGCTGGCGATTCAGCCGCACTCTACCCGATTCCCGGAAGCGCATGCGTCGTGCAATGCGCGATGCGCCCGCAGCTCACGCCCTGGGCGCGGGCTTGTCCATTGGCGCTCTATGCGGCAACCTCCGGCAGCGATGCGCAGATCCATGCACTTGATTCAGGCTGTCGAGCGACACCTGCAGAGGCCGCGGGGATTTTCCGCGTCCACCCACCAACGGCTTCAGCTTCCTGCCAGCGCTGCGTGCAAAGGCTCGGGGCCTGTTTCACGTGAAACAGGCCCCGATCAGACAGCAGTTCCGCTCAGCCCTCGCTGCGTTCCGAGGATCACTCCTCTTCGGGGCTGATGAGCGTCATGATCCGGTTGAGGTCTTCCACCGAGGCAAACTCGATGCTGACCTTCCCCTTGCGTGCACCGAGGGTGATCTTGACGTTGGTGTCGAGACGATCGGCAAGGTTGGACGCCAGGAAATCGAGCCGTTCGTGGCGCGCATTGTTCCGAGCAGAAGTACGGCGAGCCTCCTGCGGCTCCTGGTAGAGCGCAACGGCTTCCTCGGTGGCGCGCACGGACAGCCCCTCGGCGACGATCCTCTGCGCCATGCGCTCGATCGCGGCGTCATCCGGAAGAGAAAGGAGAGCTCGAGCGTGGCCAGCACTGAGCACCCCAGCCGCCACTCGGCGCTGGACGAGGGGAGGCAGGCGCAGAAGCCGGATGGTGTTGGAGACCTGCGGACGCGAGCGGCCGAGGCGATCGGCAAGTTCCTCATGCGTGGTTCCGAAGTCCTCGAGCAGCTGCTGATAGGCGGCAGCTTCTTCGAGCGGATTCAGCTGGCTCCGGTGGAGGTTCTCGAGGAGAGCATCGCGGAGGAGCGCATCGTCACCGGTGTCCCGGACGATAGCGGGAATCGCGTCCAGCCCCGCGGCCTTGGCCGCACGCCAGCGGCGCTCACCCATGACCAGTTCATAGCTTTCGCTACCGGATTCGGTTGACTTCCGGACGACGATCGGTTGAAGGATGCCGATCTCACGCACCGAGTGCACCAGCTCCGCCATGTCTTCCTCGTCGAAGACCGTGCGGGGCTGCTTCCGGTTCGGGTGGATGTCGTCCACAGGAATCTCGGCGAACTGTGCCCCCGGCACCTCGACGAGGTCCAGCTCATCCTCCGTCTGCGCGCGCCTAGACCGGCTCCGGGGCGCCTTGGCCCGCGGCTGGCCCGCCTCGTCGGGGACAGAGCCCCGACGGCCCTCCTCGTTCTCGGCCTCCGGAGCGCTGGAGGACGACTGCGAGGTCGAGGGCTTCTTGGCGCCCTGGTCTCCGCGGTCAACAGCCGGCTTCTCGGCCGGAACCTCTGCAGCGGTGCCGAGGGACTCCCCCTGCTCCTGCGCTTCCTCGGCGGACCGGCGCCCGGTGTCGGGGAAGAACAGGTCAACGGGGCGCGACGGCGTCGTCGAGCCGCTAACCGGTGCCGTGCTCGGGATGAGGGCTCCCAAACCCCGGCCGAGTCCTCGGCGCTTCTCGCTCATAGCGGTTTCCTCCCTTGAGCCCGTTCGCCCGGGCACTGGCTGTTCAGAGGTGATGCGAGACTGGTGACCCGCCAACGAGCTAGCGCTCCGCGATCTCGGCCGCGGCCTCGAGGTAGGACAGTGCACCGGTCGACGTCGGATCGTAGGTCAGCACGGTCTGCTGGTAGCTGGGAGCCTCCGAGATCCGGACAGAACGCGGCACCACTGCTTCCAGGACCTGCTCGGGGAAGTGCTCGCGCACCTCGGAGGCCACCTGGGCCGCGAGGTTCGTCCGGCCGTCGTACATGGTGAGGAGAATCGTGGAGACGCGCAGGTCCGCGTTGAGGTGCTTCTGGATCATCTCGATGTTCTTGAGCAGCTGGCTCAGTCCCTCAAGGGCGTAGTACTCGCACTGGATCGGAATGAGTACCTCGGTCGCCGCGCAGAAGGCGTTGACCGTGAGGAGGCCCAGGCTCGGCGGGCAATCGATGAAGATGTAGTCCAGGCGCTCGAGCCCAGCCTTCTGGCGCTCGGCGGCGTAGTTGTCGATGGCACGGCGCAGACGCTGCTCGCGTGCGACCAACGAGACCAGCTCGATCTCGGCGCCCGCCAAGTGGATCGTCGCGGGCGCGCAGACCAGGTTCTCCACGTCGGGGCAGGGTGCCACCACGTCGTTCAGCGGGGCATCGTTGATGAGGACGTCGTAGATGCTCTCGACTTCCGAATGGTGCTCGATGCCGAGGGCCGTCGACGCGTTGCCCTGGGGGTCGATGTCGATCACGAGGACCTGCATGCCCGCAGAGGCCAACGCCGCGGCGATGTTGACGGTCGTGGTGGTCTTGCCGACCCCGCCCTTCTGGTTCGACACCGTGAAGACGCGGGTGTTGTCAGGACGGCGGAGCGTGCGTCCACTGAGCCTCTCGCGGCGCCGCGCCTCACTCGCGAGCTGGCTCGCGATCGGGCTGCCCTCATCGAGGTTCTGGAGGAAGGACTGGGCATCGCCCTTCGGCGCAGCCAAGAGCTCGGCCGGGACCGAGGGCGGCTGCGGACCGGTTTCCGTGGGGCCGCTGGCCGTGGCGCGTGCAGACCCCAGCGTCAAAAAGGGAGGTATGCGCTGGGCCGACGTCTCGCCACTGGTCACTGTCAACTCACTCTCGATTCGCGTCGATTGCCTCTCCCTAGACTAACGGTTCAACCCGTCCTCCCGCGGGAGTTCAGGCCTCGCCGACATCGATCCTCACGACAGTCGTCGGCTCCTCCAGCAGGCTCTCGCCCACGGTGTGCACGTCTACGGAGTGGCCCTTGAACTTCCGGATGGCCTTGGCGGCCTTCTCCACTTCCTCCGCGGCACTGCGTCCCTTGATCGCCACCAGCGTGCCGGACCCGCGCAGCAGCGGGAGCGTCATGGGCACCAGCGTCGCGAGCGCGGACACGGCTCGGGCGGTGACGAAATCGGCGTCGACCTCGCCCGCAACCTGCTCGGCCCGTCCCCGGAGCACCGCGACGTTGGCAAGGCCCAGGTCGGCGACGACCTCCTCGAGCCAGTGCACACGCCGCTCGAGCGGCTCGATGAGCGTCAGGTGAAGGTCAGGCCGTGCGATGGCAAGGCACAGGCCGGGCAGCCCGGCCCCGCTCCCCACGTCTGCGACGCGTGCGCCCTCGGGGAATTCGGACTCGATGACAGCACAGTTGAGCACGTGCCGGCTCCACAGCCGCGGGACCTCCCGCGGACCGATCAGGCCGCGCTCGAGGCCGGACGTGGCGAGGTGGCGCACGTAGCGGCGCGCGAGGTCGAGGCGGTCGCCGAACAGGTGCTCGGCAGCGGCCAGATCGTTCCCGACCAGCTCGGGCACGCCGCCGACGGCGGCCTCAGCGGGTGACTTCTCGGCCACGTCGTCAGTCGGCCGAGACGACGATGTGCCGAGCGGCGCCCTCACCCTCGGATTCACTGACGAACCCGAGCTCGGCCACGGCGTCGTGCACGATCTTCCGCTCGTAGGAGCTCATCGGGTCGAGGTGGACCGTCGTCTCGCCGGCCTTGACCCGCTCGACGGCCGTCTCGGCGAGTTCCTGCAGCCGCACGGACCGCTCCCCGCGGTACCCATTGATGTCCAGGACGAGCCGCGAGCGGTTCCCGGTGGCAGAGAGCACGGAGAGGCGCGTGAGCTCCTGGAGGGCCTCGAGGACCTCACCGTCGGCCCCGACGAGGGTGTCGAGCCCCTCGGCCTCGTCATCCCCGACCACAGAAAGGTAGGTCCGGCCGTTGCGGACCTCGATGTCGATGTCGCCGTCGATGTCGGCGATGTCGAGGAGCTCCTCCAGATAGTCGGCGGCGACGTCGCCCTCCTCCTCAAGCCGGCTGAGCGGCGTCTGGGAGGCGGCGTCCTCGGCGTCGTGGTCCTCGGGAACGTTCACGGCAGTGCTCTCGGAGGTCATGACTTCTTCTTCCTGTTCTTCCGCTGCGGCTGCTGGCGCTGCGTCTTGGGCTCCGGCGGCGGCGGGATGTCCTCGGGCCGCATGACCTTGCCCGTGGTGACGTCGATCGGGGCGAGGCCCTTCGCGGCCCTGCGCTCGTTGAGGGCCCGAGCGGCAGGCGAACCGGGAGCGGGCATCCGGCGGATCACGTAGAACTGCTGGCCCATGGTCCACAGGTTGGAGATCGTCCAGTAGATCAGGACGCCGATCGGGAAGTTGATGCCGCCGATGCCGAAGACGAGCGGGAGGATGTAGAGCAGGATCTTCTGCTGGCGCATGAACGGGCTGGCCATGGCCGCCTCGGACATGTTCTTCGCCATGATCTGCTTCTGGGTGATGAACTGCGAGGCCGTCATCGCCACGATCATGAGGATCGAGAGGATGGCCACGGCGACCGCGTCGCCCCCACCGCCGTGCAGCAGCGACGCGGAGAGCGGTGCCCCCAGAATGCTCGAGTTGTGGAACTGCTCGACCTGGTCATGGGTCATCGCACCGATGCCGGTGTTGTTCGCCTGGGCGTTGCTGATCCCCGAGAGGACCCGGAAGAGCCCGAAGAAGAACGGCATCTGGATCAGCATGGGGAGGCAGGCGGAGAACGGGTTGGTCCCGTGCTGCTTGTAGAGCGCCATCTGCTCCTGGGCCATGGCCTGGCGCGAGAGCTGGTCGGTCTTGCCCTTGTACTTCGCCTGCAGCTTCTGGAGGTCTGGCTGCAGCAGCTGCATGCCGCGCTGGGCCTTGATCTGCTTGACGAAGACCGGGATCAGCGCCCCGCGGATCACCAGGACGAGCCCGATGATGGAGAACGTCCAGGTCCAGCCGCTCGCTGCGGGCAGGCCGATGAAGGACAGGGCCTCGTGGAAGGCCACCATGACGAAGGAGACCAGCCACTCGAAGGGCAGAAGTATTGTCCCTAGAGGGTCCATGCGTTTTCCCTGTTCCTCATGTCAGTTACTCGTGTCGTTGGGGCGCGGGCCTGCGGGGCCAGCACCGTCGGTCCAGAAGCGGTCCGGGTGGTTCAGCACGACGATCCGCGGGATGCGGTCCTCGGGCCAATGGCGGTGGCCCTCCGGGACCGGGTCAATGCCCCCGGCGTTCCAGGGATGGCATCGGGCCAGCCGGCGCACCGCCAGATACGATCCTCGCACAGCGCCGTGCACGGTGACGGCCTCGAGGGCGTACGCCGAGCACGAGGGGAAGAACCGGCACACCTGTCCGTACAGGGGTGACACGACGGCGCGGTAGGCCTTCAGCAGCAGGATGAGCACGTGCTGCGGAAGGGTCCAGACGAAACGGCCGACGCCGGCCGCCCACCTGACGGCCGCCGGTCGCCGCGCGCCGGCGGGCATCTCAGCCACCGCTGCCATCCGCTGTCCTCTCCCGTCCGGCGGCCCCGTCGGGGCCGGTGCCCCGCTCGAGGCGGCGCAGGGCTGCGCCGAGCGCCGATTCGTAGTCCGTGCTGAGGTCGTCCCAGCTCGCCGTTGACGACGCGGGGAGGGCGCGGACCACGACGTCGAGTCCGACAGGGCGCACGCGCACCGTCGAGGCGGCGGCCTCCCTCAGCCTCCGTTTAACGAGGTTGCGTGTGACTGCGTTCCCCACCGCCTTGGACACGATGAAACCGAACCGGCTCGCCCGCTCGCCAGTGGGGGCCGCATACAGCACGACGTTCCGGCGCCCTTGGCGGACGCCGGAACGTACGGTATGCGTAAAATCCGCGCCGGAGCGCAGGCGGTGGGCCGCGGCGAGCATCAGTCCGCCATCAGCGCGTGCCCGCGATCCGACCCGGCCGAGTCAGGACTCAGGCCGAGAGCTCAGCGCGGCCCTTGGACCGGCGCGCAGCCAGGATGGCGCGGCCGGCGCGGGTGCGCATGCGCAGACGGAAACCGTGCTTCTTGGCACGACGGCGGTTATTCGGCTGAAAAGTCCGCTTGCTCACTTCTCTCACTCCAGTAGATCGAGCGCGTCTGCCGGACGGGTCGAAGTGCTGGCGGACGCTATGTATTCATGGCCTGCCGCCCCCGCCGCGCCTCATGCCGGCATCCGCAGCACGGGCACCCGGAGGGGCTGTGCGTGGGGCGTGCCGAGGGCATGCGACAGGAGAAGTAGGCAGACACAAAGGACTTAACGACGTTAGGGCACGGCAA